>PAWF01000016.1 GCA_002714015.1 Gammaproteobacteria bacterium | reverse complement strand
AAACTTATAGATTCTAGGCCTCCTGCAAGAACGACGGGAACATTATCAACAGTTACCCTGTGAGCAGCAGTACTTATTGCCTGGAGCCCCGAGGAACAAAACCGATTTATTGTTGCACCTGATGTAGTCACAGGACATCCAGCTCTTAGAGCTGCTTGACGAGCGATGTTGCCCCCGGTTGCACCCTCCGGCATAGCACATCCTAAAATTACGTCTTCTACTTCTTGTGGATCTAACTTGGCTCGCTCCAAGGCGTGCTTGATAACATGTCCTCCCATGGTAGCCCCATGGGTATTATTAAAAGCGCCTCGATATGCCTTTCCAATAGGTGTTCGGACCGTTGATACGATTACTGCTTCTACCATGAACCCTCCTGTAGCTTCTAATAGTAGTCTAACTACTTCCAACAGACCTTAAAAGAGCCTATCGTGAACAAAGAAATGGAAAAATTGAGTGCAAAAAAATTAGGTAATAATATCAAATACTAGGCGGTAAGGTGGTGCGCTCACCAGGACTCGAACCTGGGACCCACTGATTACTCCACTACCACGACTTTCGTCGCCCCAATTAGGGTTTGTAGCCCGGACTATCCCTTCACCATGCCCGCATAAAAAATAATCAGGGCGAAGGTGGACGCCGTCTAGTCTCTACACCTTCCATGATGTTTTTATAATATAACAACATGGCTTGGCTCGGGATTGCCAACGGTCTAAGACCGATAAGGGTTCCCCGAATTTGACGTCTTGTCACCTGCTAGTTTCTTAGCAGGGCTCCCATTTGAAAGTCAGTTGCTCTACCACCTGAGCTATGAGCGCATTATTATGAAAATAAGAAGCCTTCTCCTCTGGGTCAAGTCGTTGTATCAAGGTTATAATGTTTTTTCCAAGTTTGTAGAAAATAATCAAAATTCTTATGCTCTATAGAGAGCCTAATATCACGCATTAATGTTTGATAAAAATATAAATTATGTATAGTGCAAAGAATTGGTCCTAACATTTCCTTACAACGGAAAAGGTGATGTATATACGCTCTTGAAAAATTTTTACAAGCTCTACACTCACAATTTTCTTGAAGAGGTAATTTACTATCTCGGTAAANTGAATTTTTTATATTAATGTGACCATTTGNTGTATAAACTCTCCCGGTTCGACCTGATCTGGTTGGTAATACACAGTCGAACATATCAACTCCCAATGCTACTGCTTTAATAATATCATCCGGTGTACCAACACCCATTAAATAATGAGGTTTTACAAAAGGCAATTGNGGAGCCAGNAACTTCAATACATCCAACATTATCTTTTGCCCCTCACCTACGGCNAACCCCCCGATTGCAATACCATCAAAATTACANTNTTCAAGAAACTTTAAGGGACTCTAACCTTAGNTCTTCATATGTACNACCNTGNATAATNCCAAATAAACCTTTNCCAGGAGTATCNTCAAAGGCGNTTTTACAACGACTTGCCCACTGAGATGATCTTNTCATGGCATTAGAGGCATTTTNAAAGTCTGCTGGATANGAAACACACTCATCTAATACCATNGAAATATCACTATTTAGTNNTTTTTGNATAGAGATAGCTTTCTCGGGTGTGAGTCTGTGTGAACTACCGTCAGTGTGCGCTCGAAAAGTAATCCCTTTATCATCAACCTTTCTTAACCCAGCTAGAGACATGACTTGAAAACCACCAGAATCTGTTAATATTGGACCTCTCCAACTCATAAATTTATGCAATCCACCAAAACTCTCTATTGTGCTAACGCCAGGTCTCAGCATTAAGTGATATGTATTACCCAAAATAATATCAGCTCCAGTATTCTCTACCTGACTTGGCAATAAACCTTTAACAGTTCCAGCAGTACCAACAGGCATAAATGCTGGGGTATGTATCACTCCACTTTTAGTATGGATAATTCCACGCCGNGCTAAGCCATCNGNAGCTGTTACATCAAATTTTATTCCCATTAATAAGACCTAACTACTTCTAAATAATAGTGATGCATCACCATAGGAATAAAATCTATATTCTTCATTAATAGCATGGGAATAGGCCATGAGTGCTTTTTCATTCCCTATAAAAGCTGAGACCAACATAAACAATGTGGAACATGGAAGATGAAAATTAGTTAAGAGGATATCCACAACTTTAAATTTATAACCAGGAGTAATGAAAAGGCTGGTCTCCCCTTCTCTAGCTTGGAGCTTACCTTTATTTGTAATTGCAGATTCTAGAACTCNTAGAGAAGTAGTCCCTACTGCAACTACACGACCTCCTTTTCTACGTTTTTCTTCTATTACCTCAACAGTTTCTTGACTAATTCTAAAATACTCAGAGTGCATTATATGGTCATTAGTATCCTTNACTTTAACCGGAACAAAAGTGCCAGCTCCTACATGAAGTGTTGTGAAGACATGGTTAATGCCCTTTTTTTCTATTGTTCTTAAAAGGTTGTTCGTAAAATGCAAACCTGCTGTAGGGGCTGCTATTGCACCAGGATTTTTAGCAAAAATAGTTTGATAATTGTCCCAATCTTCAGGCTTTGATCCTAGTTTTCTATCGATATAAGGAGGAATGGGCATTTCTCCATATTTATCTAACAAACTAGAGATATTGTCTTGATCTGTTAAAAACTGAATATCTACTTCTGGTCCATTACGTGATATTACTTTTGCATTAAAATTTGGTCCAAATATGATTTCGTTTCCTCGCTTTAATCGTCTTGCTGGTTTGGCAAAAGAACGCCAAATATTAGTTTCTAAGTGTTTAATGAGCGTAAGCTCAATTTTGTTGTTATCCTTGAGCCCCCTTAAACGTACAGGCATCACACGAGTATCATTAAATACTATAATGTCTTTTGAGGTAAGATAATCAGCTACCTTTTTAATAGTAGAGTCTTCAATACTATCATTAACAACTAACATTCTTGCTGCATCCCTAGGATTAATAGGTTTTGAAGCAATTAAATGTTTTGGAAGTTCATAATTAAAAAGGTCAACCTGCATAGTCAGAATAAAAACCGTTATTTTTTAATAGATGCAATTCGCTTGGTAAGTCTCTGGCTAATATTAGGAGATACAAAACTACTTATATCCCCTCCTAAACCAGCTATTTCTTTAACTAATTTTGAAGCTATAAATTGATGGTTTTCTGAGGCCATTAAAAATACTGTTTCAACTTCGCTATTAAGTCTTGCATTCATTCCAGTCATCTGAAATTCGTATTCAAAATCAGATAAAGCTCTGAGACCCCTTACTATTATAGACGCTCCTACTTCCTCAACAAAATGCATTAATAGATTATCAAAGCTCCTCACTGATATTCTTTTTCCACCAATTGGCTCTAATTCACTAATAACCATCTCGGTTCGCTCATTAAGATTAAATAATGGAGATTTACCAGTATTAACGGCTACACCTATTACTAAATGGTCAACAACCTTTAATGCCCTTTTTACAATATCTGTATGACCACTGGTAATTGGATCAAATGTACCTGGATAAACACCAATCCGACCGTTATCAGTCATTTAAATTACCCTCTTTAATTCTATTTAAATTCCGAGATTTAAGTCTTATCATTCTCATCTTGTAATTCATTGACAGATGTTTCACTTTGTTCAGATTCAATATTTTGATTCTCAGATTCCTCCTGATCATCAAGCTGGGCAACTGCCATTACATGTTCGCCTTCACTCAAACGAAATATTCTTACACCTCTAGCTGTTCGACCGACTTTACTTATATCAGAAACTGAACATCTGATCATTTGACCAGCATCAGTCACAAGCATCACCCCTGCATCATCTTCAATTGGCATTGTTGCAACAACATGGCTATCATTTCCAAGATCTATATTAATTACACCCTTTCCCCCTCGTTTAGTAAGTCTGTAATCATGAGCTGATGTTCTTTTTCCATATCCATCTGAACGAACTGTGAGAAGAAATTGTTCTGTGGTTGATAATTCAGAATGTCTGTCCTCAGTTAACGTAGGAATTTCTCCCTCACGTTTTCTTCCAAAATAACCATCACGATCAACTGAGTTTAACTCTACATGAGTTAAAATTGTCATAGATACTATATGATCATTATTTGAAAGGAGCATTCCTCTAACACCTTGTGAGCTCCTTCCTTTAAAAAGCCTGACATCGGGAACAGAGAATCTGACACACTTGCCTCCAGAAGCTGCCAACAAAACATCATTATTTATTGAGCATATTGAAACTCCAACTATTCCATCTCCATCAGCAAGTTTCATAGCTATTTTACCGTTAGAGGGAACATTGGTGAAATCTGCTGCACTATTACGCCTTACGTAACCACCAGTAGTTGCAAACATAAGTTCTAAGCCACCCCATGCTTCTTCATCTTCTGGCATTGGTAGAATAGTAGAAATAGTCTCTCCTTCTGATAAAGGTAAAAGATTTACTAATGCTTTACCTCTTGCCTGTGGCTCAGCAACTGGCAAACGATAAACCTTAAGTTTATATACTTTTCCAGCAGTAGAGAAGAATAGCACCGGTGTGTGAGTATTAACGACAAAGACTCTACTTACAAAGTCATCATCTTTTAGGCGCATACCTGATCGCCCTTTCCCACCCCGCTTTTGTGATCGATATTTTGAAAGAGGTACACGTTTCACATACCCACTATGTGATAAGCTGACAACCATTTCTTCTCTTTGGATTAAGTCTTCTATATCAGCCTCAAACTCTTGGTCAGTAAGTTCTGTTCTTCTTGGATCAGCATAATCATCTTTGACCCTTAATAGTTCCTTCCTTAAAAGTTCTTTCAATGTTTCTGGGTCTTGAAGGATTTGGATAAAATCATGAATTTGAGACATAATTTCTTCAAGCTCACTTGCTATCTTTCCCCTCTCCATTGCAGTTAGTCTCTGCAATCTCAGCTCGAGAATAGCTTTTGTTTGTTCTTCAGTAAGTTTGACTGTACTATTTTTTTCATCAACCCGCTGACGCGGGTCAGCAATAAGATTCACTAAATCTAATACCTCATGAACAGGCCATGAACGCTCAATAAGTGCAGCCCTTGCCTCTGCGGGATCCTTAGATTTACGTATTGCAGCAATAACATCATCAATATTAGCAACAGCAATAGCTAAACCAACTAAAGTATGTGCACGATCTCTTGCCTTACCTAACTGAAACTTTGTCCTTCTTGTGATTACCTCTTCCCGAAACTTTATAAATGCTTCAATTATATCTTTTAAATTCATTAGTTCAGGTTTGCCGCTATTAAGGGCTAACATATTCACGCCAAAACTGGTCTGAAGCGGAGAATAACGGTGTAGCTGGGCAAGAACGACTTCTGCAACTGCATCACGCTTTAACTCAACAACAACTCTTACACCTTCACGATCTGACTCATCTCTTAGATCTGCGATACCTTCAACACGTTTATCGCGCACTAATTCAGCTATTCGTTCAATCATTCTTGATTTATTAACTTGATAAGGTATTTCAGTTACTACAATTGCTTCTCTATCTTTTCGTATTTCTTCAAAATGTGTCCTGCCGCGCATTACAACTGAGCCACGACCAGTCATTAAGGCCTGACGCATACCTGCACGACCTAATATTTGAGCTCCTGTTGGGAAATCTGGTCCTGGAACAATCTCGACTAAATCTTCTATTGAAATATTATTGTTATCAAGATATGCACAGCAGGCATCTATAACTTCTCCTAGGTTATGAGGAGGTATATTTGTAGCCATCCCAACAGCAATTCCACCTGCTCCATTTACCAGCAGATTTGGAAACTCAGCTGGCAAAACTGTGGGTTCCTGAGAAGAGCCATCGTAATTATCCTGAAAATTAACTGTATCCTGGTCAATATCTTCTATAAGTGTCTGGGAAGGTTTTGCCATTCTAACTTCTGTGTACCGCATAGCGGCTGGTGGATCACCATCCATAGAACCAAAATTACCCTGCCCATCGATTAAAGGGAGACGCATTGAGAAATTCTGAGCCATACGTACCATAGCATCATAAATAGCAGCATCACCGTGTGGGTGATATTTACCCATAACATCACCAACTACCCGAGCAGATTTTCGATGTGGTTTGTTCCATACATAACCACTCTCATGCATTGCAAATAATATCCGACGATGTACTGGTTTTAATCCATCCCTGACATCAGGTAATGCTCTTGAAACGATAACGCTCATTGCATAATCAAGGTAAGAGCGTTTCATCTCCTCCTCTATGGACACAGGGGGATATTCAGTCGGCTCAAAAGCCGGCGGTTCAGTGGGTGGTTGGGCCGGTGGCTCGTTACTCAATGACGTGCTCTAAGCCTTTGGAAATAAGTTGCAAGGACGAATCATAGAATTCGATAATATGGTTTATTTTAACTTATTTTTTTAATTCCAACAATGGACTATTTCAAAGCTAAAGCAATTAAATTAAACCTAGTTTAATATTATTTATGGTATTTAATAGATAAAATCAGAGAGTTAAAAAGGAATATCATCATCTAAGGTGTTTGGATTAGAAGTATTGGGACTAGAATCAGTTAAACTAGCACTTTCAGAATTATCACTTTCCGTAATTTGCCTTCCATCAGTGGTTTCTGCTCCTCGATCAAGCATTTGTATATCCCCGCGAAACCTATTTAATATAACCTCAGTTGAATATTTCTCGATTCCCGTTTGATCAGTCCATTTCCGTGTTTGAAGTTGACCTTCTACATATACACGAGTACCTTTTTTCAAGAATTTTTCGGCAATATTGGCTAAATGTTCATTAAAAACTACTACTCTATGCCATTCAGTTTTATCACGACGTTCACCAGTAGCTTTATCACGCCAAGATTCAGAAGTTGCAACTGATAAATTTACAACTGGGTTTCCATCTTGCATTTGACGAATTTCTGGATCTCTACCTAGATTTCCAATAAGTATTACTTTATTGACGCTTCCTGCCATTAGTGCCCCCAAATTAACTAANACTAAAATTGATTCATTAAAANTATATANGCACATTATCATGACGCCGCAGAGTAACAACACCATATGTAATATTTGCATACATACTAAATCATAATTAAATAAAGATTATGAAAAAAAAACAAAATAACAACTTAATTGATCAAAGTTCAATCTCTATAAAAGGGGCTTGTGAACACAATTTACAAAATATTGACGTAAATATACCTAGAAATAAGTTAGTTGTGATAACTGGGGTTTCTGGTTCTGGTAANTCATCACTCGCTTTTGATACAATNTATGCAGAAGGTCAAAGACGCTACGTTGAAAGTTTGTCTGCTTATGCACGGCAATTTCTGGAGCTNATGGAAAAACCAGATGTNGAGTCTATTGAAGGACTCTCCCCTTCCATTTCTATTGAGCAGAAAACTACAAGTCGAAACCCTAGATCAACTGTTGGAACAGTGACAGAAATATTCGACTANCTAAGACTTTTATATGCCCGCATAGGTACACCTTTTTCTCCTGCTACAGGNCTCCCAATTACAAGTCAAAGCATTACCCAAATGGTTGACAGCATATCAAGTTTAAAATTAGGTACAAGACTTTATTTATTAGCACCATTAATACGTGGGCGAAAAGGGGAGCACAAAAAAGAATTAACCTCNCTGATAAAAAATGGTTTTACCCGAGTTAAGGTTGATGGAATAATATATTCTACAGATGAAGTTCCTTCTTTAAAGAAAACAGAAAAACATGACATTGAGGTAGTAGTTGATAGAATTATTATTAATGATGANCTTGGAAATAGACTAGCTGATAGTATNGAAACAGTCTTAAACCTAAGTGATGGTTTACTAATAACNGAAAATGCAGTCACTGGAATACGTAAAACTTATTCATCAAGATTTTCATGTCCTGTTTCTGGTTTTACAATAGAAGAAATTGAACCAAGATTATTTTCTTTTAATAATCCTCAAGGAGCATGCTCCAAGTGTGATGGTCTGGGACTTGAAATGTATTTCAATGAGGAACTTATAGTTCCAGACCATGACCTTTCACTTAAAGACGGCGCTATAGCCCCATGGAATAAAAGTCAGTCACCATATTATATGCAAACTATAGAGAGTATTGCTAAACATTATAAAGTAAATATGTCCACACCATGGAGTAAATTAACAATCGTCGAAAAAGGTTGGTTTATGAATGGATCAAATGGACAAGATATTTCATTTACCTACGATGATGGAAAACGTAAATACTCTTTAACCAAACCATTTGATGGCGTTCTTAGTAATTTAGAACGAAGATGGCGAGAATCAGATAGTTCCTGGTTACGGGAAGAACTGATGAAATATCAAACAAATCGAGCATGTCAGAAATGTGATGGTTATAGACTTAAACAAGAAGCTTTATCTGTTAAAATTGATAATTACCATATAGGTCAAATAGTTGATCTATCTATTGCTGAAGCTGCCATATGGTTTGACAATTTATCATCTAAAATAACAAAAAAAGAAAATGAAATAGCAGAGCGTATTTTAAAAGAATTATTAGCACGTTTAAATTTTTTAAATAATGTTGGACTTAACTATTTAACTCTAGCTCGTCCATCAGGCACCCTTTCTGGGGGTGAAAGCCAAAGAATAAGATTAGCATCACAAATTGGATCAGGTTTAACTGGAGTAGTATATGTTCTTGATGAGCCTTCTATTGGCTTACATCAAAAAGATAATGATAGACTTCTAAGAACACTCACCAGGCTTCGTGACCTTGGTAATAGTGTAATAGTAGTTGAACATGATGAAGATTCAATTCTTGCTGCTGATCATGTAATAGATATGGGTTTAGGTGCTGGTATTCATGGAGGACGAATTATTGCAGAAGGAACTCCTAAGCAAATTATGGACACACCTGAAAGTATTACAGGTCAATATCTCACAAGGTTAGAGGAAATACCTACCCCCAAGAATCGCAGAAAAGCTAACCAAGGACATCAGTTAATTATATCTGGAGCTAATTCCAATAATTTAAAAAATATTGAAGCTAGAATTCCTGTTTCAACTTTCACATGTGTCACAGGTGTTTCTGGAAGCGGAAAATCAACCTTAATTATTGATACACTTTATAATGCAGCATCTATTATAATAAATAATTCAAGAAAACAGGCTGGTAATTATGATCAAATACATGGAATTGAATATTTTGATAAAATTGTAGATATTGATCAATCACCTATAGGTCGTACTCCAAGGTCTAACCCTGCGACTTATACAGGCGCATTTGGCCCTATAAGAGAATGGTATTCTGGTCTTCCAGAGTCTCGTGCCCGTGGATATAAACCAGGACGTTTTTCATTTAATGTAAAGGGTGGCAGATGTGAGGCTTGCCAAGGTGATGGACTTATAAAAATCGAAATGCATTTTTTACCTGATGTTTATGTCCAATGTGATGAATGTAAAGGACAAAGATATAACCGTGAAACTCTTGAGATAACTTATAAAGGAAAATCAATAGCTAACATTCTTGATATGACTGTGGATGAAGGTTCAATATTTTTCAAAGCTGTACCTTCAATTAGGTCTAAAATGGAGACGTTACAACGTGTAGGACTTGGATATATTCATATAGGTCAACAAGCTACAACTTTATCTGGAGGAGAAGCACAACGTGTTAAGTTAGCTAAAGAGCTCTCTCGCAGAGCTACTGGTAAAACATTATACATCCTAGATGAACCAACTACTGGATTACATTTTGCCGATGTAAAAAAACTCTTAGAAGTTCTCCATACACTTGTCGACGCTGGTAATACAGTTATTGTTATAGAACATAACTTAGAGGTAATAAAAACTGCTGACTGGATAATTGACCTAGGTCCTGATGGTGGTGACAATGGAGGTGAAATTATTGCTGAGGGTCCTCCAGAAATAATTATTAATAATGATAAAAGCTATACCGGTCAGTACCTAAAAAACTATATTTAAGCCTTTAAGAAATTATATTTCTATATTTTGTATACAACAATTGATATTAAATTTATGTCTACAGAAAAATTTGCAACTATAATAGGAGGAGGTCTCGCAGGCTGTGAAGCCGCTTGGCAATTAATTAGCGCTGGAATCGCAGTTAAGCTTATTGAGATGAGACCTACCCAAACAACACCTGTTCATTCAACAGAAAACCTATGTGAACTAGTTTGCTCTAATTCTTTTAGGTCAGACGATTCTCAAAATAGTGCAATTGGATTACTCCATGAAGAAATGCGTCGGTGTAATTCATTAATTATAAAGTCAGCAGATGCAAATAAAGTACCAGCAGGAACAGCATTGGCAGTAGATCGTGAATGTTTTTCTAAATCTGTGGAAAGTACACTAATATCTAATGGTCTTTTAAGTATAATTAGAACTGAACAGGAATCTTTACCTACTCCCAATATGGGAAAGTGCATAATTGCTACTGGTCCTCTAACTTCAGAAAAATTCAGTAATTCAATACTTAACTTAACAGGAGAAAAAGCATTAGATTTTTTTGATGCTATAGCCCCAATTGTATACAAAGATAGTATTGATTTTTCAAAGGCTTGGTTTCAATCCAGGTATGACAAAGGTGGACCAGATGGAGACCCTGCAGCATATATAAACTGTCCTTTAAATGAAGAACAATATATTAATTTTGTAGACTCTCTAGTAAATGCAAAACCAATTGCTTTTAAAGAGTGGGAAAAAGATACGCCCTACTTTGAAGGCTGCCTCCCTATAGAGGTGATGGCAGAAAGAGGNAAAGAAACACTTAGATACGGCCCTATGAAACCAGTTGGGCTCTCTGACCCAAGAAATAAAATAAAGCCACATGCAGTTGTACAGTTACGACAAGATAATATGGCTGGGTCAATATATAATATTGTTGGTTTCCAAACAAAGCTTAGTCATAAAGATCAAATTAGTATTTTTTCTAAAATTCCAGGTCTAGAATCATCTCGCTTCGCAAGATTGGGAGGTATTCATCGCAATACATTCATAAATAGTCCTAAACTATTAGATTGTACACTTCGTTTAAAGAATGAACTAAACCTAAGATTTGCAGGACAAATAACGGGTGTAGAAGGTTACGTTGAAAGTGCTGCTATTGGTCTTTTAGCAGGTAAATTTTTAACAGCAGAGATTCTAGGCAAGAGCCTTGAGCCACCACCAAAAACAACAGCATTAGGTTCTTTATTAGACTACATTGTAACAGGTGGGATGAATAGTAATGGAGGTAGCTTCCAACCAATGAATATAAACTTTGGATTAATGCCCTCAATATCTAAGAAAAAATTAAAGAAAAAAGATCGTAGGAAATTAGTAACTGACCGTGCGCTATTAGACCTCAACTCTTGGTTACAAAATACATAATATTAATGCAGTCTGTAAAATGAAAAAATTTGAAGCTTTAATTAGAGTTTATAAAAATAAAAGACTAATTCTAGGATCAATAATTGTTGTCTTACAAATAGTAATTGGACTTCAAAATATTGAACCTATAAAGATAAGTGTTTTTTTTTGGGACTTTAAAATACCCTTAATTTTAATTGTGATGCTGCNCCTATTTTTAGGTATTTTATTGGGAGTATTATTTGTTCACCGTCGTCACAGGCTAAATAAAAAGAAAGATAACTTGTAATTTATTGGTTTAGTATTTTTTAAGAATTGACCACTTTGTTGCTATAAATAATGAGGTCAATGAATTCCTAGATCTGCTCAACAGATAAGGGTCATAACCTGCTTTCCTGAAACAACTTAGTTGATATAATATTAATCCTCTAATTAATAGGGCTGCTTTTGCTTCTGTTTTACCCAGTCCTCTTGAAGAATATGGTTTTAGATAGCAATCTTCACTCTGAAGTAATATTTTCTCTACTATTCGACATAAAACTTTTCTATTTTCTATATCTAAAATTGATGAAACATCGATGCCTGTAGTCTTTAAAAGATTTTCTGGAATCCAAAAACCTGCTTGTTGTTTTTCTTTAGGTAAGTCCCTCATTAAATTAATTATTGTCCATATAGAACCTAATGAGCATGCAGTTTTAGCAGTTTGATNGCAATCTACTAACATCTTGGCTATNAATTTGTTAAGTAGTCCACCTGTTTCTAATGCAAAAGAAAATAACTCATCTATATTAGCAGGAGATTGTCCTATGCATTCTATCTCGTAAGCATTTATTATTTTCAATAGGTCTTCAGCTATATAACTGTGTTCATTAATAAGAGGAATTAAAGGCTCNAGAATAAAATGACCAGAATATTTATTTTTTTGACTATCATTTATTGCATCACGCCACCATTGATACCTAATATTTCCAAGCATAGGCTCTGATACCTTACTTGAAATTTGAGATATTTCAGTATTAAATGCTAATGCAACCAAAAGTTTAGAACGATATTTAGGGGGGCTAAAACCCATTAATAAATATCGTTCATAATCCATTTCTCTACAATGTAATGCAATTGCATCTATCTTCACTGGATCAATAGCAAGTTCTGATTTATTTAAACCCCTATTCGACAACTAGATTACCTCACTTATATTAATACTAGGGTGTATGTCGTATAAAGCAGTAAGATTGTATACTTATTTTTAAATTCGTTAACCTGTATTTTATCACATGAACTTATGAGCAAACCTGAAGCATACATAATTGGCGCCGGTCTATCTGGATTATCAGCCGCAGTTGCATTAACAGCTGCTGGATATAAAACAAAAGTATATGAATCTTCTGTCCAAGCCGGAGGCCGTTGCAGGTCTTTTTGGGATGATGAAATTGGGGCTTATATTGATAATGGCAATCACCTTATTTTAGGCGCTAATAAAAGTGTATTTGCATTCCTTAAAGTAATAGGAAATGAAGGGGGTTTAATTGCTCAAGAAAAATCTTTATACCCTTTTATAGACATAAAATCTGGAAAATATTGGAATATCCATTTAAATAAAGGAAAAATTCCTTGGTGGATATTTTCACCAAAAAGGCGTGTTCCAGATAGCACCTGGGTAAACTATTTAACTATTTTACGACTAGCTATAGCATCAAGAAAATCAACAGTAAAAGATTGCTTAGGTCAAAACTCCATAATGTCTGAACGTCTTTGGGATCCGATATGTAAAGCCGTGCTAAATATTGAAATTGAGTCTGCATCAGCTAGGCTTTTATGGCCGGTCATAAAACTTACATTTGGTAGTGGAGCTGAAGGTTCAAAACCTTATTTTACAAGAGAAGGACTGAGCAAGGCTTTAATTGAGCCCGCAATTGAATTCATTGAAAAAAATAATGGACAAATAAAATATGGNCATAGATTACGTGAAATTATTTTTTCTGGNAAAAAAGCTGTNTCTCTAAATTTTGGTGAACANTCTATTGAGATTAANAAAAAAAACCAAGTTATTGTCGCAGTTCCGCCTCAAATAGCGTCACANATGTTACCAGGTATTAAAGNNCCCAATGAAACTCGTGCAATNCTAAATGCACATTATAAGCTTTCACAACGTNTAAAACTACCGTGTGAATCTCGGATCCTTGGATTAGTAGGAGGAACAGCTGACTGGATATTTGTTAGAAACAAAATCTTATCTGTAACAGTCAGTGCTGCAGATCAATTAATCGATCAAAATAGCGATCTATTAGCTAATAAATTATGGGAAGATGTATCACTTGCTCTTGGACTATCGAAAACTAAAATACCTAAATATAGGATAGTAAAAGAAAAAAGGGCAACATTTGCACAAGACCCTATAGCCGCTACAATTTCTAGACATGGGGCAAANACACCTTGGAAAAATGTTACATTAGCTGGAGATTGGACTAATACTGGTTTACCAGCAACTATTGAAGGAGCTGTTCGTTCAGGGCTAACTGCAGCTATTAGAGCAAGAAAGAAAATGTAAATATATAAATACTAAAAAATTTATTGATATCTAATTGATCATCCAGCAATCATCAGTGCAGCCGCAACACTTCTACCTTCAGAAAGCAATATATTATAAGTCCTACAACCCGCTGCTGTATCCATACACTCAACTCCAATCCCTACATTTCGCATACTTTGTCGAAGTTGTTGAGGAATCATTACAAATTTAATACCTGTGCCTACAAGTAAAACATCGAGGTTTTTATTAGAAATATATTCTTCAAAATCTGAATATTTTAACTTTTGTGGGTCGCCTTCAACATTCCATATTTCAGTCTGATTTGAAGTAACAAATATGCTAGCATTATAATGTTTTCCATTAACATCAAAACCAGATGAGTCATATGCTTTAATGACTTGTTTATCTTTTGACAATAATGGTGAAAGTTTCATTTGTTTAAGTTTTACGG
Organism: Gammaproteobacteria bacterium; assembly: GCA_002714015.1. Classification (GTDB taxonomy): domain Bacteria; phylum Pseudomonadota; class Alphaproteobacteria; order UBA828; family UBA828. Next base: position 21,076 of record PAWF01000016.1, on the reverse strand, counting down.
CGATTACGCCTATTACGACGATTTCGTCTCTTAGATGAACTTGTCTTACCAGACTTTAAAGGTCGAGTTTGATTATTAACCGCTTTAGAAGAGAGGTCTTCATTTTGAGAGGTATTATCAAAAGGACTTGAATCGTTTATATTATCAATAGGGGTTGATAAATTGGCGTTAGCTTGTAGCCTTTCAGCATCAGCATAAGGATCACCAGACTTAGTTTTCCCACCCCTATTTGGTTTCACGTATAAGAGAAGTGCTCCAGCAACGAATATAGAGGAGTATGTTCCAGCTATAACACCCCAAATCATTGTAAAACTAAAACCTCTTATTACTTCACCCCCAAAAATGAATAATGCAAGGAGAGCCAGTAAAGTAGTTCCAGAAGTGACAACTGTTCTTGCTAGCGTTTCATTCACAGATTGATTCAGAAGAGATATTAAAGGCATGCTTTTATATTTGCGTAAGTTTTCTCTGACTCGATCATAAACTACAACAGTATCGTTCATCGAGTATCCAACTATTAACAAAATTGCTGCAACAGAAGCTAAATTTACCTCAAATCCTGTTAAAGAAAGCATACCAAGAGTTAATCCGATATCATGAACTAATGCAATAACTGCACCAATTGCAAATGGTAACTCAAAACGAAACCAGATATATGCAAGCATTAATACTATTGCTACAACTATTGCAATTACACCTGCTTGAATAAGCTCGTCTCCAACTTTAGGACCGACTGACTCAGTTCTACGATAAGTGATTGTTTCAGGATAAGCTTCTAGAGCCTCCTTAACCCGAGTTATTGCCGCTTGCTGTTCTTGACCACCACCATCTTGTCTCTCAATTCTAATTAATGCGTGAGATTCATCACCAAACTCCTGTAGAGCTACATCACCTAGATCTAGATCACCTAGAATTGTTCTAATTTGGGGAAGGTCAGCTGCTGTTTCTGTTTCTACTTCAATGACTATGCCGCCAGAGAAATCAATTCCAAAATCTAAACTTCTAATACCTAGAAGCACTGCAGAAGCAACAATCAGGGTGATTGAAAGCATAAATAAAGCTTTTCGCCATTGCATAAATGGTAAGCTTGTTTGATCTGGTATAAAACGAATACGCCACATTACTCTAACTCAACTACAATGGAAGTTTTGGTGGTCTTCGCATTCGAAGCCATCCAACTAAAATATATCGACTTACAATCATTGCGGTAAACATAGAGGTTATAATTCCTATTCCAAGAGTAACCGCAAAACCTTTAACTGGACCAGAACCGATGATGTATAGGATAATTGCTGCAATTAAGGTGGTTAGGTTAGAATCTAGAATTGTCCTAAATGCTTGTTTATATCCCGCTTCCATCGAAGAAAATGGAGTTCTACCTAATTTAGACTCTTCTCTTATACGTTCAAAAATTAAAACATTTGAATCTACTGCCATACCTATTGTTAGAACAATACCAGCTATACCGGGTAGAGTTAATGTTGCCTGAAGGAGCGATAATAAACCAATAATTATTACTAAATTTAAAACTAGAGCTATATCTGCAACTAATCCAAATAAGCCATAATATAAAAACATAAAAATTAATACAGCAACCAAACCAATAATGCAGGCAATTGTTCCAGCTCTTATAGAATCTGCTCCCAAACCAGGTCCTACTGTTCTTTCTTCTAACACCTTCATGGGAGCAGGTAATGCTCCTGCACGAAGAAGAAGAGCTAGATCATTGGCTGATTGAACAGAAAAATTCCCACTAATTATTCCTGAACCACCTAGTATTGGTTCATTTATATTTGGTGCACTAATAACTTTTCCATCTAAAACAATAGCAAAAGACTTATTAACATTTTCTTGGGTAATTTTACCAAATTTTCTACCTCCTGCGGTATCAAACCTAAAGCTAACAACTGGCTGATTATCTTGGAAGGTTGCTTGAGCGTCCTGTAGAGCCTCTCCTGTAAGTTCTGTTTTTTTCCTTACCGCAATCATTTCTATTGGTAAATTCTCACTATCTGCATTAGGAGTATCCCGTTCTAAGGGCAGCAGCTTAGTGCCAGGTCCAATATTACGATTCCTAATATCTTCCTCCGTTGCACTATGATCAACTAGATGGAAAGTCAATCGTGCTGTTTTACCAATTAACTCTTTCATACGTTCAGGGTCATCTATTCCAGGTAATTGAACTATTACTCTATCATTTCCCTGTCTTTGAATTGTTGGCTCACGAACGCCCGTCTCATCAATACGCCTTCTAATTATTTCTATTGATTGACTAAGTGCTGAGGTTTGTAGTTTTTTTAATGCTTCATCTGTGAAAGAAATTTTAACGTTTCCATCATCTGACTTTTCGATTTCATGTTCTAATAATACAGGTTTGAGTAAAGATTCTATTTTTTCTAAATTTGCTCTATTAGTAAGCTTAAATGATACAAAATCATTACCAGCGCCTAATTTTATATACCTAATTTTTTCTTTTCTTAATTCTCTTCTAACTTGATTTACAAGCCTCTGCATTTTTTCACTAACTAGATCATCTAACTCAACCTGCAATAGAAGGTGAGAACCACCCTGTAGATCCAAACCCAGAGAAACCTGTTCGACTGGCAGCCATGATGGATAATTTGAGTTTAAAGTGTCCCGGCTAAAGAAATTAGGCAACATAAATAACAGACCCGCAATGCAAACAAGCACCACGAAAAATAACTGCCAAGGTCTAACTTTTAACATATTACTAAAGCTCTGGTTTGGATCTTAGAATGACGAGTACAGAATACATTACTTATCAGGTTTAGACTCCTGTTCTTGATTTTCTTCCTCAATTGACTCATCTTCAAAGTCGTCATCTAAATCGTCTTCAAACTCATCTTCTTCATCAAAATCAACTTCTGATCGTCTGATAACCTCTGAAACTCCAGTACGCATAACTTTAACACGAACATCAGGTGCTATTTCGACAAGAATCTGATCNTCTCTAGTTCTTATAACTTTTCCTATGACACCGCCTGATGTAACAATTTCATCTCCGCGGCCCACATTCTTTAACATCTCACGATGTACTTTTTGCTTTTTTTGTTGTGGACGTATTAACAGAAAGTAGAAAACAACAAAGATAAGTACTAAGGGTAGTATAGACATTAACATGTCACCACCACCACTTTCACCACCAGCGCCTTGTTGACCAGGCATACAAGCGCTTAAACTAAGTAGGATCAAGGCTGATGTGCCAAGAGTTACGAATTGTCTCATCGGTATCTCCAAAGATCTTTTGATAGGAACCCAACATATGGGCAGGACCAAATTGCTGCGCAAGATACGCTTGTACTTGCAGATGAGCAATATCTCATATTAAAAACCCGGGATTGACGGAAATAAAGTCTATGTTAACGTTTATTGGCGTTTTCCACAAATATTAGGAAATATCTAAGAAAAATGGTGTTTTTAGCAAAAAATCGTATTTTAAATCATAAAACCTTAATAAGGATAGCAGATGCATTAGATAGGCTATCCCCTCCTTTACAAAAAAAAATAGACTTAAAACTTAGTACTGGATTCGTTTGGCATCCAGAAACACTTNCTTTAGAACCAGTAAATCAGATAAATAAGATAGATATAGAGCTATTAAAAGGNGTTAATCAAGCAAAAGAAACTTTACTTAAAAANACAATGAATTTTTCACAAGGAATGCCTGCAAATAATGCTCTTCTATGGGGTGCGAGAGGAATGGGGAAAAGTTCATTAGTTAAGGCTGTGCATTGCTCTATAAATGAACAATATGCTCCNCCTCTAATTCTTATAGAAGTTCATAGAGAAGATATTCCTTCCTTGCCCACTCTGCTAAAAATCTTACGCTCTATTAAAGAACGCTGTATTTTATTTTGTGATGACTTATCTTTTGAAACTGATGACACAAGCTACAAATCCCTTAAAGCATTNTTAGAGGGAGGGATAGAGGGGCGCCCTGATAATGTTATTTTTTATGCCACCTCTAACCGNAGACATCTNATGGCNAGAGAAATGATAGAAAATGAGCAAATAACGGGAATNCATAAAGGAGAATCAGTTGAAGAATCAGTGTCCCTCTCTGATCGTTTTGGNATATGGTTAGGCTTCCATAGCTGTAGTCAGGAAACGTATTTAGAAATGGTCAATGCATATACGGAATGGNATAATATCAAANNTCCAAAAAATGANATAAGAGAAGCNGCCCTTAAATGGGCTGCTACAAGAGGTAGCCGTTCTGGTAGAGTAGCATGGCAGTTTGTNCAAGACTTTGCCGGGCAACGCAGNTTGTCACTTAAAAAAAATTGACTTTTACTTTGGCAGAAATTTTAAAGGATCAACAGCCTTACCTTTTTTACGAAGCTCAAAGTATGATTGAGGAAACATNACATTACCTGTCTTCCCNACTNTTGCAATTAATTCACCCGCTTTCACAGAATCTCCTAAATTTACTGAAATGTTATCGTTATGTGCATATCCNGAAACCCAGCCTTGANTATGCCGTATTAAAATTAATTTTCCATATCCCTTTAACTCACTTCCAGTATAAACGACTATTCCATCTGCTGATGCACTTACTCTTGTACCTAAAGGAGCAGATATATAAATTCCTTCATTAAATGTTCCACCTTGTTTTGAACCAAAATTACTGATTATTTTTCCTTTTAANGGCCATAGAAAACTAATAATTTGTGATTTTTTATGTATTTTTGTGTTTTTGTAATTTACCTCTGGTAGATACAACCTATCCCCAACNATCAAAAAGTNTGGTGNTTGAAGCATATTTCGTTTTGCNAGCATATTTTGGTTAATACCAAATTTTCTAGAAATCTTATAAAGGCTATCTCCTTTTTTTACTCTATAGATACGCGAAGGTGGAATCTCCAAAGTCTGCCCTTTANGCAATCGATANGGTGACTTTAACCCATTAAGGTTTATTATATCCCTAGGTTGNAACCTTAANCNTTGCGCTAANCCAAANAATGTATCTCCCTTNTTAACTGTNATAGACGANATAAGCTTTTGGTTAATTAAGGAATTAGACTCTAGTCTTATCGANTTTATTTGGACGAGTTGGATGAGGANATACATNTTNATTTTTTGTAGATTGATTTGGNCGTGTTGGATTTGGTTTNGGGTATTCAGAAAAACTATTAGCGTAACTGTTAAAGTGCAGGTGTGTTTTCAATGAACTATATGATGAAAAATTACAGCCTGAAAAGGTTATAAGTATAAAAAACAATATGATTAAATAAAGTGATTTATAGTTAGAAAATAACTTATTAAAGCTCCATAATTTCTNAATATATTTCATATCGTTTTGAATCTCATTACTGCAAGATTAGTAAANTTATGAGCTAGATGCAGTAACAACACCAGGTAATAAAGGAACAAATCTCACCTCCATTAGTTTATCCTTTTTTAACTTGCCAGATTTATCACGATAAATTTTTACCAAATATTGTGATTTACTTATTCTATCTAATAAAGGCAAAATCATAAAACCATCACTTTTTAACTGATCAACAAGTACAAGAGGTACAGTAGGGGCACAAGCTGTAATAATTATGCGATCAAAGGGCACCTGCTCGGGCCAGCCTTTGTTTCCATCACCTACTTTCTGAACTATATTTGTTAGTCTAAGTTTNTTAAATCTATCGGCTGCCANGTCAGCCAAAATTTGATGGCGTTCNATAGAATACAATCGTCGACAAAGTTTTGANANAATTGCNGCCTGATAACCAGAACCTGTTCCAATTTCTAAGACCTTCAACCTAGGTCCTAAATCCATAGATGAAGTCATTTTTGCTACAACAAATGGTTGACTAATTGTTTGCCCAGATGCAATTGGNAGTGCAATATTTTCATAAGCTTGATCTTGAAATGCATCTTCAACAAATTTTTCTCTCGGAATTTTCTCTACTGCAGTAAGTACATTGATATCTGAAATGCCCTGACGCCTTAAATCAAGTAGAAGACGAATCTTTCGCGCTTCCATTATTTACCTAAAATCGTTTCGTAGTTTTTTTAAAGTATTACGGTGTGTTAAATTTAGATCTAGNGGAGTAATAGATATATAGTTGTCTTGAATAGCTCTTACATCAGTTCCTTTAAGACCAGTTTTTTTGAGTCTTTCAGAAACACCAATCCAAAAGTAGTTACGACCACGAGGGTCTATTCTTTTCTCATAAAGATCACGNGCNTGATGTTCGCCTTGAAATGTAATTTCAATACCCCTAACATTTTTTGAAGAAACGCTGGGAAAGTTAATATTAAATACGATAGAAGTATCCCAGCTCCCTTTTATAATTTTTCTAATTATTCTTGGTGCCCAATCTTCTGCTGTTTTCCAATTTACAGGCTGTCCAGATNTNTATTCTTGNCTTAAGGCTATCCCTCTTACACCAGATAAGCTGCCCTCCATTGCTGCTCCAATAGTTCCNGAATAAGTAACATCCTCACCAAGGTTTGCACCACAATTAACTCCGGATAAAACTAGGTCTGGAGGTTTCAAGCTCAATATTTTTTTGAACCCTAAATATACGCAATCTGTTGGTGAGCCATCTACAGCATATATTCGTTGACTTACTTTTCTAATTCTTAATGGTCTATTAAGAGTTAGTGAATGGGAAGATGCACTTTGCTCATTTTCAGGNGCTATAACCCAAACNTCTTTACTAAGCTTTGTNGCAATTTTAGTAAGAATTTTTATGCCTGGAGATAAGATACCGTCATCATTTACGACTAGTATCCTTCTAATCATTTAATTAGCTCCTGACCACCCATATAAGATANAAGTTTTTCCGGGACCTTAATACTNCCATTNGAGAGTTGATAATTTTCTATAATTGCAACTAATGCNCGACCAACAGCAACTCCTGAACCATTCAGNGTATGTACAAAGTTGATACCTTTTTTTCCATTTTCTCGAAANCTTGCATTCATGCGCCTAGCTTGAAAATCTCCACAGTTTGAACAGCTAGAAATCTCCCGATAAGCTTGTTGACCAGGCAACCAAACTTCTAAATCATAAGTTTTTTTAGCAGAAAACCCCATATCTCCAGTTGATAAAGTAACAACTCTATAAGGCAACTCTANGGACTGAAGTATAAACTCTGCACAATTTGTCATTCGTTCATGTTCATTGGCTGAGTCTTCTGGATTAGTAATACTAACTAACTCAACTTTGTTAAATTGATGCTGACGAATCATACCTCTAGTATCTTTNCCTGCAGCACCTGCTTCAGCCCTAAAACAAGGAGTATAAGCTACATAACGAAGAGGTTTAGAGAGTGAATCAATTACTTTTGAGTTTACTAAATTTGTCAGGGGCATTTCAGCAGTTGGTATTAATATATGCCCACGGTCAGTTTTAAATAAATCTTCTGAAAATTTTGGTAAGTTACCTGTTCCATATGCAGTATTTTCACGAACTAGGAGTGGAGGAGATACTTCAGTATANCCATACTCATTAATATGNATATCAAGCATAAAATTACCTAAAGCNCTCTCAAGTCGCGCNAAAGATCCGAATAATACAACAAAACGAGAACCTGAGATATTAGAAGCCATATCAAAATCCATAAGCTCTAAATCAACTCCAATATCAAAATGTTGTTTTGGTTTAAATTCAAAGTCATTTATATGCCCCCATTTTCTAACTTCAACATTAGCTGACTCATCTNAACCNACNGGGACATCATGAGCTGGAAGATTNGGAGATGCTGATAGAAGGTTATGTATATCTTCTAAGACAACTCTTTCTTTTGACTCAAGTAATTGTATTTTATTTTTAATGCCTACAACTTCTGATTTTAACAATTCTGCTTTATCTAAATTTTTATCAGATAAAGCATTACCAATTAATTTAGAGCTAATGTTACGTCGCTCCTGAAGCTGCTGTAATTTTGTTTGAATTTCTTTTCTGCGTTCATCAAGACCTAAAAGTTGTTTTGATATACCTTTAGAACCACGAGCTAACATAGCCGCATCAAAAACATCCGGGTTTTCTCTTATCCAATGAATATTATGCATTGGAGATGACCTCTTATATTATCAAATAATTTACTGACTATTCAGAAATTAGAAGCATAGATTTTAGGGACTAAATTAATTAATAACAATATATTCCTAGCGTCCTAGATTGAAATCAGTTTCCTCATTATCCTCTGTAGCAGCCAGGATAGCATCTAGTCTTTCCATTTCAGCTTCTTCCTCTTGAAGTTTTTCTTTCCTCTTTTTCTCCGCAAATTTTACAAGGAAAATTGAAACTTCATAAAGGATCAACAATGGTACAGCCAGTCCTACTTGGCTAATTAGATCTGGAGGAGTAAGTATTGCTGCNATAATGAAAACACAGATAGCTGCATATTTACGTTTTCTCTTTAGACCTTCAGAAGTAGCCATTCCAGCACGACCTAAGAGNGTTAGCATAACAGGTAATTGAAAACATATTCCAAATGCAAATATAAGTTTCATTACNAAAGATAAATATTCATTCATCTTTGGTAACAACTCTGTTTCAATTGAAACATCTGTACCTTCTTGTTGAAAAGATACAAAAAANTCCCACGCTTGAGGAAAAATAAAGTAATAGACCATTGCTCCACCAGCAAAAAATAAGATTGGTGTAGCGAATAGAAATGGCAGTAAGGCCTTTTTTTCTTTTTTATATAACCCTGGGGCAACAAAAAGCCAAAATTGAATAGCAAGAACAGGAAAAGCTAAAAACAGAGCACCCCAAAATGCAATTTTTAGTTGAGTAAAAAATGCTTCCAATAAATGGGTGTATACAACTTTTGCATCAAATCCGTTAGTTTCTAAAACAGTCCTGAGGGGGTCAACTAAAAAATTAAAAATGTCCTCAGCTACAAAATAGCAGCCAATAAAGGCAATAATAACCGTCGCAACTGAGTACATCATTCGTCGACGCAACTCAATGAGGTGCGCCATTAATGGCATACGAGCACTTTCAAAAGTGTTTTCAGTCAAGAGTTATCTCTAACATTTTTGTCTAAACTCTTTTTTGTTACTTCAATTTGAGGATCATTTTGGTTATTTTTTGTAGTGTTAGAAGGACTTTCTTTAACTAAGTTTTGATTTTTATTGTTTTCGACATCGCCATTATTAGATGTATTATGATTTTCTTCAGTATTTAAACCTTTCTCTACTGTAGACATTTCTTCATCAAGTTTTTTTCCCTCTTTATCAAAATCTCTTCGAACTTCTTTAAGCTCCTTATTTGCTTCAGCAATTTCTTTTTGGATGGCCGATAAGTCAGATTCATCAGCATAACCTTCAATAGTTCTCTGAAAGTCACGCGCATAGGATCTTGCTTTACCAGTCCATTGCCCGACAGTACGAACAACTTTTGGCAGGTCTCTAGGACCAATAACAACTAGGGCGATCACCAAAATGATCAGCAATTCTTGCCAACCGATATCTAACATATAAAGCCTTTAAAATTGGCCGACTAATGCGGGTTTTGAGGTTTAAGGTCGAAACTAACCTTTATTAGAATCATCCTTTTTTTCACTAGCCTCACTTGTCGAAGCTGAAGTTTCATTATTAATTGCTTTAGAGTCTTCTGAAACAGAGTTATTTTTTGCTGTATCACCTGGGGGCATTTCACCTTCACGAATTCCAGCTTTAAAACTCTTTATACCTTTTGCAAAGTCTCCCATTAACCTTGGTAGCTTTCCTGCTCCAAATAGNAGCAAAACAACTACTATAATTAAGACAATTTGCCAAATACCGATACTCATGCGTTAGCACTCCTGATTATCCGGATCTTAAAGAACAATTTGATCACTATTTTTTCTTAATAATATTTACTACATAATTAGCAAAAAAAGACAACAGGACCAAAAGAAATAGAATTACTAAATAGCAGGGAACACAAAAGCACGCTCTTGGTCAAGCTGAATGAGTACTTTTGACCCTACTTTAGGGGCATTTTTTGTTAAAACGCGAGCAAAAATGTCTTCTCCAGTCGTTATCTGAGTAAGTTGCATAAGGGTAAATGCCCCTATATCACGCTTACTCTTAACAATTATTTGTGAATTTTCTGAATTATTTGTTAATTCCTTAATAAATAAATCCTCTGGTCTAACCATCAAAGAGACACTTGATTCATTTTCTTGAGGAACAGTTAATGTTCCAAAAATGGTATGAATTTGTCCATTTATAACTTTAGTATTAATGGTATTGATTTCACCAAAAAACGATGCAACAAATTTATTTTTTGGATTTACATATAAATCCTCTGGTTGACCTGTCTGAACTATCCTTCCCTGATGCATCAATATAATCCGGTCAGCACTAATCATAGCCTCCTCAAAATCATGAGTTACGAACAAAGTTGCTACTCCTCTTTTTCGCAAAATTGATATAGCATCATCCCGCACTTTAGATCTAAGTTTTACATCTAAACCAGAGAATGGTTCATCTAATAGCATGACACATGGATTTGGTGCCAAAGCACGTAATAAAGCAACTCTTTGTTGCTCTCCTCCAGATAGGGTGTGTGGATACTTAGAAGCATAAGAACTAAGATTAACCCCTTCCAATAACTCTTCTACAATTTTTTTTCTAGAATATTTTGAAAAACCCTTTAACCCAAAATTAATATTGCCTTCTACAGTCAGGTGGGGAAAGAGTGCATAATCTTGAAATACCATACCAATACGGCGCTTTTCTGGCGGCATCTCATAAGAGATGCTTCCAGCAACTTCTATATTATCTATAAAAATTCTTCCTTTTTGTAAGGCTTCTATTCCAGCCGCAATTCTAAGAATAGTTGTTTTGCCACAACCTGAGGGACCAAGAAGACATACCACTTNCCCAGCTGAAACCTCAAATGTTACATCACTAACTACAGAATTTTTTCCAAATTTATGGGTTAGGTTTTCTATGCGGATACTTGCTGTTCCCACATTATTAGAATCTTTATTACTTTTACTTTTCAAAGACATATTGTCTGTCATATTTACCCTCAAAGCCCTAGCCCGAATATCAACTCTTTATCGAGCCTTAACTTAGTAATGTAATTCAGTCTTCTTTGTGATTTTCAAATAATTCTGGCTCTGTCTTTGATTCAATGTTATTCCCAGGCAATGGACCTTGGCTGTTTAAAATATCTCCAGCTTTCAACTCTTCAAAATTAGGAAGGTCATCTAATGAACCCAGAGCAAAGTGTGATAAAAATGCAGACGTAGTGACCCAAGTAGATGGTCTGCCCGGAGTCCGCCGACGACCTTTAGTTTTTATCCAAGCCGCTTCTAAAAGAAGATCTAATGTACCTCTACTTAGTGCCACACCACGAATATCCTCAATTTCAGCTCGTGTAATTGGCTGGTGGTAAGCTATAATNGCAAGTGTCTCAAGGGCTGCACGAGACAAACGACGTTTAACTTTTCTATAAACAGTTAAGTCTTCTGCAAGGTCTGGAGCAGTCATAAAAGTCCAACCTTGAGCAATATGAGAGAGATTTATACCACGTGAGGAATAAGTTTTTTGCAGATCAGAAATCAACTTTTTAACTTTAGTAGAGTCTTCACTTAATTGTTGTGCAATAATTTCTTCACTTATAGGTTCGCTTGAAGCGAAAAGTAATGCTTCCAGAAACCTTAACTGCTTTGCTTCCTCAGAGAATCCATTAGNAGNATTTTCTGTATTTGGTTCTTGNAGGCTATCCTTTGAAAGATTCATAATCCTTNCTCATGTCTCTTTAAANAAATGGCACCAAAGGGCTCAGTTTGCTTTAATTTAAGTTTCCCCTCTTTTACNAACTCAAGGCTAGCNGCAAGTGTGCTAGCGAGTGCAGAACGTTCCAATATCGGCTGGTCAGTCTTTTCTGGTAAAAAATTAGTTAACATCTCCCAATTAGGCACAGTCCCTAATGATTGAACTAATCTTTCATANGCTTCTTCTATNGAATACACTTCTGATGGTGAAATAATTAAACTTTTGCTATCTGCTCTTGCATCCTGAGCGGCATATGCCTTTAATAATTCAAAAAGTGAAGACTCTATAACTGGTATTCGAATTACTTTAACCCCATCTGGCTCTCCTCTGTAAAAAAAGTCGTGCCCCTCTCTCGGTAGAGAGAATAATTTTGATGAAGCTTCACGTATAGCATTTAAGTGTCNCAANCGTTGNGCTAATGCTTCAGCCATTGCTTCACCTGAGGGCTCCTCCCCAGGTTCTGGATCNGGNAACANAAGNCGCGATTTCATATAAGCAAGCCANGCTGCCATGACTAAGTAATCGGCTGCCAACTCTAGTTGTAAATCTCGAGCTGTTTGTATAAATGCAAGATACTGCTCTGCTAGTTGCAAAATAGAAATTCGTGCAAGATCAACTTTTTGTGTTCTAGCTANNGTTAGNAGNGCATCGAGTGGNCCTTCATAACCNTCTATGTCNACAATCAACGGGGTAACTTCCTCGTTTATATCTAAATCTTGATTTAATTTTTTATACAACACGTTATCTTGATCTTCCGACATAAGTCACCTTAAAAAAGCAAACNGATAAGATAAATTAAACTTGATTCTAACCAGTTAACAATAGGTATAACAATCCATGTGATTGGGCTTAAGGTTATNCCAACTTGGTTACCAATAATTGGTAACACAAAGATTAACCCTAATAACAAGAGAAGCCCATAGCGTTCTGTTGCTGAATATAAAATACTAATTTTAGATGGTAATAAACCANCTAATATTCTACCACCATCAAGTGGCAGAACTGGCAAAAGATTAAATACACCTAGTATAATATTTAAGTGGACAAATATATAACTAGTAATAACCAGCCATTCACTAAAACCTGATGACGGNTCACCAATAATTAACAAAAATATTGCACCTAAAATAGCTAATAAGAAATTTGCTCCAGGACCAGCAAGTGCAACTAGCATTAAATGAATCTTGGGCTTTTTAAGTTTAGCAAAGTTTATAGGAACGGGTTTTGCATAACCAAATATGAACGGCGCACCGAAAANTATTAAAAGNCCAGGCATAATTAATGTGCCCAGAGGATCAATATGTTTTAATGGGTTAAGTGACATTCTNCCAACNCTCNATGCAGTATCATCACCAAATTTATTAGCAACCCAGGCATGTGCGGCTTCGTGGAGGGGAATAGCAATTAAAAGCGGTATAATCCAAACACTAACTTGTAACAGGATTCTATCTATATCAATCATTTAACCAAATTATTCTTACATAATTTATTAAATTCCTCTTTTAAGGCATTGTTATCAATATAATTATTTTCAATTTTATTAAAATTAATGTTACTTTTCTCTATTAATGATTTTGATAATTTAGGGATAATTGGCGCTATCTGAGACATTTCTGACATATTTGCATTGCAATGTAATATAAGGTCACAACCCGCTTTTAAAGCTAATTCTACTCGTTCTGTAAGTGTAAACTCTACTAAAGCCCCCATTGACAAATCATCTGTTAGTAAAAGACCATTAAAACCAATATGTTTTCTAATCATTTGCTTTATAATTTTTTGGGAAAACGTTGCTGGAAAATTTACATCAATAGCATCAAAAAGAACATGTGCTGTCATTGCATAAGGAACATTTGATAATTCACGAAAGGGAATAAAATCAGTAATTAGNANNTCGGGTATAGATGTTTTCACAATAGGCAATTCAATATGACTATCTTTACTTGCNCGCCCATGACCAGGAATATGTTTGATAACNCCACTAACCCCACTATCATTTAAGCCTCTAATATAATTTTTACCCATTAAGGCAACAAAGTTAGGATCTGTACCAAACGATCTATCATTAATAAATAATCTTTGCTCTGAACTACATAAATCCAAAACAGGAGCGCAGTTTACATTAATGCCAAGCTCCAATAAATCAGAACCAATTATATGGCCGTAAAGCCAGGCTAAACGTTTTTGCTTCTCATTAGAAAGAGAACGAGCGATTAATCCAATCTCACCGTGAGATGGTGGAACAGGCCACTCCGTTTTTGGCAAGCGTGTTACTCTACCACCTTCCTGATCAATAAAAATAGGAACGTTTATTCTTTGAACACACTTTTTCAATTCACTTGTTAAATTACAAATCTGACTCTTAGAAATACAATTTCGTGAGAACAATATAAATCCAAACGGATTTACAGATTTAAAGAATTGCCATTCATCAGATGTGATTTCCGCCCCTTCTATGCCAAATATAACTGCTCTTGGCTTATTATCAGGGATCAAAATATTCTCCTTATTTCTTCGTCACAAAGCAATCTATTCCTCTGTTTTTTAATGATANACAGAGTTCAGAAGCAGTTTTTTTATTTATAAAATTCCCTATTCTTGAACGTAAGAAGGTATTTTTTGAACCTGAATCAATAGGAGAAAGTTCTAAATTAAAACCTTCTAGCAAATCGGAGTTTTTGTTCTTCATTTTTTTCCAGTCGTTTAATAAAGCCTTTCTATTTTTACTTGCAGCTATTTGCACCTGAAAATAATTTTTTTCTTCATCTATATTTGTTGCATTTTCTGATTTTTTCTCTGAGATATTCGTATTTTCATTTTCTACCTTCAGGTCTATATTTTCAGAAGCATTTGTAGCTTGTGTATTGATATCTTTTAACTGAGGTTTGTCNGAAATTACTTCTTCTATTTCCTGAATAGTTAATGTTTCTTGATCTTCTATTTTCTGAGTAGATGATACCTCTCCATTNATAGAAATTTTTTCTTTTTCATTATCGTTATTTAAATCTAAAGGACTTTCTACTAATGGCTCTTCCGCTGGAGGTAAAATTTGCTCTATAGTTGTTTCAACATCCTCATTAGTAAGACTTTTGTATACATACTTGTCCCTATTTTCTATTTTTTTTCCACCAGGATTATCTGGGCGGACCTTAAGGGGATCATTATTAGCAGAAATTAGGGGTATAGATGCTTCATCTACGTGTTTCTCAGATATAAAGTCCCCAATAACCCAAAGAACTGCCACCAGAACAACGGCACCTATGAGGATCCACATTGGCATAATTCTTGGTGCAAATTTAGTATTTTTTTCATTTGCCACTGAACTATTTGTATTTAAGCTTTGTCTTTTACTTTGATTATTATTCTCACCTGNAGATTCNGAGTTCAATATAAGCTCTGGCTCTCGCCTTNCATCATCTGAGCTCATTATCTTAGCTCCTCTATAGGTTCAATCCCAAGAAGATTTAAACCTGCTGTAATTATGGTTGNAACNCCAGATATGAGGGCAATNCTTGCTTGTGTTAACTTNATATTATCTTCCCTGATAAATTTAAGGGTTNNATCCTCCTTACCTGTATTCCAAAGAGAATGAAATTCTGCAGCTAATTCCTGAAGGTAGAATGCCAAACGATGAGGTTCATGATTAATTGCTGCNCCTTCTAAAACNCTTGGCCAACCAGNCATAATTCTAATTAAACTAAGTTCATTTGGATGTATTAGTAAATTTAATGGTGCANTTGAAAGCGCTTCTTTATTAGTTNTTTCTTCTTTAAAAGAATTTTCAAAACTCTTAGTAACTGAACGNACTCGNGCATGAGCATATTGAACATAAAATATAGGATTATCNCGAGATTGCTGAAGAACTTGCGTGAAATCAAATTCTAAGGGCGCATCATTTTTTCTTGTAAGCATAATAAAGCGAACCACATCTTTTCCAACTTTCTGCACTAAATCCCTTAAGGTTATATATTGCCCTGACCTTTTTGACATTTTAACTGGTTGACCTTTATCAGAAAGTTTCACAAGCTGGCAAAGCTTAACAATAAGCTGAGANTNACCATTAGATATAGCAGACATAGCTGCACTTAGNCGTTTTATATAACCACCNTGATCAGCACCCCATATATTTATTATCAAANCGAAGTCACGTTCAATCTTATTATTNTGATATGCAATNTCTGTAGCAAAATATGTCCAAGANCCNTCAGCCTTTTTTTAAAGGTCTATCAATATCATCTCCAAAAGCTGATGATTTAAATAGGATTTGTGATCGCTCTTGCCAATCAGGGTTCTCTTTTCCACCTTTTGGTGATTCTAATACTCCCTCATATAAAAGACCTTTTTCTTCCAATAAATTATATATGAAATCAACATGACCATCTGAAACCAGTTCATTTTCAGAAGTGAAAGTTTTATGCTTTATTCCAAGGGCTGATAGATCTTCTATAATACCCTGCATCATTTCATCTACAGCGAACTTACGAAATATAGGCATCCACTTTTCTTCAGTTTCGTCTAGATAACAATCCCCGTAAATATCTCTAAGTTTTTGTGCAACACTAATAAGGTAATCCCCGGGATACCCTTCGTGATACGCACTTTCTGTTATGTTCTCACCGTAAAGCTCACGATATCTAAGGTGAACAGATTTAGCTAAAATATTCACCTGATGTCCTGCATCATTTATATAAAATTCTCGAGTAACTAAAAAGCCAACATGGTTTAATATATTTGCTAATACATCCCCAAACACAGCACCCCTACTGTGACCTACATGTAAAGGACCTGTTGGGTTTGCTGATACATATTCTATATTAGCTGAGGTCCCTGCACCTATTGAAGATTTACCATAATTTATTCCTTCAAAAATTATACGTTTCAGTTGAGAATGCCAAAATGAATCAATCATTCTTAGGTTTAAAAAACCAGGTCCAGCCATATTACATTCAGTTACAATATCCAATGCTTCAAGTCGCTCAACTAACAATTTACCGAGTTCTCTGGGGGCAAGTTTAGCTTCTTTGGATAGTACAAGTGCTACATTTGAAGCTATATGACCATGAGCAGCATCACGAGGTGGTTCCGCTATAATTTTTTTTACATTTATATTAGCTGGCAATTTACCTGAAGCTGACAGAGCAATCACTTCACCCTCAATAATGCCCTTTAAGTGATTAAATACATCCATCTATAAAGAAATCTCAAATAATCTTTTGTGTTCCAAAAATGCAAACCGGTCAGTCATCCCAGCTATATAATCTGCTACAACACGAGCTGTTATCAGGTTGTTCCCTCCAGGGCAATGCCTTGACCACTCACCGGGCAAACACTGTGGTTCAGATATAAATAATTGAAATAAGTCTGTAACTACACGCTTTGCTTTAGAAGCCATCCTATTAACTTTATAATGTTGATACATTCTAGAAAATAAAAACTCTTTCAAAGCTCTATCATGGCTCTCCATTTCAGAGCTAAATGCCACAATTGGTTTACCAAAATTCCTAACTTCATCTGATGTGATACAACCTGAATCGTTCAATCTTTTTTTACTTTCCTCTATTACGTCAGTAACAACTTGTCCTATCATTTTGCGGATTGCTT
Source organism: Gammaproteobacteria bacterium (assembly GCA_002714015.1). GTDB lineage: Bacteria > Pseudomonadota > Alphaproteobacteria > UBA828 > UBA828. Next base: position 3,730 of record PAWF01000016.1, on the reverse strand, counting down.
CATGNATTAAACGTGTATTATCAATATCTATATTAGCCTTTCTTACGTATGCAAATACTGGTCCTACTAACGGAACATCTGATACATCTTCTATAGAAAACAAACCAGCACGGAGACCATCATCAACATCATGATTATTGTATGCTATATCATCTGCTATAGCTGCAACTTGAGCTTCGGCACNTGGCCAAGTATCTAATAAGAGNTCATGACGAGAAGAATATTCAAGAATAGACTTTGGTATAACATTTCCACTTTTCAATAAAGGACCATTATGTTTCGCTATACCTTCAAGTGTTTCCCATGATAAATTCAAACCATCAAAATTTGCATACCTACGCTCGAGNTCTGTAAGTATACGTAATGTTTGTGCATTATGGTTAAAGCCNCCCCAAGGCTCCATAACTTTATCCAAAGCTTCTTCACCAGCATGTCCAAAAGGGGTGTGCCCTAAATCATGAGCTAATGCTAGAGCCTCTCCTAGATCTTCATTTAAACCGAGAACTCTACATATCGAACGTGCAATCTGGGCAGTTTCTAGACTATGAGTGAGTCTAGTACGATAGTAATCCCCTTCGTGGTATACAAATACTTGTGTCTTATATTCTAGACGCCGAAAAGCAGCACTGTGAATAATTCTATCACGGTCACGCTGAAAACAAGTCCTTGTTGAACTTTCAGACTCTGCATATAATCGACCGCGACTAGAATCGGTGTGGCTAGCATAGGTTGCGTAATCTCTAATTGTAAAATCTATGTTTTTCATAATAATGACTTTATAGATTGACTTGCAGTGCTGCAATCACTCTTAGTTTATAAATGAGTTATCTTGACAAGGTTATTAAATTTCTTATCTGATAACATTAAGTATAGTTTAACATCTGTAAGAAGAGCTATGGCAATAAACTTTGAAGAAAGCCCTAAAGAGCAAAATACCCTGGTGGAAACTAATATCTTAGTTTCAGACAGAGCCGCCAATAGGATACGAGATTTATTAAATAATGAAACTATCACAAATCAAGTATTCCGAGTAAGTGTGCTTGGTGGTGGATGCTCAGGTTTTCAATATGATTTTAGTTTTGATACTAAGGAAAATTCAAATGATATTGTTATCGATAAATTAGGCATTAAGGTTGTAATAGATAAAATTTCCTCAACTTACCTAANTGGATCAGAAATTGACTTTTTAGATGATGTCATGGGTTCTATGTTNGTAGTAAAGAATCCTAATGCTACNGCATCATGTGGATGTGGAACTTCTTTTTCTTTAGGCTAGCCTATTATAAATAAAAAAGGGTTTAACATTGCTAATAGCAACGTGGAACGTTAATTCAGTTAGAGCCCGCCTACCAATTTTGTGTAAATGGATTAACCAAAATAAACCGGATATANTTCTTCTTCAAGAAACAAAGACTACAGATAATACATTCCCAAGGCTAGAAATTGAAGATTTAGGCTATAATTTGGCTATTCATGGTCAAAAATCATATAATGGAGTAGCAATACTAAGCAAAAGTCCTATCGAAGATATAATCTATGGTCTACCTGGTAATGAAAATGACGACCAGGCTAGATATATAGAATGCTTTACTNGAGGAATAAGGGTGGCTTCTATATATCTTCCNAATGGCAATCCTACTAATGGACCTAAATTCCAATATAAACTTAANTGGATGCAGTGCCTTTTGNCNCATGCNAAATCATTGTTAGCTCATGAAGAGGCAGTAGTATTAGGTGGAGACTATAATGTAATACCCACTGAAGATGATGTTTATGACCCAGTATCTTGGCAAGAGGACGCTCTATTTAGGATTGAATCTCGTGAAGCCTTTAGGGCAATTTTACACTTAGGCTATACTGAAGCCTTCAGAGCACTCAATAAACAAACAGGCATTTATTCTTTTTGGGACTATCAAAAGGGTAGGTTTCAAAGAGATGAAGGTCTACGCATAGACCATTTTCTTCTATCACCCGAGGCAGCTGACCTACTAGAAACATGCACTATTGATCGTAAGCCTAGGGCTTGGGAAAGGGCATCTGACCACACCCCTGTTTTATGTCAATTAAGANAATATTTAATACCTCTAATTTCAANATGNCTCAGATAGTAAATNAACTTGATTTAGTCCATAGTTATACGCTTTTGAGCATCACGTACTCTTATTAAAGCTCCCTCAGCGTCTTCNTTTCTTGTTCGTTGCTGATCTATAACTTTTTTNGGAGCTCGTTCAATAAATTGTTTATTTTCTAGTTTTAATTCAATTTTTTTTATTTCCTGAATATGTTTATCTGCCTCATTAGATAATCTTAATTTTTCTTGTTCAAAATCTATTACGCCAGATAGTGGAATTATAATTGTAGCTTCATCTATAACAATTTGGACTGANTCTTTTGGAATACCACCACTCANTAACTTGAATTTTTCCAGTCTTCCCATTCTTGCNATAATATCACCTTGNCGTTCAAGCCTANTAATATTNTCNGNAGACATTCCAGTTACTAAAACNGGCAATATAGCTTTNGCNGGAACATTCATCTCACCTCTAACAGTGCGCACTTCAGTAATTAATCGCTTAACCCAATTAATTTCAGCTGATGCATTAGTGTCCTTAGNTATNCCATCAAATGAAGGCCACTTTGATTGAATTAAAGGGCTTTCTCTTTTTNTTAATGTTCTGCTCCANAACTCTTCTGTAACAAAGGGCATAATAGGATGTAAAAGAATTAATATGTTNTCCAATACCCAGCCAGCAGTTTNTTTTGTTTCATTCTTACTTTGATCATCACTTGATCCAAGGGGAATCTTTGAAAATTCAAGATACCAGTCACAAAATGTTCCCCAGATAAATTGATATAATACTCTGGCTGCTTCATTAAAGCGATAAGCATTTATAGCATTATCTAATCGTTTGGTAGTATCTATTAACTCACCAATAATCCACCTATTTACTTCAAGTGAAAGATTACTGGGAGAATAGTCATTTGAAGNGGCACATTCATGACTCTCACAAAAACGGGATGCATTCCATAATTTTGTAGCAAAATTTCTGTAACCTTCAACACGGTTTTCTGATAATTTAATATCTCTGCCTTGTGCTTCCATAGCAACTAAAGTAAATCTCAAAGCATCAGCGCCGTATTTGTCTATAAGCTCAATAGGGTCAATAACATTGCCCCGACTCTTTGACATTTTCTGCCCTTTCTCGTCTCGAACAAGGGCGTGAATATATACATTTTTAAATGGAATATCTTCCATGAAATGCATGCCAAGCATAATCATCCGTGCAACCCAGAAGAATATTATATCAAAACCTGTTATAAGATCAGTGTTAGGGTAATATCTATCCAAATCTTTTTTTGTTTCAGGCCAACCTAATGTTGAGAATGGCCACAAACCTGAGCTAAACCATGTATCAAGTACATCTTCGTCTTGCTCTAAAATAACTTTTTTACCATAATGTTCTTCAGCGAAAGTTTTTGCTTCATTCTCTGAATTTGCTACAAAAACTTCTCCATCTGGACCATACCATGCTGGAATGCGGTGCCCCCACCACAACTGTCTCGAGATACACCATGGTTGTATGTTTTTCATCCATTCAAAATATGTATTTTTCCAATGATCCGGTATAAATTTAATACGACCAGACTCAACAGCCTCAATTGCTGGCTTTGCTAAAACTTTTGCATCTGCGTACCACTGGTCAGTAAGCCAAGGCTCTATAACAACACC
>PAWF01000015.1 GCA_002714015.1 Gammaproteobacteria bacterium | reverse complement strand
TGGCGGAGGGACGGGGATTCGAACCCCGGTTACCTTGCGGTAAACACGCTTTCCAAGCGTGCGCCTTAAGCCACTCGGCCACCCCTCCTATAATTATAATATATACTAGGTTATATAGGTTCCGCAAAAGTCGAAATTATTGTTAATTTTGTTTCATCTATAACAAGATAACCCTGACTATCAACGTATTAATCATCTAATATATCTCAAGGATAATATGAAATTAATATCTTGGTTGAGTTTAGTATTTTTGATTTTAGCAGCATTCACCTGGGGTTATGAAGTTTATATTGCAACTTTAAACTGGCATTATGAGCTATTAAGCGGTGGAGAGCTATGGGCAAAAATACATATAAATAGCCTGGTTGGCTTCCAAGCGTTAGTTGAGAAATATACTTGGCAATGGCTCTGGTGGGAGTTTTTATTTCCTATACTTACTCTCCCAGCTTGGACTCTACCCCTTATTTTAGGAATATCAGCACTAATGATTAGATTTAAAATAAGATTGGATTTAAGCAAAAGGCACTAATAATATCATTTATTCTTTATCCATTTTTAGTGCTGCAAGAAAAGCTTCTTGGGGAATTTCAACATTACCTATTTGTCTCATTCTTTTTTTTCCGCGCTTTTGTCTATCTAATAACTTACGCTTTCGACTTACATCTCCACCATAACATTTTGCTGTTACATCTTTTCTTAATGCACTAACTGTTTCTCTTGCAACAACTTTACCGCCTATTGCTGCCTGAATAGCAATCTTAAAAAGTTGTCGGGGTACGAGGCTTTTAAGTCTTTGGCATAGTGCACGACCTCTAGATTCAGCATAGTTTCTATGCACAATCATTGCCAAAGCATCAACACTCTCACCATTAATTAAGATATTTAGCTTAACTAAGTCACTCTTCTGGTAAGAATCAATTTGATAATCAAAGCTCGCATAACCTCGGGACGCAGATTTCAAGCGATCATAAAAATCAAAAACGACTTCATTCAAAGGCAAGCTATATACAACCATTGCTCTATTACCTGCATAAGTTAAGTCTATTTGATTTCCTCTTTTCTCCTCACAAAGAGATAATACAGGACCTAGATACTCATCAGGTACTAATATAGTTGCCTTGATCCAAGGCTCCTCAATTACTTTTATACGAGTGGGGTCAGGCATATCAGCTGGATTATGTAATTCAACAGCCTCACCTGTAGTTAAGTTGAGCTTGTAAATTACTGATGGTGCTGTAGCAACAAGTTCAAGTCCAAATTCACGTTCAAGACGTTCCTGAACAATTTCCAAATGCAGTAACCCAAGAAAACCGCATCGGAACCCGAAACCAAGTGCTGGAGAAGACTCAGCATCAAACACAAAACTTGAATCATTAAGGCGTAATCTAGACAAACTTTCTCTTAGCCTATCATATTCTGCGCTATCTGAGGGAAAAAGCCCGCAAAAAACAACAGGTTGAGTTGGCTGAAAGCCAGGTAATGCTTCTTGAGCAGGGTTTTTTTCATCTGTAATTGTATCTCCCACTTCACAATCTGAGACATCTTTAATGCTTGCTGTAATAAATCCTATTTCACCAGCACTTAGGGTATCTACATCAATTGTCTTTGGGGTAAAAATACCAACTTTTTCAATATTATGACGGTTACCAGAAGACATCATTCGGATATTCATACCTTTAGTAATTATACCATCCACAATTCTAACTAATATTACGACACCAAGATATGCATCATACCAACTATCTACCAGCATTGCCTTTAGTGGGGCATTTGTGTCTCCTCTAGGTGCTGGCAACTTTGCAACCAACGCCTCAAGTACAGCCTTCATTCCCTGTCCAGTTTTTGCTGAAATGGGCAAAGCATTAGAAGAATCAATCCCAATTACTTCCTCTATTTGCTTTACTATACGATCTGGCTCAGCGGATGGAAGATCAATCTTATTTAGTACAGGTATAATCTCATGATCAGAATCAATTGCTAAATAAGTATTAGCAAGAGTTTGCGCTTCCACGCCCTGAGTTGCATCAACCACTAATAAAGACCCCTCACAAGCAGCCAGAGACCTACTGACTTCATATGCAAAGTCAACATGACCTGGGGTATCTAATAAATTTAGAATATATTCAATTCCATTTTCTGATTTGTATTTAAGACGAACTGTCTGTGCTTTTATAGTAATTCCACGCTCTCGCTCTAAATCCATGGAGTCAAGAACCTGACTTCTCATTTCTCTATCTTCTAAGCCACCACACACCTGGATTAGCCTATCTGCTAAAGTAGACTTACCGTGGTCAATATGCGCTACAATCGAGAAATTTCGAATATGAGAAAGATCAGTCATTTTTTTAGCAAATTCACGCTAAGCTGTGGATGACAAATATATAGATCAAGTTCTTAAAATTCCTCCCGTATGACGATGAACATTATCAACTATTTTCTTTACTACTGAATCAATGTCCTCATCTAGAAAAGTTTTATCTTTAGGCTGTAGCCTAATTGTTATACCTATAGACTTGAAACCAGTTTCTATCCCTGGACCAGAGTAAAGGTCGAAAACCATAACATCAGTTATTAGATCTTTCTCAACCCCTCTAGTTGCTCTTATAACTTCTTGAGCAGGAATCTCCTCTTTTATAATAAATGCAAAATCTCTCTCTACCGCTTGATAATCTGATGCATTTAAAGCTGGACGAGTTGTTCCTGACTTAGCTCTTGGTGCAGGAATAGAGTCTATAAAAGCTTCAAACCCAACCAAGGGTCCTTGGAGATCAAACTCTGACAAAATTGTAGGATGTATTTCTCCAAAAAAACCAAGAATTTTTGAACCTAGTCTAAACTCTCCAGATCGCCCTGGGTGATACCACTCTGGAGAAGATTGGCTGATTTGAATTTTATTAACTGGTGCCCCCGCAGCCTCTAAAGCTGCTACAGAATCAGCCTTAGCATCAAAAGTATCAACTTTACGTAAATCACCTTGCCAGTGACGTGCTTCGAAATTCCCTCCTCTAATCCCACTTGCAACATATCTTTGCGCTTCTGGCGCATCACCTTCAAACTGAGGCCCAATCTCAAAAAACCCGATATCCGTATAACCACGGTCTGAATTACGTTTATAAGACTCAATTAGATTTGGAAGGATTGATGGTCTCATTGCATCTAATTCTGCGCTGATTGGATTTGCAAGAACTAGCTCATCAGATACACCACCAAATTTTGAAGCTATAGCTTTTGACATAAACGAATATGTCAAAGTCTCTAAAAGCCCACGACTTGCGAGAGCTCTTCGTGCTCGGCTAACTCTTTTTTCCATAAGAGGCAATTTTGCAACTATATTAACCTTACTTCTTGGAAGAGAAATTGTAGGTATTTTTTCATATCCATAAACTCTGAGGACTTCTTCAACTAGATCTGCTTCACCCTCAACATCAGCACGCCATGATGGAGGAACTACAACAAACCCTTTTTCCTTTTGTTTATACTCAAACCCTAAAGCGTTAAGTATTGCAAAATTATCTGAATTTTTAAGTTTTAGCCCACCAAGGGAATAAATTTTTTGTGGGTTATAACTTATTTCACGCTCCCAGATAGGCTCCGAACCTACAACATTAATTTCGCTAGCCACACCCCCACAAAACTCCAAAACCATCTTAGTAGCTAATTCCATTCCGTCCTTAGCAAACGCTGGGTCAACACCCCTTTCGAATCGGTATCTTGCATCGCTATCAATGCCTAATTTACGCCCTGTAGTTGCTGTTCTAACCGGATCAAAAATAGCTATTTCTAGCAAAATATTCTCCGTACTCTCAATACAGCCTGTTTTTTCTCCACCAATCACACCTGCTAAACTAACCACACCTCCTGAGTCTTGAATGACTGTCATCTCATCCTCAAGTTTATAAGACTTTTCATTTAATGCATCAAAAGATTGAGTTCCAGACATAATTCTCACTGACAACTCATTTCCTTTTAATCTGTCAGCATCAAATGCATGAGTTGGTCGATTACGGTCAAAGGTTATATAATTTGTAATATCTACAATTGCTGAAATTGGTCTTAGACCGATAGCCATCAATCTCTTCTGAAGCCATTCCGGGCTTTGTTTGTTTTTTACCCCCCTAATATAACGTGTTATGAATAAAGGGCATGCTTTACTTTGTTTTTCTGAAAGGTCTAGTTTAACTCTAATTGGACTCCTAAAACTTCCCTCTACTTTTTCAATTATGGGTGTACACACTCTACCTAAGCCAGATGCTGCTAGATCTCTGGCTATACCCGCCACACCTAAACAATCGGCACGATTTGGGGTAATAGCAATATCTATAATTGGATCATCTAAACCTAAAATTTTTGAAACATTTTCTCCAATAATAGAATCGGCAGGTAATTCAATTATACCTTCATGTTGATCCGACAAAGTTAACTCTAACTCTGAGCAGAGCATGCCATTACTCTCAATTCCGCGGATTTTGGTTTTCTTTAGTTCAGCACCAGTTCCAGGAATAGTCACTCCAGATGGAGCAAAAACACCTTTTATTCCATTTCTGGCATTCGGAGCACCACAAACAACTTGGACTATTTCTCCTCCTGTATTAACCCTGCATATTTTTAATCTATCTGCATTTGGATGAGGAACAGCTTCCACTATAATCCCAACAACAAAATTTTTTAGCTCTTCTCCAGGGTCATTGACGTTTTCTACTTCTAGACCCAATGAAGTAAGCTTATCTGTAATTTCTTCAAGGTCAGCATTAGTCTCTAGGTGGTCCCTAAGCCATGACAAAGGAAATTTCATCGGCTGAGTCCCGATAATAAAGAAGGGATATCAAGGGAACCAAACCCATAATGCCTTAACCACCTTATATCTGAGTCAAAAAATGCCCGAAGATCTGGAATACCATATTTCAGCATTGCTGCTCTTTCAACACCAAGACCAAAAGCAAATCCTTGATATCTATCTGAGTTAACACCGGATGCCTCTAATACTTTTGGGTTTACCATTCCACACCCTAATATTTCCATCCAATCTTCCCCACCACCTAGCTTTAGTTGACCAGCATTACGTGAACAACCAATATCCATTTCTGCAGATGGCTCTGTAAAAGGGAAGTAACTGGGACGAAAACGTAAAGGTAAATCTTGAACCTCAAAAAATGCTTTTACAAAATCAGCTAAACAGCCTTTAAGGTGTCCTAAATGAGTTTTCTCATCAATTACTAAGCCCTCAATTTGATGAAACATTGGCGTGTGAGTAATATCGTAATCTTTACGATAGGTTCTCCCTGGAGCGATTATTCTAAAAGGTGGATGACCCGCAATCATTGTCCGAACTTGCACAGGGGAAGTATGCGTACGTAAAAGTTTTTTATCGCTTTTTTGTCCTTCACCTAGATAAAACGTATCATGCATTTGACGAGCCGGGTGCTCAGGAGGAATATTTAAGGCTGTAAAGTTATAGAAATCCTCTTCTATTTCAGGTCCTGAAGCAATTACAAAGCCCATATCACAGAAGATTGTAATCATTTCTTCAATTACCTGACTTACAGGATGAATGGAACCCATACTATCTGCTCGTGAAGGTAAAGTTACGTCTATTGATTCTTCTGCAAGCTTAGCGTTTAAAGCGGCTGACTCAAATTGCCTTTTTCTTATCTCAATTAGAGTAATAATTTCTTTCTTAAAATTATTTAATTCACTGCCAATATTTCGGCGTTCTTCATCTCCAATTTTACTAAGTTCTTTCATTAACTCTGTCAGCTTACCTTTTTTCCCTAAGGCGCTAACCCGAGCAACCTCAAGCTCTGCAAGGCTAGATGCATTTTTAATTTCAGAGATTATGTTATCCCGCAAACCAGAAAGCTCATGCTGCACTGGGCAACTCCTATAAGAGAGCTAACCTTTTGTGGGCAATGCCCACCAACGGATCAGGCTCATTTATGAATTTTTACCAAGTGCTTTTAGCGCCTGGTCTACAACAGCCTTGAAAGCAACTGGTTCATGAACAGCTAGGTCTGCTAAGACCTTCCGATCAAGGGGTATACCGGCTGCATCAAGACCATGGATAAACTGGGAGTAAGTCATTCCATTAAGTCGAGCAGCAGCATTAATCCTTTGAATCCAGAGAGCTCTAAAATTTCTTTTTTTCTGTCGTCGATCACGGTAGGCATATTCCATGCCTTTTTCGACTCTCTCTATAGCGGTTCTAAAATTTGTTCTTGCTCGCCCACGATAGCCTCGTGCCTTCTTAAGCACTTTCTTATGTCGAGCATGTGTAGTCGTTCCTCTTTTTACACGCGCCATTTCTAATCTCCCTTACAAATACGGCATCCAGCCGCGCACTAGCTGTGCATCACAGTCACGCATAATAGAGGAGCCGAGCTGACTTCTCTTACGCTTTTTGGGTTGCTTGGAAAGATTGTGGCGGTGATTTGCGTGGCGTCTACGAATTTTCCCGCCGCCAGTCAGAGCAAATCTTTTCTTTGCACTGCTTTTAGTTTTCATCTTAGGCATTTTGCTCTCTTTTTTTGTTGCTATCAATTTTAATGATTGGGCATGCCTATAGCCTCGTCATCAGTAAGATGGGGTTTTTAATAGTTTGTGAGCAATATTGCAAGGCCAGTTGGCTATAGTTTTTGAAGATAATAATTATTTAACGTGGACAAAGCACCATAATCATCTGTTTACCCTCAGTTCTAGGCATCAGTTCAACTTTTCCAACGCGCTCCATATCCTCACGAACCCGTTTCAAAACTTGGGTTCCTAGCTCCTGATGAACCATCTCCCTACCTCTAAAACGCATAGTGATTTTTACCTTGTCACCTTCTTCCAAAAACCGCTGAATACTTCTTAATTTGACTTGATAGTCAGCTTCATCAATGCCAGGACGGAATTTCATTTCCTTGACTTCAATTACTTTTTGTTTTTTACGGGCTTGAGCTGCTTTTTTCTGTGCCTGATACTTGTACTTTCCATAGTCCAAAATCTTGCAAACTGGTGGGTCCGCAAGAGGCGATATTTCTACTAAGTCAAGACCAGCTGCANTAGCAAGCTCTATTCCACGATCTACGCTAACTACACCTAATTGTTCGCCGGAGGCATCAATAAGACGAATCTCCTGCGCTTCGATACCGTCGTTTACGCGAGGTCCCTCGCGTGCGGGCGGCGCCATCGGATTATTTCTGGATATACTCCTAACCCTCTCTTCGTTTTAATATCAAATACTACAATTAATTGTANAGAAAAAACTGCACTTGTTACAATCTCAATCCTGCCTGCTAAATTCGACTCTGTCCAGCCAAGGGAGTAGATGCTTCTTGCACAAGTCTAGTCACTGCTTCGTCTAGTGCAAGAATTTCTTGTTTATTTGAGCCCAGTCTTCGAATTGCTACTGTTTTTTTATCTGCTTCACGAACACCTATTGCCATAATAATAGGTACCTTAGAAAGACTGTGCTCTCGTATTTTATAACCAATTTTTTCATTTCTTAAATCTAACTCTGCGCTCAAACCTGTATTTCGAAGTGTATCTAAGACTTTTCTTGCATATTCATCAACTTCGTTCGTTATAGTTACAACCACCACCTGAAGAGGTGCAAGCCAAAGTGGGAGATTNCCGCTATAATGTTCAATAAGAATACCTGTAAATCTCTCTAAAGAGCCAAACAATGCTCGGTGTAACATAACTGGTCTGTGTTTAGCTCCATCCTCTCCAATATACCTTGCATCAAGTCTTTCAGGCAAATTTAAGTCTACCTGTAGTGTCCCACATTGCCATTCTCGTCCAATAGCATCCCTCAGAACAAACTCTATTTTAGGACCATAAAACGCACCCTCACCNGGATTAATATCGTAATCTAGACTCATACTATCAAGTGCCCCACGAAGAGCTGATTCAAGTTTATCCCANATTTCGTCAGATCCGATCCTAGTTTCGGGTCTATCAGCAAATTTTATCTTTATGTCCGTAAAGCCAAAATCCTTATAAATACTAAGTACTAGTTTCACGACAGAACAACATTCATCTTGCACCTGAGATTCTGTACAAAATATATGAGCATCGTCTTGAGTAAAGGCTCTCACTCTTAGAAGTCCGTGCAATGCTCCAGATGGCTCATAACGATGTACTTTTCCAAACTCTGCAATTCGCATAGGTAATTCACGATAACTTCTTAAATTATGTCTAAATACCTGTACTCCACCAGGACAATTCATTGGCTTGATAGCAAAAACCCGATCATCTTCTGTCTGAGTTGTNAACATATGCTGTCGAAAAGTTTGCCAATGACCTGACGCCTCCCACATAGATCTATCCATAATTTCCGGAGTATTAATTTCAACATAACCTGCNATTTCTTGACGCTTTCGCATATAGCCTACAAGCGAGCGGAATAGCCTCCAACCCTTTGGATGCCAAAAAACTGCACCGGGTGATTCTTCTTGAAAGTGAAATAAGTCCATTTGACGCCCTAATCGTCTATGATCTCGTTTCTCAGCTTCCTCTATTCTTTCAAGGTATACCTTTAGTTCATTCTCTGTTGACCAAGCTGTGCCATAGATACGCTGTAACATCTTGTTGTTTGAATTCCCACGCCAGTATGCCCCTGCAACTTTTAAAAGCTTGAATGCCTTGACATAACCTGTAGAAGGCAGATGAGGTCCTCGACAAAGATCTACAAAATTACCTTGTCTATATAACGTCAATTGTTCCTCTTCTGGAAGTTCGTCTATAATTTCTGCTTTATAATGCTCGCCTGCTTGTTTAAAATATTCTAAAGCATCTCTCCTTTGCCAAACCTCTCGGTGTATATTTTCATTCCGTATAACAATTTCTGCCATACGTTCTTCGATTAATTCTAGGTCGTCTAGTGTGAAGGGCAGGTCTCGAGCAAAGTCGTAGTAAAACCCATCCTCTATTGCAGGACCAATAGTTACCTGTGTGTCTGGCCAAAGTTCCTTAACAGCTTCAGCGAGAATATGAGCAGCGTCATGTCTAATAACCTCCAGTGCTTCCTTATCTTTTGCAGTAATTATACGAATTTTAGCATCACTATTTATTGGAAAAGCTAAATCACAAAGCTTGCCATTTACTTCTATCAATAAGGCAGCCTTTGCAAGACCAGGTCCAATACTTGCTGCAATCTCATTACCAGTTATAGCAGTATCGTATTTGTTTGATGTTCCATCTGGGAGCTTTATAATAGGCATGGGAGCTGGGTCCTATTTAGCCATGATTTGCTTATGAGAGCTAGCATTCGTGGGCGGCACTCTAGCCAGCATTGCACGCAAGTCAAGCTAGCAAAATAGTTAAATGGAATTGCTAGCGAAATATCATCGTGTTTCTGACTTTACTTGAGTCTAGGGATTTAAGGTCTTTACTCCTTAAGATCTCTACAGATTTGCCTCTTGGGCATGTTATAGATGGCTCAGATACTGCAGAAAACAAAACTAGGGAAGGACATCCAGCTGCTGCAATTACATGCATAGGACCTGTATCATTACCTACCGCAGAAATTGAACCACGAGCAAGTGATGCAATATCTGCAATATCAGTTTTACCACAAAGGTTTTTAGAACCTGGGGCAGCAGACTCAATAGTATTAATAATTTCACTCTCAGCAACAGATCCTATCAATAGAGGAGATATTCCATCTTTTAAGAGCATTTTCGCCAATTCTGAAAAATATTCAGCAGGCCAGCGTTTAGCTGATCTGTGCGCTGAACCTCCCGGTACAATAAGGGCATATGTTTTTGGTAACTTAAATTTTCTAAGTGATGAGCTTAACCATGAAATATCTGGATCTGTAACATAGTCAATACCTGCAATTTTTAATTGTTCAGCTTGGCGTTCGAGGGTATGTAACTGATTTCTATGAGGATTTATATGAACATGGGAAGCATTTCTTGCAATGCCAGACCATTCTGGCTTTGGACGTTTAAATAGGAAAAAATAACTACTAGAACGTTTTGAAGTTTGTAAATCATAAACTCTTTTAAAATAATTTTTTCTTAAAGTAGATCGTAAAGATAGAAGCCCCTTTAAATTCCATAATTTTGGTCGCCTATCTATAATAATGTTATCAAACCAGCCGCAATCCTTAGCTAGTTGTGAGAAAAAAGGNGCCGTTAACAAAGTTATAGCTTCTTTTGTATGATGTTGACGAATAGCTTTAAAGGGACCAGTAGCTAGNATAAAATCTCCAAGTGCACCATGNTTAATTACAAGTATGCCTCCTGATTCCATCCCNTTTATCATTNTGAGTTTCCTTCTTGAAAACTTAANACCGCTTTACCTTGACTATCAGAAACTCGAATCAATTCCTTNTATACAGCAATTGTTGATNCACACATTTTCTCTAAGCTAAAATTTTCATGAATATGATTTATTGCAGTCTTTGACATTTTTTCTCGTGACTGTAGAGATAAATTAAGAGCTTGTTCTAAAGAATCAGTAAGCTTTTCGACATCATCAACCTTAAATAACCACCCAGTTTTACCTGGAATAACAGTTTCTTTTGCACCACCATGATCGGCGGCAACAACTGGTCTTCCCATGGCCTGGGCTTCAGCTAAAACTCTACCAAATGCTTCCGGGCGATGAGATGCAGAGACCACAACATCTGCCAACATATAAGCAGCGGCCATATCATCACAACCACCTACTAATCTTACTTTATCACCAAGGTCTAGTTTCTCGATTTGATGCTCCAAAGACCTCCTATAATTATCATTCTTACTTCCATCTCCAACGAATACGCAGCAAATATCTGACTTAACTAAGCGAGCTATAGCGTCAATCAATAAACTATGACCTTTCCATCTGGTAAGTCTTGCCGGAAGCATAATAATAGATACACCATCTGGTAACCTCCACTGCTGTGCGAGCTTCACAATTCGTGCACTACTGACTGATTCTGGGTTAAATATTGATAGATCTACACCACGATGAACGACGCGGATCCGACTGTGGTCAGTTCCATAAACTTTTGAAATATGTTGGGCAGTAAAATTAGAATTAGTTATAACTAGGTCACCACTAGTCATTACAGAGTTATAGAGGCGTTTGAGCTTTGAGCGAGAAGAATAAATACCTTGAACAGTTGTAAGAAAGGGAATACCTGCTCTATTTGCTGCAGTCCGAGCACTCCATGCCGGAGCTCTGGAACGCACATGGACAATATCTGCGTTTGATTCCTTTATCAGCTTTCTCAAGCGTGAAACATTTGATTGCATAATAATTGGATTTTTGCTGTCAACAGGAAGTGTGAAATGCTGTATATTATGCCTTTGCAATTTGGCTACTAAAGGTCCTCCAGAAGAAACAACTATAGACCCCCAGCCTTCAGCAACTAAGCCTTGAGCAATATCAACGGTACCACGCTCAGTTCCACCACTTGAATTTAAACGAGGTATTACTTGTAGAACGACGGGCATATTAGATCCCAAACGAATTGACTATTATCTGATGCTAATATCATTATTGATAGATAAATTGGACTTGTAATGCAAAAAACACCATATGCATAACAGAAAAATTTTAAGCATACTTGAGCATACACATGTCAGAAATAAAAAAACAGAGCCTAAGCAATACTCAAATATTAAATCGACAAGGTTTAGAACCTATTGCATATAATTATGTGGAAGGTTCATCCCCAACAATAATATTTTTAGGTGGGTTAATGTCTGATATGACTGGAACAAAGGCACAAACNCTTGAGGATCATTGTAAAACTATCAGAAAATCATTTATCCGCTATGATTATACTGGTCATGGTGTGTCTGGAGGTAGTTTTATAGATTGTACTATAACCGATTGGCACATTGATACTTTATCTATCATTGACCAAGTCGCATCTGGACCAGTAATACTAGTTGGTTCTAGTATGGGTGGATGGCAAATGTTGTTAGCTGCAAAAAAACGACCAGATAAAATAGCTGGACTAGTTGGGATTGCGGCAGCACCAGATTTTACTGAAGATCTAATGTGGAATACTTTCCCTGAGGCTTTACGCGAGCAGCTTATGGAATCAGGTTATGTAGAATTACCTTCTAAATACGATCATGGAGTATACCCTATCTCACGAGATTTAATTGAGGATGGACGCAAAAATTTAATTTTAAGAAACTCAATAGATTTTGGGGGTCCAGTAAGACTTATTCATGGCATGTGCGACNANGATGTACCTTGGCAAACATCTCTCCAAATTAATGCTTGCTTGCGTTCAACAGATGTCATCACCACATTAGTAAAAAATGGTGACCATAGACTAAGTGAGCCTGAAGACCTAAAGCGCATGTGCCAAATTGTCACCGAAGTATGTGAGATAACACAAAGCAATAGTTAATTGATATAAATATGACCAAACAAGTAATAATANTTTTTTCACTTTTGTGTGGCTTAATGTCCTTATTAGTTGAAAGTTCAGAATCATCTGANATGACTGATAAGCTTTTTGAATCAACTAAGTACACGGAAGCCCATGCAGTCCTAGGCATGGTCATCCATGTCGAGCCTCGGATAGTACCCAATATAAAATTATTAGATAAAGATGAAAATGAATTAAATCTATCTACATTTTATGGAAAAAAACTTTTAGCTTTNCACTTTTGGGCTACTTGGTGCGCCCCTTGCTTAACTGAACTACCGACAATGTCTATGTTAAAGTCTAAAATAAAGAGTGATAAATTTACTATAATTCCTATTTCTGTAGATCGTGGTAATCCAGAAAAAATAAAAAGCTTTTATAATAAAGCAAACATAGACCATTTGGAGATATTTTTAGATCAACAAATGATTGCAGCACGTTCTTTGAGAATCAATGGAATTCCTGCCACTATTCTAATTGATAAGGACGGCTTTGAGGTTGCTAGAGTCATTGGGGATCGTAATTGGTCTGACCCAAATGTGGTCAAGCTGATTCAAGGTTTAGTAGAATAAAAATCTGATGATAAAATTCAATAAACTCTCATATAGGAATCAATATATTACGAGAAAAAATAACAAATGAGTGAACTGAGTACTGTAGGGGCTATCAGCGCATTTGTTGCTGGGATTATATCCTTTCTCTCACCTTGTGTATTGCCTCTAGTTCCTGGATACGTCTCATATGTTGCAGGGGGGACACTAGAAGACCTTACCTCTNCTGATAAAAAATCTCGCCATCGATTGGCAGCATTGGGTCTGAGTATTTTCTTTGTTTTAGGGTTNAGTATTGTTTTTATTGCCTTGGGTGCAAGTGCAAGCGCTGTAGGAGATTTTCTATTACAATATAAAAGCGAGTTTGAATACGTTGCAGGTGGAATCATAATAATATTTGGACTTTATTTAACAGGTCTATTGCGAATACCCATACTCTCAAGAGAAATGAGATTTATAAGTCGTTTTAAAGGCGGACATCCAATTAGTGCCATTATACTTGGTATGGCATTTGCGTTTGGATGGACCCCTTGTATAGGTCCCGTTTTAGGTGGAATTTTAACATTAAGTGCTACGTCGGGAGATATAAGCACAGGGATGGTCCTGTTGGCTATCTATTCTATAGGACTTGGAATTCCATTTGTTATTGCTGCTGGATTCACAGGCTTATTTTTGCAACGAATGAAAACTTTAAGGAAAATAGGCAAACCTTTCCAAATTATTGCTGGTTTAGTGATGATTATAATGGGGGTTGCTATGATAACAGGTTATTTTTCTACAATTGGCTTTATTCTAATCCAAACTTTTCCTGGACTAGCAACTATTGGTTAAAGTTCTAAATAACAAAATTTTTATACTAGAGCTTTATAAATAGACCTAAGGCCTTCCCTGTAAGTTGGATACTTAAAGTCAAATGAAAGTTCTTTTTTTATACGCTGATTATCAACGCGCCGATTATCACTATAAAAACTCCTTGCCATAGTTGATAGTTGAGCATCTTTCAAGTTTATCAAAGGTGGAGGGGAAACACCTAATAATTCACATGCATACAAGGTAACATCGGCACCAGAAGCACTTTCGTTATCACAAACATTGTATATTCGTCCAGGGTTCGGTTTTTTTATTGATGCAGCAAGAACGCGGGCTATATCACAAACATGTATCCTAGAAAATTTATGACCAGGAACACTTATTCTTTTTGCGCGACCATTAAGCACGGAGTCAATTGCAGACCTGCCAGGACCATAAATTCCAGCTAACCTAAATATATGTATAGGAAGCCCAAAGTCATAAAATAGCTTCAGCCAATCTTTCTCTGCTTTAAGTCTTCTCTTGCTGCGAGCATTTGTAGGTTTACATAAATATTTTTCATCAACAATTGCACCCCCAGAATTCCCATAAACACCCGTAGTTGATAGATAGCCTATCCATTTTAAATTTGTTGAGTTAGCTATATCAGAACGATGCAAAGCAATTACGGGGTCCCCCTCAGGTGATGGAGGTATGGAAATTAATAAGTGGCTCATATCCATCAAAATATTTTTAGCATTTGGAATAGGGTTATAACCATTGAAAGAAATAATGTTCGAGTTGTTATCTTTACTAACTAAACTTTCCCGCTTTGTACCATGAATATTCCACTTTTTTTTATCTAAAGTTTTAGCTAAAGCATCTGCTGAATAACCATAACCAAAACAAAATAGGCTCCCCTGACTCATTTTTTTTCCTTACTTAAGGCTATCAAGTTTTTATATATAAATATTACAAGATAAAACTATCCCAATATAAAGATGAATATAGTTTCTTTTTAAAAATACTGTTAAGACCCAGATATCTTTTGGACTTTAATAGACATCCACTCACTAATCACATTTTTATCATGTTCTTCTTTTAAAAAATTATTTTTTGCCTCTAATGCAAAAATTGGGGAAAGGCACCCTAATGCCCAAACAGCCATTGCTCTAACTAATGGGGAATGGTCTTTTAGTTTAGCATAAACTGGACGAATTAAAGTTTGGTCACTGCTATTTCCAGCAGCTATTAATACATTTCTTATGAATCTGTCTCTACCAGTACGTTTTATCGGGCTTCCTGAAAATTTTTTTCGAAAAGTAGCATCGTCCAATTCAAGTAATTCTGACAATCTTGGCAAAATCATTCCTGTCTTGGGTCTAAACCCGTCTTCCTTAGTCGTAATACCAAACTTATTCCAAGGACAAACCGCTAAACAATCATCACAACCATATATACGATTACCCATAGCTATTCTATATTGTGGAGAAATATGCCCTTTATGTTCAATTGTAAGATAAGAAATACATTTGTTTGGATCTATTTTTCCAAAACTATCTATAGCTTCTGTTGGGCAAATATCAACACATTTGGTGCATTTACCACAACTATCCTGAACCGGCATACTAACTGGGAATTTTAAAGTTGTAAAAATTTCTCCTAGAAATAACCAAGATCCAAAATCCCTAGAAACAAGATTAGTATGTTTGCCCTGCCAACCTATTCCTGCCTTTGCCGCCAAAGGCTTCTCCATTACTGGTGCAGTATCAACAAAAAACTTAGCATCACCACCGTATTGTGAAGTTAGCCATCTGGCTAAATGTTTTGTTTTTGATTTAACAACATCATGATAGTCTCGTCCCCTAGCATAAACTGATATCATTCCACGTTTGGAAAACTTGAGTCCCTGAATAGGGTTTTCTTTTGGACCATAATTTATTCCTAAAGATATTACAGTTTGAACCTCTGACCATAAANCCTTGGGGGAAGATCTGGTCTCAATTTTATTTGCTAACCAATCCATATCACCCTCCCTCCCTTCAGCTATAAACTGGCTTAGTTCATCTTTTTGGTGTGAAGAAGTATAAGGAGAAGCAAAACCAATTTTACTAAAGCCTAACTCAATAGCTTTTGCCTCAATCGCAGCAGTATTTATCTGGCTTGATTGATCGATTCTAAATTCAGAATTTTTAGAAATCGAGATCGGCATAATACTTAGGGGGTGGGAAGCCAGCAATATAGTCACCCAAGATACTTCTGAAACTTGGTCTAGACTTTACTCTCGCATACCAATCTTTAGCACCATTAGAATTATTCCAAGGCACATCACCAAGATAGTCTATTACACTTATTTGAGCAGCAGCAACAATGTCTGCCATAGAAAACTGATCTCCAGCCAGCCAACGCCTTCTATCAACTAAATACGATATATAGTCTAAATGTGTTCGTATATTTGCCAAGCCTGCACGCATAGCAGATGAATTGGGTTCTCCGCGCTGCAGAAAACGTTTTACAAATTTTTCGCCATGAATATGACGTGTTACTTCAGAATTAAATTTTACTCCAAACCAACATATTAGACGTCTTACTTCAGCACGTAATAATGGTTCTGTACCGTATAAAGTTTGTGACTTATATACTTCTTCTAAATATTCGCATATTGGCATATATTCTGAGACAATAGCCCCATCTGGCTCCTCAAGCACGGGGACTTCTCCCGATGGATTTAATAATAAAAAACCTTCCCGGCGCTCCCAAACTTTTTCAAGAACCAGCTCAAAATCAAGGTTTTTTTCTGCAAGTACTACTCGTACTACACGACAAGTTGGAGAAAGCCATATGTGATAGAGAGTTCTCATAAATGATAGTTTAACCTAAGCCACCCCATGCGGGGAAGTTAGTTTAATCAACAAAAATATTTATGCATATTTAAAGTTTTATTTTTGTTTCGACAAACCAAGAGATAATAACGCGGAAAAACGTTGGCTGAAGGCTACTGGATCACTGACTGGCTTACCCTCTAAAATTTTAGCCTGATCAAGTAAGAGATGTGATGCATCAGCTAAAACGCCTGAAGACCCCTCCTCTTTTACCATTCCAGCTAAAGTTCTTATCATTTTATGGCTTGGGTTTATCTCTAATACACGTTGCTGCTCTTGGACTGGTTGTTTATGCATTTGAAGAAGACGCTCAAGATGCATATCTACATCTCCAGTGTCAGCCACCAAACAAACTGGACTATCAGTCAATCGATCTGATGTCCTGACATCTTTAACATTTTCGCCAAGAGTTAACTTAACTATGGCAATTAACCTATCTACCTCACCGAGTCCTTCCGTTTCTGATTCTTCTTGCGTCTTTTTTTCTGCAAGCTCGAAGTCGTTCAGATCTGAACTGCCCTGTGTTACAGACTGAAATGCTTTACCATCCCAATCTCCCACAGCAGGCAACCAAAATTGGTCTACTGGGTCAGTCATTATTAAAACTTCTATTCCACGGGCTTTAAACCCTTCTATATGAGGGCTTGAACGTGCTGCTGTATTATTATCAGCAGACAAATAATAAATAGAGGTTTGCTTGTCAGGCATCCTTGAAACATAGTCAGACAATGAAACCCATGAATCTTCATTTAAGGTTGACCTAAACCTTGCTAAATCCAGAAGTTTTTCTTTATGTCCTGGGTCTTCATAAATTCCCTCTTTAAGTACAGCACCAAAATTTCCCCAGAACTCTTCATATAATTCTGTATCTTTTGTGGCAGTCTTGAGTTCACTCAAAACGCGTTTTGTCACACCATTTTTAATTTTTGATAAAACTGGATTATGCTGAAGTGTTTCCCTGCTAATATTTAGAGGTAAGTCAGAAGAGTCTACTACTCCCCTTAAAAACCTTAGCCAAGATGGAATTAAACCTTCACACTCATCTGTAATAAAAACCTTACGAACATATAGTTTGACTTTATGTTGTCGTTTTACATCATACAAATCGAAGGGAGGTGCCTCTGGTATATATAATAAAGCTGCATATTCTATTGTTCCCTCCGCATGCAAATGGATAGTCCGCCAAGGTTCTGTTGGTGAATGTGAGATGTGCTTATAAAACTCAGTATATGAATCATCAGTTATATCTGACTTTGACCGAGTCCATATTGCAGANGCCTTATTTATTACTTCAGATTCAACACCCTCTTCACTNAATTTTACAGGTATATCAATATGATCAGAATATGATTTAATAATACTCTTTATTCTGATGGAATCTAAAAATTCTTCTTCCCCCTTTCCTATATNTAAAATTACCTTTGTGCCACGCGAGGCTGTTTTATCGTCTTCAATCTTAAAACTACCCTTACCATCGGATATCCATTTGTTGCCATCATTAGATTCTGCATGTTTTGTTATAACTTCTACTTTACTTGAAACCATAAATGCAGAATAAAAGCCGACACCAAAACGTCCAATTAGTTCNTGGTTTTTTTTATCCTCATCTTTTAGGTTTTTAACAAATGTTTCTGTACCAGACTTTGCNATCGTACCTAAATTGTTGATAAGCTCTNAGCGNGTCATGCCTATCCCATTATCTGTGATAGTTAATGTCCCTGAGGACTTATCAGCTTTTATACTAACATTTAATTCCGTATCCTCCCCAAGAAGTNTTGGCTTGGTTAGNGCTAAATAACGAACCTTNTCNCAAGCATCAGAAGCGTTGGAAATTAGCTCACGAAGAAATATTTCTTTGTCTTGGTATAAGCTATTGATCATAAGATCTAAAAGCTTCCCGACTTCAGCTTCAAACTTATGTTCCTCTGAGCTGCTAGTTTGACCTTTAGAATCAGCTTGTTTTTTATTCTTATTACTCATTAGAGCTTACCTCACCAATTTAAAACTACTCAAAAACTTACTCCCGCGCGTGATATAGGTGTTGATGCATAATGTTCAAGATGTGATTTTGCAATGTACTATTGCAATTAAAGATATTAAATAAGATTGTATTCTTATGCGATACTTGTCTAAGCCCAGACCTAAAGTAATGGCAGTATTAGGTCCAACAAATACCGGGAAAACTCATTTCGCTATCGAGCGGATGCTAAGCCACCCAAGTGGNATGATTGGTTTACCACTTCGCCTACTTGCCCGGGAAGTATATGACCGAATTGTAAAATTAAGAACACCTTCTTCAGTTGCATTAATTACTGGAGAAGAAAAATTAATACCNGAAAACCCAAAATTTTTTGTATGTACAGTTGAAGCCATGCCACTAGACCACAAAGTAGATTGTCTAGTGGTAGACGAAATTCAGCTCTCAGCCGATCGCGATCGAGGACATATTTTTACTGATCGTATCTTATACGCACGAGGCATATCTGAAACTATATTTTTAGGATCTGATTCCATTAAACCAATCTTAAAAAAATTAGTACCTCAAGCTATTTTTAAAAAAAGGGAAAGACTCTCAAAACTAGAGGGAGTTGGATATCAAAAACTAGGTAAGCTTACTCCACGTAGTGCAATAATAACGTTTTCTGCACAACAGGTTTACCAGCAAGCAGAAGCCTTGCGTTCAATTAGAGGCGGCTGTGTTGTTGTCCTTGGAGCATTAAGTCCACGTACTAGAAATGCACAAATAGCACTATACCAGTCGGGAGAAGTTGATTATATGGTTGCTACAGATGCAATAGGTATGGGCTTAAACATGGAGTTAAATCATGTTGCCTTCGCTTCAAATACAAAGTTTGATGGCTATTCCACACGCCGGCTTATTCCCTCTGAAATTGCCCAAATTGCAGGCCGCGCGGGGCGATATCTAACGAATGGGACTTTTGGAACAACCAATCATCTACCTGCCTTTGATGATAAAATTAATTCTGCTGTTGAAGGGCACCTTTTCCCAGCTATTCGACAAATATTTTGGCGCAATAACCAACTCGATTTTTCTTCACTTAATAACCTGATACAAAGTTTGGAACTTAGACCTCCATCCTCAATCTTAAGACGTAAAGGTGACGCAGATGACCAAACAACATTGATTACCTTAAATNCTGANTTGGGAATTCAAAANCGTATAAATAANNCTCAAAANCTNAANCTTNTATGGGAAACATGCCAAATTCCTGATTTTACTAAGACACTTGCAGAAAATCATGTTTCTCTAATCTCAAAAATTTTCAGAAACCTCTGTGATTTTGGATACCTTCCTAATTCTTGGGTTGCCGGACTTGTATCAAAATTAGATCGAACTGATGGAGATATCGATACTCTTACCGCTCGTATTAGTCATATTAGAACTTGGACATACATTGCTCATAGACAAGATTGGCTCAACAACACAAAAGAGTGGCAAGAAAGAACAAGGGCAATAGAGGACAGGCTTTCAGATGCACTTCACCAACGCCTTACTCAACGTTTTGTTGAAAAGCGCATAAGCATAATAGCGAAGAGTGCAAAGAGGGATAATAATCTTTTATCAGCGGTAAAGAATAATGGAGAAGTAATCTTAGAAGGNCATAAAGTTGGAAAGCTATCGGGTCTATTATTTAGNCCAGAAGACGANATAAGAGATAACAAAGCTGTAATAACTGCAGTTCGTCGAATNCTACCTGCAGAAATTGGACGTCTTGCTGGAAGAATTGCCAGTTCTTCTGACAATGTTTTCACTCTNCAACTTAAGCAAAATAAAGATTTTTTTGGTAAAATTTTGTGGAATGGNGATCCAATAGCAAAATTGATAAAAGGTCAAAGAATTCTTCAGCCCAATATATCTTTATTACCCTGCGAAGACATAAGCGGTGAGGATCGNCAACGAATTTTAAATAGNCTTGATCAATGGGTTAAGCAGGAAATANTTTATAGTCTACCTAGCATTTTTTTATTAAAAAATGCTAAATTATCAGGTCCGTCTGCAGGTNTCGTATACCAACTAACAGAAAACTTATGTNTAGTNCCCCNAAAAAATATNAGTCAAACATTNAAATATTTANCAAAGCATGACCGCNAAATACTACATGAATACGGTGTTANTATAGGTCGATTAGGTGTTTACCTNCCTGCCAACTTAAAACCATTAGCTAGAAATTTATCTGGATACTTATGGTGGGTTTTTAANGAAAAAAAAGGNCCTTCAATACAACCTCACCCAACATCTACATCTATTGTTAGATCTACTGATATTTCGGATAATTTTTTTCGAGCTATTGGGTATGAGCCGCTAGGTCCTCGATTAATTCGAATTGATATTGCAGAGCGAATTCATCAAATGCTGCATAAAAGAGCAAAAATGGGACCTATCATACTTGATCGTAAACTTTTGGGGACACTTGGATGTCCTAGAAGGGACTGTGCAGGTATTCTTCGCGCTTTTGGTTATCAAGCTGATGGGGCTGAAGCTCCTGGNNCCCTGAAATTTACTNCAATCAAAAGTTTTAAAAAACACAATAAATTAAAAATTAAAAATAACCCTAATTCTCCATTTTCAATCCTTTCCGGCTTAAAACCAAATAAGGCATCTTAAAGTAATGAAAATTTATGAAAATACATCAAATACTAAGAATACTATTAGGATTGACAAATGGTTGTGGTATTCTCGTTTTTTTCGTACTCGTAGATTGGCACAACAAATATGTATAAAGAAATCAATAAGAGTTAACGGTATCAGAGTTACCAAATCAAATAAAATAATAAAAAAAGGTGACATAGTTACTTTTCAGCTAAGAAAAAATATAATTGTTATTCGAGTATTAAAAATTCCAGAAAGCCGGCAATCCGCCCAAAAAGCCATGCAGCTNTATGAAGAGTTGGTCGCNTNAAAGANTTNGGTTGATTTAAATAAATTNCCCGTAAAGCTANAATAAATTANGTGTCGCCACTTTGNACAAAATCTATNTTNATGCAATTTAACNGATATATTAGGGACCCGAAATGTTAAAAAAACTTAAAGACATATTTAAGGTAAAATCCAATCTAGAAGATTCCGAAACCTTATCTAGTGATAAACTAAAAGTAGGAGCAGCTGCTCTTCTAGTTGAAGCGGCTTTAATGGATGAGAATTTTGATGATAGCGAACGTGAAGCGATTACAAGAGTATTAAAGCAGAAATTTGAGCTCACACATGAAGAATCCAATCAACTTCTTGATGAAGCAGAAATCCAACAGGAAAGAGCAATTGATGTGCATAGATTTACCCAATCAATAAATAATGCTATCGCTCCTTCCGACCGTATTGAAATAATACAAATGTTGTGGGAAGTTGTTTATGCTGATGGTGCACTCGATAAATATGAAGCAGCTTTGATTACTCAATTAACTGGTCTACTTCACGTTACCAGTGCAGAAAACGCAAAGGCAAAAAAAGCTGCTCTAAATTCTGTGTGTTTAGACAATAAAAAAGTTTAGGTTGGTAAAATTAATTATAATAATTAATTTATAGCACATTACGAATCGCTTTCATTAGACTAAAATTCATAAATGATTTAGTAGAGCGTTTGTAAATTGGGGAATAAATTAACGCAATGAGGAATGCATGACCTACTTGGTAACCGAATCTTGTATTCGGTGCAAATTTCAAGACTGTGTAGAAGTTTGCCCGGTTGACTGCTTTTATGAAGGAGAAAATATGCTCGTTATTCATCCTGATGAGTGTATTGACTGTGGTGTTTGTGAACCTGAATGCCCAGTTGAAGCCATCGTCCCTGATACAGGGGGTGATGATGACTCTTTAAAATGGCTTGAAATTAACAGGAAATATGCAGAAAGCTGGCCTAACATAACTCGAAAGGGTGATGTACCTGAAGATGCAGATGATTTCCGAGATAAAAGTGATAAGCTTGAAAATTACTTTTCAGAAGAACCTGGAGAATCTTAATGTGATCAAAAGGTGATCAAAAGGTGATCATAATAAGATGATAAGGATTCGTTCCGAGTCCTAGTGTAATTATTTTTGAATAAATGATACCTTCTGCAACACAAATATTGGCGGACAATTTCAAGTCCGCCTTTGTTTATCATAATGCTGTGTTCTTTATTTAAAGAATCAATGCTATTAAAAAATACAAATTATGGCTTTGCTGTATACCAACTAAAAATTTGTATATAAAAATATAACATGCAAATTAATGAAGGGCTTAAGAAATGCCTAAAGTAAAAACAAACAAAATAACAACATCAAGGTCTTCTTCGGATAAGCGCAAAACTAAGAAAAGTCCATCTAAGCCAAAATCATTAGATAAAACTAAACTGGCAAAGAAAGATCCCCCAAAGTCCAAAACAGCAGCTCAAAAAACAAAAAACTCTGCACTGAAGGTTAAAAAAACTGCGCCGAAGGTTAAAAAAACTGCGCCGAAGGCTAAAAAAGCTACACCAAAGGCTAATAAAGCTGCGCCAAAGACTAAAAAAGCTACACCAAAGGCTAATAAAGCTACACCAAAGGCTAAAAAGGCTACACCAAAGGCTAATAAAGCTACACCAAAGGCTAAAAAAGCTGCGCCAAAGACTAAAAAAGCTACACCAAAGGTAAAAAAAGCTGCACCAAAGGTAAAAAAAGCTGCGCCAAAGGTAAAAAAAGCTACACCAAAGGTAAAAAAAGCTNCACCAAAGGTAAAAAAAGCTACACCAAAGGTAAAAAAAGCTACACCAAAGGTAAAAAAAGCTACACCAAAGGTAAAAAAAGCTGCACCAAAGTCAAAACCAGTGCCTCAACAGGCTAAAAATACTGCACCAGAAGTAAAAAAAAGAGGCAGGCCTCGTAAAAAACATTTAGCAGAATCAGCATTATCAAAGCATCAAAAAGATAGTGTCAAAAAAAATACTGAAAAAGTAAATGAAAACAGAATTGCATTATCCTCAACAAAAACTCAAAGATTTATCAATCAAAGACAACCAGAACAGGTAATACCCAAAGTTCTTGATTATGAAATAGGAGAATATGTCGTTTATCCATCTCACGGAGTGGGAAAGGTAACAGCTATTGAAGATCAAATAATAGGTGATCTAAAATTAAAGATGTTTGTAGTTGTATTTGATAAAGAAAAAATGAAACTTCGTGTACCAGTAGATAAAACTAGTGGATCAGGTATGCGACGTCTTTCTTCTACAAGCAAAATGGATCAAGCAATTTCAACTTTAAAGGGTAAAGCTCGTCAACGTCGTGTTATGTGGAGTAGAAGAGCACAAGAATACGAAGCAAAGCTACATTCTGGAGATCCAATTGCTATCGCAGAAGTTATTCGAGATCTTTTCCGAAATGATGAACAACCTGAACAATCATACAGTGAGCGACAAATGTATGAGGCTGCCTTGGAACGATTAGCCCGTGAATATGCTGCCCTTGAAAACACTGATACTGTTGACGCAACTGAAAGACTGGAAGAAGTATTAAGAACAGCATAAGTTCTGGATAATTCACTAATGGATAGAAGAAAATCTAATCATTTTGCAACATTAGATAGCTNTAGCAGAATCTGGGCTGTAGGAGCAATCCATGCTGAGNCTGATGCNCTTANGTACTTACATGAACAAATTCGAAAACGATTTAATCCTGANGATAAGATAATATACCTCGGAAATATTATTGGTGAAGGNAAAAAGGTAATTGAAACAATAGACGAGCTACTTGCATTTAGGCTTGAAGTAATTTCGGTTAACGGATCATGTGATACGACTGAAAAGGTTATTTTTCTGCGTGGCAACCAAGAAGAAATGTGGAATAAACTTCTTCAGGTACAGTTAGCTATAAATCCTCTTGAAATTATTGAGTGGCTGAGTCGCCAAGGGGTAAATAATACCCTTTCAGCTTATGGNGGAACTATTGAGCAAGGANTAAATAGNGCTCGAGGAGGGGCNCGTGATTTAGCTAGGTGGACAAACAAACTACGTGAAGCAATTTCTAATCACCCGGGACACCGGGATTTCTTATCATCACTAAAAAGAGCCGCCTTAACNAACNAAGGGTCAATGCTATTTGTCAATTGTGGTATAGATCCAAAAAGACCCCTAGATGCTCAAAAAGATTCTTTTTGGTGGGATACCAGAGGCTTCAAAGAACTAACTCATTCATTTTGTGGATTCAAAAAAGTCATTCGTGGATATTCATCAGATCATCCTGGAATTGAAAATAACGAATATACTATTACAATAGATGGCGGTGCTGGTTTTGGTGGGTCGTTAATTGCAGCCTGTTTAGATAGTGAAGGTTGTGTTTTGGAGCAGGTCTCGACATAAAATTTGTAAGTCTAATATGTTTTTCAAAACTCTGAAAAGTGTTAAAGTTTAGTTAATTTTCATAATAGACTCATAGTTATGAATTTCATTGTTGAGATGGTATTTTTTAAGANTAATTCATTAAATAATTAATAAAAATAAAGCATGCTAGTTAAGTTAGGCAAAACTAATGTCAAAGATATTTACAAATAAAAATCGATCACCTCTACTGTCTCGTGAAAGAGAGTTCAAACTTGCTTTACGATGGCAAAAGCATAAAGACGAAAAAGCTATGCATGAGCTAGTCCTTGCCTATGGTCGATTAGTGGCATCACTAGCATTTCGATATCGCAACTATGGATTGCCAACTAATGATCTAGTTCAGGAGGGCAATATTGGTTTATTGCAAGCAATCCAACGCTTTGAGCCATCTAAAGGAGTTCGTTTCTCAACGTATGCTAACTGGTGGGTACGCGCTGCAATGCAGGAGCATATTTTAAGAAATTGGTCTATTGTTCGCACAGGAACTACAGCTGCCCAAAAATCTTTATTCTTTAACTTTAGGCGTCTAAAATTAAAAATTAAAGACTCTAACTCAATTTATTTATCTCCAATAAAAAAACAACAAATTGCCGAAAAATTAGGGGTTACCTATGATGATGTGGATACAATGGAGGGCAGACTAACTGGCTCAGACCAATCCTTAAATAAACCATTGGGACAAAAGTCTGAAGAACAGTGGCAAGACAAGATTGTAGATAAACGTCCTCAACCAGAAGAATTAACACTCAATAAATTTGATTCCCAGACTGTCAGAACTTGGTTAAGAAATGCACTATCCTATTTAACGGAAAGAGAACAACACATTATTGGACAGCGACGACTAAAAGACAATTGCTTAACTCTCGAAGAACTTGGACAAGAACTTGGTATAAGTAAAGAAAGAGTTCGCCAAATAGAAAAAAGGGCTATTGAAAAACTTAGACAAATATTATTAAAAAAAGCTGGTCCAGATTTTGCCAACACTATATTTGGTGACATATAGTTTTTTATTATGAGGCAATGGTTTCTTTAGCGAGAAAGAATTTTGACCATCTGTCCTACCTTTAGTTTTGTATTTGAAGAGAATCCATTTAGTACATTAAACCACTCTAATTTATTACTTTTTATGCCCATAAGTGCGGCAAGTTCCTGCTTTCCCTGTCCTAGCTTTACTTCCAAAATACGAACTCTCATAGGGTTAAGTTTCATAGCTTCAGAATTACTTAATTTACGAAAAGTATATGCAGAATCTCGGAAACTATTATCCATAATAGGCGTCTTACCATTAGGGTTTATAAATAAAAAGCGATACACATAGTTCTCTGCCCAACGTATTGCAACAAAACGAGCATTAGCCCATGTGCCCCCTATAGTTAGAAGACCAGTCGCAGTAGCAGCGTCAAAACTATTTATAATAAGCGACTCAATATTACTAAGTTGGATTTCCGGTAACCATTCAATTCGCATATAATCAGCTGTACTAAGATTCTTGTTAATAACCTTTGCTCCGTCAAACTGCATTTTTGCACCAGAAGTGTGAGTTCCAAAAACAGTAGAGGAAGAATTTTTTAGAGTGAAGCCTTTTGGTGCAGTAAAATGAATTTTTAAGTATGGATGATCAAAATTACCATCTCTAATATATCCTTGCTTAGCTGAGTCTCCCCATACAAGGCCATCAATTTTTCTTAAATATATATTACGGTCGCGAATTCTTGCATTTTTGTTTTTCAATCTGGCCTGTTTTGCAGTACGATCTACCCTATCTGCCGTCCTTGGATGTGAGGAAAATAAGTTATAGTGATTATTTTCATTATCTTTACCATCAATCTTAAGACGTAAAAGGTTTTCAGCACCCATAGTAGATAAAAAACTACTCATTGCATTAGGATCATATCCAGCCCGAGAAAGGTAGCGAACACCCAGCATATCTGCTTGAAACTCTTGCTCTCTTGAGTATCCTTGAACATAGGCACTACCAGCTAAATTGCTCAGCTCTGCTATAGGTCTACTCCCAACTACTGCGCCTAAAATCGTAGTTCCTAAGCTAACAACTAGATCTCTACTGTAACGCTGAGCAGAATGACGGGCTGTTACGTGAGCAATTTCGTGAGCTAACACACCTGCAAGTTCGGCCTCATCATTAGCAAGCGCTAAAAGCCCTCGAGTCACATGGATATACCCACCTGGCAAAGCAAAAGCATTAATAACTGGGCTATCAAGAACAACGAAGCGAAATGGTATTTCACTCATTTCAGATGTTGCTTTTATTAAATTACCAATACTTTGTACGTAAGTTTGAATTTCTTTATTTTCGTAAAGTCCACCAAATGCCCTCACAAGCTTGGGGTGTTCCTCAGCTCCTATTTTCTTTTCATCTTCAGAAGTTAAGAGACCTGTAAAACTTCTTTCACCTGTGGCAGGATTAACGGAGCATCCATAATTAACAAACATAAACACTGTTGCTATAACTATTATTGCAAGTTTTAAGAATGAAACTTTACAAAATTTAACTTTGGTCAATGTAGGCCCCGATTTAATAATTACTGTTATAATAACCAATGAGCTTAAACACTAAGAACGCTAAGGTCTAAAGACCAATATACAAAATGAATTTAAGGTTAGGTTGTTTTTTATCATCAATAAATTAATCATAGTCTTTGACTTAGTGACCATTGGCTTAATAAATTTTGAACGTTAACATGAAGTTTAAGATATATTTACTTAGGAAACTATAATTGTCATTTGTTATTATATTTTAGGATTTGGGATGTTTTATCATCNCTTNNGTATATTANGACTAAAAAATACGCTTGGAAGATTTATTGTGATAACAATAATAACTGCAGCTCTTTTCCCCATTTATAACATTCAATTGACACAAGCTGCTGAGCCAGAATACTTTACTTTTTCTGCAGGGGTATACGATATCAATGATGATAAAACTGCCGGGGATTTCCGAGCTGAATACAGATCCGATATTCGCATTTGGAAAATGGTGCCGTTTGTTGGTCTAATGGGGTCTACTGACAATGCAGTTTATGCTTATGCTGGATTAGGATTAGAATTGTTTTTTGGTTCGAAAATTGTTTTAACACCAAATGCTGCATTTGGAGCATACGAAGATGGCGATGGTAAGGATTTAGGTGGAATATTAGAATTCAGAACTGGGGCAGAGCTAGCATGGAGAAGTGATGACTATTCTCGATTGGGAATCGCATTTCATCATATTTCTAACGCGAGTATATATGACTCAAATCCTGGCACAGAAATGCTAGTATTATCCTACTCAGTTCCATTTACTAGGTCAAAATAAAAGTTTTTAAGATCAGTCAGTTGGCTAAAATTTAAGATTACTAATTTAGATCCTTCTTATATAAAGAAATAATTGTAGATATAATAACTCTTAAAATATTCACAGTGAATATTGATTTAAAATCTCCGATACTAAAATATTAGATGCCATAAGTTATATTCTTCTATGGAAACTTTCAGGTTATTTAGAATGAAAAAAAAAGATTATGTTATTGTTTTTGGAGTGGGTTCTGGATTAGGTGCTTCGCTAGTTCGTAAATTCTTATCAGAAGGGCTGCAAGTATTAGCGGTAGCTCGGAAAGAAACTAGTCTTTCTAATATTTTAGCGGATAAGAAAGCCCTCAATAGATTAATTACCTCCACTGCTGATGTAACATCTTCAGGTGATATTAATCGAATTTTTTTAGATGCTACGTCTAAGTGGGGAGAGCCAAACGTTGTTATTTATAATGCAGGAGCATTTATGAAAACTAGTATTATTGATGCAACTGAGAAAGATTTTCGAAAATGTTGGGAGGCAAATTGTCTTGGTGGGTTCTTGATCGGTCAAAAAGCTGCGAAATTAATGGTTCCTAGAGGATCAGGGACAATATTATTTACGGGTGCAACAGCAAGCAAGAGAGGTGCATCGCAATTCTTTAATTTATCTGTAGGTAAAGCTGGACTTCTAATGCTAGCTCAAAGTATGGCAAGGGAACTTTCACCAAAAGGCATACATATAGGACACATTATTATTGATGGTCAAATACGGTCCTCGCGCTATTCACAACTAGAATCCAAAAGACCGCCTGACGGATTGATAGACCCTGACGCTATTGCAGATTTATATTGGCAAATTTATAAGCAACCTCGGAGCGCATGGACATTAGAAACAGAAATTAGACCTTGGGTCGAAAAATTTTAAAATAATATAATTTTCAGCTGTTCTAGTTTTTTCAAATTCAATGGTTAAGTCTTGCCACCAATAAAAGATGAGAAAATAATGTGAAGCAAGGCTGAACAAACTATAAACTAAATAAGATTGAAACATAATATATGATGGTCCCGTAGCTCAGTTGGATAGAGCGCAAGATTCCTAATCTTGAGGTCGCAGGTTCGAATCCTGCCGGGATCACCAATGATTATAATTAAGACAATTATATTTAGAAAATGTGGTTATTAAGAGCCCCGTTTTTCCTATTTGATGTCATGCTAATTTGTGAATAAAAATATGCTTAAAAAAAACTTACTATTGGGAATAATTAATAGTCAAGCCTACCGTATTTCTGAACTAATCATTCTGAGTATTTTCATACCATTCTCGATAGCATATTGGGGTCTATCTCCATACCTCTTAATTTTTCTTTGGGTAGCATTCGCTTATTCTATTTTTATTCATTACTATTGTGAAAAAAACAAAATTAGAAATATTACATTCACCATTATTCAGAAAAAAACTATTCTATTTATTATTTTCCGGTGGGCGATAGCTTCAGGGCTACTCTATGCTCTTACATCTATATTTTTTCCAGACAAACTTTTTAGTATCCAAAAAAGTAATCCGGATATCATGTGGAAACTATTAATCCTTTACCCTATATTTTCGGCTCTGCCTCAGGAATTTATTTTTTGTAGATTCTTCTTTTCTCGATACAAACCTTTGTTTGGGGAAAAAACTCTAATGGTATGTATGAGTGCTGTTGCTTTTTGCTTTGCACACATCCTTTTCATTAACTGGGTTGCACCTATTTTAGGTCTTGCTGCAGGAATTATTTTTGCTCTTACGTATCAAAAAACTAAATCCTTGATAATTGTATCAATTGAACACGGACTATATGGAGACGTACTATTCTTCATCGGATTAGGTTGGTTTTTTTGGGGTGGAGCATCAATGTAATTAAATATTTAGAAATAAATTAATATGTTATCAATTAAATATAAAATTACGCAAAAAGTTGGATTCAAAAAATTATGTAAAGATTTACATCAACAATTTTATATTAAGTGTTTTTCTGGTAAACTATTTCTTATGTCAAATATGATCCCTTATAAAATAAGAAGCTTAGTGTTTTTATGCCTTCTAGCGGTTCTTATGTGCATAAATTACGTAAGCGCAAACGCAGAAACAAAGACTCTGCTTGATGCTAAAAACTTGTTTATAGAGGGAAATTGGCTCGATGCCGCGAAACTAGCAAAAAAGGAGGGGAGTGGCGAGGGCTATGCACTAGCAGCCCAAATTACTTGCTATTATGGAAGATTTTTAGCATCAGATGAAAATAAAGAGAAACTCTTTACTCAGGCAATGAAGCTTGCTGAAAAAGGTGTTGAATTAGCCCCCAAAAGTTCTTTTGCGCATCTCCAAGTAGCCCATGCCATGGGTCGCTACTCACAAACTGTTGGTATATTAGAAGCCCTAACAGAAGGTTATGCTGATCAAATACTAGATTCAGTAAATCAAGCTATCAAGCTCAATCCAAATTATAGCAGAGCGTATGTACTTTTAGGAAACTGGCACGCTGAAATAATAAATAGCGCAGGATTTATGGGGCGAATGATATATGGTGCAAGCGAGTCTGAAGCACTCGCAGCCTATAATAAAGCTGTCCAATTAGACCCTGACAGCCTATTAATTAGAATTGAGTACGCCAGTGGTCTGCTAAAGCTTGATGAAGATTCATACCATCAACTAGCCCTAGCTAACCTTGCAGAAGCGATTTCTATTAGCCCCAAGAANTCTCTTGAGAAAATATTGCTCAAAAAAGCAAAAGAAATGCAATCCNNGNTAAAAAATTAATTCTTAACTTGTGCGACTACTTCACCAAGNTCCTCAAAAATTGCATGAATTTTTGATCCACCCTCTATNTGAATNGGCTTTGTACAGNTTCCAGTAGTTATAATTTCATCTTTTATTATTGGACTACCCCGTTTTACCGCGTCATTAGCAAGCCAAGCCAATGCAGATAATGGACCCCCATAAGCTGCGCTACCTTCACCCGTTTCCTGTATAACACCATTTTTCTTAACCGAAACCTTAACCTTAGCTAAATCAAGTTCCTTCCAACCGTTAACTTTGCACCCCATTACGAAATAACCGGCGCAGCCATTATCTGCAATCAGTTGCGCTGCACCAACATCATTAAAATTAGTTATCCTCGTTTCTGGAAACTCAATAGCAAGAAATAGAGANTCAATTTTTTTAGCTATATTTCTAGAGTTATAACTACCTTTTTTACCATCAAGGTTTTCNGCTATTTTGAAAGCAAACTCTGGCTCNGCACAGGCCATATAAANNCCATGGTTNGGCACAAAGCTATTTTCACTAAAACAAAATTTATCGAGTAATAANCCCTGAATTGGATGATCTATTCCNATATGGCGTTGTCCCTCTTTACTAGTCGCTGCAATTTTTCTACCAATNACTTGATTTTTAGAAANCTCCGCAAAACAATTTTGTATTGCATAACCTTCATCAAGATTTTTTGGCTGCATATGCAGAGGTATTGAATTAATTACNGTGCCATCTCTCCAGTTATGCCATAAAAGNTCTGCTGCTGCTTCTATATCGAAAGCTAAATTCATTTATGCAACGTCCTGTATTGCACGCCAAACTTTCTCTGAGGTAGCAGGCATATCTATATGCCTCACACCAAGCTCACTCAAGGCATCTACTACTGCATTAATTACTGCTGGGGCAGCGCCCACAGTACCAGCCTCTCCACAGCCCTTTATACCAAAAGGATTGTTTTCACAGGGTATTTCAATGTTTTTAAAACTAAAATTAGGTAAGTCATACGCCCTGGGCATTGTATAATCCATGAATGAACCTGCTAAAAGCTGACCTGTAGAGTCATAAACNGCGTCCTCCATTAGGGCTTGACCTACACCCTGGGCCACACCACCATGAACTTGTCCCTTAACCAACATAGGATTTAGAATCACGCCAAAATCATCAACAATGTTGTAGGATATCAAATTCACTAAACCTGTTACTTTATCAACTTCAACTTCTGCTACATGGCAACCATTAGGAAAAGTCCAATTTTTAACTTTTATTTGCGCATCTGCATCTAGCGATTGTCCNGACTCTCGAGCTTTAGCAGCTATATCTANNAAACTTAAAGATCTATCCGTACCTAAAATACGAAATATTCCNTCATCACTATAATCTATATCTTGTGGTGCTGCCTCAAGTGTTTCTGAAGCAATTTTTAAACCATTTTTTATTACCTCATCAGTCGCATCACGAATTGCCCAAGCCTGTGCAGTTAATGAACGAGACCCCCCCGTACCACCACCGCTAGCTATTTGATCAGAATCTCCTTGAATTACTTTAATTTGTGATAANGGAATGTTTAGACGTTCAGATACCATTTGAGCATATGCAGTTTCGTGACCTTGACCTGTGGATTGGGTACCAACTAATACCTCTAAAAGTCCGTCATCTTTGAACTTAATAGCACANCTTTCATTTTGATCACCTAAGGTAGACTCAATATAGTAAGCAAACCCTATACCCCTTAGCTTACCATTTTTTTGGGATAGTTTTCTTCTATTTTCTATGCTATCCCAATCAGCTCCCTTCAAAGCACTTTCTAAAACTCTTGGAAAATCTCCACTATCATATACTTCTGCAGCGGCAGTACTAAATGGAAGTGATTGTGGTAAGATCATATTCCGACGACGCAATTCAACTCTATCAATATTTAATTCAGCTGCTGCAACATCCATAAGGCGTTCAATAAGGTAAATNGATTCTGGTCTTCCTGCTCCTCGATAGGCATCTACCGGCACTGTGTGGCTATAAACACCTTTAACATTGTAATACAAATTCTTAACATCATAAACGCCAGGTAAAACTTTTAGTGCCGCATCTGTTGGGATATAACCAGCNTAAGTAAATAAATANGCACCCATATTAGCTATTGTTTCAACGTTCATTGCTAAAATANGCCCGTTTTGGTCAAAGCCTAGCTGAGCATGAGAAACATGATCTCTTCCCATNGTATCAGTTAAAAAAGCGTCACTTCTCTCACCNATCCATTTCACTGGTCTACCTAATTTACGGGAAGCCCANGCTACCATGGCATATTCCGGATATACTGCACCCTTCATGCCAAAACCACCCCCAACATCTGATGTTATGACCCTTACTTTATCTTTACTAACCTTCAAAACATCGTTTGCTATATAATCACGAATAGGCCAAACACCTTGTGTGCCTGTATGTAGTGTCAACTTATCTGAATTTTTATCGTAACTTGCTAGTGCTCCCCTTGGCTCCATTGAAGCAACTACAACCCTATTATTTTTTAGATCAAGTGATACCACATGGGAGCATTCAGCTAATATTGATTGATTTTTTTCTTCGTCTCCATATTCCCAATNAAAAGCTAANTTATCTTTGGCCTCTTCATGGACTAATGGCTGCTGCTTGTCGTATGCATCATCCGTATTCCACACAGGTTCCAAGGGTCTATAATCAATCTCCACTAATTCTGCTGCAGCTTTTGCTTGATCAAGAGTTTCTGCGACNACAAATGCAACACTATCACCAACATGTAGAACTCGATCCTTACAAAGTATTGGATGTCTAGGTAATGGTGCAGCTGTACCATCTATATTAGTCATTGGAACTAATGTTGGCACATGATTTACGTCAGCTTTTTCTAATTCAATACCAGTTATTATATCAATAACCCCCGGAGAAGAAGCTGCCTTTACAGTATCTATGTGCAGGATTTGCGCATGGGCGTGGGGAGAACGAAGGACCCAACCCCATGCCTGCCCCGATAAATTAAGATCGTCTGAAAAACGTCCCTTGCCAATTAAAAAGCGCTCATCTTCAACTCTTTGCACTGATTGACTAAAACCAAATTTTGCCATTATTTGCGTCCTTTGATACACAACAATATTTNTAATAGTGGATTTTAAATTANTTTATTACTNNAGAATAACCTTAAGTTCTAAATCTCGATAGACCCTATTAACCATGGTTATAAANATAATAACTGACTGAGTTCTCTNTAATAGCATCNATAGCCCAAGCTATNAATCGCGTATCAGAATAATATTTTAATAGTTCTACTCAATAACAAANTATAAAATTAGTTGCTATAGGGTATCATTAAAGGAAATATTTTTTACTTCCATGAAGCTAGAAAAAAACCAAATAAACTATTACTTNAATTTACAACCCAAATTGGGAAATGTAGAAAATATAGCACCTGGCGTGTGGTGGATTAGGATGCCTCTTCCTATGCCACTAGACCATATAAATCTATGGCTATTAGATGAAGAAGATGGCTTTACAATTATAGATACAGGAGTGTGTTCTGAGAAAGCAAAAATTGTTTGGCGCTCAGTATTAAAAAAAGTAGTTAAAGATAAGCCGGTCAAACGACTAATTGTTACCCATTGTCACCCAGACCATGTTGGACTTGCAGCATGGCTTACATCCTCTCTTAAAATCCCACTTTATATGCCTCTTACAGAGTGGCTTTATGCAAGAATGCTTGCGCTTGATAATGGTCCAAATTACATGGCAGCATTCGCAGAATTATTTCAATCAACAGGTTGCCCTGAAGACCTTATTGGTGAAATAAGAAACTTTCCTCCCCTTTTCTCGCAATACGCAGAAGTACCGCCGAACGGTATTATTAGGATACAAGAAGGTGAAATTTTAAATATTGGCAAGCGAAAGTGGAGGATAATAATGGGATATGGACATTCACCAGAACATGCCTGCCTTGTTAGCGAAACTGATGGATTATTTATTTCTGGAGANATTGTTTTACCCCGTATAACTCCAAATATAGGAGTATACCCTGATCAACCTGACGCAAATCCCCTAAATGATTATTATTATACTCTCAAGAAATTTTTAGACCTTCCTGCAGACTTAAAGGTTTTACCTTCTCATAATGAACCTTTTACAGGTCTTCACACTCGGATAGCCGAACTGATTAATCACCATGACTCAAGACTTACGATAGTAAGGAAATGTTGCCTAAAACCTGCTACAGCTTGGGAGATAGCAAAAGAGCTATTTAATNGTCGTCCACTAACTTCCCATAATACAGTTTTTGCAATGCCTGAAACACTTGCCCACATAAATGAACTTATTTCAAGAGGCGAAATTACAAAATCTACCAATAGAAATGGTATTGATATTTACGAAAAAAATTAAAATTAAGCATAATTGCCAATTAGTTTTGTCATAAAACCCTATTACAAATTTTATAGGGCTATCTGGTTACAAAATAATTAGATTCCAGGAACTTAAAAATAATGGAAAATTTTACACCAGTATCTGCTCTTACAGGCGGTTTACTNATAGGCTTAGCAGTAGCTATGTTTTTGTTNACACATGGNCGCACAGCAGGTGTCAGTGGTATTTTAATTGGATTATTAACATGGCGTAAATCTGATTATATCTGGCGTATAACGTTCTTCATTGGATTAGTAGTTGGAACATACCTCTACAGATTAATATTTGGTCTTAATGAAGAGATACANATACAAACTAGTCCCCTTTTATTNGTTNTTAGTGGATTGCTGGTAGGCTTAGGAACAGCTNTTTCCGGNGGTTGTACAAGCGGGCATGGGGTTTGTGGTATTAGTAGACTCTCNCGAAGNTCTATTGTTGCAACTGCTATTTTTATGGCTNCAGCGTGTATNACAGTTAATGTAGTCATAAGATTATGGGGATTTTAATGGGTAAAATTTTTAGTGCACTTTTTGTGGGCTTAGTTTTTGGTTTTGGTCTAGGTCTTTCTCAAATGGTTAATCCACAAAAAATAATTAGTTTTTTTGATTTTGCTGGTTCTTGGGATCCAAGTTTAGCATTCGTAATGATAGGTGCAGTGGCAGTTGGGTTTGTATCTTTCAAGTATATACCTAAACTAAGAAAACCTATATTTACTGAATCTTTTCAACTACCAGAAAAGAAAAATGTCGAATTTAAACTTATATCGGGTGCTGTAATTTTTGGAATTGGTTGGGGAATTTCTGGATTTTGTCCTGGACCAGCAATATCATCAATTTCATATGGCTATCACGAAAGCTGGGTTTTCATCGCTGCTATGATATTTGGTGCTGGATTTGGTAAAATTATGAACAACTACTTTTGGATTAAGGAAAAAACATTATAGAGNTTAATATCTTANGCTANTTTTTGACTTAATTTATTCTTTTATTCANCTAATCAAGTGAGTGTAAAGACATAGTAAAAAAGATAGAATTTAAATCATAATTTGCCCCNAAGCATGATCAAACACCTTGAAAACTTGGATAAAGTTAATTACATGCTATGTAANTACANTNAATTACNNGAATTAATTAAANCATAANANTTTGTTTTTCTTGTCTCCTTAAGCTATTGATTAATATTGATTAATTTTAANTATTATCCTTCCCTAGGATATATATTAAGTATATAATTAATTCCTGAGAGGAAAATTTTTTTCATATTAGAAATTGCTTCTACAGGCTTAAGTCGCTAGTTTTAAATTTGAAAACATTTGATTGGGGGGGTTACCAATGTGTGGAATAGCAGGAATTATGTTCAAGCGCGGTAATGCTGGTGAAGAAACAGGCGCTGCTCTAATTGACATGCTTGGTTGCATCCAACACCGTGGTCCCGATTCTACGGGCTTTGCACTATATGGCAATGACCATAGTGGAGAACTAAAATTAAGATTTCATTTGAGTTCTGGAGCAGAGCCAAGCGTATCTATAAAATCCATAAAGGACGCTCTAAATGAACATTCTGCAACTTTAATAGAGGATGAACATATAGGAGAGAACTATCGAGCAACTGTGGACTTCACAGGAGACCTCCAGCGTTTTGCTTATGCTATGGAACATGCTTCTCCAAACGCCACAGTGTTATCCATCGGTGAAAAACTAGATATAGTTAAGGATGTAGGCGGAGCAAAAGATGTAGATGACCGATATGACGTTGGAGCGTTCACCGGCACCCACGGTCTCGGACACGTTAGACTTGCAACAGAATCTGATGTAAAGCCAGAAGCAGCCCACCCATTCTGGGCAACAGGGTTTTCTGATGTTGCAATTGTGCATAATGGGCAAATTACTAATTANTGGAAAATGCGACGTCGTTTGGAACGGCGTAGTTTTGAGTTTAGAACTGATAACGATAGTGAACTAATAGCTGTATACCTTGCTGACAAAATGGCNCAAGGAACTCCACTTAAAGAAGCCCTTGAAACATCAATTGATGACTTGGATGGAACATTCTCGTTTTTGGTTTCAACTAAAGATGAAATTGGATATGCAAAAGATAATTTAGCNGCTAAGCCAATGATTATGTATGAAAATGACGATATTATTGCNATTGCCTCTGAAGAGGTATCATTNAACCGCTTGTTTCCAGGACAAGCTTTAAACACANATGAACCACCGCCAGGGAGTTTTGCTACATGGTCCAGATCGACCTAGCCAAAGACTCGGTACGTGAAGCTAATGAGAAGATTCGCGAACTGGGCGCTAAAGGCGAAGATATAGATGTNATTAACCCCGATGCCAGACACCATATAGGCGTAGGGCTAACNGAAGCTGTTACTGTCCGAGTTCNTGGCTCNGCAGGCTATTTCTGTGCCGGACTTACAGATAAAGCTAACTTCGATATAGAGGCAAATGTTGGCTGGGGTGTTGGCGATAATATGTATACAGGTTCCGTTGTTGTCAGAGGAAANGCCGGAGCAATCCCAGGCGTTGCAATTCGTGGGGCTGAGATAGTAATACATGGAAATATGGGTTCTCGCGCTGGACAGGTAATGAAAGAGGGAACTCTATGCTGTGTTGGAAATGCTAACTTCATGGCAGGTTATATGATGTATGGGGGTCGGATAATAATTTTAGGAGATTCTGGTGAACGAGTTGGTGAGGATATGTCTGCTGGTGAAATTTTTGTAGCCGGCGATGTCGCTTCTCTCGGTTCTGACGCCAAACAAACAGACCTAGGTTCAGAAGAAGATCAGGATATNAGAGAATTTCTTGATAAATATAAAATCAATTTCTCTGGGAACCTCAAAAAAATTGTGAATGCAGGAACAAAACTTCGTTATGCTAAGAGCGAGGAACAAGTTAGAAGTATCCCATTTTTTACCTTTTCAGGTAATTCTGAATACTGGAATCCAAAAATCCAGGAAGATATCCATATAAAGTCACAAATAGGAAGATATAGAGTAAGGGGTTACGGAGGAGCGAGACCGCTTCCTCACTTTAACGACATCTCCTTCCGCAAAGACCTCTCCCACGTGGGTGATGAACCAGATGTAATTTCTAAGGTTGAGCTCAAAACAGAAGTTGGGGGAATGTATGGCGCATCTCCCTTGAAATTATCAATGCCCGTTATGATAGCGCNAATGAGTTATGGGGCACTTAGTCGGTCAACAAAGCAAGCAATTGCTATGGCTTCTGCTATGTCAAACATTGCTGAAAATACTGGTGAAGGTGGNATGTCAGATGCTCAGCGAGATGCCGCTGATCAGCTAGTTTTCCAAATGTTAGGAGGTAGGCTAGGTTGGAACATCCATGACATGCAGCGAGCTGATGGATTAGAGATATATATTTCTCANGGAGCAAAACCTGGTTTTGGNGGTCAATTAATGGCTAAAAAGGTAACCAAAGAACTTGCTACTATTCGTGGAATTCCG
This sequence comes from Gammaproteobacteria bacterium, assembly GCA_002714015.1. Taxonomy (GTDB): domain Bacteria; phylum Pseudomonadota; class Alphaproteobacteria; order UBA828; family UBA828. The sequence goes on along the minus strand of PAWF01000015.1, from coordinate 3,563 downwards.
GAAGGTATAGATTTACGCTCTCCATCAAGACATCCTGATATTCTTGGCGCAGATGATCTAGTAATCAAAGTAGAAGAATTACGAGAAGCAACAGGATATCGTGTCCCTGTAAGTGTTAAGTTGGGTGCTGGTCGAGTCAGGGATGACATTAAAATAGCTTATAAAGACGGTTTCGACTTTGTAGAATTAGATGGCATGCAGGGATCAACTGGNGCGGGTGGAGCAGAAGTAGCAGAATATGTTGGAATTCCTACAATAGCTGCAATCTCTGAAGCTCTAGAAGCTTTGGAAGAAATAGATGCTGCCGGTAAGCTNGAAATAATACTTATGGGCGGNATGCGTGACGGTATAGATGTTGTGAAATCNCTNGCTCTTGGNGCCCATGCTGCAGCAGTTGGAACTTCTGTACTTATTGCTGGGGGNTGCATTGCCTGTATGCAATGCCACGTTGGACAATGNGTAACAGGTATTGCAACTCAAGACCCAGAACATGAGAAACGCTATAAGCCTGAAGTAGAAGCGAAAAATATTCATAGATATTTAGAGGGACTGCGTTGGCAAATTGCTGCACTTACTCATGCTCTTGGACACAAAAGTGTTCACGAACTTGGTCGTAGCGACTTAGTAGCCTTAACACCTGAGGCTGCAGAAATGACAAAATTACCATATGCACCTGAATACAGAGAACGTGAGGATGCACTAAGGGCAAGAGTGAGCTGAANATGCCTATAGATAGAAATAAAAATAATACAAACGGACCTAGACCATTAATGGCAGAAATGCCTGATGATACTAGTGACATCCACTTTGTACCTGCACCATGTCAAATTGCTTGCCCGGTTGGTACAGATGCACCTTCATATATTGCCCACATTTGGGATGGCGAATATGAAAAAGCTTACGAAGCAATTACTGCTACCAATCCTTTTAGCTCAATATGTGGTCGCGTGTGTGATGCTCCGTGTGAACCTGCCTNCAGACGTACAGATTCTGACGGTCCAGTACAAATTCGCAACTTAAAGCGCTTCGTAATGGATAAGGTAGGACATGATTATGATCCACCCCCACTCCCAGTAACACAAAAAGAAACAGTAGCAGTTGTGGGCTCAGGTCCTGCAGGTATGGTTGCAGTCCACGATCTTTGCGAAGCCGGCTTTGAAGTTCANCTTTATGAAATGACTGATCGCCTGGGTGGAATGATGATATGGGGAATCCCTGCTTTTCGTTTACCACAACATATTATTCAGGAAGATATAGATAGACTCACTAGTAGGTGTCCAGGCTTAAAGGTTCATCTGAATACTGCGCTTGGTAAAGATGTCACACTTGAAGAATTGAAAGAAAGACATGATGCAATAATTTTAGCAATAGGATCTTGGTGGGGTAAAAAAATGAATATCCCAGGAGAGGAAGATGAACGAGTTATTGATGGTGTCCAGTTCTTACGAGATATAAATGCTGGAGCTCGCCCAGAAATGCCGGAAACTGTTGTGGTTATTGGTGGTGGTGATGTTGCAATGGACGCATGTCGAGCAGCGCTACGTCTNCCGNGATGTGAGAAGGTCAAAGTAGTTTATCGTCGTGGGTCAGAGGATATTCCTGCAAGAAAAATAGANCTCGAAGGGGCAATCGAGGAGGGGATAGAGTTTATATATAATACCCAACAAGTTTCTATTGAGCTAACTAATTCAGGGCTTGACCTTAATTGCGTCACAACCAANGCAGGTCCTCCAGATGANGACGGTCGTAGAAGTCCANTACTCGTTGAAGGTTCTGATCATTCAATAGCTTGCGGAATGGTGATTGCAGCTGTTGGCCAAGAGGGAAAATGTGATCATCTTGATAATAAAGGAATGATGCTTAAAGATCGNGTTATTACTAGTTGGGATAGCATGCGCACAGAAGANCCCAAAGTTTTTGCTGCTGGAGATGGTGCATTTGGGGGATCTACAATTGTAATGGCAATGAGTCATGGTCAACGTGTTGCCTATTATGTTAAAGCATTTTTAGAAGGTCGCGATGATCCCCTTCCATATCGAACTCCATTTAAAACCCGCCGAGTCCCTGTTGCTCAAGATCAACTCTGGGAAAAACTCCCCGTTCAAGAACCAGTTTTTCACGGTGTTGGTGAAAACCCTGTAGAATTTCCAGAAATTGAAGATACTTATGGACGAGAAGATGCCCTTAAAGAAGCAGCTCGTTGTTATCGTTGTGATGCTGAAACTGGAAGTACAGATTATGCGGTAAAACACAGAGAAGATATTTTTACTATGGCCCGTACCAATCCACTGGACCATAATAAACTCCGTTCCACTCTAAGAGAACGACTTAGCTCACGAGCAAATCCATTTCCCGAACAACGGCAAGCAACATTGGATGATTTAGCATTTCTTCCTGCAAACCTCTCAAGACTAGTGATTGACCCTTATAGGGAAGCCTGCAGTACTAAAACAGAATTGGGGTCTGGGAAAATGTCTCTAGCCAGCCCATTTTTAGTGACAGGATTNGATCATGCAGAAAATGATATTAAACGGGATGTCAGTAAAGGTCTGTTATCTGCTAAATGTGGCTATTTAGGCGTCCAGCCTCTAAATAATGATGTACCTTGGCTTCAATTAGTAATACCAGGTCAAATAGAGCCAAGTAATAAAGCAAGTGCACTAATTTATGCTGTTGGTCATCAATTCAAGCCAGTAAATATAAAACGNCTTAAAGATGATCAACTTCTTGGAATGTCTTTGTCATCNTCTAATACACTAAAGGAAGCNATACCTTACGCCCTTGAAAATAATTTTGATGTCTTAGTTCTAGATGCAACAGGAGCACTAGGGTCTCCTTGGAGTGAGCTGAAAGGTACTCCNGACTTATCAATTATCAGGGATGCAATTAGAATCCTAAGAGATCTGGATAGAGAAGAAGAAATAGATCTAATATATTTTGGTGGAATTCGATCAGGAACTGATGCTGCCAAGGTAATTGGCCTAGGAGGAAAGGCTGTAGTTTATGGAGCTGTAGCAGGTCTTGCTGCAGGCGGCCAAATAACAGAGCAACATGGAATGCACTTTGAAGCTGACCGCACCAGTGAAGACAGGAGTGAGGGTGTTGCTGCCATACTTAAGGCTTGCGCAAACGAAGCCTCAATGATGGCACGTTGCACAGGTAAAACAAATTTGATGAATATAGAACCAGAGGACATGCGAGCCATCAGTAAGGCAACATCTGTCGCTACTGGAATACCTATAGCCGGGAATATAGAATAAANGCTAAAACTTTTTTNACTTAAGNTATCTATAAATAATTCTNTCAGNAAGATTAGTCTATTCTATTGACTGAGCTCGTATTANGTTTTCTTGGGGATTTAAATTACTTTGCTCTGANCCATTAGCTCTTGGAGACATAACTATNACAACCGTTGCACCTCCTAAAGTTCGNCTTTCTATCTGAATATTAGCTATACGGNGATCTCGAGCAAATGCCAATATACTTATGTCAGTCTGGACACTTGTAATATGCTTCCAGCCAAATCTTGGCATTTCTTGCAAATATCGAGCAAATGCATCGCT
>PAWF01000014.1 GCA_002714015.1 Gammaproteobacteria bacterium | reverse complement strand
CTTTGTAATGAAATCCACTTAAGGTCAATCTTTCTCGAACAACCCGATCGGCAAGCTTAGCTCGCTCAATTGCCCCTGGTCCACCGTAGGATAATTGCCCATCTCCGAGATAGCCATCGAAATAACCAACACTAACTTTGTAAGAATTTGTTCTGGGCTTAGCTTTTGATCCATGCACAAGAATTTTGTCTCTACCTATTTTCTCAAAATATGTATTTGTTATATCCAGTATACAATCAGGAGTAATATAACAGTTAGGGTCCCCAACCTCATAAAGTAATTGTTCGCTACAGGTTGCAACATCAACTCGTCCCCCAGTATCATCCAACTTACTAATTGTCACTTTTCCATTACTATCTACATCTGCAAAAGGGAAACCTAGGTTTGCTAGATCAGGTATTGTTATATTCTTTGGATCTGCAAAATATCCTCCAGTAACTTGACCAGCACATTCTAAAAGATGACCGGCGGTAGATCCTTGGGCTAATTTATCATAATCATCGTAGGACCAACCTAGTGAATACAGCATCGGGGCAAGAAAAAGTGATGGGTCAGCTACTCTTCCTGTAATAATGGTAGGTGCGCCAGTTTGAATAGCCGCGAGAATAGAATCGGCCCCAAGGTAAGCATTAGCAGAACAAAGTTTAGGTAAAATACTCTCTAAAGGTTCATTAGTCTCCATAAGGTTAAGCCCAGGTTTATTTGAAATTATATGAGTTACATCGTCTCCGAGCAGTACTGCAGCTCTACAGTCTTTAAGCATAAGGTTTCGAGCAATAATGTTAGCCTGCTCAGCGGCTGCTTTAGGGTTTGCTGCTCCCATATTTGTAACCAACTTAGTATGGGTTGCTTCACATCTAGGTAAAGCAGCTTCTAATCTTTCTTCAAGGTATGGATTAAAGTCAGTTCCAAGGCCTCTATTTAAAGTTAAAGACTCTCGCGCAATCGTACGCTCAGCAAGACATTCAAAAACAATGAAGTCTAACATACCTCTATTAATTAGTTCGATTGCAGGCTCAAGCCGATCTCCGGCAAAACCTGCTCCAGCACCAATGCGTATTTTTTGGAGTAACATTTGGTTATAGCCTGAATGNTAACTTTATAAATTATTTGTNCCTAAAANATAACATGGCTTGANCTCACCTTAATATGTCTTATATAAAANTTGAACATTTAACTCTNAAAATAACCATACTTNTCAAGGTCTAATTCTAATTATTCTATTAGANTTTAGAGATATTTTTATCAAATTTGCTNTATTTNTCATATTCTAAAACTTCATAAAGTTTTGATCTTGTCATCATATTATTGACTAAGNTTTTTTGATCTCCATCATTTTTNAGTGTTTTGAGACCAGTTTCTATTGCATGCATTCCAAGGCGAAAGGTAGAAACCGGATATATAACTATATTGTAACCTAGGNTTTNTATANTTGAAGATTCCAAGATTGGAGATTTTCCAAATTCTGTCATATTGATTAGTAATGGTATTTTTATAGCTGCTCTGAAAGCTTCAAACTCATTTATATTGTTCAGTGCTTCTGGAAAAATAATATTTGCGCCTGCTTGTTCATAAGCCTTAGCTCTTTTAATAGCGCCATTGAGACCTTCTAAAGCTCGTGCATCTGTTCTTGCAATTAATAGAAAATTTTTATCTGATTTTGCTTCTGAAGCTGCTCTAATGCGTTGCAACATTTCTTTTGTTGACACTAATTCTTTATTTTCTAAATGTCCGCATCTTTTTGGGTTTAGTTGATCCTCTATATGACATCCAGACAGTCCTGCATCTTCTAAAAGTGTTATAGTCCTAGCTGCATTAATGGGCTCACCAAATCCAGTATCTGCATCAACAATTGTTGGCAGTTTTGTAGCGCTTACAATTTGTCTGGCACGAGATACGACTTCAGTTTGCGATGTAAGACCTATATCAGGAAGCCCGAGGTCAGCGGATAAAGCTGCTCCTGATATATACACGCCTTCAAAATTTTCTTTTTCTATTAATTTTGCAACAAAAGGAGAAAAGGAGCCTGGAAAACGTAATAGCCTTCCAGAACTAAGGTCCTTAACTAGTTTTTTTCGTTTTTCGAAAGCATTATGAGTTAATAGCATGGTCAGTCCTATCCATGATTATACGATGTAATTAAATCATATTAATAAAAGATCCAGAGTTATTGGGATTTATTACATTATAAATATTCGAAATCGTTTCAATCAAGTTTGACTGCTAGGATGAGACTTTATAATCTGCCATATCAAATGGGGTGTTGCTGGCATCTGTATGTCACGAATATTAAATTCCTTTAAAGCATCAATTAAGGCATTAATAACTGCTGCAGGAGAAGCCATGCATCCAGACTCACCGCATCCTTTAACTCCCAGTGGATTTGTTTGGCAAGCAATTCCCTCATTATGCCAGTCAAAATTCGGCATGTCTTTTGCTCGGGGCAATGCATAATCCATAAAAGAACCAGTGACTAACTGGCCGGATATTTCATCGTAATTTGCTTGCTCCATAACAGCTTGCCCTAGTCCTTGGGCAATTGCTCCATGAACTTGACCTTTTACGAGCGTAGGGTCAATTAAATTACCAAAATCATCGATGCATACATATTTATTAATTGTGAACAGACCTGTTTCTAGATCAACCTCAATTTCCGCAACATGGCACCCGTTGGGATAAGTTTCTTGAGTATATTCAAAAAGTGCTTCGCTATTTAAAATTGAATCAAAAGAATCCAGTTTAGTCCAAGAATTACAATTCTGTGAGAGAATTTCAGAAAATTTTACGAAACGGTCTGTGCCCTTAACATTATANGAGCCATTTTCAAAAATTAAATCACTTTTANAGGTTTCAAGATAATCTGCTGCTATATCAAGACCATTCTCAACAGCCTTTTTAGCAGCCTCTATTGCAGCAGACCCACCGATTGAAGTAGAGCGAGATCCACTAGTACCTTTTCCGTATCGAAGCTTTTCGGTGTCTCCTTGTAAAACAAAAATTTGCTTTGTACTGAGACCTAAATAATTTCCAATAATTGAAGCATAAGATGTTTCATGCCCTTGACCTGTTGATTGACTCCCAATTTTTAAATGGACAGATTCATCAGCATTGAATTGGATTTGAGCTAGTTGGTCTCTTCTCCCACCACAAGGCTCAACATACATGGCTAGCCCAATACCTCTTCGTATATGTGGTTTTATAGAATCTTGCCGTCTTTTATCAAAGTCAAACCAACCTGACTTANTAAGNGCTTTATTTAAAATATTTAAAAAATCNCCTGAGTCGTATTCTGCGCCAAGTGATGTNTTGTAGGGGAGGTCGTCTTTTGAAATTAGATTACGTTTTCGTATTTTTATTCTATCTATTCCAATTTCTTTTGCCGCTACATCAATAAGCCGCTCCATAAGAAAACTATGCTCGGGTCTTCCNGATCCTCTATAAGCNTCAGTAGGNGTTGTATTGGTATAAACAACATTTGTTTCNACGTATACTANTGGAACTGAGTAAGGNCCTGTTAGNGCTTTTGTGCTTCCTTCAGTAGGTACGATNGCACCAAAATTTGAACAATATGCACCNAGGTTTGCTGTGTTTTTAACGTANAAGCCAAGAATCTTTCCTTCGCTNTCNAGTGCAAGNTTAGCATATGAATGTCGATCACGTCCCTGACTATCGCTTTGAAAGGATTCAGTGCGTTCACTTATCCATTTGATGGGGCGCTGACAAATTTTTGAAGCTAAAAGAACAAGTGCATATTCAGGGTATAGCCATATTTTTGTTCCAAATGCACCTCCAACATCTGGAGTTAATACACGAATACGTTCTGAAGGAATTTTGAAAATATGTTTGGCTAATGCATCTCTTATTAAGTGAACACCTTGTGTGCCAGCATGAAGAGTATATTGGTCATTTTCTTTATCATAAGTTCCAATTGCTGAACGAGGTTCCATTGGGCATACGGCAACGCGGTTATTATATATGTTTAATTCTATGTTAAATGCGGCTTTATTTATGACTTTATTTAGCTCGATTTTGTCTCCATAGCGCCACTCAAGACACAAGTTATCTGGTGCTATTGAATGAATTATTGAGGTTTCAGGTTTCGTTGCGTTTTGTGAATCAGATATACTATTAAGTACTTCGTAGTTAATTTCGATAGTATCTGCTGCATCTGCGGCATGGTGGTAGGATTCTGCNACAATCATTACAACCTCTTCTCCTACAAAGCGNACTTTATCAGTTGCTAAAATTGGGCGAGAAGAGGTTTTTGCTGGTTTCTTATCGTAGCTTANTGGNGAAACTAANGCTGGAATGCCGCCTAAATTAAACTTTNCTAAATCTTTTGCTGTTAATACNGCTAAAATACCTGGGTAAGTTTTTGCAACATCTGTATTTATAGATTTAATATTAGCATGAGCATGAATAGATCTTACAAAATACGCAGTAGCTTCATTGGCTATATTAATATCTGAAACATATTGCCCTTGACCAATTAAATGCCTTGCGTCTTCTCTTCGCCCCCAATTTTGTTTGCCAGGTCTATTTGTTAATTTACGTTCTTGCATAATTTATTAGATAATCTTAAAGGTTGATGAATTACATTTAATAGAAGTTTTATATCCTACAATATTCATAAGCAAACAATCAAAATGATAAAAAATAAATTTTAATAGGAGACCTTCGTGGAACAAAATAATTATAACTTTGATTTAATAGTAGTTGGTTGTGGAATAGCGGGTCTTTCTGCAGCTGTAGCTGCATTGCAGAAAGGTCTTAAAGTCGCAATTTTAGAGCGTGCTCCAATTGAAGAACGTGGNGGGAATACTCGTTATACAGAATCTTATTGGCGTATGAAGTCTCATGATGAGGTTTCAGACGATTTTGAGGAAAGGTTTGCAAATAANGCCGGAGGTTATATAGANCCTGAANTAACCAAAGATTGGATAAAACCATATTCTGATTGGTCAGGAATTCTTAGGGCGCAAAGNTCAACTGATCCCGAGCTGATTTCAGCGTTAGCGCGTGAAGCACCAAGGGCATTAAAGTGGTTGGAAACATTTGGAGTAAAGTTNGATTTCTTACCTAATTATTTTATTTCNCANTCTACTACTCGAATAGCACCAGTTGGTGGGGGGCTAGCACTTATTGATGCTTTGTCAAAGTTTGCTGAAAGGTTTTCAAATCAAATTTATTTTTTTTATGAGACTACAGCACAAGAATTAATAATAAGTAAATCAGGGGATCTAGCAGGAGTATTGGCTAGAACAAAAAATAATAAATCTCAAAATTTTGTTGCTAAAAANGTAGTTCTAGCTAGTGGTGGATTTGAAGGTAATCCAGAAATGCTTAGCAGGTATCTTGGTCCNAAGTCTCAATTTATNAGACCAGTCGCTAAGGGCGGTTATTTNAATNGAGGTGAAGGTATCAGGATGGCACTCAAAATTGGTGCTGCGCCCGCTGGTGATTTTGGAAGTTTTCATGCTCAACCAGTTGATCCAAGATGTGGTGAATCTGAGGCAGTAGTATTGCACTTTAATTATGGCGTCTTAATAAATAAGCTAGGGACTCGTTTCACTGATGAAGGTATTGGTATGATCGATGTTTTTTATGAGCCCATAACTCGTGAAATTTTAGATCAGCCAGAGGGGATTGCATATGCTTTTTTTGACGCAACAATAGATGATATCCCAAACTGGCAGAAGACAGTTAGAACAACTGTGCCTCCCTATGAAGCTGAAACAATTAAAGAGTTATCTAAAATGATTGGCTTGCCGGCTAACGAGACAGAGTCAACTCTTGAGGCATATAATGCAGCTTGTAATTTGGGTGGGTCATTTGATCCCTTAGGAATAGATAACCTTTCAACCAGAGAATTAAGTCCTAAAAAATCTAATTGGGCTAGACCAATTGATAAAGCACCATTTAGAGCTTGGCCTATAATCGCAGCTAATTGTTTTACCTTTGGTGGACTAAAAATCAATTCTAAGGCTCAAGTTTTAAATATGGATGGAGAAGTTATTCCTGGATTGTATGCAGCAGGCGAGGTAGCTGGTATTTATCACCGTGTTTACACTGGTTCTACATCAGTAATGAGGGGAGCTATAACAGGTAAACTTGCCGGAGAGGATTCTGCAACGTGAGTCAAACAAAGATCAGAGCCTCGTTTATACGTGGTGGGACAAGTAAAGGCGTATTTTTTCAAGAGAAAGATTTACCAAGAGATCTCAATAGTAGAAATAATATATTTATGAGAGTGCTGGGAAGTCCAGATCTTAATGGCAGGCAGTTAGATGGACTAGGTGGGGGAACATCATCTTTATCAAAAATTATGGTGGTGAAGCCATCTGTAAAAAAGGGAGTTGATATAGATTACACATTTGGGCAAGTTGCAGTGGATAAACCATTAGTAAGTTATGAAGGAAATTGTGGAAATTTAACTTCTGCTGTCGGACCTTTTGCTATTGATGAAGAGTTGCTTAAAGTTTCAGATGGTACTGTATCATTACGTTTGCTTAATACAAATACTGATAAGTTGGTCGTAGCGCATTTTAATGTGATCAAAGGGAAAACAGTTGTAGATGGAACGGAGACAATGGCAGGTGTTTCAGGTAAGGGGCATCCCATAAACCTAGAGTTTATTTCTCCTTCTGGATCAGTTACCAAAAATATTTTACCTTCGGGTAAAGAAATAGATTTTATAGAAGTTGATGGAATTGGTTCTATCCCGGTTAGTCTAGTAGATGCCTCGACTGCTTGTGTTTTTGTATCCGCTTCTTCATTAAAAATAGATGAATTTGCAGAATTTAGCCTGCTAACGGAACAAAAAAGTTTTATGGCTCTTCTAGAGAAAATTAGACAGCTTGGCGCAATTAATATGGGGCTATCGGGCAATACCCTCTCCATTCCGAAATTAGTAATTTTGGGCGGGGCGTGTGAATACTCAAAATTAGATGGTAATAGAGTAAAGAAAATGGAAGTAGATTTGACAGCTCGTGCTATATCTATGGGTACTCCGCATAAAGCAATACCTTTAACCGCAGCAATGTGTTTATCNGCAGCAGCTAGAATACCAGGAACTATAGCTAATCAACTATCTTCCATTCAGCCAAANGTCANTAATGTTATTCGAGTGGGGCATCCTTCNGGGGTTTTTTCATCTAAAACAACATTTNTAAANGANANTTTAANCTCNATAAGTGTTANNAGAACTCANAGNCGTTTAATGGATGGNTATGTNTANTATTAAGTTANNNATNAAAATAANANAGATTATGAATAGCTGTATTGATTTATATANAAATGCCATTCAATATATGNGNTAGCCNATAGAATAAATATTCAAAAATTTCCTTAAGGGAGGAACNAATATGAGGCGAAGAAAGTTTTTAAAAGGAGCAGGAGCTGCAGCGGGGGCTGCAATAGTTGCACCTGCAATTATATCTAGNAGGGGAGCTCGNGCAGAAACTATAAAAGTTGGTGCCATGCATGATAGAACGGGTAGTCATGGAATCTATGGTAAGGAAATGGATGATGCCATTAAGTTTTCTATAGACGAAATTAATGCAAGTGGAGGTGTCTTAGGACAGCAACTTGAGTTAATAGCCTTTGATACTGCTTCCAATATGCAAAATTACGCTCAATATAGTCAACGCCTCGCCACACAGGAGCGGGCTTCAGTTGTATTTGGTGGGGTTAGTAGTGCGTCAAGGGAAACAGCAAGGCCAATCTTTGATAGATATAAAATGCTTTATTTTTATAATACTTTCTATGAGGGTGGAGTATGCGATAAGACAGTTTTTGTTGGAGGCGAGACTCCAGCACAAATGATAGGTCCTGCACTTGATTATTCTATGAAGGCATTTAATGCCAAAAAAATATACACCATGTGGGCAGACTATAATTATGGTCATATTTGCTCGCAATGGTTTAAGAAATTTACAGAGGCTAATGGTGGAGAAGTTGTTGCAACAGAATTTTATCCTTTGGATGTAACAGACTTTTCAACAACAATAACTAAGATTCAGGAAGCTGATCCAGATATGGTNATGTCTGGTTTGGTTGGTGGAGCACACATTGGTTTCTATCGTCAATGGCCAGCTGCAGGAATGTTAGGTAAAATTCCTTTAGCATCTACAGTATTCGGNCCATGGGAAAAAAGTTTTCTTAAAGCTGAGGAGATAGAGGGAATTGTTAGTTCATTCCATTATTTCCAAACTATAAAATCTGCAGCTAATGATGAGTTCGTTGCCAAATGGCATGCTAAGTTTGGATCTGATTATGCNGAGCTTGGTACACTTGCGGTNTGTACCTACAATGCTCCATGGTTGTGGAAGGCTGCTGTAGAAAAGGCAGGAACCTTTGACCGTGAGCCAGTAATAGAAGCTTTNGAGTCAGGTATTAGTGTTGATGGAGCCGGTGGTCGCGTATCTATAGATGCAAAGACACATCATAACGTGATGTCAACAGCGATTGCCGAGGTCCGTAATGGTCAGTTTGATATTGTTAAAACAAACAATGATGTTCACCCGCAGGATACGGCAGAGGTTTGTGATTTGATAGCTAACCCAAANCAGGCTACACAATATATCCCTGAAGTTTAGGCTAGTGAAGTGAGTAAATAATGTTGGGTTTATGGCTATGGATTTAGCAGCTATAACCATAATCCAAATTGTCAATTTGATTGCCAGCTTGGCGCTTTTAAGCATCGGGCTGGCAGTCATTTTTGGTATGATGAGGGTTATAAACCTAGCCCATGGCGAATTTCTGATGCTGGGTGCATATGCTGTCCTAGTTCCTACTCAGGCAGGCGTTCCTTTATGGATTTCAATGTTTATTATAGCTCCTTTGTTTGTGGGTATTGTGGGCGTAATTATAGAGCGGCTAATCATTCGTCACTTGTATGGCAGAATGATGGATACGCTTTTGGCAACTTGGGGTCTTAGCCTTCTTATAGTTGGGGCTATGACGATGATATTTGGAAATACTATGGAGGGTATCTCTACGCCCTTTGGAAGTTTCACCATAGGGTCTCTTGCGGATAGCCAGTATAAATTTTTTACAATAGGTATTACAGCTGTTGTGCTTTTGGCTGCATACGTGGTTTTGAAATATACTAGATTTGGTTTGATTGCCCGAGCTACTATGCAAAATAGTGATCAGGCATCTGTTTTGGGTGTCAGTCCTCCAGCTGTCTATACACTTACATTTGGTATCGGGGCTGCTTTAGCTGGTCTCGCCGGAGCAATTTTAGCTCCAATTAGCGGCGTTTTACCTACCATGGGGGCAGCATATATAGCTAAAGCATTNATAACGGTAATTNGTGGTGGCGAAGCAATTTTGACTGGTACAGCTGCAGCTTCTGTATTTTTTGGGGCTATAAATCAAACAACAACTTTTTTTACTAGTTCTGTGGTAGGGGAGGTGGCGCTTCTTGTTGCAGCAATTATCCTTCTTAGACTTTTACCTCAAGGTATTACCGGAAGGTTTTTTAGGAGAGGCTTGTGAGAGCAGTATCCTGGAATAAAGGGGGTTTGCTAGCAGCACTGCTTATCAGTGTTTTAGCATTGGTAGTTATACCTCAAGTGGCACCATTCTATATATTACTACAAATTACACTTTATTTTTCTTTTGCAATTTTAGCACTTAGCCTAGCATTTATATGGGGTTTTGGCGGTGTTTTCAGCTTTGGACAAGCAGCCTTTTTTGGTCTTGGTGGCTATACATATGCAATTTTATCTATAAACATGGGCAGCAGTACCGTACCTCTTATTGTGGCAATAGTATTACCAACAGTATTTGCCTTGCTTCTTGGTTATTTGATGTTTTACGGTCGTTTAAGCAGTGTTTATTTGGCAGTCATTACTCTCGTCGTGACTTTAATTTTTCATAAATTTTTAGGACACACAGCTGGTTTTGAATATCGGATAGGTAATGCACACCTTGGTGGATATAACGGAATACCAGCTATTCCTCCCATTAACATGCCTGGAGATGTAAGTAAATTTGCCTTTCCTGAAGACATGTTTTACATCGCTGGTGTTGCGTTAGCTTTAGTATATTTTGGCTTAAGGTGGCTTCTATCAAGCCATTTTGGGAGAACACTAGTTGGAATAAGAGAGAATGAAGAGCGAGCAGAGTTACTAGGTTATGATGTTCGCCTCTATAAAATGATTGCATTTGCTATAGCTGGGGCTATAGCAGCTATTGGTGGAGTAATGTTCACCAATTGGAATTCTTTTATAGATCCTCATGTTTTTGATCTGGGTATGAGTGCGCAAATAATTATTTGGGTTGTAGTTGGTGGTCTTAGTACATTGATTGGTCCTATAATTGGAGCATTTGTTCTAGGAATTCTAGCACTGGAACTTGGTACACAACAGACTGTTGATGTTAACCTGATTTTAGGTGCGATATTGATTGTAGTAGTATTGTTTGTTCCTGAGGGGTTTGTGCCAACGATAAAGCGAATGTGTATTTGGTTCGCTGAGTCCAGAGGATGGCTTTCAACAACAGTTAAGCAGGCTGGCCAAGCAGAGAAACAGGGGCAAGATGAGTAAGGAAAATTTTTTACTTGAAACACGTGGTTTAACAAAACGTTTTGGCGGAGTAATTGCAGTAAACGATGTTAACTTTACTTTAGAGCCTGGCGAATTACGTTGTTTAATAGGTCCTAATGGTGCTGGGAAGAGTACTTTTTTTAAATGTCTAACTCATCAGCATAAGCCAAGCTTGGGAAAAATATTTTTTAAAGATCGCGATATAACTAAACTACACACTCACCAAATCGCACATCTTGGAATTGGTATAAAGACACAAGTTCCAAGCGTGTTTGATGGTATTCCAGTAAGAGAAAATATTTGGCTGGCAGCTCGTCGTTATCATGGTAGACGTAATGCAAATAAAGTAACTAGTGATGTTATTGAACGTGTTGGACTCGGTGATATACGAGAGTCCATGGTTGGCAGGCTAGCTCATGGAGAGAGGCAGTGGGTTGAGATAGGCATGGTGCTCACTAGTGACCCAACTCTCCTCTTATTAGATGAACCCACAGCTGGTATGACACATGAAGAGACTGAACAAACAGCTCGATTGATTAAGGAAATTAGTGAGTCTGCTTCCTTAATTGTTGTAGAACATGACATGCAATTCATTAAGGCCATTGCTAACCAAGTTACTGTTTTTCATCAGGGTGAGATATTAGTAGAGGATAAAGTGGAGTCTGTTATGGCGAATCCTTTAGTTCGTGATATCTACCTTGGAAAAGAAAAAGATTAGGATGTTATGCTAGAGGTAAAAAAACTCAAAGTTTCTTATGGGCGTATTCCCATTCTGCATGGCGTTGATTTTAATGTTTCAGATGGAGAGTTTGTGGGTATTCTGGGACACAATGGAATGGGAAAGACAACTCTTCTTAAGGCATTAGTTGGTCTGTTGAAGCCAAATGCCGGTGAAATTAGGCTAAAAGAAAAAAATATTACNAAATTACCGCCGCATAAAAGAAATCGAANTGGAATTGGTTACGTTGCACAGGGTCGAGATATTTTNCCAAATTTGACTGTAAGGGANAATCTTAGAACCGGTATTCTAATGCATAAAGGTCTACGCGCTAAGGAAGCNCAAATCATAGATGAGATTTTAGAAGATTTCCCCCGTTTAGAAACTTTATTAAACAGGCGTGGGGGTGTTTTAAGTGGAGGAGAGCAGCAGATACTCGCACTTGCAAGGTGTCTATGTGGAAGTCCGGAAGTTTTGCTTTTAGATGAGCCTACAGAGGGTATCCAGCCATCAATTGTTGANGAAATTATTGAAATTTTGAAAAATTTACGAGTTAAGCGTGGTCTAACAGTTGTCCTAGTGGAGCAAAACCTTGAATTTATTTCAGCTCTTTCAGATCGTGTTTATGTTATTCGTAGGGGAGTTTTCACTGGCGAGTTGTCCCCCGATCAATTGGCAAACCCTGAGATTGTTCAAGAATTTGTTGGCATGAATTAGTAATGATGTTTATAGGTTAAACTCTTGTCACGAAATCATATTAATACTTCATTAAGAGTTCCTATTATATTGTTGGACTCTATTACTGAAATTAAACCTACAGACTCTGGATCGATTATAGTATCAGCTTCTCATGGTGGAAGTAGTTCAGGAAAATTTGCTGTAAAGGTTAATTCTTCAGTGGTGTTTTTTAATGATGCAGGTGTTGGAANAGATGCCGCAGGGATAGCTGCTTTAGAATTCTTACAGGTTAATAACTTAGCTGCCGGNACTATCGGTTTTATGAGTGCTAGAATTGGCAACAGCACCGATTCTTGGGAAAATGGGATAATTTCTTATCTTAATAATTCTGCGNAGAAAATTGGNTTNCTGGAAGGTTTGNCGCTAAAGGAGCAAGNTATANGATTGTATNNNAAGGAGNATAGAAATTCATAAATGGTGCTTATATAAATTCNTAAAANAGTTAAATCTCAGAATTTTTACTTTCCCTTAAATATAGCTTCGCGTTTTTCCTTAAATGCACTTGTTCCTTCCTTTAGNTCTTCTGAAGAACCTAAATCATGGAAGGACCTCACCTCTGTTTTGAGAGCTTCAGGTAAAGACATTCCAACTATCCTTCGCATAGTTTCTTTAGCGAATTGATGCGAAAGAGGAGCTCTTTTAGCAAGCATTTTCGCATAATCTAGGGCTTCCGAAATTAATGTTTCTTGTGGATAAACTCTATTCACTAAACCTATTCGATGAGCTTTTTCTGCTTCAACAAGTTCACCGGACAGAATAATTTCCATTGCATGACCTAGGCCAACAATCTGAGGTAGTCTTATTAAACCACCGTCACAAGCATGAAATCCCCACTTTGAGTCTTGNAGACCAAACATAGCGTTTGGAGAACAAAACCTTAAATCACAAGCAAGAGCCAATTCAAATCCNCCTGAAATTGCATATCCNTTAATTGCNGCAATTATCGGCTTNTCAATCTCTAAACCTCTAGTTATTCCTCCTAAACCATATCCGTTTACAAAGTCAGACCTGAACTGTGATGCTGGGGTCGTAGCAAATTTCATAGTGTAAGTTTTTAAATCTGCTCCTGCGCAAAAGGCTTCATCTCCAGAGCCAGTTAATACAGCTACTCTTGCTGTTTTATCAGTATTAAACTCCTCCCAGACCCTGATAAGGTCTTCATGAGCAGAAAAATCTAATGCGTTCATTTTTTTAGGACAATTTATTATAATTAACCATACGCCATTGTCTTTTTGCACTAGAATATTTTTACTCATNACTAATCATACCTTTCTCATTATCAAATGTTTAACCGAGGTTAACATTGTNATATATTTAACTACAGAGGTCCTTTCCATGGCTAAATTGTATTAATGCAAGATTTATTAATTATGTATATTTTAAGTTGTCATANCTGGTGAAATTTTAGTCATTAAAAANAATTTAAAAATATTGNGGAGTGTAAATTATGGTAGGCAGAGTTATATGCAAAGGAGTTATGGAACCTGAGGGTCCTGTTTGTTTGTCAGATGGCCAAGTATATTTGGTTGAGATGGCTAAGAATCGNGCTTGTGTCTCCTTGGTAGATCTAAAAGGACATCGTCATGAAATAGGACGTCCAGGTGGGCGACCAAATGGACTTACAATAGATGGAAATGGTAATTTATGGATAGCAGGTGGTGAAAATGAAGCCTTGGTTTGCATGAGTCCTAATGGAGAAGTGCTTTCAACCTTTTTTGGACCAAAAAATGACCCATACTTATGGCCAAATGATTTAGCATTTGGTCCAAACGGCTTACTTTATATGACTGATAGTGGAATATTACCAGATGACTTTATAGATGGTCAAAGTATTAGGAATGACTATAAATCTTGTCCTTTTAATGGAAGAGTTTTTGAAATAGATCCAATAAATGGGTCAATTTTAAGAATATTAGATAATGGTTTAAAATTTACTAACGGTATAGCATTTGATTCACAAGATAAGTTGTATGTAAATGAGACAATAACCGGCAATGTTTATTGCTACGACATTTTTTCTAATACTACTCCTACAAAAACACTATTTGGAAATGTAATTGACGGTATTCCTGAAAGTTTTGTTGGGCCAGATGGAATGGCATTTGGCTTGGACGGTCTCTTATATTGTGCTGTTTTTGGGCAAGGAAACATAACAGTATTAGATACCCATGGAGATGTTGTTGATAGAATTAAAACTAATGGTCAGACACCTACAAATATTGCTTTCCTTGAACATGAAGACCATGGTGCGGTTGTTACTGACCTGGGTAAATGTGAGTTAGAAGAGCTAAATTTACCTTGTGGTGGGCAACCACTTCATAAGCCTCTAATTTAGGTTTTAGTGATGTTTTAATCCTATAACCAAATATCTAATATCATAAGTTGTGATAAAAAATAAATCATCATATTTGGCTTTGAGTTATATTTATAAATCATTTTAAGTAAATAAAAATGTGTTGCCATTTTTTTGCCATTCTGTCGCCAAAATTTTGACAAATTAAAGGTTGATACTTGCTTCTAAATTAAAATTTGAGGTGAGTGATGTTTACAAAAAAAATAGTTAAATCTAATAAAAAAAATCAATCAGGCTCTTTAACTCATAGCGCGAATAAAACAAGTTCTGAGACTGATAATATAATTTCAAAAACTGTTAATAAAATAGATAGTCAAAACGTTGAAACCTCAATGGTAACTCGGGGGCTTTCCCAAAAATCTAATATTATGAGAAGTCTTACTCATACTGAAAAAAATAAAAATAATAATTTAGGATTAGTAGATATTGGTAATGAGGTGAGCCTGGATGGAAACATAGAGGGATTTGATAGACTTAATGTTAACGGACACTTTAATGGCGAGCTTCATGGTAATACAGTTATTATTGGTCCCTGCGGTCATATAGAAGGTATTTTGGAGGCTGAAAAATTAGAGGTTTTAGGCCAGTTTTCTGGTGAGGCTAAAGTATCTGGACACATTAGTGTTGCTAATACAGGACAAGTTAGCGGTATCCTAACATATAAATCTCTTGATGTAGCCTCAGGGGGACGCTTAACAGGTCACTTTAAGAACTACAATTTGAAGGAGGATACTTTTTCCAAGAAAAAAAATTTAAATGAAAGCCTAAAACATTCAGTTGAGAAAAAGGTTTCATCACTTAAAGGTGAGAAAGCTCTGCCTGTTACTTTGAATTCCCTAGGTGATAACTCAGAATCACTGGGGGGTAATTAATATGAATTATAAAATCATAAATCTATGTTTGTTATTTTGTATGGGAGTTTCAGTATCAGCCTGTATGTCAGNTNTAAAAGAGGTTCGCGAGTTAAAGCCCCAATCTGGTTCCTTTAATGCAGAGCTTATGACTGGGTATCGTGAACTTGCAATTTTTGAAGCAGATGAAATGTATGATTGGCCAGATGCAAAAATATTTGCAAAAAAAGCATTATTAACAAAAAATGGTCAAGTGCCAATGCCTGAAAATCCATTAAATTGGAGGCTCAAAAAAGTGTATCTTGCAGAGGTTGAAGATGCATATCAGATTTTGAATCATGCTTTATCCAATAATTTTTCAGATTATGCACCACTAAGCGCTGCAAGAGCTCAAATTGGTTTTGACTGTTGGGTTGAGCAACTCGAAGAGGGGTGGCAACTAGATCATATTGCAGCATGCCGGGAAAAATTTGATGATGCTATACAAAATATCAAAAGCCCGGTTGCTGAACATGAGGCTGATTCTATAATTAAGGTTGAGGCCCAAACTCAAGTTGAGAAATTTAATAAAGAAAATGACAAATTAGAAAAGTGCCATAGTCTTGCCAATAATGAAGTTAGGCTTCTATCCAATAAGGTTCATTTTTTACATAACGAGAGTAAATTAGGGAAAAATGATTTACTAATATTACAGAAAATTGCTCATAAAGTGAAATATGCAAATGTTACTAAAGTACTAATTAATGGTCATACAGACACATCTGGAGATAAAAAATATAATCTCAGACTTTCCTTAGAACGTGCAATTGAGGTTTGGCGTGCTCTAGTTGAAAATGGAGTAAGTCCTAAAATTATTTTGATAAGTGCTCATGGAGAGCTTAGTCCAAAGGTAAACTTAGATGATGGAGCGAGAGAGCCAAGGGATCGCCGTGCGGAAATAAATATAGCTGAATTACAGGGGCATTCAGAAGAAATTAATGAGTTGTGTAATGAGAAGCTACCAATTTAAATAAACTTTTATTTTACATTGTCTGAGAATCAATCTTTGCTAATTCTCTAACAATAGCTTGTTCAAGTTCAGAGTTTTTTGGGGACACTGAACTTGAAAATGATGAAACTAGGTCGCCATTGTGAGATAAAAGATATTTATGGAAATTCCATTTAGGAGCCTTTGCAGCGCCCAAGGACTTATGCGCCCATTTATAAAATTCATGAGCATTTTTCCCTACAACACTAACCTTAGAAGTCATTGGAAAATTAATATTGAAGTTAAGTTCACAAAAATTCTTTATTTTAGTTTCATCTCCTGGCTCTTGAAAAAAATCATTAGATGGGACACCAATTATTACTAGTCCTTGTTCTTTATATGCGTCCCAAACTTCTTGCAATTGATCATATTGACTTGTGTATCCACATTTTGAAGCAGTATTAACAACCAAAATGACTTTATTTTTGAAAAGTTTCATTGGCATATCAATGCCATCAATAGAAGTAAAATGAAAATTATAAACTTCTCCTCTGGTTTGCCCAGAGTGGGATATTGATGGAGAGAATAAAATCGCTATCACAAAAATTAGAACTATACCAATCTTGAGTAGGGTATAATGCAAAGAAGTATTTAAATTAAGCTTTGAAAATTTTATTGATAGATCCGACATAAGTATTTCTCACAATTAATATAATTTCATGTTCATGGAGGTACACTAATTTATACAATAATAATTGTTACATGGATCACTTACATTTGTTTTAGCGTTTAAAAAATATTAATATGATTATTCCAATTCAATTTATAGGGCTCTAATCAGGATGCTGGGCTATGTGGCTAGATGACTACAATAACTGTCAAATAAAAGGACCTTGGTCCAGATTAAAGATCATTGAACATTTAGAAGGCGCAATAATTCCAATTCGCCTCTCTGTAATTTCTCCTGGTGGATGGCCATTAATAGCCTCTCTGTGGTTTTTTATGGATACAGAAGGTATATGGTCTGCTACACCTAAATCTTCCAAAGTAGCTAAAATTTTATTTAATACACCTAAATGTGGGTTTGAAATTGCATCAGACAATCCCCCATATTTTGGAATTCGTGGACAAGCTGTCGCAAAAATTAATCCGGGAAAAGCTGAAGAAGTTTTATTGTCAGTATTAGATAAATATAAGCAGCAAAATACATCACTAGCAAAGTGGTTGCTGTCGCGGGTTGATGAGGAGGTCGCGTTGCATTTGAAGCCCATTAGAATTCAATCATGGGACTACACAGAAAGAATGCAAACCTAACTTACGTATAGGAAATTCAGATATATTTATAGATAATTTTGAGGCAGTAAAATTTTGAACAAAAATGATTGCAAAAGATTGTTTCAGCCAGAAAGATTTTGAAAATTTTAGTAACAAAATTGTAATAATTTTGTATAAATTTTTTCATATTAAACATTTAGTTTCCCATCTTAAATATTCAATTTAATTTATGTTNATATNAGAATCAGGGAAAACTTAAATGAGAAAAGCTTCTTTAACACTANGCATTACATTAACTATNGGNTTATTAGCCGGGATATCTGGCTTAATACCTGGAGCCGCTGAGGCTCGTGATCAGATNAGAATAGTAGGGTCATCAACTGTTTATCCATTTGCAACAGCTGTAGCAGAAGAATTCGGAAACACCTCAGGTTTCCCTACCCCCGTCATTGAAAGTACTGGTTCTGGAGGGGGATTNAAACTTTTTTGTTCGGGTATNGGGGNAAATTATCCAGACATTACAAATNCTTCAAGGCGAATCAAGGCTTCTGAGGTNGAAAAATGTGATCAAAACGGTATAGACAAAATCATTGAAGTAAAGATTGGTTTTGATGGAATTGTTATAGCAAATTCCAATAAGTCTGAGCCTGTGTCAATATCTCTAAAGCAAATTTACCTTGCGCTTGCTAAAGATGTTCCGGATAGCAATGGAAATCTTGTGCCAAACCCCTATAAGAATTGGAGTGATATTGATTACGCTTTACCAAAAGTAAAAATTGAAGTTCTTGGTCCCCCGCCAACATCTGGTACACGTGATGCATTTGTTGAATTAGNGCTTGAAGGTGGTTGTAAAACNTTTGATTCAATTGCTGCAATAAAAAAATCAGATAAGAAGGCTTNTAAAGCAATTTGTCATACTATCCGTGAAGATGGNGCATATGTTGAAGCAGGAGAAAATGATAACCTTATAATTAAAAAGTTAGNGGCAAACCCTTCAGCATTTGGAGTGTTCGGTTATAGCTTTCTTGAAGAGAACAGAGATATAGTTCAAGGGGCAATTGTGGATAGTGTACAGCCAACATTTGATAATATTGCTGAGGGTGCCTATCCAATTTCAAGGTCTTTATACTTCTATGTCAAAGAGGCACACGTAGATGTAATTCCAGGTATGAGAGAATATCTGGCTGAGTTTACTAGTGAAGAGACTTTTGGAGATTATGGTTACCTAACAGACAAAGGGCTTATTCCATTGCCTGAAAGCGATCGCGAATTAATTCGAAATGCTACACAGAATCTGTCTCCTTTAAGTATGTAGGCTGAGTTTATAAGTAATTCTAGCTATCTATTAACTACCGTCCCTTCTTTTTGAAGGGGCGGTAGTGTCTTCCATAAATATTTTATAATTTTTCTTATATAAATAATCATGGGCTACCTTAATATATTTTATATGCCTTGACCTTTAAGCTTGTTTATCCAAGTTTACACAAATGACTAAAATGGATAAGAAAACTTATTCTAAGAGACCAGTTGCTTGGCTTGATGGGTCTCTGCCTAATGGGAGTATTAAAAGTAATTCTCCTATTTATGCTATAGATTGCCCGCCATTTCTAGATCCCTCAGTATCTAAAGCAAAATCAACAAAACGAATTGATATAAAAGCTGGCGAGAAACTTGTTTTCCTTGTTGAGAATCTTTTGTTACCTCATGAGGCTGATAAAGTTATCGAGATTACAGAATTACTTGGATACAGAGATGATGCTCCTGGTATTGTTACAGCTCCCGGATTGAGACTAAATAAGTCTGTACATTGGTTAGCAGATGAAAATACAATACGTGTACTTTTCGAGCGTTTGAAACCCCATCTTCCTCAATCATTAAATGGGCACAAAATAGCTTCTAGTTTAAGTCAAAGGATAAATATGTACCGTTATGATAAAGGTGATGTATTTAACCCACATATAGATGGCGATTGGCCTGGTTTTGGTCTAAGTTTAGATGGGCAAAGAATGGAACAATGGGAGGGAATGCGTTCAAAACTGAGTTTGCTACTATACCTTAATGGTGTTGATGATGGTATTGAGGGAGGTGAAACTGCAATTTATGATGAAGGAGTTGTAAGGGCTTTAATAACTCCAAAAAAAGGTAGAGCACTATTGTTCCGGCATGGACATAATAGTGACACTGTGCTGCATGCTGGGTTAATAGTGTCAGGCTCAATTCCAAAGTATATTGCTCGTATTAATGTACTTTATGAAGAAAGTAATCATTACTCAGTTCGTAACTATTTTCATGATTAAGAGAGTGTACTTTAAATTTTTGGGCTAGTCAGCTAAGAGCCTTAAAGTTTATGTAAATTAATTTTTACTTATGGTGTTGGAATGGACAGAATTAATAAATCTAAGTTTAATGTAAATGCTTTAAAGTCACAATTGCAGCTTAATAACTCCCTTATTATTGCCACATCAGGGGGTGTGGATAGTATGACTTTGGCTTATTTTGCACATAAAGAAGTTTCGACTGATGTTACTATGTTTCATGCTACGTCCTCAGCTGTACCATTAGAGGCTACAGTAAGGGTTCAATCTTATGCTAAGAAATACTCTTGGTCTTTGGTTTGCCATGATGTTGGAGAGTTTTCAGATGAGGATTACCGAAAAAATCCAATTGATAGATGCTTTTATTGTAAGAAAAACCTCTATGGTTTCATTGCCAACAAATTTCCCGATCATATTATTTGCTCAGGTACTAATTTGGATGACCTTAACGACTTTCGTCCAGGTTTAGTTGCAGCTCAAGAAAAAAAAGTAATTCATCCATTTGTTGAAGCTGGTTTATATAAAGCAGATGTTAGAGGGTTAGCCGTTTATTTAGGTTTGAATGACCTGGCAGTTTTACCATCTGCGCCCTGTCTTTCAAGTCGTATTGAGACTGGAATAAGAATTAAGCCTAGTGAACTTTCTATGGTTGAAGAAGTTGAGTCTATGTTGAGATCTAATTTTAATCCAACAACTGCGAGGTGTCGGATAAGACTGAATGGAGTAGTAATTGAACTCGATAAAGCTACGATTGCAAAATTAGATAGTAAAAAAAAGAAAAGTATACTTGATAAAGTAATGATAGTTCTGGAACGTCATAATTGGAATTCGGCATTGTCAATCGAGACTTATAAAATGGGTAGCGCATTTAATGATAATACCAAATTTTCAAACTGATATAGATTGGCTAGTCCATTGAAAGTTTTACAAACACTACCTCAACATGATTTGCTTCTTACCTCAGAAGCATCTAAAAAGGCTGAGTCTCTTGGTTATAACATGCTTATAACTATGGAAAACCGTCATGANCCATTTTTAGCACTGGGTATAGCAGCTACAANTACAAAAAANATANCTTTAGGAACTGCAATAGCAATTGCTTTTGCCAGAAGCCCGATGGTTGTTGCAAACGTAGGTTGGGATTTGCAAAATGCCAGTCGAGGAAGGTTTGTATTAGGTCTTGGACCTCAGATCAGACCTCATAATGAAAGACGTTTCTCAGTTCCATGGTCGCCCCCAGTTCCAAGACTCAGGGAATATGTTAATAGCCTAAGGGCAATTTGGCGTTCATGGGAAACTGGAGAGTCCCTAAACTTTAAAGGTCAGCACTATAATTTTACTTTGATGCCTCCAAATTTTGTTCCACAGTCTACGGGACAAAAGCCTATTCCAATAACTATCGGTGCAGTAGGAGCTCATTCTTTAAAATTGTCTGGAGAAGTATGTGATGGTGTAAGGTTACATCCATTTTGCACTCGGGCTTACGCTCAGGATATTGCGATCCCAATTATCAATGAAGCTTTAGGAAAAAGGGCGCTTCCTAGAGAGCAGTTTGAGCTCACTGGAGGAGGCTTTATTGCAACAGGAGAAAATGATGAGGAAGTCAAAAAAGCTTTTGAATGGGTGCGTTATAGAATAGCTTTTTATGGTTCAACACCATCTTACTGGCCTGTGCTAAAACATCATAACATGGAAGATTTAGGNTTAAAGCTTAATAAAATGAGTAAAGCTGGGCAATGGGACTTAATGGCAAATGAAATATCTGATGACTTAGTTCATCTGTTTTCNGCAGTTGGAAGATATGATGAAATTTCNAAAGAAATTTCAAATCGTTTTCAAGGAGTGGCCGATGCAATTTATGCTAGTACTTCACCAGATATGCCCTCTGCTATGTCTAGAGATTTAATTANAGATATTNAGAGGATTCCTATAGCGTTTCAGGGCTTCACAAAGTATTGGTAGTATATATTTATTGTTTTGNTAATTATTTTCATATTTTTANTTTNTTNTANGTTTTTCCAGCAGTAGGTTGTGGGTNAATGTCAATCACAGAACTATTATTTTTTGGATATAGCTAATGGGTGGAGCNATTCTTCTTGGACTCTTTCTAGGAATGCGTCACGCACTGGACGNAGATCACCTAGCGGCAGTGGCTACCTTATCTTCTGGGTCTAGAAGTATAAAAGATGCAATAAAACTGGGACTAGCATGGGGACTTGGTCATACCTTCACGCTTTGTGCCTTTGGACTATTTGTTTTGTCTCTAGATAGTGTAATCCCTGAGTCACTCGCACTATGGTTAGAGTTTATTGTAGGATTAATGTTAGTTTGGCTTGGGGCTGATTTACTCGTTCGATTTAGAAAATCTAGGATTCATTTCCATACACACCATCATGCAGATGGCACTATTCATTTTCATGCGCACTCCCATAAATNNCNAGNAGTTGATAGCGCATTAATACATGACCACATACACCTAAAAAGAGCTCCACTTAGAGCGTTTATTGTAGGACTTATGCATGGTATGGCAGGCTCTGCGGCACTATTAATGCTATCAGTGGAACGTTTTGATAATTTCTGGTCTGGTTTGGGTTATATAGGTTTGTTTGGGTGTGGAGCGATGATAGGCATGGCGTTATTGAGCGTAGCTATTGCCATCCCTTTCCGCAAAACTATATCCCGAGTGTCTTGGGCTTATAATACAATAATTTGCAGTTTAGGCGGTGTCTCTATTGCTGTAGGAGTTTGGGTGCTTTACGATACTTTGCTTGTTAAAAACATTTTTAGTGCTTAAAAATAATATAGTTCAATCCAAAATTTGAATTTTAATATTTAACAAATTTTTATATGTAAATATTGCTTTTTGGTACTGAATTTGAATAAAGTAAAACAATTAGCTCTGCTTAGGGCAGGCTGAAAATAAATATAACCTAGTTTGGAGCAGCTCTTATGCCATCTCAGACCCGAATAAACCATAGGACGCGTAA
>PAWF01000013.1 GCA_002714015.1 Gammaproteobacteria bacterium | reverse complement strand
GGTGCATTTGCATCAGGGGATATGAATAAAATGGCATCTCTGTTTTCTGAAGATTGGGTTGGTGTAGTACCAGAGGGAATGCCTAATGCAGGAACATTTCATGGTGCTGGAGAATTCATACAAAATTTTCTTAGCCACTTTCCTAAGGTCTGGCCCGACTTTAACCTAGAGCCTATAGCTATATATGAATCTGGCAACACAGTTTTCCTTCATCATAAGATTACAGCTGGAGGCAAAACTACTGAAGGCATTCATATGCTGGTAATTGAAAATGGAAAATGTAAATCTTGGCGTGCATTTGATGATACAGCAGCGCTAATTTCAGCTGACCAGTCGTAACTTTAAAATCTAAAAAGAAAGTTAAATCCTTGAATAAGGGTTTGGTGAAATCGTAAGAAATCCCTTTGCAGAAAGGAATGTTTAAAGGATACGACCTGCACTATTGACGAGGTTTATCCAATAAATTAATTCTAACTTTAAAAACTTTTCACTTTGCGCCAAACTAATCTTATTCAAACTGATATATATGGGGAGATAAAATGTCAAAGGTAATGATTGTAACGGGTGGAGGTCGTGGGATTGGAGCTGCAATCTCCCGGCGCGCGGGCGAGCGCGGGTACTCGGTTGCCGTAAATTATACACAAGCAAAGGACCGCGCCGAGGAGGTTGTTTCTGATATTGAGAAGGCCGGAGGGCGTGCGATCGCTGTGCAAGCAGATATGGGTCGTGAGGATGACGTCATCCGCCTACTCGATGTCGTGGACCAAGAACTCGGAACGGTGTCGGCGGTCGTGAACAACGCTGCAACTGACTACGTAACTATGATCAAAGATATAGAACTGGAGGGCCTTCAGCGAGCGTTTTCTGTAAATGTGTTCGGGTTGTTCATCATAGCTCGGGAGGCGGTTAAAAGAATGTCGACCAAGCTCGGAGGACATGGAGGATCCATCGTGAATGTGGGTTCAATTTCTGCTCGTTACGGTGGATTTCCAGGTGATGTCACCTATGCCTCTTCTAAGGGTGCGGTAGATTCTTTTACCAAGGGCTTAGCACACGAGTATGCCGAGCACGGCATCCGCGTGAATTGTGTTCGCCCTGGACTTATCGCCACTGATATTTGGAAGACCACAATCGGTATCGATGCTGCGATTGAACTTGGCAAGACTGGCTCTATGCTGAAGCGCATCGGTGAACCAGAGGAGATAGCCAGCATGGTGCTGTGGCTCTGTTCGGACGAGGCATCATACGTTACCGCTGCGATCTATGATGTTGACGGTGGCCGTGGAAATAGACCGGCCTAGACAGGTCTTTTAAAAGGGGGATTACATATTCCATTAATTCATTTTTTCTTAAGAATAGACTTCATCGATACAATTGAATTTTATATTCTATGCCTGTATTTCTTCATTGGAAAATACGTTTTTTTAAGTAAGTAATTATTTTTTTGACTGGGAATTGAAGTATTTTTGTTCATTTTCATTAAGTGAATAGTATTTTTCTGCGTCCCTTTCTTGGTTTATAAAGGGTCAATGTGAAAATTTAACCGTATACTCATCCAGTAATTTTGGCACACTTTCACAAAAACAGTATTCGAAACCACGCCCATTGGTGTCAGACTGTTTTGTCATAATATGCCTATTGTATATCCAACATTATTAGATGATAGCAACCAAGGTTTTAATTTTGTATGTAAACTAGAAAAGTTGTTTCTTTATTTCTGATGCTATTGCCTCTGCTAATTTAACAGGAACTGCATTTCCAATCATTTTATATGCTTTTGCAACTTGTTCATAAAAGAAAATAAAATCATCGGGAAAAGTCTGAATTCGCGCACACTCTCTAACAGAAAGACGTCTATATTTGTTTAAGTTTTTTTCACAAAATTTAAATTTATCAGTTTCAATTTTTTTCATTTTTGGGGCACTAGGGTGAACTGGGGCATGTCTCCCACCAGCCTGTATTGTAAAAGATGGTTCGTCCCATTTTCGCACACGATTTCTTGACATGAATATCGTTGAGAAACTTCCAATCATATACTCATTATTTTGAATCTGATTACTTTCAATTTTATGATGGTCAAAGTTTGTTTTATTTTTTTCTAATGCTGGTAATGGTTTAGGTAGATCCTTTAGTGCATCCTTTAATGTTTTATTGGGTTTAAATAATCCCAATGGTGGAAATGAAAATATTTTTTTAATATCATTTCTAATACCAATTATGAATACGCGCTTACGGTTCTGTGGAACATGATAATCGACAGCGTCAAGAAGTTTATACTCAACCTGATATCCTACATCAGCAAACTTTTGAGTTATATTTATAATTGATTCGGAATGTTTTTTATGAAGCATTCCCGAGACATTTTCAGCAAGGAAGAACTTTGGTCTTATTAAATCTAAAATTCTTACGTATTCAAAAAACAATTTACCTCGAGGGTCATTTATTCCCTTTTGTTGACCTGCTGCACTCCAACTTTGACAGGGTGGTCCACCAATAATTCCATCATAATATTTTTCAAGATCTTCGGCGCTCAGTTTGATAATTGATTTCCCAATATGATGTGTTTTTGGAAAGTTATATTCATATGTTTCAAATGTATCATTATCAATTTCATTAGAGGTTTTAATTTCAAACCCAGCATTTCTAAAACCTAAATCCAGACCGCCAGCACCAGAAAAAAGAGATAAAACCTTTGGTTTTACTTTGGACATATAAATGACTCTGTTNAAATTTTTACGTAAGTTTTAAGATATATGATTTATAATAATTTTAAATCTTCTTCTGCTAATCTTTTCTTTAACATTACATGAACGTGATCACCTTATCACTAATTCCTAGGCATAGTCAGATGTTAATCTTTGTTAAATCACTGCGAAAGAGCATCAATTACCTCAAGATTATTAAACTTTAATATGAAAACTAGAATGCGTTACTTCAAAGTGGAAANAGAGGTTGCAATCTACAAAATGAAGTTAAAATATAAGAGGTAATAGTAAAACNATAACTATACTTAATAAGATTGAGGAAAGGTTAACTGGGGTATCCTGTGCAGATAAGCTTTGGAATAATTAATTTCTAAAATACCTTTTATAAAATGAATATCTTAACTATATATCTCTACGATCTTTAAAATTAAGGAAAACATAATGAAATTTAATTTAAGTTTAAAAGATGCTCATTTGAGTGTTATTGATGATTTAAAGGCTAAACATTCTATTTCTTCAAATGAAGAGATTGTTAAAAAGTATGTCAAATCTGCTCTTCAATTACAAAATGATGATTTAATATTTGGAACTGAGAGAGAACAGTGTATTGGAGGATGTTTTGCTTCAGAGCCTCAATTTGAAGTTAATATGGATGAAGATGACTTCAATAAATTGAAAGAAATTTATCAAGGTTATGGTTTTAATGAATATGGGTCTGAAGAAGAAGAAATTAGCAAAACAATACGTTGCATTATCAACTTTGTTGAACAGGAACCTGNTTTAATTTCTATATAGAAACTTATCAATCAATTATTTATTAGAGATACTAGATATATTACCTAAGGATTAATTATATTTTCATTCCAGTAATCCGCAGTTCTTTTTTTCATAGAGGCTCTGAATTGTTTAGTTGACTTAGGCATCAATTCTCCAGTACCCCAATCAACAATTACTCCATATCGGCGTACCATATCTAGTTCACAAATCTCGCCATTCTTATAACGTTTGGCAACAGCTACGGGGTCCTCTTCTAGCCATTCGTGACGCTTAGAAGCTATATCCTGTCTTTCTTTGATAGTTGCNGACATNTCAACTTCGTATTTAGCTAAGTCAATATCAATCACNTTTAATACGACACCATAATCTTTCTTAGCTCGCTCAAGCGATACATAGTCATGCTCTACATCATACATTACAGCATTAGGGTCTCGTTCTAATGGATCTCCTAGACCTCCCCCTCCAGAGGTGGGACGACTAAATACATCGCCAGTTTTGATAGGCATGTCAGAAAATATGGTTCCAAGCCATTCCTTTACTCCAGTTTCTGCACGTTTCACCCAAAGTCCTTGTGGCATTGATGGTAGACCACCCTTAATTCCCCATGTAATTGCTCGTTCTCTATCACAGATATAAGANAATACCGCATCACTAGCTTCGCGTAGAGTACTTGTCTTTACAACACCTGCGCCGCCTCTATATTTCCCTGGTCCTCCTGAATCACGCTTTATTTCCATCTCATTTGCTAATATAGGAGAAAGTCTTTCTTGTCCTTCAACGGGCTGGGCTTGGAGACCTGTTCCAAAACAAGATGTAGTTGAGTTACATCCGTCTTTAGTTGCTCGTCCTCCCCAGCCACCTGGCAACCAGTCATAGAACATAAACATTGGTTTATTTTCGTCACGTAAATCACGTCCNCCAGTAAGCAGATATTCTTGATTAAATGTACAGGCAATAGCNCGTTCTGGCATAATCCCAGACCAAATTTCATAGGTAGAATTCATGATTTTTTCAAATGGCATCAAGAAACCTGTAACTGCAGTTGGCCAAGGTGCATCTACAATAGAATCTTTCGGAGCAATAACTTTAATCGGTCGATAAAAACCAGAGTTAAGTGGAAGGTCAGGAAAATAAGTCTTCATACCTGCTACTACTGCGGAAAAGGTTGCCCCAAAAGCTGAATTATAGAGCGTACTTATTGTTTNATGGCTTCCTGAGAAATCGTATGTTACCTGNTCTCCTTTAATAGTAAGTTTAACACATATTGGAATAAGACCTTCGCCTAATGCTGGGTCACGATCGATGTGATCTACTGTTTCCCAGGTGCCATCTGGTATATCNGCAATACGTTGACGAGTTGCACGTTCAACATAGTTTTGAACTTCCTGGAACCCAGTTACGACAGTGTCTTTACTGTATTTATCAACAAGACGCAGGATTTCTTGTTCTGCAATACGTGTAGCTTCAATTTGTGATCGCATATCGCCGACGATTGAGTCGGGGTCGCGTGTATTAGCGGCAATCATATTTGCTAAATCTTCTCTTAATACCCCTTGGTCTACAATACGTACAGGTGTTATGCGAATGCCTTCACGGAACATTTCTCTGGCATTAACGTCAAATGACCCGGGCACACTGCCGCCTACATCTGACCAATGACCATTTGATTGGCTAAACGCAATTATTTCATCTCCAACAAAAATAGGTCTCATCAGGCGAACGTCGTTGAAGTGTGTTCCCCCTGCATAAGGATCATTAATCATGAAGACGTCACCCGGCTTCATAGTTCCTTTAAATACTCGTATTACATCCTTACAAGTATAATGAAGAGTCCCGACATGAGCAGCAAGATCTTGATTTCCTTGTGCAATGGAGTCGCCATTGGCATCATTAAGTGCGTTAGAGAAATCACGATTGTAAATNACAAATGAATAGCATGTTCTTANGACTTGTTCAGCCATTTGATCTACAGCGGTAATAAACGAATTTTTAAGTACTTCGAATGTTACTGGATCGAGACTCTGTCCAGCTTGTGAATTACTCATTAGCTTTCCTCCAATATAAAAATTCGTATATTGAGCCATTCATCTACTTCAACTTTAAGATCTGGCGGTATTAAGGTAGTAGAATCTAATTGTTCTATGATTGCGGGACCAACTAATTTTGATCCAGCTGTCAGATCCTCATGTCGATAAATAGGAGTTTCAATAGAAGTTTCTAAATCATCAAAAGCTACCAGGCGACTACCCCTTGGATTGATTGGTTGAGAAGATTCTGTATGGCGCTTTAGTTCAGCTTTTTGTGTTACCCCTATTGCTGTTAAATTCAGACGAAATAAATCTACATTAGCCTCATCTCTTCTAAACGCATATTCAAGTTCATGGGCTTGATGAAAGGATTCTATCGCAGATTCTACGGATATGAATGGAGTGCTGACAGCAACCTTTAATGATCGCCATTGCCCAGCATACATCATATCTATTGAGCGTTCTAAAATCATATTTTTTGATTCTACACCCTCTGTTACCAAACGCGTACGCGCATCATTCTCCATTTCAATAAATTTATTTTCAATATCATTGGCATCTGCTTTGCTCGCTGACTTCAGGTAGCTTTGGGCTAAATCGTGGCGGATATCAACTAGTAAGCAACCGAGTGCTGAAGTTACCCCAGGGTTTGGGGGTATAATAACTATAGGAATAGATAATTCCCTTGCTAGTGCGACCCCATGTAAAGCCCCAGCTCCACCAAAGGCTACTAATGCAAAATCACGAGGATCATAACCACGACTTATAGAAATTAATCGCACTGCATCGGCCATATTAGCATTTGCTACACTCACGATAGATTTTGCTGCTTCATCAATACTCATACCAAGTTGTTCAGCTACGCAATCTCTTACAGAATTTCTAGCAGCATCAAGGTCTAGTTTAATATTTCCTCCGGCTAGAGAGTTGCCTAATCGTCCTAAAACAACGTTAGCATCAGTATTAGTGGGAACTTTATTTCCTTTTCCATAACATGCAGGTCCAGGAGAGGCACCAGCAGATTGTGGTCCATTATGTAAGGCACCTGCATCGTCTATCCATGCTAGTGAGCCTCCCCCGGCTCCTATGGTAAGAACTTCAATACTTGGGAAGCGAATAGGGTGACCAAATTCTATACCCCAATCTTTAGTGATACGGGATTTTCCATCATAAACTAGCGAGACATCACAGCTTGTCCCACCCATATCTAATCCTATTGAGTTTTTGTATCCACATAGCATTGCAATGTGGCGACTAGCGATAGCACCTGCTGCAATTCCTGAACCAGCTAGACGACCTGCATAACGCTGGGCGGTTGCTGGAGTCATAACACCGCCTCCAGAGTGTAATAATAGTAGATCGCTTACGTAGCCTGCTTCTTTAAGTTGCTCACTCATCCGTTGGACATAACGTCCTACTATTGGACTTAGAATAGAATTAACGACCGTTGTTGAAAAACGTTCATGCTCAAATATTTCAGGCAGAGTGTCACTAGAGGTTATTATGTCAGCATCTGGTAATTCATTTTTGAGAATTTCTTGTAATCTTTGTTCATGAACTGGATTTATAAATGAGTTCATAAGGCAAATAGCAACTGATTGCACTCCACGTTTTTTTAGTATTCTTGCAACTTCACGTGCGTCACTTTCATCCAGTGCCTCAACTATATTACCCGCATGATCTATACGCTCAGTTACTACTAGACGGTCTTTACGATTAATATACGCTGGCGCAACATCCTCATAAGTATCCCACAATTCTTCTTTGTCTGCTCGACGTATTTCGATAACATCTCGGAAACCACGAGTGCATACCATTGCAGCCGGGGGAAGCCGACGAGTGAGAAGTGCATTAGTTGCAACTGTAGTACCATGAGATAGAAGTGTTACATCTTTAAGATCAATATTTGCTTTATTTAGCCCATTCATAGCACCTACTAGAGGATCATCTGGCGTAGAGGGAGTTTTTGCTACTCTCACTTCACCAGTCAATTCGTCCATAATACAGATATCTGTAAAAGTGCCGCCAATATCAATCGCTATTCTTAGATGGGACATGCTACCCTCACTGTATTGATATGAATATTTCTTCAAGACACTTAGAAGTATATAACATTATCCTATTTCTTTGTTATATGTGAAGCCCACCCGAGATTTATTGAGATTAATTTAAAAAAGTTTAACTAATGTCCATAATCATTAAAAAAAAGAACGACGATGTATTTATCGTCACAGTTTCAAGAAATACATCTACTATTCATCAGGTTATTGTAAGTGATGATATTCACCTTAAACTAACAGATAATCTTATAACTAAAGAAGTATTGGTTAAGTATTCTTTTGAGTTCCTACTTGATAGGGAGCCAAATACATCT
Organism: Gammaproteobacteria bacterium; assembly: GCA_002714015.1. Classification (GTDB taxonomy): domain Bacteria; phylum Pseudomonadota; class Alphaproteobacteria; order UBA828; family UBA828. The sequence goes on along the minus strand of PAWF01000013.1, from coordinate 26,421 downwards.
ATCCTGAGATCTTTTGAGATAAGTGAGATTTCAAGATATTTTTCTGAGTACGAAGACAAAGTAAATTCTTGGTGTTATGAACTATAAAAAGTAAAAAAGAGTATTTTACTTATTGAATATTAATGTCCTACTAGGTTTGAAATGATAAATGATAACGAACAATACATTAGTTTATCTACTCAAAAAAAAGACGGTAGTTTTGTGGATACTCCGGTCTGGTTTGCTCAGGAAGGATCAACTAATATTTATGTTGTGTACTCTCAAAGAAATTCAGGAAAAGTAAAAAGAATTAGAAATTTTCCAGATGTTAAGATTGTGGGCTGTAATTTTCATGGAAAGCCTAAGGGTAAATCGTTTAATGGGAAGGCAAGCTTGGTTAAAAATCAGGAACTTGAGAAACTAGCCTATAAGTTTTTAAGAAAAAAATACGGTATTAAATTTCTAATAGGTGATTTTTTTGCATATATAGTAAGAAACTATAATCGTCGTCAGATAATTAGGATTCAGGTTTCTTTAAACACTAATGACTAGATGATTTTATAATATAATAATACATATAAAAATAGAGAGATGAATGAAAACAGCTGACGAGATATTTGACCATCATATAGCAGTATTTGGAGATGGCGACTTGCAGGCTATTTTGTCCGACTATGATGCAGAATCAGTTATGATTTATAGAGATAAAATATGGCAAGGTATTGATGGAGCAAGAGAATTCTTTTGTATGTGGTTAGATGAGCTTATGCCTTCAGGCAGTGATTTTGAGTTGATAAGTCGTCTATCTGTTGAACAAACTTTATATATCACTTGGAGAGCTGAATCAGAAAAGTACATTTTTGATTTTGGAACGAATACATTCATAGTGAGAAATGATAAGATTTGGCGCCAAACAGTTGGTGCTTATGTGAGAGCTAAAAATAACTAATAGACCGTATTAGGTCAAAAATAATTTTTAGTTAAAAATTTTGTCAATATTAACGAGGAAAGCAGCTAATTGATGACCGAGAATACTGTTAAAATAGACCTGACATATAATTATGAAGACCTTAGAGACCCTGTTCGAGCACTTTGTGCAAAGTTTCCAGGTGAATATTGGCGAGAAAAAGATACTGATCGGGCATATCCAGAAGAGTTTGTTGATGAACTCACAAAATCAGGGTTTCTTGCAGCCTTGATACCAGAAGAGTTTGGAGGAAGTGGACTTGGTATTGGTGCAGGGGCAGCTATTTTGGAAGAGATTAATGCTTCAGGTGGGAACAGTGGAGCGTGTCATGCCCAGATGTATACAATGGGGACATTACTGCGCCATGGTTCTAAAGAGCAAAAGCGGGCATATCTACCTAAGATTGCTTCCGGTGATCTCCGTCTTCAAGCATTTGGTGTCACTGAGCCAACAACAGGATCAGATACTACACAGCTAAATACAACGGCTATAAAAAAAGGAAATGATACTTACGTTGTCAATGGTCAAAAGGTTTGGATCTCACGAGCCCAGCAGTCAGATCTTTTACTTTTGTTAGCTAGAACAACCCCGAAAGAGGAATGTAAGAAACGTAGTGATGGTCTGTCAGTATTTTTAGTTGAATTAGATAAAGCAGTTGGTAAGGGACTCGAAATAAAACCTATTAGAACTATGATCAATCATAACACAAATGAACTTTTCTTTGATAACCTTGAGATTCCCTCAAATACTTTAATAGGCGAGGAGGGTAAGGGTTTTCGTTATATATTAGACGGTATGAATGCTGAGCGAATTCTAATCGCTGCAGAATGTATAGGTGATGCACGCTGGTTTATTAAGAAATCAAGCTCCTATGCCTCTGAAAGAGAAGTCTTCGGTGGTCCAATTGGAGCAAATCAAGGAGTACAATTCCCAATTGCTCGTGTATATGCTCAAACTGAAGCCGCAGATCTGGTAGTAAAGAAAGCCGCTGCACTTTTTGAATCTGGGCTACCATGCGGTCCAGAAGCTAATATGGCCAAATTACTTGCTTCTGAAGCTTCATGGGAAGCTGGTGATACATGCATGCAAACTTTCGGTGGGTTTGGTTTTGCGGAAGAGTATGATGTTGAAAGAAAGTTTCGAGAAACACGCTTATATCGTACAGCCCCAATTTCTACCAATATGATATTAGGGTATATTGGACAGCATGTTCTAGGCATGCCTAGGTCCTATTAATGGTAGGTAGGTTAGATGGTCTCCTTGTCGTCTCTATAGAGCAAGCTGTAGCAGCTCCCTATTGCACTAGTCGGCTTGCCGATGCAGGTGCAAGAGTTTTGAAGATAGAGAGGCAGGAAGGTGATTTTGCGCGCCGGTATGATAATATTTTGGATGGTGAAAGCTCTTGGTTTGTATGGCTTAATAGAGGCAAAGAATCAGTTGTTCTAGATTTTAAGAAAAAAGACGATGCGGCTTTACTAAGTCGTATAATTAGAAAAGCAGATATATTCATTCAAAATTTATCACCTGGAGCTACAGACCGCGCTGGTTTTGGAAGTAGTAAACTAAGGGCATCCAACCCAAGATTAATCACTTGCGATATAAGTGGTTATGGCACTAGTGGACCATACCGAGATGTTAGAGCATATGATTTTTTGGTTCAATGCGAGTCTGGTGTTGCATCTGTGACCGGTAGCATAGATAGCCCCGCAAGGGTTGGAGTTTCTGTGTGTGACCTCACTGCCGGTCTGAATGCTTATGGTGCTATATTAGAGGCTCTAATAGGTCGCGGGACTTCAGGACAAGGGGAAGGGATACAAATTTCACTTTTTGATGGTATGGCAGATTGGATGAATGTTGCGAGATTCCACCAGCTAAAACATGGTTCATCACCAGCAAGAATGGGACTTTCCCACTCACTTATCGCACCATATGGTGTATACATAGTTGGTGACGGAAAAGAAATAGTGATTGCCATCCAGAATGATAGGGAGTGGCAACGTTTCGCATCAAATGTACTCCTTGATTCATCGCTTGGAACTGATATTAGGTTTGATAATAATGCTTCAAGAGTTGAAAATCGAAAAAGTATGGATGAAATAATCGTTAAGGTCTTTTCCCGATATAAACTTGAGGCATTATGCGAGTTGTTAACAAACGAAAATATTGCTTTTGGAAGATTAAACAATGCAAAGCAGCTAGCATCACATCCACACTTGAGGAAAACACAAGTACAACTTCCTAACGGCGATATGGTAGATTTAATATCACCTCCTTCGCAGTTTAATTCGGAAAAAAGTGTTCTTGGCTCAGTTCCTAGCTTGGGACAGCATACTGACTCAATCAAGCAAGAGTTTTTTTCAGATAAAGGGGATGTTTTGGAGAGAATATAGATATGAATGAAGAAGAAATAAAATCTTGGCTAGGTCACGAAATAGAACAAAAAGACATTATTGATTCTAACAGAGTTCGTGCTATGGGTGCATTACTGGATCGCGATAATCTGCCTTTTGAATATGGAACACCATTACCCCCATGTTGGCACTGGGCATTTTGCTTAGATACCACCCCTCAGTCTAAATTAGGGATTGATGGTCATCCAAAAAAGGGTGGTTTTTTACCTGATTTGGGTTTACCAAGAAGGATGTGGGCAGGTAGTCGGCTAAAATTTCATTATTCACCAGAAATTGGAAGTTCTATCACAAAAAAATCAAAGATTTCCAGTATTACACCTAAATCAGGGAAAAGTGGAAAGCTTGTTTTTATTTTGGTCAAACATGATTGGTATGTTGATGGTGTAAAATTTATAGAAGAAGAACAGGACATTGTTTACAGAGACATAACAAGAACTGGACAAACATCTAAGGGTGTTAGTCCAGTAAAAAAATCGGCGGAATGGAGTATGAACGTAACCCCAGATTCTGCCCTTTTATTTCGCTATTCTGCAGTAACTTTTAATTCTCATCGTATTCATTACGATCGCCCGTATTGTTTAAACGAGGAAGGTTATCCAGGGCTAGTTGTTCATGGTCCATTAATAGCAACTATTTTGATAGAATTTTTTCAGACAAATAATCCAAACGCTATCATTAAAGAGTTTTCTTTTCGTGCAGTTTCCCCACTTTTTGAAGGTCAAACTTTTAGTGTCAATGGTTGTAAAGAAAAAAATAATAGCTGGTATGATGTATGGGCTGAAAATTCACAAGGATCGTTGGCTACTAAAGGTGAAATATTAGCTGAAGTGTGACTTCTGTCTTTTTTTACCCCATATCTTATAAGTTTTTGATTTTTATCAAATGATTAAAGGTATTTTATAAAAGATTTATTTTAGTTATTTTATTCCAAAATCTTTAAAGCGCTTATTAAAACGAGAGAGTTGACCTCCTTCTATAAGACGCTGCTGACCTCCAGTCCATACCGGGTGTGATAAAGGGTCAATATCAAGTGTCATTGTATCACCAGATTTACCCCACGTTGAACGGGTTTTAAATGTACTTCCGTCGGTTTGTTTCACCGTAATTTCATGGTAATCAGGATGGACATCTTTTTTCATTACTATTATCCCTTCTCTTTCAAGCGGTTTATATCTTTGCTAGAAGTTTCTTTCAAGTCGCAAAAAAAGATTTTTTTCAATAGGTTGTTGCAGGATAGCAGGACTGATATAGGGTGCCCATGATTTTATATTTGTTAATTAAGAGAAATTTTTTTATACACTTTTGCTTTTATGAATTGGGGCAAGTAATTTATACCGAATTAAAGGTTAGTGGGGGCTTCTGTAAATGAGTATTTTTGGGCCTGGAGGGCGTAATTCTGTTCAAAGTCAGCCAACCGATATCAAAAAAAGTAAAGATATAAAACAAATTCGCTATCTATATAGGTTTGCTCGCCCATATTATGGAAAAATTCTTGGGTCCTTATTAGCTCTACTTATATCTGCAGCCTCAGTTTTAGCTATGGGTGTAGGTCTCCGTCTTCTTATAGATAATGGACTTTCTGGAGAAAATATTAAATTATTGGATAGCGCTCTTGTTTATTTAATCGGGATGGTGGTTCTTTTAGCCATAGCAACCTTTGGTAGATTTTATTTAGTATCATGGCTGGGCGAAAGAATAGTAGCTGACATTAGGCGGGAGGTATTCGCAAGGTTATTACGTTTAGGACCTAGTTTTTTTGAAGTAAATAAAACCGGTGAGTTATTATCAAGAATCACTACTGATACGACTTTATTGCAGACCATGATAGGTAGCCAAGCATCATCTGCGCTAAGAAATCTTTTACTTTTTCTTGGTGGTAGCGCAATGTTGTTGATTACCAGTCCAAAATTAACAGGTATCGTTGTGATTTTGGTACCTTTAGTTGTTGTTCCTATTATAATACTTGGTCGTTTAGTTCGTAAGCGTTCGAGACTATCCCAGGATCATATTGCCTCTGTTGGAGCTCATGCTGAAGAGGCATTAAATGCGATTCAAACAGTTCAATCCTTTGGTCATGAAGGAGGTCAGGACGACCAATTTGGACATAAAGTTGAAGGTGCATTCTCTATTGCTCTTAAACGTGTCAGAGCCAGAGCTTCTCTCACGGCAATAGTAATTTTGTTAGTATTCTCGGGCATAGGATTAGTATTGTGGATGGGTGGACATGATGTTTTAGCAGGGAGAATGTCCGGCGGGGAGCTTTCTGCCTTTCTTTTTTATGCCGTCGTTGTTGCTGGTTCAGTAGGTTCTTTAAGTGAAGTTTACGGTGACCTTCAACATGCAGCTGGAGCATCTGAGCGCTTATCTGATTTATTAAATCAACAACCGGATATTAATTCTCCTGCAAATCCAAGACATTTGCCTAGTCCTCCTGTTGGTAAGATAGAACTTGAGGATGTAACTTTTTGTTATCCTTCTCGACCCGATGTTGCTGCCCTTAGAGACTTCAACCTTGTTATTAATCCTGGAGAAACAGTTGCTCTTGTCGGACCTTCTGGGGCAGGTAAAAGTACTGTCTTTAGTCTTTTGTTAAGGTTTTTTGATCCACAAGATGGCAAAATTATATTTGATGAAATTGATATTACACAAGTTGACCCCTCAGCTCTTAGAAAAAGTTTTGGTTTAGTACCTCAGGACCCAGTAATTTTTGCTTCTAGTGCAGAGTCAAATATTGGTTTTGGTCGACCTGGAGCAACTAATGAAGAAATTCAAAAAGCTGCAGCAGCTGCAGGTGCAGATGTTTTTATTTCTGAACTTCCACAGAATTTCTCNACTTTTCTCGGGGAGCGTGGGGTTAGATTATCNGGAGGNCAGAAGCAACGAATTGCTATTGCACGAGCAGTTCTAAGAGACCCCCCAGTGCTACTTCTTGATGAAGCTACTAGTGCTTTGGATTCACANAGTGAAAGGGAAGTTAAAGAGGCTTTATATCGTTTAATGCAAAATCGTACAACTTTAGTAATTGCACATAGATTAGCAACGGTACGTGAAGCTGATAGGATTGTTGTTATGGATAAGGGTAGAGTAGTAGCTATTGGAACCCATGATCAACTAATGCAGGANAAAGATGGACTATATATGCGCTTAGCAACGTTACAGTTTGATTCGGAATCTTAATATTTATTCTAATAAACCTAGATAATAAAATAAATTAATGGTTCTAATTTTACTCACAGTGTGTTGCAAATATCAGCGCTGGGTTAGTTTCAGTTCTATTCGACGGTTTCGACGGTGAGCAATTTCATCATTGCGTATGTCTCTTGGTTGAAATTCTCCATAACCTGTAGCACTTAATCGATTAGGTGGTATCCCACTGCCAATAAGGAAATTTACAACAGAAATAGCGCGTGCTGAAGATAATTCCCAGTTTGAAGGAAACTTAGATGTACTTATTTGTCGATTATCTGTATGACCATCAACTTGNAGTATCCAAGGCAAATCCTTTGGTATTTGTGGTATTACTTCCTTAAGAACGCTTGCAAATGTTGCTAACTGTTTTTCCCCGGCTNTATTAAGCTTAGCTTGAGATGATTTAAATAAAACTTCGCTTTTGAATACAAATCTATCACCAATAATTGAGAAATCCCGGCTATTACCTAGAACATCTCTTAATTTTCCAAAAAACTCTGAGCGATATCTGGCTAATTCCTCTACCTTTTCAGCAAGTGCAAGATTTAATCTTTTTCCAAGGTCAGCAATTATCACTTCTTGATCTTTGGACCTTTTCTCAGAAATCTGGAGAGCTGATTCAATTTTTTGGAGCTGTTCCCTCAATACCATAATTTGTTGGTTTAAAAGAGAGAGTTTTTCTTTTTGTTGAGAAGATAATTTATCACTGGAATCTAAGGAAGAACTAGTCTTCAAGTAAAGGACTTGAAGCTCNCTTAATTGTATATTTCTAGANTCCAAGCTTTGTTGTGCTAAGCTAGTTCTNTCAATAGCTGAGGCNAATTTAGCTGAAAGATCTTTTGTAAGGTCNCGTTCTGATGTTAAACTNTCTTCAAGANCNTTAATNGCAGTATCTTTGTTCCTAAGNGATGATGAAAGGTCGCTGACTTGTAATTCTAATTCTTGACGTACAGCTTTTAGTGCCACTATATCGCGCTTTAAACGTTCTATATCAGAAAGCATCAATTTTATTTTGTTCTCTCCAGCCTTTATCTCTTTATTTAATACCTGCTCTTTTAGCTCTGAATCTGATCGGAGACTTTTTAGTTCTAGGGAAAGTTTATCTCGTTCAATAGAGGTTGATTCTAAATCAGTAGCTAACTGTGACAAAATTAAGCTAAGGTCTGTATTAGTTTGTTGCTCTAAAGACAGCATTTCTGCAAGTTCAGTTACCTGTTTATTTAATTCATTAAGTGCCTCAGATTGTCCTGAAACAGTCCGTTGTAAAAAATATTGGGCTAGCATGTATACGACGAGCAGAAATATTAATACCAGAAGTAATGAAGATAAAACATCTACGAAACCTGGCCAGTAGTCCGAGGAAGCGCTGCGTCTTCGTCTTCTAGATCCATACATTATCTGTTTCTCTGCGAAGGTCTTAGCTTGTGGCTAGCCTATCGTCGCTCCTCTTCAGCAATTGCGGCAATCGTTCGTGCTAACAACTTAATTTCACTCCGAAGTTCATTAATTATCTGCTCGCGACCAACAGAAACTTCTTCAAGCATTCTTAAGGTGTATGTGTCTATATTCTTTAGGTGAGATTGACTGGTTTCGTCGAGCCCAGGAGCTCGATAAGTCGCAGCCTCTAGTTTTTCTAAAATAGGTCTTATTTCCAGCTGATTCTCTATTAGCTGGTTAAGTAGCTTCTGTTCCGACTTCATGCTGTCAGTTAAAGTAGATAAGCTTTCGGTCAGAACTAACATGTTAGAGCTAGATTTAACTCTACTTTCTTCTCCACGATTAAGTGTTCGTTGAAGGTCATCTAAGCTATCGGCTGTCTTTTCAAGCAGGGCGCTAACATATGCAGGAACACTTTCTCCGCCTTCAACACCTATATTGCCTCGTGATAATCGGGTGTAACCTGAAAGCCAATCCTCTAGTTCATTATAAAACCGATTTTGCGCTTGGCTAGCTTGAAGCTCTAAAAAACCTAAAATAAGTGATCCAGCCAAACCAAAAAGTGATGAACTAAAGGCTGTACCCATTCCTTCTAATGGTTGCTCTAATCCAGCCTTAAGGTTGTCAAATGCTGAAGCCATATCATTGTCAGATGTTATTGATAAATCTCCAATCACGTCTCCAACGGAAGTAATCGTTTGTAATAGACCCCAAAATGTTCCAAGTAAGCCAAGGAATATTAGAAGTCCTATCAAATAACGCGCTATCTCCCGTGATTCATCCATTCGTGACCCAATTCCATCTAGGACACTCCTTAAGTTGACTGCAGATAGAGCGAGCCGGCCATCACCTTCAGTGAACATAGCTGCCAACGATGCTAGTAATCTAGGCGCCCGAGCAGGAAAAATTTCACCGCTGCGCATACGTTTCATTGAGTTTAGCCAAGCAAAGTCAGCATTTAATAAAATTACTCTACGGAAGCTAAAAGCAATTCCAATTAATAGAACACCAACAATTACACCATTTAACGCAGGGTTTTCTAAGAATGCTGTAAGCAACGTACTATACAATACGACCACAATAGCTAAAACAACTGCTAAAAAAGCACTCATTCGTAAAAGAAAATTACGTTCTGCACTCATATTCGGGATTGTTCTCCATGTATTTAGGATAAGTAAATCTAAGTCAGCGTTGGATTACGAAAATGTCTACACGATCAGAAATATCTCCAGCGTTTTTATTTCCAAGTGCACGAACATCAATTCTAGTGGATCGAAGACCATTTTCAATTAACTCTGAACGAACAGACAATGCACGTGCAAGAGATAACCTTCGTGAATGGCTAGCAGAGTCTATATCCCCGGATGCATATGCTTTTAATTGTACTCGTAATGACTCATCGACAACGATTACTAGTGCTAATTCTTTGATTTTCTCTATAGCATTAGACGAAAGGTCACTATTCCTTGAAGAAAATAAAATACTTATAGGTTTAGATGCATTATTTTTAGAAACTTTTATTTTCTGTGAACTTGTTGCTGGGGGTTGAGTTGATCTTTGTTTATTATCATCCTGAGAAATTTTCGATTTGTTTTTTGGAATGGGGTTTTCAGAAACTTTGATATCATCATGCTCTGTTATATTTTTGGATANAGTAGAATTTTTTTGAATTTCAGTTTGTGAGGAACTAGCTAATTTTTCACCTTCTATATTTTCTGATGTATGTTTGTTTGAATAGTTTGAGTCAGGCGGACTAAGACTAACTTTTTTGCCTGTCCATTTCCCAGGATGAAATAGTATCCTTTTCCTAAGGATTATGTCTTTAACTTGAGTAATATCAGAAGCAGCTATGTCTATCTCTATTGATTTTTGACCACTACCTCCTAATGTCAAGGTGGGTTGCTCTGCATGTGAAACAATATGTCCGCCCATTAGTAAAATTATTGTGAATGCTGACCAAACAATCACACTATTGATAATATAATTTATTGGACGGCTTTCTTTTTTCATTTTAATCGCCCATTCCAGTAGTGATTTTCTATATAGAGCATAGTATAGCCTAGAACTAGCTTCAATACTGAGGACACATTGTGACCAAAATTAGACCATTTGATCAATTTGAACTTATACTTTTGCCAAAACTTCGCTTAGTTCACGATGTATGTGCCCATTACTTGCTAGTATATTGCCTGTTTTCATCATTTCTCCGCTACCATTAATATCAGTAACATTACCTCCAGCTTCTCTCACAATTATGATACCGCCAGCAATATCCCACGGGGATAAAGAAAATTCAAAGAAACCGTCATATCTACCTGCAGCAATATAAGCGAGATCTAAGGCAGCTGCTCCGAAGCGTCTTATACCTGATGTTGTTGACCAAACCGTATCAAGCATTTGTGGGTATTGTGGATGATTATCCCTTCCTTTATATGGCATTCCTGTCGCTATAAGGCATTCTTCTAAATTTCGACGACCAGATGTTCTGAGACGTTCATTATTTAGAAATGCTCCTTGCCCATTTTCAGCCCAAAATAACTCGTCCATTACTGGAGAATAAACTACACCCGCGAAAGGTTTGCCATCTCTTTCTAAGGCAATTGAGATAGCAAAATGAGGTAGGCCATGTAGAAAATTTGTAGTGCCATCTAAGGGATCTATTATCCAGCGGTTTGAAGTATCTTCACCTTCAATTACGCCACCTTCTTCAAGCAAAAAACCATATTTAGGACGTGCCTTTCTAAGTTCTGCAACGAGTGTTTTTTCCGCTTTATGATCTGCAATTGTAACAAAGTCTGCTGGACCTTTACGAGATACCTGGAGTTGCTCTACTTCACCAAAATCTCTTACTAAAGCCTTTGCTGCTTTGTACGCTGCATTTATCATTACTGTTATAAGAGGAGAGCGATATCCCATTAGCTTCGTGCGCGCTCTACGTAGGAAGAGTCTTCGGTATTTACAACAATTCGTTCTCCCTTTTGAATGTGAGGAGGGACCATGATACGCAAACCATTTTCAAGAATTGCTGGTTTGTAAGATGCAGCTGCAGTTTGACCTTTCATTACTGGCTCTGTTTCCTGAATTACTAAAGATACAGTTGATGGGAGTTGTACACTTATAGGCTCACCTTCGTAGCAATTAATTAGCACCTGCATTTCATCTTGGAGAAAAATAACACCCTCTCCAATAGCAGACTTTGGGAGGTTTATCTGATCATATGTTTTTACATCCATAAATGTTATCATATCTTCTTCAGCATACAAAAACTGAAAAGGTTTTTCTTCTAACCTTACTCTTTCTACATTTTCTGATGATCTAAATCTTTCATTCAATTTTGTTCCGTTCCGTATGTCCTTCAACTCAACTTGAAGATACGCACCACCTTTTCCAGGTTGCGTATGTTGTATTTTTACTGCAACCCATAATCTACCTTGATGGTCTATAACATTGCCTGGTCGAATTGTATTGCCATTAATTTTCATCGCGGCGCCTCTCTATTTAACAATCTATATTATAATCTGTGTGTTGTGGCGCTGGTGCTATAACAACTCGTTTAACTTGATGCAATGGCATCATTGAGCTTTTTTACTNNAATTTCGGGACCTTCCTTGTTGTCCCAGACCGCCCCAACCACTGCAATAAAATCTGTACCAGCATTTATTAGGGTGCCACAGTTATTTGGATTTATGCCTCCTATAGCTACCGAAGGGACTACCATGATCTCATTCCACCAAGAAAGTATCTCTATACTTGGAGTTGCCAGTGGTTTTTTAGTTTTAGTAGGNTAGAAAGCACCAAAGGCTACATAATCAGCACCTTGCTCTGCAGCTACCATGGCTTGGTGTTTNCTGTCATAGCAGCTAACNCCTACAATTGCATCATCACCTACNATCTTTCGAGCATCATTATATTTAGNATCGTCTGNNCCTATATGNACTCCATCAGCTCCTACCTCAGCAGCTATTNCTGGATTGTCATTAACTATAAATGCTACATTAAGTTCANGGCAAATAGGAATTAGTATTTCTGCTGNTTTTCTAACTTCATCATCTGGTAAATTTTTAAGTCGAAGCTGTAGACAAGCAACGTCTCCNCCTTTTAAGGCAGAGCGTAGTTTCTTAGGAAATTCATTTATATCAATGCTAGGTGGGGAAATAAGATATATACGACATTTTGATTGGTTGATTTCACTTGTCATTAACATGCAACCNTTCGNCCCTATAACCTCAAATAACTGAATATATTCATNAGANTCTTAAATATATATTNATGCCTTTCNTNGATAAATTTGTATCACTTTNTNAAGTAAAGCTAGTGCTTCATTTCNGGGTCGTTGAAAAGTATTTCGTCCAATAATTGAACCGTTTGCTCCTCCATCTCTAATAGCTCGTATCTCGTTAAGGATATCTTCTGCATCTTTAGAAGCACCACCAGAGAAAACCACAATACGCTTTTTATTAAATGCGGTTGTCATAATGTGATCAACGCGTTGTCTCAGGGATTCAATCTTGATATTACAATCTCTATAAGTTTTAGCTGCTGAGTCTAATTCCAGAAAGTCAGTAGGGGGTTTAACTTTAATTATGTGGGCTCCCATTAGTGCAGCAATATGTGCTGCATAAGCTGTAACGTCTATAGCAGTTTCACCCTCTTTACTTAAATCACCACCTCTTGGGTAAGACCATACAACAACTGCCAATCCATTACTTTTTGCTTCAAGTGTTAATTCTTTTAATTCTTCCATCATTGAGAATTGATGTTCGGCCCCTGGATATATTGTAAAGCCTATTGCAGAACAACCAAGTCGCAGAGCATCTTTAACGCTTGATGTAATTGCTTGATCTTTCACAGTAGCATGTGAATTTGAACTATTTAGTTTTAGAATTGTTGGAATCATGCCAGCAAAGGTATCGGCTCCTGCCTCTATCATTCCAAGTGGGCTAGCAAAAGCATTGAGACCAGCATCAATAGCTAAACGCCAGTGATAATGGGGATCATATGCATCTGGGTTTGGTGCAAAACTTCTTGCAGGACCATGTTCAAAGCCCTGGTCAACTGGCAAAATAACAAGATGTCCACTGCCAGCTAAGCGACCATTCATTAAAATGCGCGCAAGGTTTGTTTTAGTGCCAGGGCTATCACTCTCATAGTTAGTCAGAATTTTTTTTACTTTCTGCGTTACTCTCATGGTGCTTCTATCATCCCCTAGGCTATATATATATATAATAGAATAACTTAACTTGTTGCCTTAAGACCAGCTATTTAAAGCAAGTATCAATGTTTTGTTTAAAATATTTAGAATAACTTAGATTTGAATTTTACTATTTGATCTTTTGGATCTGAGTATTCAGATAAATCCATACTAATAGAAGGCAATTTTTTTGGTAATATTTTTACATTTTTCTTCTTTGCAATACTAAGAAGTTGATTCCGTAATTTAATTCTCCCTGAAAAAACTACGTAGCGAAAACCCATTTGGATGGCTTCCCAACATAAAGCTCCATCGANTCCACAATCGATGCATGAATCTTTTGGAGGCTTTAAATTTACATCTCCATCACGAACCATAGCTCGTACATATTCTAAGCCTAAGTTTTGAGCAATGTTAGGACCTGTTCTTATAATTGGATTACTTTTGTTTGGCCAAACGACTGCTCTAATCGCTAAAACATCTTGTCGCTGATACACAACGATTGTTGGCTGTATTCTAGTGGAGATTGTTTTGTAAAGCCGCTACACCGGGTAGTGACTTTCCTTCCATCCATTCTAAAAAGGCACCNCCAGCTGTTGATACATAANTAAAATCATCATATGCACCTGATTGACGCAAAGCAGCTACGGTGTCTCCACCACCCGCTATTGATATTAACTTATTATTTCTCGTAAGTTTGGCTGCAAAAAGTGCTGCGCTATTAGTGCAGTTATTAAAAGGCTTTATTTCAAATGCTCCTAGTGGTCCATTCCAAAGAATGGTTGCAGCTTCTGAAAATTTATTTTTAATTATTTCTAAACTCTTTGGTCCCAAGTCCAAGATCATNGCCTCATCTGCTAGAGATTCTAAATTAGATACATAGTTTGAGGCACCAGCCCTAAATTCGTGCGCTACAACACCATCAATTGGCAATATGATCTCGCAATTATTTTTAATAGATTCTGATAAGATTNTTTTTGCTGGCTNAGCTAAGTTTTTTTCACAAAGGGATAATCCAACTTCAATACCATTAGCAAATAGAAATGTATTCGCCATTCCACCTCCAATGATTATTGTATCAACTTTTTTCATCAGGTGACTTAATACTCCAAATTTAGTTGATACTTTAGATCCTCCTACAACTGCAACTAAAGGATGCTTTGGTTTTTCGAGTGCTGCCTCTAAGGCTTTCAATTCAGCTTCCATTTGTAGCCCTGCGGCAGATGGAATTAAGTGAGCTAAGCCAAACGTTGAGGCATGTGCTCGATGTGAAGTAGAAAATGCATCATTAACATAGACATCTCCCAAGCGAGCTAATGAACTAGCAAACTCACTATCATTTTGTTCTTCACCTGGATGAAATCGCAAGTTTTCAAGGAGTGCTATCTCTCCTAAATTCATACCTTTTATCTTAGTCTCAGCATTTGGTCCTATACAGTCTTTTACAAAATGAACTGGCTTTTCCATCGATGCGGAAATCGTTGCAGCTATTGGCGCAAGGGACATTGCAGAGTTAAATTTTCCTTTAGGTCTGCCAAAATGAGAAATCAGTATTGGGTAACCCCCACGTTCTAAAATATTATTTACAGTTGGNATTATTTTCTCAATTCTATGTGAGTCGCTTATAATNCCCTCATGTATTGGNACATTAAGATCTACACGAAGAAGTATTTTTTTATCTTTAACTTCAATCTCATTAAGTTTTCGGAATGCAACCATCTTTTAGTTCACATTTTTATGTTGATAGGTTTTACTTATAGGGCGCCCAACAAAGCTGCAACATCTCCCATTCTATTAGAAAACCCCCATTCATTGTCATACCATGTCAGCACTCTGCAAAGAGTTTTATCAACTACATTAGTTTGTGTNGCATCAAAACTAGAACTGCATGGGTTATGATTAAAGTCTACTGAGACGAGGGGTTCTTCATTATAACCAAGGACATTTTTGAGATGTGTTTCNGATGCTTTGGAAATCGCTNNATTAATTTCCTCTATATTAGTTTGTTTTGATGAAACAAANTTTAGATCTACCATTGATACATTAGCTGTCGGGACTCTTATCGCCGTACCATCAATTTTGCCTTTAAGTTCGGGTAATACTATCCCTACCGCTTTTGCTGCTCCTGTTGAAGTAGGTATCATTGAGCTACCAGCACTCCTTGCACGGCGTAAGTCTGAATGTAGCGAGTCTAAAATATTCTGATCAAGTGTATAAGCATGCACTGTTGTCATAAAAGCACGCTCAATACCAATAGATTTGTTTAGAACGTCAACAACTGGGGCAAGACAATTAGTTGTACAACTTGCATTGGAGATTATCTTATGATCTGGAGAGATTTGATCATGGTTTACTCCATAAACCACAGTAAAATCNGCATCATTACTNGGTGCTGATATTAAAACCTTTTTGGCACCAGCNGAGATATGTTGGCCCGCAGCATCTCTTGAGGTAAATAGACCTGTGCACTCTAGAGCTACGTCTACTTGGAGNTCANCCCAAGGCAGTTTTGATGGATNTCTTTCATTAAGAACAGCTATTGAGCCATTCCCCAAATCAATACTTGAGTCAGATACAGTGATAGTCCCTGGAAATGGTCCATGGACTGAATCATATCTTAACAAATGAGCATTTGATTCTACAGGTCCAAGATCATTTATAGCCACTACTTTAATATCTGATCTCTTACTTTCATAGATTGCACGTAGAACGTTTCGGCCAATACGACCAAAGCCGTTTATTGCAATTCGTAAAGTCATAGTATTACTCTCCGTAAGATTATTAGCATATCGTTATTTTCTAATTATTAAGTTGCTTCCTTATAGCTGAAACAACTTTCTCGGTAGTTATCCCAAAATGGTTATAAAGNTCTTTAGCAGGTGCAGAAGCTCCAAAGCTATCCATACCTATCATGATGCCACTTAAACCAATAAATGATTCCCAACCCATACTATTTGCTGCTTCCACAGCAACTCTTGCCTCTTCATCTCCTAGTATAGTTTGTTTATAACTCTCGTTTTGTTGATTAAACAGTTCCCAGCTCGGTACTGATACCACGCGGGTAGGAATATTATCAGATTGAAGTAAATCCCTTGCTTCTATTGCCAGTGAAACTTCTGATCCGGTTGCAAATATCACTGCNTTAGCACTTCCTCCTTTTGCTGCCCTAAGCTCGTATGCNCCTTTTTTACATAAGTTTTCATCAGTATGCGATTCTCTTAATAATGGTAGCCCTTGTCGGGTCAATGCTAAGATGCTTGGTCCTTGAAAACCATCAATTGCCAACTGCCAGCATTCTGCTGTTTCTATTGCGTCGGCTGGACGCATAATATTTACGTTAGGTATTGCTCTCAATGATGCTAAATGTTCGACTGGTTGATGTGTTGGTCCATCTTCTCCAAGACCGATTGAGTCATGCGTCATTACATAAATAACTTTTTGGCTCATTAAAGCAGAAAGTCTAATGGCTGGTCTGCAATAGTCTGAAAATACAAGAAATGTNCCTCCATANGGAATAATTCCTCCATGTAAAGATAGNCCATTCATTATTGCAGCCATGGCGTGCTCTCTAACTCCATAATGAATATAGCGCCCTCCATAATTGCCAGCAGAAATTATTTCCTGAGAGTNAATCTTTGTACCATTTGAACCGGTTAAGTCTGCTGAACCTCCNGTTAACTCAGGTAATACTGGNAGTAATTTCTCTAATGTTTTTTGGCTTGCAACCCTTGTTGCCCAGTCGGGCTTAAGTTTTATCAACTGGTTTTTGAATAAATTTATCTCTTTNTCCCAGNTATTTGGAAGTTCACCAGCTGTTAAACGAGTAAACTNGGATATCATTTCAGAAGGTAATTTTGTAACCTTATTCTGCCATTCAATACGAGTTTGGGTGCCACGTGCNCAGGCTTTNCGCCAATTTTCTANGATATCATTNGGAATAATAAAAGGTTTGTGAGGCCATTCTANAGTTTTTCGTGNNCCTGANATTTCCTCTTCNCCTAAAGGNGAACCGTGTGAAGAAGCACTGCCTGCTTTTGTTGGGGCTCCGAAGCCAATAGTTGTTTGACATATGATCAAAGAGGGTAATTGAGAGTTTTTAGCCTCATTAATTCCATTNTGAATAGAANTTGGGTTGTGACCATCTAATTTAATTATATGCCATCCCGANGCTTTAAAGCGTTGGGATGGATCATCTGAATAACTTAGTGATAGTGGTCCATCAATTGAGATATTATTACTATCATAAAGTACGATTAACTTGCCTAATTTAAGATGACCAGCGAGGGATATTGCCTCTTGAGAAACACCTTCCATTAGACACCCATCTCCTGCGATAACATAGGTGTAATGATCTATAACGTCTTCACTAAAACGGGCAGCCATGTTTCTCTCAGCCAGTGCCATACCAACTGCTGTTGCCAAACCTTGCCCAAGTGGTCCAGTAGTAACCTCTATGCCCGGGGAAGCACCATATTCAGGGTGTCCTGCTGTTCGGCTCCCCAATTTCCTAAAGTTTTTGATTTGATCAATATCAATGCCCGAATAACCCGAAAGATATAGCAAGCTGTAAAGCAGCATTGAACCGTGTCCAGCAGAAAGGACGAATCGATCTCTATCAGGCCAACTTGGTTCGGTAGGATCAAATTTTAAAAATTTGGAAAACAGTACTGTAGCAACATCAGCCATACCAAGGGGCATTCCAGGATGTCCTGAATTAGCTTGTTGTACTGCATCCATACTTAGCGCACGAATAGCATTAGCCATATCTTGGTGGCTAGATAATTCAGTGGTTTTTTGTTTTACCATGAGGCAGCTGGTCTTCTCTCGTTAATATTTTTATAATGAATCTATAGAATAAATAAACACCATGCCGATCTGATCTTTTGACGTCAACTGGTTCTGCAGCTTAGTTAATATTGTAAAGTGGTAGTTGACGTCTTGTTTGGGTAAGACATATTCTCTTATTATAAGCTTNTATCTNTAAAATTCNCTTAAGAGGTTGAAAAAACNTATGAATGGAGAAGTTCGAGGATGCCAATAACCGCTTACGAATNGCTGTTGATAAACTAGAAGTTTTACTCACTGATAGTGATAATAGCATGGCAGCNAAAGTTACTAGCCTTTCAANGAAATTAGAGATTGCCGAAGAAGAACGCGATTCTCTTCGTGCAGACTTGGATAATGTTCGTTCTGCTAATGACAAATTGCATGTAGTTTTAAGACAAACTCAGGAAAAAACAGCAGCGATGGAGGTTGTGAATGAGGCTGTAGCAGGACGGATTGATTTAGCAATTGGAAGTTTGCAGAAGATAGTAGGAGGTAAGTAATGGGCCAAGTATCAGTAAATGTGAACGGAAGAGATTATCCTGTTGCATGCGACGACGGGCAGGAGGATCATGTTTCTCGTCTTGGCGCTTACCTTGACAAGCGTGCCTCAGGTTTATCTGAACAAGTTGGAGCAGTGAGTGAAGGTCGTCTTTTAGTTATGACAGGGCTTTTAGTTGCTGACGAGCTTTCAGAAGCATACGACGAAGTAGAAAAACTTCAACAAGAAGCAAAAGAGATAGCTTCAAAGGCAAGAAATCAAGCACTGGAGGAGACGGAAGACTCATATGCATTGGCGCTAAATACTCTTGCTGAAAAAATTGAACGTATTGCAGACTCGCTTCAGAAGAACTAGGTTTATTATTAAGACGGTCGCTGCTGGTTACGATGCAATTTAGTTTCCTAGGGCCATAAATCATTACCTCGAGGGAGCTGTCCCTGGTAAGACTCTGGTCTTGCTATATGGCGCCCACCTGCCTTTTAGGCCTAGAGGGAAGTTTATCGTGACGGACTAAGCGGCACCGTCTACTAAAAAATGTCTAGGTAAGGAGTTTTGTATTGTCGAATACCGCAACTATTCCGGNGAACAAGGAAGGTTTGCGAGAGTATGCACTGGTACGTCGAAGTCATGCTTTAAGAAAGGCTGGTCCAGCTGCGTCAGTTCGTGGGGCGGAACATTTTCTAGCAGCGATAAAAATATCGCCTGGTACTATTGTATCAGGTTATTTTCCTGTAAGAGAAGAGTTCGATGTTATGCCTCTTATGAGTAGGCTATCNAGAATTGGAATAAAGTGTTGCTTGCCTGTTATTCAACGGAGGTCTAATCCATTAATTTTTAGATTGTGGCGTCCTGGGGTAAAACTTANAANTAATCCTTATAGTATNCCCGAACCTGGGNCTGAGTCTGAGGAGGTTATGCCTAATATCCTTTTAGTCCCTTTGCTAGCATTTGATTCAGAAGGTTATAGACTTGGTTATGGGGGGGGGTATTATGACCAAACACTTAATAGTCTTCGTTCTAAATCTCAAAATTTATTGGCAGTAGGTATGGCGTTTATGGAGCAGCAGGTGGATCATGTTCCTCATAACTTAATGGATGCCCNACTAGATTGGGTAGTAACAGAACGGGGTGCAATGCCNATTACCTNTATTGGCGAGCAANATCTTTAATGAAAGTTTTATTTCTAGGAGACGTCGTTGGTCGCTCTGGTCGTGATGCTATAGCAGAGCATTTGCCCAACCTCAGGGAGCTTTTATCACCTGATTTCGTTATAGTTAATGGCGAAAATGCTGCTGGTGGCTATGGAATTACTGGTGACATTTGTCAATCTTTTTATCANCAAGGTGCAGATGTGNTTACGNTAGGCAACCATGCTTGGGATCAACGCGAGACATTTAGATATATTGAAAGTGATGACCGATTGATNCGACCNGCAAATTATCCAAAAGGNACNCCNGGTCGAGGAAGTAANGTTTACCAGCTTGTTGATGGTCGAAAAATATTAGTAATACAACTTATGTGTAGGCTATTTATGGATGCGCTTGATGATCCTTTTGCGACCCTTGAATCTATGATTTATGGTCATCAACTAGGTTTAAAAAAATCAAGTTCTACCGCCCTTTCTGCTATTGTTCTGGATATTCATGGTGAAGCGACGAGTGAAAAGCAAGCTCTGGCACGTGTTGCTGACGGTCGTGTTTCCATGGTTTTAGGCACACATACACATGTTCCAACTGCGGATCATCTAATCCTTCCAGAGGGCACTGCTTATATGACAGATGTTGGAATGTGTGGTCCTTATAATTCAGTTATAGGAATGGATCCAGATTTAGCTATAAAGAGATTTGTCAGTAAGGTTCCAACTGGTAGGTTAAAGCCCGTATCTGAGGAAGCTACGGTGTGTGGTGCATTTGTAGAAACGGATGACTTAACGGGTTTAGCAATTGGTATTTGGCCTATTAGGATAGGTGGGGACTTGACCCAAGCATTGCCTAAATTTAGTTAAAATAAATTAAGTTCCTTATTTTATATGTTGAAAAGGTTTTAATAAATATGTCTGAGCTTAATCAATGGAATGCCCAGTTATATGATAAATCCTTTTCTTATATCCAGAATATGGCTTTTGAACTTATAGATAGGCTCTCTCCGGAGGCTGGGGAGAGAATTATTGACTTAGGTTGTGGCACTGGGTTGATGACTAACGAGATTAGAAAAAAAGGTGCTTTAGTTGAGGGGCTAGATAATGACCCTGCTATGATACAACTTGCAAGAGAGCGATATCCTTATATTAAGTTTATGTGCCTATCGGCAGCTGAATTCCAGACTGATGTTGAATATGACGCAATATTTTCTAATGCAGCATTGCATTGGATGAAGCAACCAGATCTAGTTATTAATAGGATAGCTAATGCTTTAAAGCCTGGTGGTAGATTCGTTGGTGAGATGGGTGGAGCAGGGAATGTAGATACTCTAATAAAAAGCTTGTTTCAAGCACTTGCCGAAATAGGAATCTCAAGGGATGAAATTGATTTTCCTTGGTATTTCCCAAATGTTGATGAATATACGAAGTTACTCGAAAAGGGAGGGTTTAGAGTTGATTTTATTCAGCTTTTTTCTCGTCCTACACCCCTAGATGATTGTGCTAATGGAGCTTCAGATTGGTATAAGATGTTTGCTGATCAATTTCTTGCAAGCACCGAATTAAAAAGTCGTGAGGCTGTAATAAATAGGGCAACATATCTTGCTGGAAAAAGTCTTTGTAAAGATGGTCGGTGGTTTGCAGACTACACGAGACTTCGATTCGAAGCTCGTATGATTGTATTTTAAGAATAATATTTTATGGTCAATCGGCAATTTATTGCCGTAATATTGCCATAATAAGCCAATATCGATCTTGTTAGTATAATTTTGTTCGTATAAAACNTAATGAATATACANGATTTGGTAATCTAGATAGCTTNTGACCCTAAATAAAGTGTACAATAGGTAGAATAGGTATGGCTGGACACTCAAAGTGGGCTAATATTCAGCATCGTAAAGGAGCTCAAGATGCTAAACGAGCTAAACTTTTTGCTAAATTGGTGAGGGAGGTTATTGTTGCCGCTCGACAGGGAATGCCTGACCCAGAACATAATGCACGTTTGAGGTCTGCTGTTGCGGCTGCGCGAGCCCAAAGCGTACCAAAAGANAATATAGAGCGGGCAATAAAAAAAGTTGCTGGCGGNGAAGATAATTTAGTCNTNGAAGAAATTAGATATGAAGGATATGGACCAAGCGGAGTAGCAGTCTTAGTCGATGCAGTAACTGATAATAGAAATAGAACTGCTGCAGAAATACGCTCAATTTTTAATAAACATTCTGGCAATTTGGGTGAGAGTGGCTGTGTTTCCTTTATGTTTAAGCGTATTGGAGCAATCCGTTATTCATCTGATATTGCTACAGAGGAACAAATTTTTGATATAGCATTACTTTCAGGGGCATCAGACTGTGACGTTGATGCCGATAGCTATGAGGTTATTTGTGAACCAGATGATTTTTCAGTTGTTAGCGAAGGTCTCGAAGAATCTTTTGGAAAACCTGAAAATGCTGAACTCACCTGGCGAGCTCAAAATACAATTCCTATTGATGGGGATGCCGCAGAGACTTTATTCAAGCTTTTAGAAGCCCTAGATGATTGTGATGATGTTCAGCAAGTATCAGCAAATTTTGAAGTTACAGATGAGTTGATGCTAAGGCTTTCGAGTTGAATTTCCTAGGAATAGTATTTTGAAGGAAACACGTCGCTTAATAGGTTTAGACCCTGGACTGAGATCAACAGGTTGGGGCTTGATAGAAGTCAATGGAAATCGACTTCGACATATTAATAGCGGATCAATTTCTTCCACTGCAACACTGCAAGTTTCTAAGCGCCTGCAGCAAATTCACGAAGGACTGACAAAAGTTATTGAGTCTTATGCGCCAGATGAAGCAGCTGTTGAGGAGACCTTTGTGAACAAGAATCCTAGCTCCACTTTAAAGCTTGGACTTGCACGCGGTATAGCATTAGTAGTTCCGGCTTTATTTGGTATTTCAGTAGCAGAATACTCTGCTAATAAAGTCAAGAAATCCGTTGTTGGAGCTGGGCATGCTTCCAAGGAACAAATGGAGTTGATGGTGAAAAACATTCTCCCAGGATGTGATCCTGAAAATAGTGATGCAACAGATGCCTTAGCAATAGCAATCTGTCATGCACATTTTTCAGTTACTAGCCATAAATGGCATCAAAAAAATTACTCTTCAGGAGATAAGTTGTAATGTTAGCCAAACTTACTGGTCTAGTTGACTCAAAAGAGGAAAACTGTGTTGTAATAGATGTAAAGGGTGTTGGTTATTTGGTGAATTGTGGCGCAAAAACAATTACCAATATGCCAGCTGTTGGAGCCATAACAACTGTATTGATTGAGACAGTTGTAAGAGAAGACGCTTTTCTTCTCTATGGTTTTTTGTCCACAGAAGATCGTGATTGGTTTAGGTTACTACAAACAGTTAAGAATGTTGGTGCTAGGGTTGCACTTGGTATTCTCTCTGCCTTGCCTCCTGATAGGTTAGTAAGTGCTATAGCCGCTAATGATCGTAATGCTTTGACTGCAGCACCAGGTGTAGGTCCTAAGCTTGCTGAGAGAATTATTTCTGAGTTAAAGGATAAGGTGTTAATAACCTCTAGGTCAAAAAATTATAATAGTGATTTACCTAATTCGAAAGACCAAGATAGTTCTAAAAGGGATGTTCAAATAAGAGATGCAGTATCCGCACTTACAAACCTAGGTTATTCACCGAGTGAGTCTTTTGCCGTTGTTTCAGGGCTTGCTATTAATTTAGGTGAAGATTTAGAAATTAAAACTCTAATTCGTATGAGTTTAAAGGAGCTCTCAAAATGAGTGATTATGAGAGTAGGGAAGTCAATCCAAATGCTCGCGGAGATGATAATACTGAAGTGGCATTAAGACCGAAGTCTTTAAAAGATTTTATAGGTCAGTATGAGCTTTGTAATAATCTTGAAGTATTTATTAAAGCAGCATTAGGCCGCAATGAGCCTCTAGACCACACGTTGTTTTACGGACCACCAGGATTAGGTAAAACTACTTTAGCACAAATTGTATCACGTGAATTAGGTAATGGATTTAGAGCCACTTCAGGTCCTGTCATTGCAAGAGCAGGAGACCTTGCTGCAATCCTTACTAACCTAAGTGAGGGTGAGGTCCTATTTATTGACGAGATTCATAGACTTAATCCAGCTGTGGAGGAAATTCTTTATCCAGCTATGGAGGATCGAGAGTTAGACCTTATTATTGGAGAGGGTCCAGCGGCTCGTTCAGTAAGGATTGAGCTTCCGCCATTTACTTTGATAGGGGCAACTACTCGCTCTGGATTAATAACTACTCCGTTGCGCGAGCGTTTTGGTATCCCTCTGCGGTTAAATTATTATAAAGCCCAGGAATTAGAAACGATAATTCTTCGTAATGCTACTTTACTAGGTGTACCAGTTGATATTTCAGGTGCGAAGGAAATTGCGCGTAGATCCAGAGGTACTCCAAGGGTTGCAGGTAGGTTACTGAGACGAGTTAGGGATTTTGCAAGTGTCGCAGGTAACACTGAGATAAATTCTTCTATTGCTGATGATGCACTTTCAAAGCTGGATGTTGATGACTGTGGCTTGGATCAAATGGATAGGCGTTATCTAAATTGTATTGCTTTAAATTATTCCGGAGGCCCAGTTGGAGTTGAAACTTTAGCTGCGGCTTTATCGGAAGAACGAGATTCTATTGAAGAAATAATTGAACCCTATCTCATTCAGCAAGGTTTTTTGCAGAGAACACCTAGAGGAAGAGTTTTGACTATTCATGCTTTTGAACATCTTCAAATTAAGGTTCCTAAAGAAACAGGACAGCTTGATTTAATTGAAAAGGTCAAAAGGGATGAGTAAAACTGATATTTTTGATATGAGAAATGCTAAGCCTAAACTTTTGAATACTAATTTAGAGAATCAAAATCATATTCAGGAAAAAAACATATTATTTAATCATGAATATTTTTTGAGAGTATATTACGAGGATACAGACTCAGCAGGTATTGTTTATTATGCCAATTATCTTAAGTTTACTGAGCGCGCGAGAACAGAAATGATGCGGTCTCTTGGTCTGACACATTCTGAACTTAAAAATAAGTATGATTTATTATTTGCTGTGAGAAACTATTCAATAAATTACTTAAGTCCGGCCAGACTAGATGATGAATTAATAGTGCGTTCTAGAGTAAGTGCTGTTCTTGGGGCAAGCTTATTACTTGACCAAGAAATCTCTCGTAAAAGCAGCTGTCTAGCTTCAGCATCGATGTGTCTAGTGCTTATTAATAATGATGGAAAACCATCAAGACTACCCGAAAATCTTCGTAACTTGTTTTAGGTTTATTGTCTAACAAAGGAGTACTCCAAATATGGAGCAAAATGTTGTCGCAGAGCAGATAATACCTGAATCAATATCCGTTCATTTATCTCCATGGGAACTCTTCCTTCAAGCAGACATTATAGTTCAACTTGTTATGCTTATTCTAATAGGCTGCTCATTTTGTTCGTGGGCTATAATTTTTGATAAAATTGTTAGGTTAAGGAGGCTTTCAAAACTAGCAGAGACTTTTGAACAAAGGTTTTGGTCGGGAGGTTCTTTGGAGGATATATATGAAGAGGTCAAAGGCGTATCATATCACCCAATGGCACAAGTATTTATAGCAGCGATGAAGGAATGGAAGCGCTTTTCAGAAAGCTCTACTGGCTCAGTTGTTGATTCGCGCTTGGATGGATTACAGGAAAGAATCTTACATGCAATGAATGTGACTGTGGATCGAGAAATAGGTCAATTACAAAAGTTTTTAGGCTTTCTTGCAACAGTAGGTTCTACAGCTCCATTTATAGGTCTTTTTGGGACAGTTTGGGGTATAATGAATAGCTTTCAATCAATCGCTGCAAGCCAAGATACATCTTTGGCTGTTGTAGCACCTGGTATTGCAGAAGCACTATTTGCGACTGCATTAGGTTTAGTGGCAGCTATACCTGCTGTTGTGGCTTATAATAAAATAGGAAGTGATCTCGATCATTATGCAGGGCGTTTAGATAGTTTTGGTACTGAATTTAGAGCTTTAATTTCACGCCAGCTAGAAGAGGGTAAGCGCTAATGGGTTCTCAGTTGCAGACATCGAGTTCACGTCGAAGTCGTCGATCTCTTCAAAGGCGCGCGCCGATAAGTGAAATTAATGTTACGCCTTTTGTAGATGTTATGTTGGTGCTTCTAATCATTTTTATGGTGACAGCACCACTTCTTACATCAGGTATAGAAGTAAACCTTCCAGAAACTAATGCAGGTTCTATAACTGAGCCTGTTGAGCCTCTAACTGTTTCAATTAATTCTGAGGGTAAAGTTTTTATTCAAGAGACTGAAATTGGTTTGGAAAATTTAGTACCTAAACTTATGGCTATAACCGAGCGCAAAACCGACACAAGGGTATATGTACGTGGAGATCGAGCAATTGACTATGGGCGTATTATGGAAGTTATGGGTGCAATCAATGCATCAGGGTTTCGAAATGTTGCTCTTGTGACTGAAAAAATTAAAGCTAAGTAGCTAGGACTAATGAAAGCAAAAGGATGGATACTTTCTGGGTTTTTACATGCTGCAATTGTTATTGCTGCTATTTTAGGACTACCAGATTTTTTTAATAGTGATTCTGATTCATCAACGTATGTAACTGATATTGCAATAGTAGAGTTGGATGCAGAAGAAATTTTCACTAAGGAGCCAGAATCTGAGCCTGAGCCTGTACCAGAACCTGAGCCTGTTCCAGAACCTGAGCCTGTTCCAGAACCTGAGCCTGTTCCAGAACCTGAGCCTGT
>PAWF01000012.1 GCA_002714015.1 Gammaproteobacteria bacterium | reverse complement strand
AGATCATATTTTATTGCAAAATCAAGATCACGCTGATCATGTGCTGGACATCCAAAAATGGCTCCGGTCCCATACTCCATAAGAACAAAGTTTGCTATGTATATTGGCAATTTAATCTCAGAATTGAATGGGTGAATAGCCCATAAACCAGAAAAAATCCCTTTTTTCTCTCCACTTTCAATCTCAGCAAGACTAGTTCCTAACCTATTACATTCAGATATAAATTTGGCTATGTCTTGATTTTTTAGCGCCAATTCTGCAGATAAGGGATGATTTGGTGAAAGAGCACAAAATGATGCACCGAATAATGTATCAGGGCGAGTAGTGAAAACTTCTAAGTTCTCATCCCTATCACTTATTGGAAAAAATACTTGTGCACCTTTGGATCTTCCTATCCAATTTTGTTGCATGAGTCGAACTTTTTCAGGCCACCTTTCGAGTTGATTTAGACCTTGAAGCAAGTCGTCAGAGTAGTCGGTTATTCTCAAGAACCATTGAGAAAGCTCTTTTTTTTGTACAGTGGCCCCTGATCGCCATCCTCGCCCATCTATAACTTGTTCATTAGCAAGGACGGTATTATCAATTGGATCCCAATTCACCCAAGATTTCCGTCTATAAGCAAGGTTATTTTTGTAAAACTCGAGAAAAATATGTTGCTGTTGTGAATAATATTCAGGGTGGCATGTTGCTATTTCTCTATCCCAATCAATTGCTAGACCGAGACGCTGTAATTGTACACGCATAGTGTCTATATTTTCATAAGTCCACTTACGCGGGTGAACGCCGCGCTCAATGGCAGCATTTTCAGCAGGAAGTCCAAATGCATCCCAACCCATAGGATGTAAAACATTAAAGCCACGTGCTTTTTTATATCGTGCTACTACATCTCCCATAGTGTAATTACGTACATGTCCCATATGGATCCTGCCAGATGGGTAGGGAAACATTTCAAGTACGTAATAGTCCGGCTTATCAGACTCTTTACCCGCACTAAAAGCTTTGGATTCTGACCATTTTTTTTGCCACTTAGCTTCAATAGCCTGTGGATTGTATCTTTCGTCCATTGTTACATAGATTTCTTATTTACTGGTATAAATATGAGAATAACCAAGTAGAAATTTATTTAAAGATAGTAGCTGTAAAAATAGTTAATCTTCAACTGTAGCAGTTTTTATCTGTCTTGCGCGCTCAAGTATCCTATTTTCAAGGTTTGTAATAGTCTCAGGATTAACTTTTGCATCTGTCCAATCTCCAGATTTACTTTTAATCTGACGGAATAGGGACACTTTTAGTGCGTCAGCTCTCAATGCACGACCTAAAATGTAAACAGTCATTTTAAACCGCTCACCATCTATATCAGGAGGGCCAAACCATTCTGTAATAATTACGCCACCGAATGGGTCAGCTGAAGACAGTGGCATAAAAGACATAGCATCGAGGCTCGCTCTCCACAAGAAGCTGTTAACTCCTATACCTGCTCCACCANTATCNTTACTACTCCAAATACTATCTTCACCAAACAGTTGCAAACCCCCCTCGCCAAAAATACTTTGACCGAACAAAGGATTTGCTCTNTCNCTNGCTGTCCCTTGAGGAAANTCTTCTTCCGTTGCCAATGANCCACATCCTANGNTTGTTAGAGTGAATAGTATTATTGGTAACAGTAATAANAGAATTCTAGCTTCTGATCTGTAGTGCATTTTTATGAAAATCCGAGATTTATTCTGGTGATCTTGATATTTGTTACATGGAAAAAGTTATCATATCAGTTATCTCATATACATGAGACATATCACAGGATATACAGCTCGCAAAACCCTACAGAAGGTGAAAGACAGTGGTTTAGTGCTGAAAATGATGCAATATTGCAACAATATTCTAAAATTGTTGCATATCTGCTTAGAAGAACTTGAACCTCTACGCTGCTNTAGTAGGTTGTATATGTGTTCATCCATTGTGGGNAANGCCTTTACTGGATGTGCACAAGGCTTTTTGCCAAAAGTCCACTTTGTGGAANATANTAATTAAAGACATAGTTAACTAATGTTATAAGGGCTCCTTAGGAGGGAAAGATATGAAAAAGGTATTACTAGGCACAACAGCAATAGCTGTAGCTGGCTTCGTAGTTGGAAGTGCTGCTACTGCAAATGCTGCTGAGCCAATTTCCGTTGGTATTAACGGTTACTGGAAGTCCGCAATGGCGATGATCAATGAGGACAACGATGACGGTAACCTATCTGATGCGCGTAACAGTCACGCATTAGGATCAGACGTTGAAATGTCTTTAAGTGGTGCAACTACTTTAGACAATGGTCTGACAGTAGGTTTTAATGCACAACTTGAAGGTGGTAACGACGCTGCAGTAAGTTCAGGTGAAGCATTTGACGAAGCATGGTTCTACTTCTCTGGCGCATTCGGTGAACTCCGTATGGGTAAAGTAGAAAGTGCACGTCAACAAGCCGGTGTAACTTTCGGTGGTGGCGCTGCTTCCAACTTCGGTGTTAATTCACCATTCTTCATCTTCGGTAACGGCGGTGGAAACTTGTTCACCCGTACCAATGACGATGGTATCGGTAACGAAGATAATGTAAAGTTGGTATATGCACTTCCATCATTTAACGGTGTTAACCTTGCAGTTTCATATGCACCAAACGATGCTGAAAACCAGCAATATGGTGGAAACACCGGTGACACTGCAGGAGCACTACAAAACAACCTCGCAGTTGGTGCTAACTATACAGCCGACTTCGGTGGTGGATCAGTTACACTCCGTGGTGGTTATGAAGCTTATGTGTTGGAGCGTTGTAATGCTTCAGCAGCAACCCAGACTTGTAATGATAACCCTGAGTCAGTTAACTTAGGTGCTGCTGTTAGCTTTGGTAGTGTAACTATCGCAGCAGATACTCTTACAACTAGCCAAATCACTCAGACTACAACTGGCACTGATAGAGAACGTAGCGATCACCATGTTGGTGCAAGCTACAATATGGGTGCAACAACAATCAGTTTAGGCTGGGGACACTCAGAGGTTGAACAGACAAACTTGACAACAGATGAGCTAGATCTTTATGAGCTCGCTGCAAGCTACGTCTTAGGCCCGGGCATCGATGTTCAGGCTGCTATCCGTAGTGGTGAGTTCGATGATGAAACAGCTGGAGATAATAACGATAACAGCTGGACTTCTATTCTCATCGGAACCTCAATCGGATTCTAATACATTAAGAATATGAAGTAGTTTATTAGGGGCGGCGAAAGCCGCCCCTTTTTTTGANTATTTTATGACCAGNAGTTNAAAAATAGAAAATTATACTGTTTGTNAGTAGCNTTTAATTAAAAANGATTAGTTAACATTCTCAATGTTAGGCCCGCTATTTTTTANANAATNATAGAATATACACAGTGAATAGTNAGGTAATATATGAACGGAATTTTATGGTTAGCATCTTATCCCAAATCAGGTAATACNTGGCTTAGGGCATTTATTCATAATTTGTTTACCAATGCCAAACAACCATTTGATATTAATCGGATGTCTGATCTCACTCATGGTGATAGCAACGCTAAATGGTTTCAATCATTACATAATAATAACATCTCACTATTATCTAATACTGATATCGCTAAATTAAGACCTCTCGCACACAAAAATATTGTTCAAACTTCACCAGAAACTGTAATGGTAAAAACACATAATGCCATGGTTGAGGATGGAGGTGCTCCTATGATTACCCCACATCTCACGGTAGCAGCAATCTATATTATAAGAAATCCTTTAGATGTTGCTATTTCCTATGCTGATCACTTAGGAGTTAACATAGACAAGATTATAGAGGCTATGGCTAACAAAAGATTCCAATCTCCTGGCAGTGATACTCATGTACCAGAAATTTACTGCGATTGGTCAACACATGTTAAAAGTTGGACAAATACACGTGGATCCGCTTTGCTTATATTACGTTATGAGGATATGCAAACAAATCCTACAAAAACTTTTTCTCAAGTAGCGAAGTTTATGGGTGCTGANCCACCACGTGAAAGATTAAAAAGAGCAATAAAATTTTCTTCATTTAAGGTGTTAAGAGCGCAAGAAAACAAACAAGGATTTGTTGAGCGTACTCCAGTTCAGAAAAACTTCTTTAGAGAAGGAAGAGTTAATGCTTGGCGTCATAAACTGTCAAAACAACAAATAGAGAAAATTGTTGAATATCACCATGAACAGATGCGTGAGTTTGATTATTTACCAGAAAATTTATAAAAAACAAATATTCTAGTAAATACTTTATATAAACATATGTTTTATGTTATATATAAATATTAGCATATTCATAAGGTAAAAATATTAATGATCAATCATTTGGACGCCCTTGAGAGTCAGAGTATTTATATAATACGTGAAGCTTTTAATCGAATAGACCGGCTCGCATTACTGTGGTCGTTAGGAAAAGACTCCAACGTAATGGTTTGGTTATGTCGTAAGGCATTCTTTGGTAATGTTCCATTTCCGGTGTGTCATGTTGATACTGGAAAAAAATTTAAAGAGATGTATGAATTTAGAGATCGCTATGCAAAAGAATGGGATTTAAATCTTATTACTGGCATGTGTCCTCCAGTATCGGAAATTGATTCAAGTTTGCCACCAGCTGCACGATCTGCTGCAAGAAAGACAGCTGGCTTAAAGTTGTTGTTGGAAAAGAATAACTTCAACGGCCTGTTTGCCGGTATCCGCAGAGACGAGGAAAGTACAAGAGCTAAAGAGCGTTATTTTAGCCCTAGAGGAGGATCAGGAGAATGGAACTTTAGGGATCAACCACCAGAATTTTGGGATCACTACAAAACTGAATTTTCTCCGGATACACATATTAGAATCCATCCATTGCTACANTGGTCTGAAATAGATATATGGCGTTATTCAGAACGTGAAGGTCTNCCAATGATATCCTTGTATTTTTCAAACGAAGGTAAACGATATCGATCATTAGGCGACTCAGATATAACTCACCCCATAAATAGCAATGCAATTAACATTAAAGAGGTTATTGAAGAACTGGAAACTACCAGAACATCAGAAAGATCTGGACGAGCTATGGACCATGAATCAGAAGATGCCTTTGAAAGGCTTCGAGCTGACGGCTATATGTAAGGACCCATAGTTAATGAGTAATAGTAATAAACTAAATACAATTGAAAAACAATTAGACCAAGTTCAAGTAGCTATTGTAGGTCATGTTGATCATGGAAAAAGTACAGTGGTTGGCAGGCTTTTGCATGATACAGATTCTTTACCCGATGGAAAACTTGAAGCCGTAAAGTCAATGTCAGAACGCAGAGGAATGCCTTTTGAATTTGCCTTTGTAATGGATGCTTTTCAAGCCGAGCGGGATCAAGCTATAACAATAGATGCTGCGCATATTTGGTTTAAATCGCATAAACGAAGTTACGTAATTGTTGATGCACCAGGACATGAAGAGTTCATCAAGAATATGATATCAGGTGCAGCGAGCTGTGATGTTGCTTTACTTGTAATTGACGCTGTTGAGGGTTTACGTGAACAATCTCGTAGACACACATATCTTTTAAATCTTTTAGGAATAAAAAATATTGTCATAGCTGTAAATAAAATGGACCTAATCTCTTGTGACGAAAATCGCTATAATTTAGTTCAACAAGAGGTTCAAGAATATTTTNAAAGTATTGGTNTANNTGCAACTAGTGTTGTGCCAATTATAGCCCGAAATGGTGATAATATTGTNCATAAGTCGGATAAAATGAACTGGTATAAAGGACCTACTATTTTAGAATCATTTGATAAATTAGAAATTTCGAAGGATCTTGAAAGCTTGCCACTTAGAATGCCTATTCAAGATATTTATCACTTTGACTCTAGACGAATAATTTCAGGAAGAATTGCGAGTGGCTTNCTTACTGTAGGAGATGAGGTCATTTTCTCTCCTTCAAATCGTACAGCAAAAATAAAAGATATAGTAAATTGGCCCGAAACTAAGCCAAAAGAAAAGTATACTCCGGGATATTCAGTAGGCGTTACTCTAAACGAACAATTATTTATCGAGCGTGGCGAGGTTATGAGTCATGTTTCTAGCCTACCCTTAGAGAGCAATGTATTTCGCGCGCATATTTTTTGGTTAGGTCGTAAATCGCTTGAAGTTGGACAAGAATATAAAATAAGGATTGGCACACTAGAGTCTTTAGTAGAAGTTCAAGCTATAGAGAGAATTATTGATACTGACGACTTATCTTTAGCTAACCAAACAAAAGAGCATGTAAAGGTTAATCGAAATGATATTGCAGAAGTGATTTTCAGATCACGTTCAATGCTTGTGCTTGATGAATACTCTCAAAATAAGAAGACCGGAAGATTTGTTTTAATTGAGTCCCATGATATCGCTGCAGGTGGNATTATTAGTATGCAGGGNTACCCAGATCAACGTGATATCATCACCGAAAAAGGTACAAATCTTTTTGCNGTAGGNCATAGAGTTCCNATTGCANCTCGTACNCATCGAAATGGTCANTATGGCGGTGTTATTTGGCTAACTGGTCTTTCNGGGGCAGGGAAGTCAAGTATAGCGTTAGAAGCTGAAAGATTGCTTTTTAAAAAAGGTTACAGTGTTTATCTTCTNGATGGAGATAATATTCGTTCAGGTCTAAANTC
Organism: Gammaproteobacteria bacterium; assembly: GCA_002714015.1. Lineage (GTDB taxonomy): Bacteria > Pseudomonadota > Alphaproteobacteria > UBA828 > UBA828. The sequence continues at coordinate 12,806 of PAWF01000012.1, read as the reverse complement.
TAACCTTTCTTTTTCTCCAGANGATAGAGCTGAAAACATACGTAGAGTTGGGGAAGTTGCAGCTCTATTTGCTGATGCTGGTATGGTAGTTATTACAGCCTTTATATCTCCGTATAGAGCTGATAGAGACCGAGCTCGTGCAGCTATGCAGCGTATTCAAAAAAATGGACCATTTCACGAAGTATTTGTTAGGGCATCNCTGGAAGTTTGTGAGGAGAGGGACCCTAAAGGACTATATAAACGAGCTAGGGCTGGAGAGGTAAGCGATTTCACAGGAATATCGGCTCCTTATGAGGCACCTGAGAACCCAGATTTAATTGTTGATACAGGTGACCAGCCAATAGATCAGAGTGTTGATAAATTAGTGCAATATATTTTGAAATATTTTCAAGTTTCTCTTGGAGAATAAAACTCTTCTACTACACCTTCAATTGCAGCTAAACCAGCTGCTTTGCTAGATAATAGCAAATGAGCATTATGTGAAGTTATGCCACCTAGAGGATAGACGGGTAATGGTGACTTTGCTACCCATTTACTAAATAGTGAAATTCCTAATGGTGCTTTATTTAGATTAGACTTGGTTTTAAATACTGGGGAAAGAATCACTGCATCTGCACCAGCTTCACTAGCCTTTTGAATAGCAGCAAAAGAATGTGCTGACGAGGTTATAATTAAATTGGTATTTTTTCTTGCCTCCCCCCCCTGAATTGTATTTTCTCTATAATGAACACCCTTAGCTCCAATTTTGAGAGCGAGTTCCATGTCATCTCCGACAAATAGAATTAATTTATATTTAGTTGCAATTTTTGATAGCTGAGCTGCTAGATTTTTTCTGTTAGGAGAGTTGTAATCCCTAAGGATAATCCCGGTCCCTGGGGGCAGGTATCGGCATATTGTTAACGGATCTTGAACTCTATGCTCATCTGTTAAAAACATAATTGGTGGTAATTTATTGTTATTTGCAGAATTGAGCTGAGTTGATACCTCTGCTAACGTCATATTATTTGAATACCTTATTTAAGTGTTCTACTGAGAGGCTGCCATGTCTTCAAAAAAGGTGCAACATCATTTGTATAAAAACAAACCATCGATAGATTTAGTACAAAAGTCTATACAAGCTGCTAAAAAATTATCAGGTAGAGAATTAGATGAGATAAAGCTAATAGCTGTATCAAAAAAAATTGAACCTAATAAAATCCTTGAAATTATAAAGTTGGGTCAAAAAGATTTTGGCGAAAATCGTGTACAAGAAGCCTTATCTAAATGGCCGAATATCCAGAAAAAATTTCCACATATAAAATTACACCTGATAGGACCATTGCAGACTAACAAGGTCCGTGATGCCGTATCAATATTTGATACAATTCATTCATTAGACAGATTGAAACTGGCAGAGGTTTTAGCAAAAGAATTCAAAAAATCTAACCGTCGTTTAAAATGCTTTGTTCAGGTAAACATTGGTGAAGAAACTCAAAAGTCTGGAGTATTACCAGCAGAAACAGATGAATTCGTAGAATTTTGTATTAGGGAATGTAAGATTCCTATTATTGGGTTAATGTGTATTCCCCCTGCTAATGAAGATCCCGCACCTTTTTTTGCTTTCTTAAACGAAATAGCCAGACGTAATAGCCTTCACGACCTTAGCATGGGTATGAGCAGAGATTTTGAAACGGCTATAAGCCTTGGTGCAACACAAATTAGAGTAGGATCTGCTATTTTTGGACCAAGGAATGACATGAGATAATACATAATCTGGAAGCATTCATAATATTTATATACTGAGGACTTTAGCTTGCATGCAGAGGATATAACACCAATGGTATATTGCTTATTCGTAAATGTGTTCGTATAGANTNATNAAATGANTTTTAAAAAGAAAATTCTGATTGTTGGTGGTGAGGAGTCCCTCAGACTATCTCTTGTGGAACAATTAGAAGTTGAAAAGGAATTTGCAGCGACACAAGCTGAAACAANTGNCGAAGCGCTTTCATATATTGAAAATATAGAGTTTGATCTATTTATATTAGATTCTAAATTATACAACATNGAGAANAATAATTNTTCTAAAATAGTAAAANATATTGGNTTNAAGGCTCCAATTATTTGTCTTGTTGATAATAATTTAAAAATAAAATCTGATTNCAGCTCTAGGNCTANTAAAGTTTTATATAAACCAATAAGNTTTAACGAATTATTANTAAATATTAGACAGTTGATTATTCATTATGAGCAAAAGAAAGATCTTATAATTAATATTAATCATTANGAATTTTTGCCAGGATCTAGAAAAATTAGGGATACTGAATACAATACAGAAATTAAATTAACTGATAAAGAAACTGCNATAATTAAACTTTTGTATAGAGCCAAGGGTGCAGTCGTATCTAAAACAACATTACTGACAGAGGTTTGGGGTTANAATTCTTCTGTTACTACACATACGTTAGAGACACANATTTACCGTTTAAGAAAAAAAATAGAATTAAACCCTTCTGAAGNAGAATTTTTAGTAACCAGCTCAGGTGGATATAAACTGATATGTTAATCTATAGTTTNGTNTTTTAACNTAANAANCATTACAGCNAGGGCTAAAGTTAGGACGCTTGCAAGAACNGTNACTATACAAAAAAATAAACTTGCNGATTCCCATTTACCATTTATAAGNATTAATTGGGGTAGNAGGATAGGACCTGCTAGAACACCTANATGACGTCCTGTCATTAATACACCAAANGCTGGTCCATTNCTTCCATGTTGTCCAAGAATGGTATTGGGCATTGAAAAAAGGCAAGTTGGAGTTATGCCAGCTGCTGCGCCATAAATTACTAGAGCGGCTATCCCAGATGCTGTTGATGAAAGTGANTCGAAGATAAGCCATAAACCTGCTTGAATTATCAAAACAAATGCAAGTATTGGAAATACGGGNACTCCACGACGTAAGATGATNCCACCGACAATATTAAANATAATAATTATTACTGTTGGAATTGCATAGGGAGCAATAGCATCTGTAGGTGTTANTCCTCGTTGTGTAACTAAATAATGCGGTAACCAAGTTGACATTGCTAAATATTGTGCGGACCAAAGAGTGAAAATTGCTGATGCTATTATCATTGAGACTCTTGCTCTCATCGATATATTAAGCACATCTTCAGCAGTTGAAAATTGTATTTTATTTTTGTTTTCTTCCCTATTTTTTAGCCACAGACATGTTACAACAATTAATGTTAGGACAATACCAACCCACCAAATAATCCTCCACTGACCTAACTCTATAGCTGGTTGTGCTATACCAAGAGCTGTGAGCTGACCTATAGGAATCCAGCTNGCAAAAATAGCAATAGCCAAAGGTCTTTGANCTATTGTTGCACTNCGAATAGCNATAATTGGTCCNATAATGGCTAAAATAGCAAAACCAAAACCNTCAANAGCCCTAGAGATTAGAACTGTGGCAGAATTATCGGGCCAAGAGATAGTAATTAATGAACCAACTATCAGTAGNAGTCCTGCTGTNAGAGAATAGTTTCTTATACCGAATTTTTTTAACCAAATGCCAAGAAATGCTGATGTTGCTAATCCCACCACTGCATACACAGACATAAAACCACCAGCAAGAGTCAGGTCATAATCATAGGTTTTAAGCATCAACGGCATAGCAGGAGGAATTTTGAATTGGTGAAAAGCTCCTAAAGCTCCAGCAGCAAGACCAAGAAAAACACCAAGCCATACTGTACGAGTATTGTGATTATTCAAACTAATTTTACTATTGGTATTTGAAGACTTGTTCATATCTATCTATTTAATGAGATCAATCTTTATGTGTTTGCAGAAATCCATAATATTCTTTGTAAGAAAAATTAATTTTAGAAAGGTAAAAAATATTAAATTAAATAATAATTAGATTTTTATGTTTTTAGGGTAGAAATTTTAAGTTAGCTAAGTATTTATGAGTAATAGTCAGTAACATAAAGTTTCAACCTTAACTAAATTTAAATAAAATTATTAGACCTGATGAACATAGGAAATAAGGCAAGATAAAGTCTAATTGATAAGTTATTTTATCTTATTGGTAATATAATAATGGAGTTAATTTTTGACGAACACAGATACTTTCTATGTAAAATTTTGGGGTGTTCGTGGAAGTATACCCTGTCCTGGAATGACCCATAGACTATACGGAGGTAACACTTCTTGCTTAGAAATTAAGGCTGGAAATCAAACTTTAATTTTTGATGCAGGCACTGGAATCTGTCAATTAGGTCATTCACTTTTAAAAGACAATCCTTTGAGTTTAAATCTATTTTTTACACATTTTCATTATGATCATGTGTGGGGGTGGCCCTTTTTTGAGCCTGCTTTAGATAATAAGGTTGATATTCGAATTTATGGCGGGAGTTTAGGTAAAAAATTAACAACCCAAAAAATTATGACTAAGCTTATTGAAAACCAAGAAACCCTAGTTAACCAAAGTTCCCTTAGAGCAAAGTTGTACTTTTCCGATTTTGTACCTGGTGATACTATTAGATTAGAACAGGGGGTATCTATATTAACCACTGAGCTAAATCACCCAGACCGGGCAGTGGGTTATAGAATTGAATATCGTGGTAAAAGCATTTGTTATCTTACTGATCATGAACATGGAAATATGAAGATTTATAGTCAACTTGTGGAATTCATATATAACTCAGATATTGTAATATACGATGCAACTTATACTGATGCAGAGTATTTGGAGCATATTGGATGGGGGCATTCTACTTGGCAGGAAGGTGTTCGGATTTGCAATGATGCAAATGTAAAAACATATGTCGCTTTTCATCATGACCCAAACCATGACGATATATTTATGGATAATATTTCCCAAGATTTAAAGAAAATGCGTCCAGGATCTTATGTAGCTAGAGAAGGCATGGTTTTAAAACTATAAACTTTTATGAAGAGTTTATTTTTTATTAAAAACTTCAGGTATACTTTGCCATTTCACACCACTAATTGATTTTGTTCTTCTTACAAAAGCACCTACAAAAGCCCAAGAAGGAAAGTCCATCAACAGGTGATGAGTGAGTAGACCAGTAGGCTCAGAAGGATCAACCCTACCCTCACGTTTATTTGAGAGGTGTTGGCATGCGAGGGCAAGTGCAGCTCCTGTACCTATAAACCTCTTGTTTCCACTCCAGTCGATTAAATCAATATGTGTATTTATCTGAACAATATTTGATACTGGAAAAGCCGAAGACCTTGGTTTATAGCAACTTAACCCATGAAAACCTAAACTAGGTAAACAAGAAACTAATTCACTTGAAATACGATTCCATGGTGGGACTAAAATTGGAAGAAAATTAGAATTAAATGCTGAGTATAATTTATTATGTCCTATCTTTAGTTCTCTTGTAATATTTTTAATAGGGCGATGCTTACCTAACTCAATTTTTTGTTCTGAGGAAGGTGCATAATTAATGTGCTTAAAACCATTTTGTAATATAAAGATATTATTAAGGTCTTCAAAGTGACCAATTATATCAGATGACATTCTTTCAGGTATTATCGAAACTCCTATAGATACACCTTCATTTGATGCTAGTGAACTGAGTTGACTTAACTCTTTAGTTTTAGAAACAGCCCCATCATTTCTCCACCAGAACTCCACAGGCAAACCTAAATCGATGGTGTTATTTATCTCATAATTTAAATCTTCCCATCGGTATTCTATCATTAATATATACCTTATTTTTTATTTGAACTTTCTTAGGTTACTTTGTAATTAATGGTTTTATTAAGAACAATGGATATGCAGTATTCAAAGTTTGTAAATTTTTTTTGCTTGAGATAATGCTTGATTTAATATTATTTCCGCTGTCGAAAGGCTATATTTTTCTTTAATCATTCTTTGTGCCTGTAAGCCCATTTTCTTTCTAGACGAAGCATCTCTAGATAATTTCACTATAGCCTCAGCAAATTCTATATCATTCCAAGGTGAAATNACCNTACCAGTTTCTCCATTCTNTATTATTTCGGGCACAGCACCAAATCCTCCAGCAATTACAGGTAAGCCTGCGGCTTGACACTCTAGNAGTGAAATAGAAAAAGTTTCTTTGTATGCTGGCCATACGCAAATGTCACATGCANTTAGTAGATTTGGTATATTTTNTTCTTGTTGATTTCCAAGCCATGCAACCAAATCTTTTCCGAGAGGANCTAGTGATTCCTTCACTAAGGGGAGTGCTTTTCCTNCTCCAATNNTNAANAGATGAAAATTGGGTTTATCAATTAACCATAGTGATCTTCCCAAGATACGATAAGAAGCTAATGTATGACCTGGATGCATAGGACTAATAGCAACAAGCCATGGCTTTNATAAGCTAAGGCTATANTTCTCNGCAAGTCTTCGCCTTGTGCCTATTCTATTTTTAATACACGTTTCATAATTAGAAAAATCTAAAAAAGGGGGTAATAGAAAATTAATACTTTTACCACTTTTGAGTGATATTAAAGAATCTATATTTTGCTGAGTAAACGAAACTATGACATCAGCTTGCGCTATGGCTTGTGCAGTTGCATTTAGATTAGACGCCCAAGGGCTGGATCTATATTTATTTGAATATAAGGCTTCGATTATTATATAAGGAATATTGAGTGCTGAAGCTACCAATGGTCCTATCCAGTCTGGTGACTTAGGACTAATTTTGTAAGTAATCCACACCTCAGGTGCCTTATTCACAGATAGATTTTTTATTTCTTCAATAATATTATTAGCATGGCATTTTCCAGCTATACGGATAGACTCAAGGCGGTCTGATTGTCCTGTATCATTATAGCTTTGAAAATGACTGGCAATGGAAACTATATTACCACCTAATCGTAAAACTTTTATTAATTTACGAGCAATCTTACCGTCAACCGATGGAAATTGATGGTCAGGTGATTCCATTGGAGCATAAAAAGCTAAACGCATCATTAAGTCTTTAAAAGATGGTTAATTTTGAAATCATTATAAATTGTATAAATACAATTTATTAATCAAAATGTATTGTTTATTCTAGGAAATATGCTTATTGAAAATAATATTTATAATAAATTATATCGTAAGTTTATACCAAACCTATTTAATATAATTAAAGCTTGCTTACCCTTCTTGAAAGCTTTGCCATTCTCATTTTAATTAATGTTTTTGGTCTTGGAGTTTATACTTGTTATGGACAAAAGTATTTTTAAGTTCATCTTTCGTCATACCAAGCCACAACAAATCTTTATTTTGTTTATTACTGCCTTATCTATGCCTTTCTATTATATCTCTCTTGATATACCAAAATTAATTGTAAACACAGCCTTAGAGTCTGATGATCCTGCAAAAATTGGTGATGAATTTCCTCGTTCTCTTAGCGTAATAGGAATTGAATTTGGAGACTTAGATCAAATAACACTTCTATTTAGTCTTTGTATTTTATTTTTAGTTTTAGTTTGCATTAATGGTTCATTCAGGATTTATATAAACTTTTACACAGGACGACTCGGCGAACGAATGTTGAGACGTTTACGTTTTATACTTTATTCAAGAGTTTTAAGGTTTCCACTTCCACACTTTCGTAAAGTCTCTTCTGGAGAGCTAATACCAATGATTACCTCTGAGGTTGAGCCTTTTGGGGGTTTTATTGGTAATGCATTTGCTCTACCAGCCTTACAAGGTGGATTATTGTTAACAGCAATTTTTTATATTTTTTCACAAGACCCCCTTATGGGTGCAGCAGCAATAGCACTATATCCAATTCAAGCTTATATAATTCCTAAGCTCCAGCAGCGAGTAAACTTACTTGCGAAAGAGAGGGTTCATGAAATAAGGCGTTTATCTGAGCAAATTGGGGAGTCTGTTNCAGGGGCTCAAGAAATACATTCACATGGAACTGCACAATTTGAACTAGCAGATTTTTCTAGGCGATTAGGAATCATTTATGAAATTTGTTATAAAATATATAATAAGAAATTTTTCATAAAATTTTTAAATACTTTTTTAGCACAATTAACACCATTTTTCTTTTTTACGATTGGTGGTTACCTAGTAATAATTGGAGACTTAACTCTTGGAGCTCTTGTAGCAGTATTAGCTGCATATAAGGACCTAGCACCACCTTGGATGGAACTATTAAATTTTTACCAAACCAAGGAAGATGTGAGAATAAAATATGAGCAAGTAGTTAATCAGTTTGATCCTCGTAACTTAATGGATAAAGAAAAACAGTTGTCTGAGCCAGGTGTTTATCCAAATATAAAAGGTGACATTTCACTATCTAATTTGACCTTAAAGGATGATGATGAAGTCTTAATTGTAAGTGGTCTTTCAGTTAAAATACCACTCAATTTAAATGTAGCAATAGTTGGAACAGCAGGGAGCGGAAAAGAAGAACTATTGCTAATGCTAGCAAGATTAATAAGACCCTCTGAGGGAAAAATAATAACCGGTGAGCATGATTTACAACTAATGCCAGAGATAGTTACTGGACGACGNATTAGTTTTGTAGGACAAAATTCTTATATCTTTTCATCTACTCTTAAGGATAATTTATTATATGGACTTAAGCATAAACCAGTAAAAACAAATATAAATTCTNGTGAAAAANTANATACNCAAAAAGAGTGGCTGGTTGAAGCAANGCGAACAGGTAACTCAACCCTAGATNTAAATAGTNATTGGGTGAATTATGAAGGGTTAGGAATTAGTGATGGCTCTGAATTTATTAACCTATTACTAAAAGCAATAGATTTAGCTGATATGTCATATGAGGTGTATGAGTATGGGTTACGAGGTATTATAAATCCGGAAAGTGATAAAGTAATAACGTTGAAAATATTAGAGGCACGTGAAGCGCTTGAAAAGAAACTTAAAGATGAAGAATATCAGGGTCTAGTTGAGAACTTTGATTTACGAAAATATAATTCTAATGCAACTGTTATTGAAAACCTTATATTNGGTAATCCTTACGATAAGTTTTTTGAAAATAATAATTACATTGACCAAGAGTATATCTTTGAGGCTCTAAAAAAAGCTGATTTGTTATCAGATCTGACAAAATGCGGTTATCAATTAGCAGCAACAATGCTTGAATTATTTTCTGATTTACCAACGGATCATGAGCTATTTCAACAGTTCAGTTTTATTTCTGCAGATAGCCTACCCCAATACCAAAGCCTAATGAATAGGGCAAATAAGGCAAAACTAGATAATCTAAATGAGATAGATAAGCGCTTATTACTATCTCTGCCTTTGAAGCTAATAACAGCGAGACACAGGCTAAATTTAATTGATGCTGGGCTAGAAGAAAAAATTCTAAACGCAAGAAACCTCTTGCACCAAGATATGCCAGCTGACTTAGAACGGCGCATCGATATTTTTGATAAAACAAAATATAATCCGTCTGCTTCTGTTGAGGATAATATACTTTTTGGAAAAGTTGTATATGGTCGGGCTCAAGCAAAAGAAAAGATTGGTAAACTAATTAGAGAAGTGGTTAATGATTGTGGATTATGGTCCACGATTTTAGAAGTTGGGTTNNAACATCACACAGGCATTGGGGGGGCACGACTCTCAGGCTCGCAACGCCANAAGCTTGCAATAGCTCGTGCTGCTATTAAGNAACCTGATGTATTTATNATTTCTGAGGCTACTGCTGCATTAGANGGCATGTCNCAAAAAAGAATTATGAAAAATGTTTTAAATAATTCTTCTAAANCCGGAGTGATTTGGTCCNTACATCGAGCAGATTTAGCAAAATATTTTGATGTGGTTATAGTAATGAAAAATGGAGCTATTGTAGAACAAGGAACATATGAAGAATTAAAAAGAAATGGTANTATATNTAATGAACTTATAGAGCAAGATTAAAATTCTCCTAATGCTTTTGGAGTTANAAATGGACCTTCAACAAGATGTAGATTTNCTAAGGAATGTACCGTTATTCCGAAATATTGAATCTCAGAAACTCAAACTAATTGCTTTTACAAGTGAGAGACTAAGTTTTATGAAAGGTGAAGATCTTTTTCTANAGGGAAGTTTNGGTGATTCAGCATACATTCTTATAGAGGGAGAGGCATCAGTTTTAATAAGNACTGAACGGGGAAATGAAATNGAAATAGCAAGTGTAAAAAAAAACGACTGGGTTGGTGAAATAGCCATTCTCTGTGATGTGCCCAGAACAGCTACAGTCAGGGCTAAGACAGAACTTTTAACTCTCAAAATTTCAAAGGACATTTTTTTACAATTAATAACGCAATTTCCTCAAATGGCGATTGAAGTTATGAGAGAGCTAGCTTTTAGATTAGAAAAAACTAACAGAAAATTACAAGAACTGGCTACACAGAGGGAGTCCAGTCAAAATCAGCAACTATAGGTGCATGGTCAGATGGTTTTGTCCANCCNCGAACAGATTTAGCAACAAAAGCATTTACAAGAGTTTTTCTTAGAGGTGGAGTGATCCACAAATGATCCAGCCGTCTTCCTTTATTTGCTTTTTCCCAATTTGGTGACCTATAGCTCCACCAAGANTACAATTTTTGATCATTTGGAATGATCTCACGAATAGCATCTATCCATACAACATCTCTGATTTTATTTAACAGAGAAACCTCAAGAGGNGTATGTGAAACTATCTTAATTAGTTGCTTATGTGACCAAACATCCGTTTCTAATGGCGCAACGTTAAGATCCCCTAAAAGTATAGAAGCTTTTGATTTATTAATTTTTTTAGACCAATCTTCCATGCGCCTAAGGAAATCTAGTTTATAGGCGAACTTTTCATTCTCTTGAGGATCAGGCTTATCTCCGCCTGCAGGCACATAAAAATTATGTATATCAACACTATTATCTAAACTAACTTTCAGATGGCGGCTATCTGTTTTATTACACCAATATTTCTTTTCAGCAGAAACTATTGGAAACTTAGAATGAATTGAAACACCGTGATAGCTCTTTTGTCCAAATATTTGATGGTATTTAAAACCCATTTCACCAAAAGCTGACTGGGGATATAAATTATCCTCCACCTTAATTTCCTGTAAACAGAGGATATCAGGATTATATATATCAACAAATCTTTTAACTGAATCAATACGTATTCTAACAGAATTTATATTCCAAGAGGCAACTCGCATAATAACCTTTCATACTATAATATCTAAATAAAACTTTATATGTTAAATACATTTTTAACCGATACACTCACGGTTGAATGCTGTTCAAAAAACTATGGAATATAGATAAGTAAAAAGGATTATTTCTAACTTGCCATTCGGGGTGCCATTGAACTCCAAGTGCAAATCTTTCACTATTTTTATACTTTATAGCCTCGATTTGCCCATCTGAGGCAATAGCCTCAGTTATTAATCCATCACCTAATTTATCAACACCTTGGCTATGAAGTGAATTTACCATAGGCTCACCTTTTTGTTTGTAAAGACTGGACAGTAAACTGTCTGGCTTTAGAGAAATTGAGTGACGCGCAGTATATTGAATAGAAACAGGAAGAGACCTATCAACATCATGATCCATTCGTCCAGGTATATTTGGTAAATACTGGAAAAGGGTCCCACCAAAAGCTACATTTAGCTCCTGCATTCCCCTGCAAATACAAAGAATTGGTTTTCCACAAGAAATAGCAGAACGAATTAATGGTAATGTTGTAGAATCTCTATCTGGATCAGTAAGTAAAGATTTAGAATCTAGAGTTTTATTATAGTTAGCGGGGTGAACATTACTTAGGCTACCTGTGAAAAGTATGCCATCTATAGAATTAAGTATCCTTTGCTGGTCAGTTAAGTTTGCTATAGATGGAAAAATTATAGGAATACCACCCATAGCCTTAATAATACTTATTAAATATTTTTCACCGACAACATGAAAACGTTGGTCGTCAATATTTTTTATACAGGTTGGAAGACCTATAATTGGCTTATATTTATTTTTTATCGTCATAAATTATCCATAGACTGACTGGATTATAATTATAATAAATTTAAAAAATATAAGTAACAGTAATTATAGATTTCATAAAAAAAATCATAAATATTTGAATAAATAATTTATTGAAAGTATAGGTAATCTTTAACGAATGTTAGTTTGCTTTCTTGGGTCATCAAAAATAAATAGCCTTGGATCTAGTTTTAGGTTTTTTTCAATTTCAAACAAAATTATTCTTGTCAACATTCCTTGTGCATCATCTATTGCCCACTGTTTTAAAACTATCGGGGAATCTGAAAAGAAAAGAGTAATGCCTCCAAGGGCAGGATCACTACGTTGTATTAGGCGTAATTTAATACTTCCATGTTCACTCTTAAAACTTGTAACTACAAGCTCCTCATTTAGTCGTATAGAGTCGTCGCTTAGTGCTCCTAGAGGAGTATCAAAAATAGGCCAATCATTTATTTGTCCAAGTTCTTTATCATGATAATGAAGTAAAAACCCATCACCTACTATAAGAAATGGTGAAGGTGGATCATACTCTACGCGAATTTTACCAGGACGCCGGAGATAAAAAGTACCCTCTGTATTCACACCTTCAGGTGATATTTGAAAAAACCTAGCTTTCAGGGTTGAAATGCTGTTTAAATAATTTTCAACAAGCTGTAGTTTCTGTCTGTCTTCATTACTTAAATCAAGTATCTTAATTTCTTGAGCGTTAACATTTACAAACATACAGACATAAATAATTAATGCATAAAATGCATATAATAATGTGTATACAGGATTCTTGACCCTATAATTTATGGAGGATAAAAAAAACAATATTTTTTCCATATTTTAATATAAGTCGATAATACAA
>PAWF01000011.1 GCA_002714015.1 Gammaproteobacteria bacterium | reverse complement strand
ACTTATGCGGCGCGTTCCTAAGGAATATTTGAAAAATGCGCATCATTGGTTAATTCTTCATGGTCGTTATATATGTAAAGCTCGAACCCCTAATTGCTCTAAATGCACAGTTCAAGATCTGTGCTACTATAAAAATAAAACTAAAAGCATATAACTTTTAGCTGAATTTGTTACTTAAATACGAAACGCTGTCTTTAAATACTATCCAGAGGTTTCATTGAATTTTTTAATTATGTCTTCAAGACATTCAGAGGCATTAAAATAATTTGCTGAGCGGTCTCGAGCTTCAAAATATTCTGTTAGCAAAATATTTTTATTATCTTCCTTTTCATAAAAAACAACNTCAAANACACAGTCCTTTGAACTGTATTGCCAGACTTCTGCCGGAGTTTCTACACGCCGAAGATTTGGGTGTCCCATTAAATAGGAAATTTTATCAGTTGTCATTCCGATCAATTTNTTTGGATCGATTTTAATTNCAANTTTTTGTTTTTTTGAAGATATATTTCTTTTAGATTTAAGTTTGATATTAGAATCAGTTTTTTNCTTGAAGATTTTTTCTTTGCTAGAATCTATAGCTACATCCTTCTTATNNTTTGTTGTAATAATTTTANCTTCAGNCTTGATTTCTAAGACTTTNTCTTTGGAGGTTTTATTAGTCCTTGATTCATTNACTTNCANATTGGAAGANTNTTTTNCTAAAACTTCATTTTTCTGTTTNACTAAATCAACATTAGTACTAGTACAAGCCGTTAAAAACGTTAAAAATANAGCAAGGAAAGATATCAATACTTGATTNAAANATCTTTTCTTGNTGATTTTATATTTATTGAGGTTAACCACTTTAACTTACCTAGTTATATATAAGTAATGCATTTAANTTAAGTTGATAGTAGTAATTCACAAATATGAATAAGAATTCATATGAATATACTAAATAGGNNTCTATTTGCATATTNGTAACAACAGTTTTTAAATTGCTGTTCTTTTATTTTTATTTCTTATGACCCATCAATATAATAATCAGTCATGATATGAGGTTTTTAAATGCACTCAGAAAAAAAAGATGTTCTTACGGTTGGTAATGCAATTGTTGATATAATTTATAAAGTAGATGAGCAAGTTTTATATAAAAATGAGTTAGTTAAAGGTGGAATGNCCCTAGTTACAGCTGATAAAGCAAATTCAATTTGTAAAGGCTTAACTGGNGCAGTTGAAGTGTCCGGTGGGTCTGCTGCTAATACAGCTGTAGGAATATCAAAGTTGGGTGCAAGCGTTAAATTTATCGGAAAAGTTAGTCATGATAGCCTAGGAAAAGTATTCAGAAAAAGCATAGTTGAGGCAGGTGTAGATTTTGCAACAAAAGACTCAAGTACTGAGACTACTACCGCTAATTGTGTAGTCTTGGTTACTAACGATGGTGAGCGGACTATGAGCACCTACTTAGGTTCTTGCGTTGAGCTAGGCGCTAATGATATTGATGCTGATTCTGTAATAAATTCAAATATAACATATATAGAGGGATACCTTTGGGATTCTCCTGGTGGNAAGGCTGCTATTAGAAAAGTTTTTAATTTAAATGCAAGTTCTGAAAGACTTTCATCCTTCTCTTTGTCTGATAGTTTTTGTGTTGATCGACATAAAAAAGACTTTCTTGAAATAACAAATAAACATGTAGATATTTTATTTGCAAATGAACAAGAAATACAATCTCTCTTTGAGGTATCTAATTTTAATCAGGCTTTGTCATGTGCNCAAAANAATTGTGGTATTGTAATTGTTACAAGAGGTGCCAAAGGTTCTGTAATTGTGACTCCTGATGAGANGNATTTGATNCAGCCACCAAAGGTTTCAAAGGTAATTGATACAACTGGAGCCGGTGATATGTATGCAGCAGGTTTTCTTTATGGCTATTCAAAAGGCTATGACATACCTCGATGTGGAAGACTTGGTGCATTGATGTCTGGTGAGATTATTTCTCATTTAGGAGCTAGACCTGAAATAAATTTAACACAATTTAGAGCNGATAGCTTGAGAAATACTTGAATAAAAATGTTATTCCTACCACAGCAGGTAAATAAATATATTTAAAATCTTGTGGTAATATTTCNGGAAACAGCGATGATGTTATGGGGCAAATAATTAAAAATATCTCAAAACCGAGATTTGTCCAGCATGTCTCAGGAACCTGGAAGCAAGCTGTTTCCGTATATTTTGACACTCGNATAGTAATAATTTTTTTCCTTGGTTTTTCCAGTGGGCTTCCACTAGCATTAACCNTAGGTACGCTAGCTATTTGGCTAAGTAGATCAGGGGTAGATAAAACAACGATTGGACTTTTTTCTGCTGTATCTTTGCCATATGTATTTAAATTTGCATGGGCTCCATTAGTAGATCAGATTAGAATCCCTTTACTNACGAGATATCTGGGAAGAAGACGAGCCTGGGTAATCTTCACTCAAATTGGGTTGATNTTGACTATAGCTCTTATGGGTGGAGTTAATCCTGTAGCAAATCCAGGTTTATTAGCGATTTTAGCATTAGCAGTCGCTTTTTGTTCTGCCAGCCAAGATATCGTAATAGATGCATATAGAGTTGAAATTCTTGAAGAAAATAAACTAGGGGCAGGCGCAGCAGCAGTTGTATTTGGTTATCGGGTTGGAATGCTAGCGTCTGGAGCAGGTGCACTCTACCTAGCTGGGAGTGTAAATTGGGGTCTAGTTTATTTAATTATGGCAGGGTTAATTTTCATAGGTATTGTAACAATTTTAATTGCTTCTGAACCTAAAATTCCAGTTATAGAAAAAACAACTGGCATTTTAGATTGGTTCAGACANGCCGTTATAACACCATTTGTCGACTTTATGCAGCGTCCAGGATGGATAGTGATTTTACTATTCGTAATATTATACAAGTTTGGTGACTCCTTAGTTGGAGTGATGACTGGACCATTTTTAGTTGAGACTGGTTTTACAGATGCCGAAATTGCAAATGTAGGTAAAATTTATGGTTTTGCCGCNACTATGATTGGTTTTGCAGTGGGTGGCATTATGATCGCCAAACTAGGGATTTTGAATTCTCTGTGGGNATGTGGTTTTTTACAGCTAGCTTCAAATTTACTTTTCGTTCTCCANGCATCTGTTGGGCATCATACNGGTGTATTAGCNCTAGTTATAGGNTTTGAAAATCTTGCCGGGGGTATGGGTACTGCTGCATTTGTCGCTTATTTATCTAGCTTATGTAATGTGAAGTATACAGCTACACAGTATGCTCTTTTAAGTGCATTAATGGCAGCTGGTAGAACATTCTTGTCAGCTCCATCTGGATGGTTTGCTGACATTCTTGGTTGGATACCATTTTTTCTTCTTACAACTGGTGCCGCTATTCCGGGTTTGTTGCTTTTAGGATGGGTAAGTTATAGAGCAAGAAAGGAACAATAGTTTGAATACTGAAAGTTNTTTCATATAAAAATTAAGAAACTTATATTTTTTATGCTTAGATTAAAATATTCGTATTATTTTTTGATTTCCTCTAATGAATATCCTGCAGAACGTACTGTACGGATTAAATCATTTTTACCATTGCTAGTTAGTGCTTTTCTGAGCCGACGTATATGGACGTCTACAGTTCGATGTTCTACAAATATACCATGACCCCAAACAGCGTTTAGAAGTTGCTCTCGCGTAAATACTCTACTTGGGTGCTCTAAGAAGTNTCTTAAAAGCTTATATTCAGTAGGTCCTAAGTGAATGTTAATACCATTTCGCGTTACACGGTAAGATGTTAGATCCATAAAGATATCAGCATATTCAAGAGAATTTTCTGAAAGGGCTGGTCTTATACGGCGTANTATAGCTCGTANACGAGCCAACAACTCTTTTGTTGAAAATGGTTTAACTAAATAATCATCTGCCCCNTAATCTAACCCTCGCACTCTGTCACTTTCTTCAGCGCGTGCAGTTAACATTATAATTGGGACATTGCGAGCTGCATCATTAAGTCTAATACGACGACAAACCTCAAGTCCTGATAATGTAGGTAACATCNAATCTAGAATGATAATGTCTGGAATGCGTTCATCAATTAAAATAAGAGCTTCATCACCATTAATGGCTTCGATTACTTCGTATCCTTCAGACTCAAGATTATACCTAATCAAAGTTACTATAGCAGATTCATCTTCTACAATTAACACTAATGGTTTCATGAGCTTAATGTTTAGTTATTTTTGGGAGGTATATTCTGTAATTTTATAGCGTCAGTCTCCCCTTTTGGNCGGTTTTCAGTAATGTTAGTTCCATGAACTAAAAAATTAATAGTTTCCGCCATATTAGTAGCATGATCTCCAACACGTTCTATATTTTTTGCTACAAAAAGAAGATTTGTACAAGGTGTTATGTTTCTCGGATCTTCCATCATATATGTAACCAATTCTCTTAAAAGAGAGTTATACATTTCATCTACTTCTTCGTCGCGTCTCCAAACCTCCATTGCTCTTTCAGAATCTCTCTCTAAAAATGCATCTAAAACNTCCTTGATCATTTTTTGAACTATTTGAGCCATTCTTGATACTGCAGATATCGGCTTAACAGGTTCAAATTGGTTTAGTGCGTGGGCTCGTTTTGCAACGTTTGCAGCATGGTCACCAATNCGTTCAAGGTCACTTGAAATTTTTAAGGCTGCAGTGATTAATCTGAGATCTACAGCCATAGGTTGACGAAGTGCTAAGATACGAATTACCTGATTATTAATATCTTCTTCTAGTTCATCTGCTTTTTTATCATCATCTACTACTGAATCAGCAAGGTCACTGTCTCTATGGACTAGAGAATGAATAGCTCTTGCAAGTTGATCTTCAATAAATCCACCAAGCTGAACAATACTATTAGAGATACGATCTAACTCTTCGTCATAAGTTTTGACGATATGATCACTCACTTTAATAACTCCTATTACCTTGAGTAGTATATTGTTAAAATATAAGTTTAATTTTAACCAAAACGACCAGTGATATAATCTTGCGTTCGTTTTTCTGCCGGGTTGGTAAATATTTTCTCAGTTTCTCCAAATTCTACAATTTCACCTAAGTGAAAAAAAGCAGTATACTGAGATACACGAGCTGCTTGTTGCATATTATGTGTAACAATTACAATTGTGTAGTGTTCTTTTAGCTCATCAATCAACTCTTCAACTTTAGCTGTTGCGATAGGATCCAAAGCTGAGCAGGGTTCGTCCATAAGAATAACCTCAGGGCTTATAGCTATCGCGCGTGCAATACAAAGCCTTTGTTGTTGACCGCCAGAAAGACTAGTTCCTGGTGTGTTTAAACGTTCAGACACCTCATCATAAAGCCCTGCTCTTTTAAGACTAAGATCTACTATTTTATCCAGTTCTTGACGATTATGGGCTAGACCATGAATACGTGGTCCATAAGCAACATTATCAAAAATAGATTTGGGAAATGGATTAGGCTTCTGAAATACCATACCAACTCTGGCTCTAAGCTCTACCACATCCATATCTCGCGAATATATATCACGCTGGTCAAGGGTAACATCACCCTTCACTTTACAACTGTCTATAGTGTCATTCATTCGGTTTAGACAGCGAAGAAAAGTAGATTTTCCACATCCTGAGGGTCCAATAAGCGCTGTTACTTGATTTGCGGCAATATCAAGATTAATTTTATTAAGGGCCTGCTTATCACCATAAAAGACATCAATATTCTTAGCCTGCATCCTAATGCGACCAGATATATTAATATGATTATCAACTTGTTGCCCCATTGGTTTTAAATCCTAAAAATACCTTACCAACGAATTTCAAATTTTTGGCGAAGATATATGGCTATAGCGTTCATTGTAATCAAAAAAGCTAACAGTATCATAATTGCAGCAGATGTTTTTTCAATAAAACCTCTTTCTGGACTATCTGCCCATAAAAAAATCTGAACTGGNAGANCAGTGGNGGCATCAAATGGTCCCCCNGGAGTATCAACTATAAATGCAACCATCCCTATCATTAATAGAGGCGCAGTTTCTCCAAGTGCTTGCGCCATTCCGACTATAGTTCCAGTTAATATACCTGGAAGACNTAAAGGTAAAACATGATGAGTAACCACCTGTATTTTTGATGCGCCAACACCATAGGCTGCTTCTCTAATTGAGGGAGGGACAGCCCTCAGTGCGGCACGTGTTGCTATAATAATAATAGGCAGAGTCATTAGCATTAATGTTAAACCACCCACTATTGGTGCAGACCTTGGCAAATGAAATACTTGAATGAAAATTGCAAGACCAAGTAGCCCAAACACAATAGATGGTACAGCTGCTAAATTATTTATGTTTACTTCAATAAAGTCCGTTAAGCGGTTTTTGGGAGCAAATTCCTCAAGATAGATAGCAGTAGCCACTCCGATCGGAAATACTAATACTAGAGTAATTATAAGGGTAAAGAGGGATCCCATTAGTGCNCCCCCAATACCTGCAGCCTCAGGCTCTCGAGAGTCTGAGTTNGTGAAAAAAGAGGTATTAAAGACACCCCTAATAGCATTTTTAGTATAAAGAGTATTGATCCATTTAAGCTGTTTATTGCTTAAANGNCGTTNATTTTCATTTACATCTCTANGAGTCTGGTTTTTATGAAATAAATCTACGTCAGAATCTGCAGTTAACCATACAGTTTGCTTCGTTCCGATTATATTTCTATTTTTTAATACCATCTCCCGAAGTTCAAAACGTGCTGTAGAACTTATTAATTTTAATAATGATTTTTTATCCTTGCGACCAGCAACTTCAGGAAACATAGAAAATAATGACTGCCTAAGTAGTTTTGCATAGTTCGCGGAGTATAGTGTGGAATAGTCATTTTTATTTTCAGGATCCAAGATCTTTTGATCAAAATGAATCTCTAATGCCAATTCTGTTGATGTAAAGGCTGGATATCCCTTGCTAATGATACTTGATAACAAGATACCNAGCATAACAAGGGCAATACAGACAGCTGTTAGACCGTAAACTTTAAAACGCTTTTCAGCCCTATATCTTTGCTTGATACGTTTTTGTGTTCTTTCTGAGTCTTGCCAGTTTGATGAAGAGCTAAAATTAGTCATATTGCTCCCTATACCGTCTGCTAATATATATAGCGACTATATTTAAACCAAGGGTACTTATAAATAAGACGAGACCTAATGCAAAGGCAGCCAAGGTTTTAGCGCTATCAAATTCTTGATCCCCTACCAATAAAGTGACGATTTGGACTGTTACTGTTGTTACAGAATTTAGNGGGTTAGCTGTTAAATTTGCCGCAAGACCTGCTGCCATTACAACAATCATAGTCTCACCAATAGCCCTGCTTATAGCAAGTAAGCANGCGGCAACAATTCCTGGTAAGGCCGATGGAATAACTACTTTAGTTATAGTTTCGGAGTGAGTNGCCCCTAAAGCTAATGAACCTTCCCGTAAACTTCTAGGTACTGCGACAATGGCGTCGTCAGATAATGAAGAAATAAATGGGATAATCATTATTCCCATTACAAGACCAGCAGCTAATGCGCTCTCTGACGCAACAGTTAGACCAATCCCNTCCCCAAACCCTCGAACTGCAGGTGCGATAGTCAGAGCTGCAAAGAAACCATAAACTACTGTTGGAACGCCAGCCAAAATTTCTAGAATAGGCTTCACAGTTTTTCGAAAACGAGGACTAGCAAATTCTGCCATATAAATGGCAGAAAACAGACCTACTGGTAATGCTACAAGCATGGCAACAATTGTTATGGTAAGTGTTCCAGTAAATAGTGGGATAGCACCAAAAGAGCCGGATGAGGCAACNTGGTCTTCTCGAATTGCTGTTTGTGGGCTCCAATGAGTGCCAAATAAGAAATCCCAAAAAGATACCTGACCGAAGAAGCGAATAGACTCAAATATAACTGACAGAACTATTCCAATAGTTGTTAAAATCGCAATAATTGAGCATATAAAAAGAAGGATTTTAATAACAAATTCAACATGGTTGCGGGCCCTAAACCTCGGAGAAACCCGTCGCCATGCCCATAAAAAACCAGCTATGGACAATGATAGTCCTGCAGCTAATACAGAGGCTCTCACAGTTGAAAGAAGACTTTCATAGTGATTAGAAGCTTCTATAACTTCAAAACTTTTATTTGTAATGAAATTAGAACCATTAGCTAGATTTCTTACATCATTTATAAGAACTTCAATCTGAGCTGGACCTAAATCAGTGATAATCGGTCCGAGGTGTGCCAATAAAAGAGCGCTTAAAATCTGTTGCTCAAATATTAGCCATATAATTATTACTATCACAGATGGAATAGCACACCACATGGCAACATAAGAACCATGGAAGTTTGGCATTGAGTGAAGAGGATTTGATTCTTTTTGTGCTATTGAAAATGCACGTTTTTTGCCAAAATAAAAGCCTATAGCACACAAAACTAATGAGGTAACAATGAGAATAATAATTTGCACGACCTTATTAGGCTCCTGTAAACTTGTAATTGAAAAGAGTTAGNCACAGCTAGGCATCCAAATCAAAACCATTTTGAATTATAAACTATAAATGTTACGGATTTGTGACGGATTAAAACAATTTATATATCTATAGTAATTAAGATTTAATATTCTCTATTACACCAATTGTTTTAGTGGGTGCTGGTTGAAGAAAAACAGTGAAGGTGCTGCCTACACCTACCTCACTCTCAATTGTGAGTTCCCCCCTATGTCTACTGACTATATGCTTTACTATAGCAAGGCCTAAACCAGTACCCCCAAGCTCACGAGAGCGAGCTTTATCTACTCTATAAAATCTTTCAGTTAATCTTGGTATATGTTCGCGGTGTATGCCGTCGCCTTGATCTTTTATAGCTATCGATACGGTTCCATGTTCCGATGATTGCCAGCCCACAGTATCAGGAGCTTTTGCTTTTATCTCTGCAACTACTGTAATAGTGCTATCAGACTTCCCATACTTAATAGCATTTAAAAAAAGATTATAAAAAAGCTGAACAAGTTCTTCATCATTTCCAAGAACATTTTTTACTTCAGAAGAAATGTTTAAATTAATAGAAACATTTCGTTCTTGTGCTTGCAATGCTAATTGGTCACGTACAGACTCTAAAATATCTGAAAGCCTTGTTTGTTCTGTTGGAGGAGTGTGTTCATTCATCTCAATTCGTGATAATGACAACAGGTCATCGATGAGTCGTGTCATTCGATTGGCGTGGCTTTCCATTATTTGCAAAAATTTTTCTCGAGCCTCTGAGTCATCTCGTGCAGGTCCTCTAAGTGTTTCTATAAACCCAATTAAAGTTGCAAGTGGGGTGCGAATTTCATGACTAGCATTGGCTATAAAATCTACACGCATTTGATTTGTCCGTTCTACAGACGTAAGATCTACAAGAGCTAGTATTAGAGCTGTTCCGTCTCTTGCTGGTCGATCTAGTGGCATCACACGTGCAAAAAAAGATCTTTGAATTGGGATTGGTAAGGTAAACTGTATATCTTGGGGGGAGTGACTCTGTATAGCAAAATCAAGAGCCTCTAGTAGATTAGGACTGCGCATTACTGTTGCTAAATCCTTATGTTCTAAAGTTCCACCAAATAATGATTTTGCGGCTTCGTTAGCCCGAATTATANAACGTTCAGCNTTAACTTGTAATAGTGGACCCGGTAAAGCATCAAGTGCAATTTCTANTTCTTCAAAATCACCTTCTCTTCTGCGNATACGACCTTTATTNACNTTATTAGAATTATCTATAGCAANTTTCAATTCCTGACCGANNCTGGTNCTAATTTTTTTAACTGATTGTTTATTTTCCTTATTNCTTTTTCTGGTAACTAGATGAAGAACAGCCATAAAATCTGACATNATAACCCAAACACCAAAACCAAAAATAGCTGTTAATGCNCCCCAGGTTGCCAGAGCAGCTGCAGCACCAATATAGCCAAGAGAGCCAAGTATTATAAACGCTGAAGCAAGTGTTGCTGCTCCAATAGTAGTTCCTTTCAAAACTCTTGAAACTAAGCTTTTAGGTGTTTGCATGAAACACTCCGGGAAAGTCTGTTAGGTTTCGACTATATAATGGCATAGTACTAATAAGATTGCGTTAATTATTCACATGCATAATTTGCTTCATCTAGTCATATTAGTGCATTAATGCAATTTTCAAATATTATGGATATTGTTATTAGGTCTTGTTCATCAATATATATCCATAAATAAACTAGATTATAATTATTAAAGTTTAATGACTATGTTGCCCGACATTAAGTATTTCAGGCATTATGAATGCGAGAAGTATAAATGTATGCCAATTTATGTCATGATAAAATAGGTTGTTGAAGTATGAATTATAAATCCACTAACAACCCTATAAAAAAAACCGATAAAACCATTATGGAGAGTAGCGAAATAACTCCAATGATGGCCCAATATAAAAGTATTAAGGATAACCATCAGGACAATCTTCTATTTTATAGAATGGGAGATTTTTATGAGATGTTTTTTGAGGATGCTATAGCAGCTTCAAATACTCTTGGGATAACTTTAACAAAACGTGGTAAGTATCAAGGTGAAGATATCCCAATGTGTGGTGTTCCAGTCCATGCCTCTGAGGGTTATCTTGCACGTCTTATAAAGAATGGATTTCGGGTAGCTATATGTGAACAGGTAGAAAATCCTGAAGAGGCAAAGAAGCGTGGTTATAAAGCTGTTGTAAAACGAGAGGTGATCCGTGTTGTTACACCAGCAACNATAACAGAAGAGGCACTTCTAGATTCGCGNAGCGCNAATTANCTGGCAGCCTTTTGTCAAATAGAAAAAACTATAGGTCTTGCCTGGTGTGATATATCTACCGGAAAGTTCTATACTCTAAATTTGTCAGAAAGTTCAATTGAAACTGAGTTAGAGCGAATAAGACCTGGTGAAATTTTAATATCTGAAAGTCTATATTCAAAATACCTTTCCTCTGAAAATTTGGCCGAATATCGAGATGTTATAGTTTCTACGCCAGAGAACTATTTTAATATTAAAAAAGCTGAACATCGATTATGCGAAGCTTTTCGTGTATCAAGCTCAAGTGCTTTTGGTGTATTTTCTGAATTAGAAATTTCCTCTGCAGCTGCCATTATTGAATATTTAAACATTACACAAAAAGGAATATTACCAAGATTAATTTTTCCAAATTCTATGAATTCAGATGAAACAATGTCTATTGATGTTTCAACAAGGCGTAATCTAGAGATTATGGANTCTCTATCAGGAGAAAAGGGNTCAAGTTTATTTGATATAATTGACCTGACTGTGACAGGANCAGGAAGNAGAGCNTTATGTGATAGGNTATCTGCTCCNCTAAAAAACCCNAAAATAATTNGTGATCGTTTAGATGCCGTTNCTTGGTTCATTAATTCTGAAACTGNAAGAGATAGATTAAGACAAATTCTTGCNTCTATTCCTGATTTAGCTCGAGTTTTAGGNAGGATAACAANNTATAGATCNGGTCCTAGAGACCTTGCTGCTATTCGCGATGGTTTAGCTATAATTCCTATTCTAAGNGATATATTNTCAAANTNTTCTTTTGAAAATGAAGTTCCTAAAGAAATAAATAATTTATTAAAAGATTTAGGTGANCACTCAGAGTTAGTTAATTTACTNACCAAAGCCCTTATTGAAACNCCCCCCGTTATATCAAGAGAAGGNAATTTTGTTAGACTTGGCTATGATAAAAAATTAGATCANCTTGTTGCTTTACGCGATGAGGGCAGAAAGTTGATGGCAGAGTTAGCTGAACGTTATCGTAATGATACAGGTATTACTTCATTAAAAATTAAACATAATAATGTTTTGGGATATTTTATAGAAGTTACCAGTGGAAAAACCGAACAGTTAGGGGATTCATTTATTCATAGACAAACTCTAACAAATTCTAGTCGTTATACTACTATTGAATTGTCTGACCTAGAGCAAAATATAGTGACTGCTTCAGAAAAAGCTCTTGCAAATGAACTTTATATTTTTGATGAATTGATTAAAAAAGTTATTACTAATGCAGATTCTATTGCCNTAGCTGGNGATGCTTTAGCAAATCTTGACTTATCANCAGCANTAGCTCTTTTAGCAAGAGAAAGAAACTATTCCAGACCAATTATTGATGATACTCTTGAGTTTGATATTCGCCATGGGCGACATCCAGTNGTGGAGTTTTTAGGAAATATAGAAACAGGTTTTATATCCAATAACTGTAAATTAGCTGATTCTGAAAAACTTTGGTTNCTGACTGGACCAAATATGGCTGGAAAAAGCACCTTTCTACGCCAAAATGCCTTAATCTCAATACTCGCACAAATGGGATCATATGTTCCAGCAGAATATGCCCACATAGGAGTTATTGATAAGCTTTTTAGTCGTGTTGGGGCAGCTGATGATCTAGCACGTGGGCGCTCCACNTTTATGGTGGAGATGATTGAGACTGCAGCTATTTTAAATCAAGCTACAAAACGTTCACTTGTAATTCTTGATGAGATTGGAAGAGGTACAGCTACTTTTGACGGACTATCAATTGCTTGGGCAACAGTGGAACACCTACATAATGTTAATAGTTGTAGGGCTTTATTTGCAACACACTACCATGAGTTAACAAAGCTCAATGAACAGCTGACCTCGCTCTCTTGCCAGACAATGCGGGTAAAAGAATGGAAGGGCGAAGTTGTATTCTTGCACGAAGTTACAGCTGGCACAGCAGATCGATCCTACGGCATTCATGTCGCAAGACTTGCGGGTTTACCTGATACGGTAATAGCGCGAGCTAAAGAAGTACTTACTCTTGTTGAAANTGGAGAAGAGAATAATTTNATTAGAAATATAGGTAAAGGTTTACCGTTATTTTCAAATATTACAGGTGAGAATTCTGGAGTTCCTTCTGAGAGTAACGCTGAGGAAAACTTTGAAGATCAAATCAAAAGTTTACTTGCTAATGTTAAGCCAGATAACCTCACACCTCGAGAAGCCNTAGACCTTATATATAAACTATGCTCAATTTTGTAATAAGATATTAAGATATAATTTAATGATTTTATAGAGTTTTATTGATGGCCATTCTTTTTCACAGTGACCTAGATGATCCGACTGAATGGAGAAAGGCATTTAAGCATTTTGCTCCAGATATGCCTTTCTACGTCTGGCCAGATCAATCTAATAGTTTAGAAGTTGACATTGCTGTAGTATGGAAACCTACATCTAGGATATGGAAATCCTGTCCAAATATTAAACTGATAGCGTCTTTAGGCGCTGGGGTTGATCATCTTTTCCGCTTTCATACACTCCCAAAAGGAGTCCCTGTGACAAGGATTGTTGATAAAACTCTTACAGAACAGATGGTTGAATATGTAGTAATGGCAACTCTTTTTTGCCACCGTAATATGCCAACTTATATTGCTCAGCAAAGATCAAAGAAATGGCGGCCAGTTCCTCAGCCTTTAGGCCGAGATTGTAGTATAGGCATTATGGGTCTTGGTGTTTTAGGATCATCAGTCGCTCGTGCCTTACATCATTTAAATTTTGATATTAAGGGATGGAGTCGCTCACCTAAAGATATAAAGGGTATTAAATCCTATGTCGGCAATGAAGAACTCAATAATTTTTTAATTGGTAACGATATTTTGATTTCTTTGTTACCTCTAACACCGGAAACTGAAAATATTGTTGATAAAAATCTATTATCATGTCTGCAAGAGGGCTCACAATTTATAAATGCAGGTCGGGGTGCACATGTAGTAGAGCCAGATTTAATCAAAGCTTTAGATGAAGGTATTATTTCTCATGCTTTTTTAGATGTTACNAGGGAAGAGCCNTTACCAAAAAATAATCGGCTTTGGTCGCACCCTAATGTTACTTTAACNCCCCATGTAGCATCTNTAACTGATGCATTCTCGAGTTCTAAACAAATAATTGAGAACTTTGAGCGTTTAGAGGCAGGACTTGAGTTACTAAATATTGTTGANCCACAAGTTGGTTATTAANTAGCTTTNTATAGATTANACCANCAGGGTCTAGGGAGNATTTGGTGGAGCCAGGCGGAATCGAACCGCCGACCTCTTGAATGCCATTCAAGCGCTCTCCCAACTGAGCTATGGCCCCTAAAATTTTGTTTTGTCGTCTATAACTAATTAACATTAGACCTAAAATTTAGCTCATTTATTTTTATTTAGAAGATAAAAAACTATGCTTTGAGGTATCTTTTATGCAATTGGCTTTAAGAACATAAAGATCTACGTATCTGGATTTTCTTTAGTATCTAAGCTATCGATAACTATGGAAACATCATCGTCATCTTCATTAAGGTCTGAAGTATCTTCAATTAGGGGTTCTGAATCCTCAGACTCTTCAATAGTTGGGTCTAGGACAGCTGCTAGAATTTCTTCATCACTATTTTCAGTATCCTTGATCTTTTCTTCTTTAGGTTCAGGAATACGCCTTGCCTTTGCAGAGCGACCTCTTCTTGAAGTGATAGGGGCTGGTTCTACATACTCAGTTTCACATCTTGGGCAGATGATAGGATCCCGAAGCATATCATAATATTTTGCGCCACAGGATTGGCAGGTTCTTTTAGTTCCCCACTCGGGTTTGACCACGTTTGATCCTCCAAAGCTCTTAAAGAATATTCCCCCAGTTTATTTCCGAGAGAATTATCACAGTTATAGTAAATATTATAACCATAATTTAATTTTATATTTACTCGAATTGCCATGATAAAGTGCATCTGTCAAAACAAAATATAAATAAAAAAGCACTACTTTATTTGCCTTCTTCCATTCGTGTGTTACAGAAACCACGTGAAAAGAAAAGAAAAAACATCCATAAAGGCAGAAATTTCTGCTAAATACCCGCTGTCGAGCCGCTTTAGAGGTCCACTTTGCGGGACAGTTTGTGTGCCTGGAGACAAATCTATTTCTCATCGCGCCTTAATAATTGGATCTTTAGCAGTTGGAAACACAAAAATTTCTGGTTTGCTTGAGAGTGAAGATGTAATGGCTACAGTTTCTGCTTTGAGAAAGCTAGGAGTAAATATTTCTCGTGATACCAACAATTGTTGGTTAGTTTCTGGAGTTGGGGTTGGTGGATTTAAAGAACCCTCTGAAATTCTTGATTTGGGTAACGCAGGAACTGCAGCCAGGTTATTGATGGGCGCAATTTCTGGCTGTCCAATAACTGCATTTCTTACAGGGGACTCTTCACTGTGCTCACGACCTATGGCAAGGGTTACAGAACCACTCATGCTAATGGGTGCGGAAATGTTTCCTCGCTCAAAAAACTACCTACCACTTGGGATCCGGGGGCAGATAATACCAATGCCTATTGAATACGATCTCAAAGTCCCTTCAGCTCAGGTAAAGTCTGCACTTTTACTATGCGGATTATCTTCTCCAGGAAAGGTGATTATACACGAATCTATTCAGAGTAGGGATCATACGGAGAGGATGTTAAAGCAATTTGGTAACGATATAACGACAGAACTAGACTCTAAAACTGGGGCTTCTAAGATTACTTTGACGGGTCAGACTGAGTTGGTTGCTGCCAATATTAATGTTCCTGGTGATTTTAGCTCAGCTGCATTTCTTATTGCTGCTGCTCTTATGATACCAGACTCAGAAGTTACAATAAAAAATGTTGGTGTAAATAGACTTCGTGTAGGTTTGCTTGATACACTTTTGGAAATGGGAGCTAAAATTAGTCTTTTTCCCAAAAAAAATGAAAATGCAGAGCCAGTTGCAGATATTTCAGTTTGTTATAGTAAACTATCTGGAATATTAGTTCCTGCTGATCGAAGCCCATTGATGATAGATGAATACCCAATCTTGGCAGTTATAGCATCTATGGCTAAAGGTAAAACAGAAATGCGGGGTTTAGGCGAGCTTCGCTTAAAGGAAAGTGATAGAATATCAGCTACAACAGAATTACTGCGAAGTTCAGGGGTTCGAGTAGAAGAGCATGAAGATGGTTTGACAGTTCATGGTTCCAATAATCCCATAAAAGGAGGCACAATTATACCAACTCACTTAGATCATCGCATTGGAATGGCTGCTATCGTTCTTGGTTTATCTAGTAAATCTGGAGTAACTATAGACGATATATCACCAATTTCTACTAGTTTTCCGGGTTTTGTTGAGCTTATGCAAAAACTTGGCGCAGACATATACAGCGCCCAAGAATGAGCAAAAAAAATTATTTTGTCATCGCAGTTGATGGTCCTTCTGCTTCAGGAAAAGGAACACTAGGAAAACGACTTGCCCAATACTTTAGTCTCCGGTATCTAGACACTGGTTCCATATACCGAGCTATATCCCTAAAAATGAAAAACTATGGCTATGACCCTTTAAAAGTTGATTTAGCAGAGAAAATTGCTTTAAACCTCACCAGTAATGATCTAAAAGACCCTGATTTAAGACAAGAAGATATTGGTCTTAAAGCTTCCACAATAGCTGCATATCCGGCTGTTCGTGCTGCTGTTCTAAATTACCAGCGCGAGTTTGCTTACACTTTACCCGGTGCGGTTCTTGATGGTAGAGATATAGGTACAGTTGTATGCCCAGATGCAACAGCAAAAATNTTTTTGGATGCAGCTAGGGAGGTAAGAGCAGCTAGGCGCTTGAATGAGTTGCAACATAAGGGTGTGGAGAGTATAGAAGCGCACGTTTTGTTGGAAATGAAAGAGCGCGATGAACGTGACGAAAAAAGGAGCATAGCTCCACTTAAGTTAGCTGAGGATGCATATTGTATTGATACTAGCCTACTTAATGCAGATGAAGTTTTTGAGAAAGCTGTATGCTTTATTAAAACAAAATATGGTGAAGCAGGATGACATGATGTCAAATTGTGCCAAATTATAAACNAATACANGGGCGGAATTTATAGACTAGGTTTTCTAGTCTTGCCTGTGAAAATATGAAATGAGAATCGAATGAGTGTTGAAAATATCCCATCAATAGANACAAANANAAAAGAGAACTTTGCCGAACTACTTAATGAGTANATGGATAAAGATGGGAAGGTTGAACAAACNGTAGTAAAGGGTACAGTGGTTGCGATTGATAAAGATTCTGCGGTTATAGATGTTGGTTTAAAGGTAGAAGGAAGAGTGCCCCTCAAAGAATTTGCAGCCCCTGGGCAGCCAGCAGAAGTTCTTGTTGGGGATAAAGTAGAGGTATTTATAGAAAGGCTCGAAAATCGCCGAGGCGAAGCGGTTCTTAGCCGAGAGCGTGCCCGCCGAGAAGAAGCTTGGGAAACACTCCAAAAAGCTCATACTGATGGAAAAAGGGTTGATGGAACTATTTTTGGGCGTGTCAAAGGCGGNTTTACAGTGGACCTAGGTGGTGCAGTGGCATTTTTACCAGGTAGTCAGGTCGATATACGACCAGTAAGAGACGTTACTCCCCTTTTAAATGTGGAACAGCCATTTCAAATTTTGAAAATGGATCGCCGTCGTGGAAATATAGTTGTTTCAAGGAGGGCTGTTNTAGAAGATACTCGGGCAGAACAGCGCCAAGAACTCATATCAAACTTGCATGAAGGTCAAGTGCTTGATGGAGTAGTTAAGAATATCACNGACTATGGAGCATTCGTAGACTTGGGNGGCGTAGACGGATTATTACATGTTACTGANGTATCTTGGAGACGTATTAATCATCCAAGTGAAGCCCTTCANATAGGTCAGACAGTGAAAGTACAGGTAATTCGGTTTAATTCAGAAACCCAGAGAATATCCTTGGGTATGAAACAACTTGAATCTGATCCTTGGAACGGTGTAGGAGAAAAATATCCTTTAGAGTCAAAGTACAAAGGGCGGGTTACAAATATTACAGATTATGGAGCTTTTGTTGAGCTAGAAGCCGGCGTTGAAGGTTTAGTTCATGTATCTGAAATGAGTTGGACTAAGAAAAATGTTCATCCAGGAAAAATAGTTTCTACCAGCCAAGAAGTAGAAGTAATGGTATTAGATTTAGATTCNGATAAGCGGCGTATTAGTCTTGGTTTAAAACAGTGTATGCACAATCCTTGGGAAAGCTTTATTTCTGATAACCCAGAGGGAACAGAAATTGAAGGAGAAATAAAAAATATCACTGAGTTTGGACTATTTGTTGAGTTACCTGGTGAAATTTTTGGTATGGTTCACATGTCTGATATTGACTGGACTACAAACTCTGAAGAGGCTATCCAAAGGTATAAAAAGGGAGATGTAATTAAGGCAAAAGTNATCTCNGTCGATGCTGAAAAAGAGAGAATTGGTCTAGGTATTAAGCAACTAAATGAAGATCCTTTTGAGACTA
Source organism: Gammaproteobacteria bacterium (assembly GCA_002714015.1). Classification (GTDB taxonomy): domain Bacteria; phylum Pseudomonadota; class Alphaproteobacteria; order UBA828; family UBA828. The sequence goes on along the minus strand of PAWF01000011.1, from coordinate 36,715 downwards.
GCGGGGATAAGAAAGGACAAGTGGCAACTTGTACTGTTACCGCTATACTTGAGCATGGAGTTGAAGTTACTGTTTTTGAAAATTTATCTGGCTATGTTAGGCGTTCAGATCTTTCACGAGAGCGATCTGAGCAAAGACCCGACCGCTATGCTATAGGAGATAAATTCGACGCAAANGTTATACAGATGGACCGCNCAAACCGCCGAGTATCACTCTCAGTCAAAGCATTNGAAGTTGAGGAAGAGAAACAGGCAATGGAGGAATTTGGTTCGACTGACTCTGGAGCTAGTCTTGGAGATATTTTGGGAGCTGCACTCCGAGNTAAGCAAGAAGAATCTGAGACAGGAGATAATGAAGAGGAAAAGTAAAAATTCTATATGATTATAAGCTTTTACTCATAAATATATCTCGAATACATAATGAANTNTGTTAGGCAGACTTGACGGTATCTTGTCGGTTTGGCACCTTACGTAAAATCAATTTCTAATTAGTAAGGCAACTGCCAACCCACGAATAAATTTTGGGAGGTTTTGATGACAAAATCTGAACTTATTCAGAAACTTTCGGAGCTTTATCCTGATCCAAGGCTCTATCATCGAGACTTTGAGCGTATTGTAAATAAAATTTTTGAAGAAGTAAGTGATGCGCTAGCACGAGGAGAAAGGGTTGAATTGCGAGGTTTTGGGGCGTTTTCTGTTAGAGGTCGTGATGCACGAGTTGGGCGTAATCCNNGGACTGGAGCAGCGGTAAACGTTTCAAAGAAAAATCTTCCTTTTTTTAAGGCAGGTAAGGAGCTGCGGGAGCGTATCAACGCAGATATGCNCCAGGATTGATTGNTTTAAAGTGCTTGGCTATCCCATGCGATTTCTAACCTGGCTAATCGCAATTNCTGTTGCGCTCATTATTATAGTGTTCGCAATTTCAAACAGAACCCCAGCNATAATTGATCTATCACCCTTACCATTTATAATTAATGTTCCCATATGGGCTATAGCTGTAGGTGCAGTCCTATTTGGTATTATAGTAGGAGGTTCTATCAAGTGGATGCTTGATCATCGGCGAAGGGTAGTTTCAATTTCAAGAGCAAGAAAATTACAATCTGCACAAAAACAAATAAATTTGCTGCAGAAAAAAATAGAAATTTTAGAAAAATCAAAATCTGGAACTGGTAAACTTTTTACTAAAGATANCTCCNGCAATATTTCTCAATAGGAAAAACATTGGCTGTATCAGTAAAAATTTGTGGATTAAAATCTAGAAGCTTAGTGGATTTTGCTGTCNATAATGGAGCNTCTTACATNGGTTTTGTTTTNTTTCCGCGTTCTCCTAGAAATATAAGTATATCAGAATATTCAAAGCTTTCTTTTGATATTCCTAAGAAGGTTAAGACAGTNGCTGTTACAGTGAATCCAACTGACAAATTTTTAGAATCTTTATCTAATGCTGCTAAACCAGACTATATACAATTACATGGGAGTGAGACGCCAGAAAGAGCAAAGCAAGTTAAAAACATAACTGGAGCTAGTNTTATAAAGGCTGTAAGTGTTGANTTTAATGCTGATGTAGATCTTGGCATAAGTTTTGAAGGTTCAGTAGATAAGATATTATTTGATGCAAAGCCACCTAAGGAAAAAAAACCTTTTTTACCTGGAGGAAACGCTTTGCAGTTTGATTGGAGTATACTAGCCCGGAGAGCAAAACATCTTGAGAAAATAGATTGGATTCTCTCGGGAGGTTTAAATATAGCTAANGTAAGTGATGCAATTAAAGTTACTGGAGCTAAAGTAGTTGATGTNTCTTCNGGAGTTGAGAGTTCACCGGGTAATAANCAGGCGAGTAAAATTAAAGATTTTATTAATGTTACAAATTCTTTAAGGGTCGGANATTAGATGAAGGAACTTAAATCAAACTGGGCTGGCCCTGATGATAANGGAAGATTCGGAATTTTTGGTGGTCGTTATGTTGCTGAAACGCTTATGCCATTAATCCTTGACTTGGAAAAAGCCTATAAGCAAGCAACAAATGATATTAGCTTTCAAGCTGAATTAGACAGCTGGTTAAAACACTANGTTGGTNGACCTAGCCCTTTATATCATGCTGGCATGCTNTCTAAATATTTNGGTGGNGCAAAGATTTACTTCAAAAGGGATGAGCTAAATCATACCGGNGCCCANAAAATCAATAATTGTATGGGACAAATCTTAGTNGCNCAACGAATGGGTAAAAAAAGAATTATTGCTGAAACAGGTGCAGGTCAGCATGGTGTAGCAACAGCAACTGTTTGTGCGAGATTTGGTTTNCCTTGTACTATCTATATGGGAGCTACTGATATAGAACGTCAAAAACCAAATGTTTTTCGAATGAAGTTACTAGGTGCGGAGGTAAAACCTGTAGAGTCTGGGTCAGCTACTTTGAAGGATGCAATGAATGAAGCACTTAGGGATTGGGTAACAAATGTTGAAACCACCTACTATCTAATTGGAACTGCAGCTGGACCACACCCATATCCTGCAATGGTGCGTGATTTCCAGTCTATAATAGGAAGAGAAACTAAACAGCAAGTTNTAGAAGCTGAAGGACGCCTGCCAGATTCGTTAGTCGCTTGTATCGGTGGTGGCTCTAATGCAATAGGTTTATTCCATCCATTTTTAGATGATCAAGATGTAAAATTAATTGGTGTTGAGGCAGCTGGAGAGGGTGTTGAGAGTGAAAAGCATGCTGCATCTTTGTCAGCTGGTAGCCCAGGCATTCTTCATGGAAATAGAACCTATCTTTTACAGGATAAAGATGGCCAGATTAAGGATGCTCACTCCATCTCAGCAGGGCTAGACTACCCGGGGATAGGTCCAGAGCACTCTTGGCTAAAAGATATAGGTCGAGTTGAATATTCGTCAGTTACAGATAGTCAAGCACTAGAAGCATTTAAACTTTGTTCCCGAATTGAAGGTATAATCCCAGCGCTTGAACCTGCACACGCACTAGCTTACGTTATGGAAATAGCGCCTAAGCTAAAACCTAATCATATACTAGTTTTAAATATGTGTGGTCGNGGTGATAAAGATATATTTACAGTTGCTGAAGCACTTGGAGTAGCCCTTTGATAGATAGAATTGAAAAACGTTTCTTAAAACTAAAGTCAGAAAATAGGGCTGGTTTAGTAACTTTTACTATGATGGGTGATCCAGATATTGAAAATTCATTTGATATTTTGCGAGGTCTGCCAAATGCTGGGGCTGATATAATTGAAATAGGGACTCCATTTACAGACCCAATGGCAGATGGTTCAATAATACAAGCTGCAGGGCAGCGCGCATTGAAGGCTGGGATTACATTAAAGAAAACACTTGAATTAGTTCATCGATTTAGAAGGGACGACAAGGATACCCCAATAATTCTAATGGGATATTTTAATCCAATATATGTCTACGGGGTTGATAAATTTATTGCAGATTCCAAGTCTGTTGGTTTAGATGGCATTATTATTGTTGATTTACCAAGCGAGGAAGACGCAGAGCTATGTTTGCCTGCGATATCAAATGGACTTGCATTTATACGTTTAGTTGCCCCTACCACTAATGAAACCCGTCTACCATTAGTTTTAAAAAATTCTTCAGGATTTATTTATTATATTTCAATAACAGGAATCACAGGTTCTGGAGGAGCCACAAGTATTAAGATTTCAGAGTCTCTAAATAAAATAAGAAAATATACTGCTTTGCCAATATGTGTAGGGTTTGGTGTTAAGACACCGAAGCAAGCATCAGAAGTAGCAGAGTTTGCAGATGGAGTTGTTGTAGGGTCAGCGTTAATTGATTGTATTGCTAAATCACTTAATCAAAATACAGGAAACAATCAAGAAAGTGTTAAATATGTCCATAAATTAGTAGCAGACTTGGCAACGGGTATTCGTAATTCACGACGTAAGGAAGTCACTTCATGAGCTGGCTAGATAGATTTTCTAGAAAGAAGGTAAGTGGNCTTTTTCGAAAGTCAGATATTCCAGAAGACTTATGGGAAAAATGTACAAATTGTGGGCAAATGATTTTTCANCGNGATTTATCATTGAANATGCGGGTATGNACTCATTGTGGATTTCACATGCAACTACNCCCTGTAGAGCGNTTCATNAGCCTATTTGATGATACCGGNTANACANCAATAGAGCTGGAAGANGTACCCACAGACCCTCTAAAGTTTAGAGATCGAAAGCGTTATACAGATAGACTTAAAGAAGCTCGTAGTTCAGAAAGTAAAAAGTCAGATGCTTTAGATGTTGCTTACGGTAAGCTTGGTGGTCACGAAGTAGTAATAGCAGCTTTTGACTTTTCATTTCTTGGTGGTTCGATGGGAATGGCCGTAGGGGATGGACTAATGAGCGCAGCAAAAATAGCAATATCTAAAAAATCACCCTTAATAGTAATTCCATCTTCTGGTGGTGCTCGAATGCAAGAAGGTACATTATCTCTCATGCAAATGGCGCGTACCACAGTTGCAGTTAGTGATATAAAAGCAGCTGGTTTGCCTTATATTGTAGTATTTTCTAATCCTACGACTGGTGGAGTAACAGCATCTTTTGCCATGCTTGGAGATATTGCAATTGCTGAGCCAGGCGCGGTTATAGGATTTGCAGGCCAACGAGTAATTGAAGAAACAATCAGACAGAAGTTGCCCGATGGTTTTCAGCGCTCAGAGTATCTTCTAGATCATGGTATGGTAGATATGGTGGTTTCACGTAAGGAGTTACGCGAAACACTTATTCGAGTAATTAGTATTCTTATGCATAGACCAATACATGGAAATATTTTAAACCCAAGCATTAAATCGTCTGATACTGCAAGTTCTATTAATACTATATAGTAAAATAGATATATTAAACTAGCTTATGAGTAAGAGAAAAACCCAGACAATTCTATCTCGATTAATGGAGTTACATCCAAAAACAATAGATTTAAGTTTAGGACGTGTTGAGCGATTGCTGGGGTTATTGGGTAACCCAGAAAAAAAATTACCACCTATTGTGCATGTAGCAGGAACTAACGGAAAAGGTAGCGTTATCGCAATGCTGAACGCTATTTTACGCTGTAGCGGATATGATATTCACACTTACACATCACCTCATTTAATAAACTTTAATGAACGAATTACCTTATGCGGTCATCTTATAAAAGACGAGATAATTCAAAGTATATTAAATGAATGTGAGCAAGTTAATGATGGTGCCCCCATCACTTTTTTTGAGATTACAACTGCAGCGGCATTCGTTGCTTTTAATAGGGTTAAGGCAGATATATTGCTCCTTGAGGTAGGGTTAGGAGGGCGGCTTGACGCAACAAATGTGGTCTCTCCACTTATCTCAGCTATTACAAGTGTATCAATAGATCACCAACAATTTTTAGGGGATACAATCACTGAAATAGCAAGAGAAAAAGCAGGTATATTAAAGACTAAGACCCCAGCAATTATAGGTATACAAACTCAAGAAAGTCTTAAAGTAATTGAGGAGCGCGCAAAGAAAATTAACGTACCGATTTATCGTGGGAACTATGAATGGGAAATTAAGCCAACTAAAAATGGGATGATATTCCATGATGAAACATCAAGTTTACATTTACCAAGACCTATACTTCTGGGGGACCACCAAATTGATAATGCAGGTATTGCAGTTGCTACAGCAAAACATTTATCAAAGGATAAATTTAAAAAAATTAACTCTCGAAGTATTATTGAGGGGATAAAAACTACAGTTTGGGCTGGAAGGATGCAGCAGGTTACTTGGCCTGGTTTGGCTAGTGAATGGCAACTTTGGCTTGATGGCGGTCATAATAGTGGGGCAAGCAAAGCTATATGTTCTTATATAGAATCTTGGGGCAACTCACCGCTACACATAATAATTGGTATGATTGAGACAAAAAATGTTAAAGATTTTATAATCCCCATTGCAAAAAATTCAANNAGNATTACCACATTAGCTATTCCAGGGCAGCCAGCTAGCGTTGATCCAAGTATAATGCTTTCATATCTTAATTCGATAGACATAGATAAACGCCAAGCTGTAGATATAAAGTCTGCAATATCCCAAATTCATGCAGATTTTAAAAATTCCCCTGGTCGCATTTTAGTTTGTGGATCNCTATACCTAGTTGGTGAAGNTCTTAAAATANTTAAATATTAAGCNTAATTCAAAAATANNANCTANCTTATTATGTNGAGCTTTCAATCCATTCTTTTAATTTAGATTTTGGCAATGCCCCAACTTTCATAGATGCTAATTCACCTTGATTAAAAATTAATAGTGTTGGTATTGACCGAACTCCATACTTAGCTGGTGTAGATGGGTTTGAGTCTACATCAACTTTGACTATAGAAACCTTNGAACCCATTTCTTCAGAAAGTTCTTCNAGTGCGGGACCTATTTGACGACAAGGACCACACCATTCCGCCCAAAAATCTACTAATACTGGTCCATTTGCCTTAATAACTTTTTCATCNAAATCTTTNTCTGTTACATGCACAATTGCCATAATAAACTCCTAATTCTATTTNATAAACTTATGTTTGGTACAACTGACCGTCAAGGTGCATAACGAGACAAAATTTTNGANCTCAACCAAACTATATTTGAATTTGTGATAAATAGGATACCACATTTAACAGAGTATTTAGGAAGAGCAAGATCTAAAGCGCTTTTATATGCGGCCATTTGAGTCAAATAATTTTTTGATACATCATTTTCACTTGTTGGTGGATTTTGATCAGTTTTATAATCCAAGATTGTACAAACGTTATTATTTATTATTACTCTATCTACTTTACCTAATAGGTATTTATTGCCAATCCATGCGCCAACTTTTACTTCTGATGCGGTTTCAGGTCCGAAATAATCCCTATAATCTGAGTTATTTAAAATAGATAATACTGATTTAATAATGGTTTTTTNCTCAATANAGCTNATTTTTGGTGACGTTATTTGTAGCCAATTAGTTGCAATTTCTTGNCGTTTATCAAAAGGTTTGTTGGGCAGAAACTCTAATAATCTATGAATAATCTGACCTCTAATAAGGGCTTTATTTGATGTTTTNTTTAAAGGACTANGATCTTTTGGATATNCATAACTTATACTTGAAGGATNAATTAANTNTTCTGANAAAGGAATTTTAGGAATAGTATTTAATTCAGATGAATGTAATTCNTATTTTTTATATTTTTTTANGTCAAAACTATTTTCTGAAAATAAAGGACCTGTTTGNNGGCATTCAAAACGTTTAAAGTTTTCCNCTGTTGATGACCCAANTTGATTTTCAAGCGATTNAAANCCNTTAGCTATAAGGTCATACCAACATCCTGGTATAANCTCTTTTGTATTCTGTGNACCACAAACATATAGCCTGTCTTCTGCACGNGTCATAGCCACATACAGNAGTCGGCGATATTCTTCTTCTTGCTTTGTAGCATCTTCAGATCTTAATGACCGGGTAGCTTTTGTATCATTTGATTTTGATCCAGCCCATATTGGAATTTCAGATTTGTCTTGTGATTTTAACCATAGCAGTCTCGGTCGATGAGTTGGCTTTGCAGTTGCATCTGCAAGAAAGACTATTGGTGACTCTAGCCCTTTGGCACTATGAACTGTTAATATCCTTACTTTTTCAGAGTTTAATTCCATATCTCTTTTTATTTCATTTTTNCCGTTTCTAACCCAATGTAAGAACGCTTGTAATGATGGCGGGTTATTACTTTGAAAATCCTGNGNTAAATTTAAAAATTCACNAAGAGAATCNTCAATTTCATCACCAAGTCTTCTAATAAGTCTTGATCTTCCATCTTGAAGCATCAACAAGTCAGAAAAAAATTCATATGGTAAGAGCTCATTAGCTTTAATTTGTAAGTTTTTAAGATAATTACNGGCTTGATAAANTNCCTCTTTTTGTTCNGCTTGAGAGCAAAGGCTATCCCATAGNCTTTCAGANCCTCTATCATGAGCTANTTCATAAAGTTCATCTTCAGTAATNCCTATAAGNGGGCTCTTGAGTAGAGNTGCTAAATTTAGATCATCGTTTGGAAACAATGTGAAATCAGCTGCTGCCATTAAATCCATGATTGCTAGTTGATCAGTAAGAATCATTCGATCGACACCAGCTACGGGAATACCTTTCTCTTTTAATGATTTAATAAGATAATCAACTAAGATACTTCGTTTTTGAACTAAAATAATTATATCGCTGGGCTTAATTTGTCTATTACGGGAAATTAACCAAGCTCCATTTTCTGTAGAGTCACAACTATTTACCCAAATAGAAATCTGTGAAGAAATTTTTAAAGCTAACCTTGATATTGAGTTGTCAGTAGATAATTGTTTTATTGGGGGTGACCATCCGAAATTTTTATCCTCTTCCTTTTTTAGTTTTTCAGTATTCCAAATTTCTATGAGCCCTGAATCTCCTTCTCTTACGGTTTTATGTTCAATTTTATTATAATTATTAGTCACTCCTTTAAGTGTATTGGGATCGTTAAAGGTAGAATCAACTAATTTGAGTATTGGACTAGTAGAACGATAAGATTTAGATAAGGGTATCTCGGTCCATTTAAATTTTGTTGAATTAGCGCGTTTTTTAAAGTGCTTACGTGTTGACTCCATTATATGGGGGTCAGCTCCTTGAAAGCTAAATATAGATTGTTTCTCATCCCCGACTATAAAAATTGTCTTTTTTCTGTCACCGTCATTTGAGTTATCAAAAAACTCACTGCATAGGCTAGAAATAATATCCCACTGAATTTGGCTTACATCCTGTGCTTCATCAACTAAGATATGATCCAGTCCACCATCTAGTTTGAACAAAATCCACAATGCTAATTCAGGATTGGTAAGAAGCTTGTTGGCTAAGTTAATTTGATCATCATAGTCTAATATTCCAGACCGTGCTTTTTCAAAATCATAATCTTCAATTAAATGGAAACTTAGATAGATTAATGATTTTGTACGTTCAAAAATTTTTATAGATCTAGTTTTCTCTAAAAAAACCTTCACCCGTTGCCGCTCAGTATTAAAAATTTCTAACAGATCAGGGTTTAGTGAAATAAGTTTTTTCCCCGGAAGGTGAGCAAGAATACCTCCCGACTTATTGAAAAAACTTTCTACATATTTCTGTGTTGTTTGGGCGCGAATTTCTTGTCTGGAGTTTAGCCATAATAATGTGTTATCACCCCACTTTTTTTCAGTCTTAGTACCTGTGGAGCATAGTTTTGCAATGTAGGAAACTTTTTTCCAATCAAAAAAACTTTTGTTTGAAAAGTTGTTTGTAAGACTTTGATATGATTCAGAATCTGATATTTCTAATTTACTAGCTACAGAATTAATCATTCCAGATACGTTACTAAAAAGATGAAAACAATTTTGTAATCTTTTGCGTTCAGTTATGACTTCACTTACAAGTTTTTCAAATTCATATTCGGAAATAATAGCACTTATAGAAGCTAGAGCATTACTAAGATTAATATCATCACCTCTTCGAGCTTTTGTAAATATTCTAGACCTAACAGAATACAATAACTCAGATTGTAATTTTTCATCGGCAATTCGAAATTGTGGAGGGACTCCTGATTCTATAGGGAAACGACGTAAAATAGATTGGCAAAATCCATGNAGTGTTTCAGTTTTGATTCCTTCCGATGATTCTGTTACTAAAGCAAATAAACTTTTTGCACGAATTAAAACTTTTTTGTCTGGTTTTTGACTTGTAAGTGATTCGACAGAGTCTGATAACAGGNTATTAGACATAGTTTCCCATTTGCTTAACTGACTATTTAGTCGAATAGACATCTCAGCTGCTGCTGCTCGAGTAAATGTTAAGCAAAGTATACGCTCAGGTTCAGTTCCAGATAAAAGAAGCCGTAAAATTCTATTAACTAGGACGCGTGTTTTCCCAGTACCTGCTGAAGCTGAGACCCATACCGAAGATTTTGGATTGGCCGCTCGTATTTGATTTTTACTCATTTGTTTTCTTCATCTGAGATTTTAAATGCCCATTCTTTCACTCGAGCTAAATGAGCATAATCATTCCAAGCAGGACCCCAGCTTGGTCGAGGCTCTACTAAATATGGTGTCTCTTCCTTATCAAAAAGGTCTATAAGTATTTCTAAGCGATGTAGCTCTTGGGCTATCTGTTCAGGTATATTTAAATTTATTTTTTTGATTTCACCTGCAGGATCGCCCCCTGTCAGATGCCAATACTCCATTTCTTCCACAGTTGTAGCAGAAATATTATCAAATCCGCCAGACTCTGCTATTGCCGCTTCAAGTGCTAGTTGTGGTGCTTTTCCTTCTTCTATATCTTTTTTACTAGGTATTTTCCCTGTTTTATAATCTAAAATATTTAGCCCGCCGTCAGATAGCTTGTCGATACGATCAGCCTTTGCAGTTAAGCGGAAATTACCACCTGGTCGTTTAAGTTCTATAAAGCCAAAAAGTTCAGTACCTATAGGGTTTACTCTTGATCGTCTATCAAGTTCATTTTTGATAAACCATTCGGCGATTCTCTCAAATCTAGGCCACCATAATCCTAATGTTGCAGATTCAACATTTTTAGATTTCCAAGCTTTTTTGCCTATCATTATCAAATGTTGGTATGCATCTTCAGGAAATTTATGAATTGTATTTTTTGAAAACTCATCCAAAATTTCATGAATTATACTACCCTTATCAACACTATTAATGACTGGTTCAAGAGGTTCAATAGGATGAAGATTGAGAATATGGCGGGCATATATGCTATAGGGATCTTTTATCCAGCGTTCAATTTGAGTGACTGAAAGTTTCCTAGGTCTAGACTTTAATGAAGGGCGAGGTGCTGGTGGTTTTGCTGGGCATATAATACCTTTAATTTTTTGAGTATTTTTATAAAGATTTTTCCAGTATTCCCCTTTTGAATATGGCATAGGGATTTGAGATTCTGTCTCAAGTACATTTTTTAGACGTAGAAACCAACGAGAAGGTACAGTTAAACCCTCTTGATTCCTTCTCGCACGTGTGATCATCACTTCTTCAGAAGATGCTGCTTGTACAAAGTCATGGGCTGATAGACCAATTCTTTTTTCAGCAGGAGGTAATCCAAAAGCTTCTCTAATTGGACGATTCATCCAGGGGTCATTTGAAGGTTTAGGTGGCCATATACCTTCATTTAGACCAGCTAATATTGTAACATCAGCTCTTTGTAATCTTGCTTCAAGCGGGCTCCAAATAAATATATTTGGGTGGGTTTCTTTTTTTTCTCTAATAACAATTTTTTCCATTAGAGAGTCAATTATTGCAATATAGTCAGAAATAGATACTTTTCCAACTGGCTTACTATTCTCAATTAGTTCTTCTAAAAATAGGAAAAGTTCATGACCATTTGTGCCACTAAATAACCTATTTGCTCCCGTTGAATTGTTCGTGCTAGCTATCCATTCTGTTACTTTAATGTGCATATATAGGACGTTTAAGAATTGTCCATTATCACTTGTGAAACAGCCATGAGACTTTCTTAACATATTAAAAAGTGAGTTGATCCAAGAATCTATGTCATTATCCAGAAATAGGTTTTGTTCTATATCTTCTAGACCGAGTAGTCCAGCGGCAGGCTTAAGACCGCGTAAAAAATTAAATTCAAACTCTTGAGAATAATCTTTGAATTTTTCAGAGCTTATACCGCCAGATGACAANGGGTGTTTTAAAACTGCCAGAAGATCTACGGGTGATAATTCTTTTNTAAACAAACGAGAAGTTAGTTGNAACAAAGNACCCTCAGTAGTTTGGTTTATGGCTATACCCGCAGAGTCATTTACAANTATTTGCCATTTTTTTAGTTCAATAGCTACACGTTGGGCGAGTCGTCGGTCTGCTGTAATTAAAGCAATTGTTTTATAATTATTAGAAACTTTAGTTGTAACTATATCTTTGTATTTAGGGAAACCTTCTAATGCTAACCGCATTTTTAATGCAATTATTCCAGATTCTTCATATATATCATCACATTCAATTAAGGTAAGGTTTGTCGTCGCTTCATTATTTAATGGATTTTTATTATTAAGAACAATTTCTGAACTACTAGGCAGCAGAGCAGTGCTCAATACTTTTGACCTAGCTTTATTTTGTTTAAAATCTAATGATCCTGGCCAAAACTCAATTTTATCGCGCTTTATACAAAGTTTTTCAATAAGTGTTTTTAAGGCAAATTGTGGGTGTGTTGGTCCAACATTTTTCCATGAATTTGAATTTAGATTATTATCTAGACCTGGAAGAACTACGACACCATTTGGTAAAAAAGAAATTGTATTCATAAGTTTTGCTACTGCAGGTACTGTACCTGTAGAGCCAGCCATAATTATTGGATAGGTTGGTGGCTTTTCTTCCCATAATTTAGTGAAATATTGGAGAGCTAAATTTCGTCTTTTCACTGAATCTATACAGCCTTCTTCAGATAAAATCTTTGGCCATGCTTTGGTAACAATATCTAAAAATTTAACAATTTCTNTCCAATGGTGCGCANACTCATCTGGCGCTANATTAATTAGGGATGAAAATTCAAGTCCTTCTATCTCAGCGCTATCAATTAATTTTGCTAATTCGTTCGCAAGGCGCATTATGTTTTCCATTGTCCAAGATCTATTCAGCTGACCTTTAGCCTTTTGGTTAGTTATACTCCAGGTGCGAATTAGTTGAGCCAAAAGCAGTTGTCGGCGAATATTAGAAATAGAAGGGGGTAAGGCTACTTGTTTTATAATTTCTAGGTCTCGAAGGTTTTGATCCTCGTCATCAATGTCCCCAATTGGTATAATTTGAGGTAATAATAAACCAGACTTCTTGTTAAATCTGATCAGAGTTTGCTCCATTGTTTCGCAAGCTCTTCTTGTAGGCAAAAAGATCACGGCCTTGGTTAGCCAAAAAGGATCTTTATCATCTATATCAAAAATTTTCCCAGAATAAATACCAGTAACTAGAGCCTCGATGAATGATACAGAGGAGGGCATATTATATATAGTTTGCCCACTAGTTTTTGTGGTCATCTACATTCCTAATCAGATATGTTGTTTTCTGCTAACTTAAGTCCGGCTGGTGTTCCAACATGATACCATATTTCATCACACCTCATTGCAAAAAGACGTTGACGTGAAATAGCTTCGTCATAATGCGTGTTTAATGAGTAGGGACCATTAGGTGCATTATTAAACAGGCTAGGTGATAAAATTTGCACACCAGTAAATACCAGAGCTGTCTCTTGTTTGTTTTTAGTCCAACGTTGAACTTTTCCTACAATCTTATTGTTCCGGTCTAAAAGGTTGTTTTCTCTATTAATTTTATCTATTAGTGCAAAATCACCTAAACCACTGTATCCCCTAACTGAATTTAAGGGGCAAACCAGAAGAAGTGCATCCATTGAAGTGCTATCCCAAGCGCGAGCTAAATGGGAAAGTGGGTTAAATGAAGTGCGTCCAAAAATACTATCGCTATTCATTACAAAGAAGGGGTTATATCCTAATTCAGTTAAAGCGTTTCTTACGCCTCCACCTGTCTCTAGACGTTTTATTTCATAGATAGTTTTGATATTTAGAGGTATCAATTTGTTGGATCTAGATGATATTAAAGTTTTTATATGCGGTGTTTGCAGATAGCTATTAATTAAGTCTGCTTTATAGTGAGTATTAACTATTAATTGATTTATACCAAAGCCGATAGCATTAGAAATTGAATATTCAATTAATTCTCTACCTGCAACTTTAATTAACGGTTTTGGAACTAATTTATTTGCACTTCTAATTCTATTTCCTAAACCAGCCGCTAAAATCATTGCTGAGGTTATTTGATGGTGTTTCTTCATTATTGTTCAACCAGAGCTAATCTTGAAGATGGAACAAATTCTAATAGCCATTGGCGTAGGTCATAAAGTTTAGGGTGGCTAACATGTTCATAAACATGCTCCCAAACATGAGGTATATATTTTTGATAATGTGGTTTGTCACAAATTAAAGCTAATCTTGTAAAGACGCCTATAATACGAAAGGCTCTTTGTATACCGAGTGCAGCATAAGATACACTAAAAGTTAAAGGGTCAATATGGGGGTTAGCTTTTAGATGCTGATTAATAATTTTTTTAGTTAAAGCCTTACTTAATTGTAATCTAGCATCACACAGTAGAGACATTATATCATATGTTGANGGAGCACTAATCGCATCCTGAAAATCCAATANNCCTATTTTTTCTTTACAATCCCTGTTGGCAAGCCACATTAAGTTTCCTGCATGAAAATCCCTCAACGATAGTACAGCTGGTAATTTCCAAGCTTCTGACATGGCTGGCTTGAGTGCTTGGGAAAACTCAGCCTGCGCTACACTATGATTAACTGAGGAGGCTATTTGGGGATACCAGTATGAAAAAAACTCTGTTGCATCCTTTATTAGGCGTTTATTCGTATATACCGGAGTACTACTAGGAATAGGAGCAGCTTGTATAACATGCAGTGTGTCTAAAATTTTTTCATATACAAAATGTAATTGGCTAGTTTGTAAGTTATTTTTAGCTAGAGAATATATGGAGTTATTGCCAAAATCTTCCAAAAGTAAAAAGCCATTTTTTAGATCAGTATTATATATTTTTGGCGCGCTTAGACCGAGTTTTTGTAGATGTAAGCTAATTTTGATAAACGCACTAATTTTTTCCATTTCTGTTGAAGAGTCCATAAAAATGGCACTCTTGTCATTTTTATAAATCCTAATATATTTTCTTGTAGATGCATCTCCTGCTAAACTCTCAGTTTTATCAGGAAGCCAGTCACTTGAAGCAAGGAAATTCATCCATTCTGTTTTATGGATCATAACATTTTTATCTGGGAAAGCACTTCATCCCGTAAAGTTTTTGAGCGCGATCCGTGCTCNATAAAGGTCACAATTCGTTCCTCGGCTTCTNCAGAAAAATCTAAAGTNATATTAAGCCAGTCNCCTAATGTCTTAGCAGAAAGNCGCTCTGGCCACTCAATTAATATTATATCCTGTCCTANTGCTTCATACAGTCCTAATTCATAAACTTCAGATTCATCATTAATCCGATATAAATCTAGGTGCCAAATATCATTTTTTATTTCATTATCTATTGAGGTTTCCTCGTAGGTTTGCACCAGTGTAAATGTAGGACTAGGTACTTCATCAATTCCACATCTTGCATTTATAAATGCTCGAGCAAAAGAAGATTTACCCACACCTAGACTTCCTGAAAGACCTATTATGTCACCATTTTTTGCAACACTAGCTAAGGCTTCTGCAAGTGCAGTAGTTTTTGACTCGTTCTCAAGTTTAATCATTACGCAGAGCTACTTAAACCTGTGTAATTCGAACAATTATATATTTTAATCAATATCTATAATGATCCGGTTTAAATGGTCCATTTTTTGATATACCAATATAGTCACTTTGTTCCTCAGATAACTTAGTAAGTTTCACGCCAAGTTTTTGTAAATGTAAAGATGCAACTTTTTCGTCGAGATGTTTTGGTAAAGTATACACCTTCTTTTCATATTTACTGAAATTTTTCCAGAGTTCAATCTGAGCCAGTACTTGGTTAGAGAAGGATGTGCTCATTACAAAACTTGGATGACCGGTAGCGCATCCTAGATTTACCAGGCGACCTTTAGCGAGTACAATTAATTTTTTACCATCTGGAAATGCAACTTCGTCTACCTGTGGCTTTACTTCCTCCCAAATATAATTTTCTAGGCGAGATATTTGTATTTCTGAGTCAAAATGTCCGATGTTACATACTATTGCTCGGTCTTTCATTTTTCGCATGTGATCGAGTGTTATTACATCTTTATTGCCAGTTGCAGTTACAAAAACATCTCCAACTGAAGCTGCATCCTCCATAGTAGCTACTTCATATCCTTCCATTGCTGCTTGAAGCGCGCATATAGGGTCAATTTCTGTTACAATTACTCTTGCTCCCTGCCCTCGCATGCTAGCAGCACAGCCTTTGCCTACATCTCCATAGCCACAAATGACAGTAATTTTACCAGCAAGCATGACGTCTGTTGCTCTTTTTATTCCATCAACCAGGCTTTCTCGACAGCCGTAAAGATTATCAAATTTTGATTTAGTTACGGAGTCATTAACATTTATTGCTGGGACAGCTAGCGAGCCAGATTTTTCCATTTCATATAGCCTAAGAACACCAGTAGTTGTTTCTTCTGATATTCCTCTGACTTCTCCCATTAAATGAGGATATGTTTCATGCATAATCTTAGTTAAGTCACCCCCATCATCAAGAATCATATTAGGGCGCCAGTTATTAGGACCTGATATTGTTTGCTCAATACACCACTCATATTCCTCTTCGGTTTCCCCTTTCCATGCAAAAACGGGAACCCCTGAGTCAGCTATTGCAGCAGCAGCATGATCTTGAGTTGAAAAAATATTACAGCTTGACCATCTAACTTCACTACCGAGTTCAGTCAGTGTTTCAATTAAAACCGCAGTTTGAATTGTCATATGTAAGCAACCAACTATTTTAGCCCCATTTAGTGGCTTTTTATTTCCATACTCTTCACGCAGAGCCATTAAACCAGGCATTTCGGTCTCAGCTATGCGTATTTCTTTACGCCCCCATTCTGCAAGTGAAATGTCTTGAACTTTATAATCCATGCTCTGAGGCATATTTTTCTCCTAGATATTTAGTTGGCTTAAAAATTGTGATCCACAATTAATTATTTTGAGCCGCGCCTTGTAACACTCTTCTGGTCACTGGACAACTAACTCTAATTAATTCTTCTTTAGGGAGTTAAAGTCATCTATGAGAGCAGAAATAATAGTTGNATCGGATTGTTTTAATATTTCTNGGCTATGATTNTATGCATCCGAAATTTTCAGATTAAGAATNCTTTGCTTAACTCGGGGTAAGCTTGGTGCTGCCATAGAAAGATTTCTCAAACCAAGCCCAATTAATAGTGCGGAATACCTNGGGTTACCTGCCATTTCTCCACATAAATTAACAGGAATCTTAGCNTTTTGAGCNGCATTAACGGTCATTTGAATCAGCCTTAGTACAGCTGGATGAAGAGGATTATANAAATTTGCGACTTGTTCATCTCCACGATCAACTGCAAGTGTATACATTGTTAGATCATTAGTTCCAATGGAGAAGAAGTCGCAAGCCTGAGCTAAAGATTCAGATGCTATAGCTGCTCCAGGGGTTTCAATCATTATACCAATTTGAGGTAATTCGTCTGGGAGAATTATTTGTCTTCTTCTTAACCTTCGCACAACTTTAGCCATTGTTTCTCTAACATGTTGAATTTCTGAGACCGAGGTTATCATTGGTAACAATATTCGCATTTCCCCATATACGCAGGCTCTTAGCATCGCTGCTATTTGTGTTTCTAGAAGTGGTCTTACTTTTAAAGATAAACGAATTGCTCTAAGCCCAAGAGCTGGATTAACGCTTGGACTAATATGGTTACCTAGAGAATAAGCAAGCTTATCACTTCCTACATCCAGTGTTCTAACAGTAACTGGACGTCCGTTCATACCCTCTAAAATTTCTCGAATGGCAACATATTGTTCATCTTCACTTGGGGGCTTATGCCGATTCATATATAGAAATTCGCTGCGAAGTAGACCTATGCCCTCAGCTCCAGCATCTAATGAAAGCTCTAGCTCTGAGGGTAATTCCATATTACATTCTAACGCTACTGCAGTGCCATCTTTACTGATTGCAGGAACACTTTTTAAGCGCCTCAGCTGCCGTTGACGACGAATTAAAGCCTGCCTACGACGTTTAAAGCGTNTGATCGTATCTTTAGAGGGCTTAACAATTACTTGTCCTTTGACNCCATCAATAATNATTGTATCCCCAGCCTTAACGGTACGNGTAACTCCNGGAGCACCAAGTACAGCGGGTAAACCAAGTGAGCGTGCCATTATAGCGGTATGACCCTCTNCACCGCCTAATGTAGATGTAAATCCACCTATACGATTTGGATCCATCAANGCTGTATCAGCTGGTGTAATTTCTTCTGCAACAATAATNGCTCCTGTAGGTAATCCTGAGAATGCTTGATATCCTGANCTTGTGAGATTTCTTAAAAGACGAGCACTTACTTCTCGAACATCTTCAATTTTGCCAGCGAGATAAGTGTCTCCCATTGCTGAAAATGCTTCAGAAATTTGATGAAACTCAACCTGAACCGATGACTCTGCATTTCGTTTTGTGTTTCTAATTCTTGCTACAACGCCACGAACAAGTCTTGAGCCTCTTAACATTTGTAAATGAGCATCGAGTAAATACAATAGTTCTTCGGCTGCAGCTCCTTCCAGTGCAGATGCCTTTGATTGTAACTTTTGAATCTGCTTTGTAGATTTTCTTACAGCCTTATCAAAGCGTGCAACCTCCATCTCCAGAGCACTCTCCGTAATTGTATACTCAGGTACATCAATTAATCCTCTTTCAACAACGTGAGCTGGTCCAATAGCAATACCAGCTGATATACCAAGTCCATTGTGGGTTATATTTTCGCTCAGAGATAAACCAACTTTTTCATTAGTGAGTGTATTTTTTTGACTAATCTTCATCAAATTTATTCTCAATTAGCTCAGTAAGTGATCCAAGAGCTTCTATTGAATCTATTCCGCTGATTTCAATTGTTAGTGCTGATCCAGGACCAGCAGCTAGCATCATAAGTCCTAAGATAGATACCCCAGAAACACGAATACCGTTTTTTTCTACTTGAATATCAGCATTAAAAGTTTCAGCTAACTTAACAAATTTTGCTGCAGCACGAGCATGTAAACCAAGGCGATTTCCTACCAAGCAGGTTTTTTTATAAACATCCTTTTTTTCAGCTGGTAACATACTCAAGTGTTTTCACTTTCTAAAAGTTTACTTGCTACNTTAATGTACTTTCGACCAGATTCTTGTGCAGAGGNCACTGCTTTTTCAATATTATTTTCATGCCGGACACTTGCTAATTTAATAAGCATAGGAAGATTCATTCCTGCAACTACTTCAACCTTTAGCTGGTTCATCACTGAAATTGCTAAGTTAGATGGAGTTCCCCCAAACATATCTGTTAGTACAATGACTCCGTTGCCATCGTTTACTTTCTCTATAGCCTCAAGGATATTTTTTCGACGCAATTCCATATCATCATCAGGTCCTATACAAATGCTTAGAGTTTGAGTCTGTGGACCAACAACGTGCTCTGTTGCTGCTACAAATTCTTTTGCTAATTGCCCATGGGTAACTAGAACTAAGCCTATCATTAAACGAGTGCTCCCACTTTTTAAAAAGTTAACAGTTTACAAAATCAGATGGTTTCATGTCTTTTTGGTAGCTTTAGAAAGTTCTCGATGGTAGAGATTTGCCTCCCAACCATTATCTTGGATGCCCTTATATAAGCTATTAGCAACATGTACTGACCGGTGTTTTCCACCAGTNCAACCTATAGAAACCGTTAAGTAGCTTTTTCCCTCTAAAATATATGAAGGTAAAAGTGATAAAACTAATGATAAGATACTATCAAAAAAAGGTGAAAATGACGAATCTTCTTCTATATATTNTTTAACAGGNGCGTCATTGCCAGTAAGTGATTTAAGTAATTTTACGTAATATGGATTNCGTAAAAACCTTACATCAAATACTAAATCTGATTCTGGAGGNAATCCATATNTATATGAAAATGATAAGATGGATAGCTCTAATGCTTGGCGGTGNTCCGAAGAAAAGTATCCCTTCAATAAACGCCTCAAATCAGGAATTGTCATAGTGCTAGTATCAAGAACTATATCNGCTAAGTCTCGGAGCCATGCTAGCTGAGATCTTTCTATACTAAGGCTTTCAGATATTGAAAAATTTTCTCTTAGTGGGTGACGACGACGCGTTTCTGAAAAGCGCTGCATAAGAATCTGGTCATCACAATCAATGAAAAGAAAACGTGTTGAAAATCCATATTTTTTAATCTTTGGAAAAATTTCTTTTTCAAATGTTGATATATCAAATTGCCGAGTTCTGATATCAGCACAAATTGCTAGAGGACGCTTAGTTGTTGCGCTTGGATTGTTTTGAACATGTTCAATTAAATTTGGAATAAGTGGAAATGGAAGATTATCAACAACTTCGTAACCAAGGTCTTCAAGAATATTTAGTGCAGAACTTTTCCCAGCCCCGGATATACCAGTTATAAGAAGAATTGAATTTTTAATATTCATTACAAAATCCTTGCACATATCTTTGAGTTTAAACATTCTCAATAAATATAATTTTGCAGATTACTTTAATATGATTCCTGTAAAGCTATCGAAATTTTTTCAACTGCTGAAATTTCAAATGGGTCAATTTGGACCATTGGTATATTATGTGATTTGAAGCACCAAGCAGTATCCTCAGGAATTCTTTCTACGGTATCAATTGATACCAACTTTACAACAAGGAAAATTGGTGCACTGATAGCGTATGCTATATTCAGAATTCCAACTCCCCTTACTTCAATTAAACCCCTTAGAGGCATTGGAGGTTGACCGATCAAATGANAATTTGATGATGTTAGACATACTTGATCATCGGCCACTAATCGCCATCCATTATGAATTAGTCGGAGGCATAGATCAGATTTTCCAGATCCTGAAGGTCCTTTGAGAAGTACTCCACGTCCCCTTAATGCGGCGCAGGTTGCATGTAGTAAGGTCATGTTTAAAAGGTGTGCTTTGATTTTACAGGAGTCAACAATTTTGAATTTACAGGGGCTTATAAATCAAAATATTACTATTATGCAGCATTTACATTTGGTGTGTCTGTCAGTAAAGCATAGAGTGCTTCTGCTGTATCTGAACCTCTTAATTGCTCACAAATACCTTCGTTTTTAAGTAGTCGGGATACCTTAGCTAAGGCCTTAAGGTGATCAGCCCCCGCATCCTTAGGCGCGAGAAGTAAAAAAATTAAGTCTACTGGTTCTTCATCAATAGACTCAAAGTCTACCTTTGCATCTAAACGAGCAAAAACAGCATATAAACGATCAATTCCTGATAGTCTACCATGAGGAATGGCAACTCCATTGCCAACTCCGGTTGAGCCGAGACGTTCCCGCTCCAGTAATACTTCAAACACTGTTCTTTCGTGTATCCCAGTTAACTTTGCAGCTACGTCAGATATACCTTGTAGTGCGTGCTTCTTGCTAACTGTTTTTAATGCAGGAATTACGCCAGTTATGTTAAGAATTTCCGCAATTTCCATCAAGTAAGCCTCAATCCATTACCTTTGAAGGCGTCATATGTGAACAGCCACTAAATTTTTAGCAAAAACTATTGTTTAAATTTGTTAGATTGTATATTTCAACCAGCTAAAAACAGGTCTTTTAAGTAAGCTCTCTGATAACTTAAAATTATACCCCATAATTTATATTAACCCTATTTAGGTCATATTCTGCTTCAGAGCGGCGGCACAATAGTGCTACCACGGTAATTTAGTCAATAGTACTCTTTAAAAAGCAGTTTAAGATATTTAATTGTTAATTAAAAACAATTAGTTATGGGAAAATCTGGTCTAATTCTAATAAGATGAAATCACCTCAATAATCAAATTTCTTCTATGCTTAGACACTTTTTTGTTAACTAGAATTGTTGAATACATCAAAAATTTCTCAATTTAGGCTTTTAACTGTGTTTAGAGACAAGCTATTTAGAGTTAGATATATTTTTTATTAGATTAAGTAAATAAATTGAATCATTAATTAATTTACCCAAATTGAAAATACTAGAGACGGAATTTTTCTCCTAAGTAAACCTTTCTCACTTCTTCGTGAGCTACAATATCATTTGGTGCCCCTTCCATAAGAACAGCCCCTTCATGAATTATGTATGCTCGATCAACAATGTCGAGTGTTTCGCGAACATTGTGATCAGTTAGTAAAACTCCAATTCCACGATGTTTTAAGTGACCAACAAGATCACGAATTTCACCAACAGCAATGGGATCAATTCCAGCAAGGGGTTCATCTAAAAGCATAAAATTTGGTTTAGATGCTAATGCACGAGCAATCTCAACTCTTCTTCTCTCTCCCCCTGATAAAGCCAGCGCTGGTGTTCGCCTTAGGTGACTGATAGAAAATTCAGCTAGTAGTTCATCTAATAAAGCCTCCCGGTTTGTTCTTTCCGGCTCGGTAGCCTCTAGAACAGCTCGAAGATTATTTTCTACAGTTAGACCTCTAAATATAGATGCCTCTTGGGGTAAATACCCTATGCCTAAACGAGCCCTTCGATACATTGGTAATTCGGTTATATCGTGACCGTCTAAGTAAACATTTCCATAATCTCCAGCTATCAAGCCTGTAATTATATAAAAACTTGTGGTCTTACCAGCGCCATTAGGACCAAGTAATCCAACTGCTTCTCCGCGCTGTACTTGTAAACTTATACCTCGCAAGACGGGTCTCTTTTTGAATTGTTTTCCGAGATTTAAAGCTGCTAATCCCGAATTTTCTGCAACCAGTCTTGGTCCCGTCTCTTTTTCCTCAGGATTTGGCGGGGATGTATTTAATTTGTTACTAGGTGAGTTTTTTGACATCTTATTTATATAGACCTAATTGTCTTTACTTTCCGGAATAAAAAGTCCACGGACACGTTTTTGCTTACCTTTAACCTTTTCNCCTTTGGATACCCTGCTTTCACCNGTTTCTAAATTCATATGGAGATGTTCACCCTGTATAACATTTTCACCTTGTGTTAAGACTACATTACCTAATAGAACGATTGTTTTTTTATCAACGTTATAGATCCCAGTTTCCCCACTTGCTGTTTCTCTTGGTGATGTGATAAAGACATCCCCTATTGCATCAATTAATGATATGCCTGGTTGATCAGGGTTTTCAGTATTTTCACGATAGTGTACTATTAATTTAGCAGCATGTAATAACATATCACCTTGGACTACTTCTACATTACCGGAGAAAATAGCTTTATTCTCACCTTGTTTAACTTCTAGAGTATCCGCTATAACTTCAATTGGTAAGGTGTTGTCGTGTCGGCTTTGTTTGGTGTCGGATTCGGCATAAGCTGGAAATGTTAATAGTAGGGCAAGGAAAAGCCCTCTAAAAATAAAAAATTTGCCAGCTAAGCTAGCTTTTATGAGCATTTGGAAATATGACAAGCTTCACCCTATTACCAAAAAGTGTAGTTCTTCCCTTCTCTATAAGTCGGAAACTCCCGGCATTCAATAGTCCGAGTGGACTTTGACCTTTGACAGGTTGATTTCCTTCCGCTATGCCCCTCCCTAAGTCTATATGAGCGCTTTCTGTTACTAACTCATGACCTGCATCTGAAAAAAGTGTTACTTTTCCTTTTAAATCAAGGAGTTTTTGGTTGCGCTCATAGGTTCCTGAATTTGCCTTAAGTGCATACCAACTTCCTTTTTCCTCACCATTGAAAATATCTGCAGTGATATTTTGGAGTATTATTTTTGAAGAATTAGGCTCTGGTTGTGAAGCCTCTGAAGCGCTAATAGTAAATGGTTGATTCCTCTCATCTGTATCCATATATCGAGCGTTTACCATTTTTAGTGAACCATCGACTTCTGTCATTTCTGAATATGTTATCCTAAAACCTTCTTCTCTTCCGCTCATCATAGGCCAAATGACTATAAGCCCAAGAAGTATAAGAGCTATAATTGGCAAACCATATCTCATTACCCCTACAAAATAGCTATACCTAAGGGTATTTTTAGCCTGCCCTTCTGAAGAGCGTCCCTTAAAACTAGCCAGTTGCCCATAAAACCGACTTGTATCATTACTATTGGTATCAATACCAATATTTCTTGGTTTGAGTGAGTCCGGTGATCCAGTTAGGTCTTTAATCACGCAACCCCCGCTCTTAGACAATCATGTATGTGAACGATCCCTTTTAAGGAACCTGATTCTGCTACAAATAAGCTCGTAATTTTAAGATCATTCATTATTCCTAGAGCCTCAGCAGCAAGTGCATTTGGTCTAATACTAGAAGGATTTTTAGTCATTACATCATTTACTAGGAGTGTTAAAAGCTCTTCATTCATATGCCTTCTAAGATCTCCATCTGTAATTACCCCNACTAAATTTTNTGACCTTGANGTTATACCAACACAGCCAAAACTTTTTTCTGTAATAGTTATTAGGGCNTCANTCATTGAGGTATTTAACTCAACANTAGGTATAGNTTTTCCAGTNTGCATAATTTCTGAAACTCTTAAAAGNTTGCTCCCAAGTTTACCCCCAGGATGAAACAATTTGAAATCTTGTTCACTAAAACCACGNCGCTCTAATAGGGAGANAGCTAAAGCGTCACCCATGGCTAGCGCCATTGTTGTAGAAGTTGTTGGNGCNAGACCAAGTGCCCCAGCTTCGGGTTCGTTAGGCAGTATAAGTGTAACATTACTTGATTCAGCTAGGGTCGAAATTTCACGGCCAACGATTGCTACTAAAGGGACTTCAAACCTTTTAGCATATTCAATTAAATCATTAAGCTCACTTGTTTCACCTGAGTTAGATAAAATCAGTAGTGCGTCTAGGTTAGTAATCATCCCTAAATCACCATGACTTGCCTCTGCTGGATGAACAAAAACAGCGGGGGCTCCAGTTGAAGAAAGGGTTGCAGCAATTTTTTTTGCAATGTGTCCACTTTTACCCATTCCAGAAACTACAATTCTACCCTTAACCATTTCAAAAATTTCAATTGCAGAAGCAAANGATTGTCCAAGTTCGTTTGCCATACGATCTAATGCTTTTGACTCTTGGATCAGTACTCGTCGAGCAGTGTCAATAGGAGAAGGTTTCTTCAAATTATTAAGTTTTTTTAATTGGCTCATAGCGTAAATTTCATATTTTTTGATTACCTATGTGGTATTAATGGGAAAATATATCAGGCTCTTCCCATCCATTCAGGTCAAGCTGACAGCGATAAGGTATGAAAGAAAAACAAGCNTTTGCCAGTTCCATNCGTCCTTCACGAATTAGCTGTTCATTCAAAAGCTTTCTAAGTGCATGTANGTGNAGAACATCAATCGCAGCATACTCCAGCTGCTCTTTTAAGAGTGTNTTTGCNCCCCAGTCAGAGCTTTGTTGNTGCTTAGAAATTTCTATATTTAAAAGATCTTTACAAAGATCNTTNTAACCATGACGATCTGTATATGTTCTAGCTAATTTGGACGCAATTTTTGTACAATAAATAGGTTTGCATTCTACACCAAGGTATTTATGAATTGTAGCTACATCAAACCGTGCAAAATGAAAAATCTTTAAAACTTTTTTGTTGGACAATAATGCTTTGAGGTTAGGTGAAGTGTATCCATTCTCAATTCCAAATTGAACTAGGTGNCAATCCCCATTACCACTTGAAATTTGCATTAGGCATAGCCTATCTCTATGAGGGTTTAAACCCATTGTTTCTGTATCAATGGCTATAACANTTCCAAGGTTAAGGTCTTTGGGAAGATCTTCTTTATATATATAATTTCTCATGCTTACCCTGATTAGAAATGAGTCTTAAGGTTTGAATCTTAACTTAGTGTTATATACTTATTTATATAGCGGTATTTAAATTTCTGCCGTAAATATAACGTTCTTATAGGTTTCTGCAAAATGCTTGTGANATATATCTAATTTGAGAGGTTTTTAGTGAGTTTAAATATAACAATTTTTGGAGGTGGTGGGTTTATAGGGCGACAAGTTGTTCAACAGTTGGCAAAACAAGGACATGTAATAACTGTAGCCGTTCGCCGCCCAGATTCTGTTGGTTTTATTAAGCTCTTGGGTGATGTAGGGCAGGTCGTCCCGGTTCAGGCAAATATTCGAGACGAAAACTCTATAGTAAAAGTAACACGTGGTGCTGATGCAGTAATAAACCTTGTTGGGATATTGCGGGANCAGGGNTCTCAGACCTTTTTGGCAATTCATGAACAGGCTCCAACCAATATAGCTCGTGTAGCAGCTAATGAAGGGGTAGGTAAAGTAATACACTTATCTGCGATAGGGGCCAATTTAGAGTCTCCGTCTCGCTATGGAAAATCAAAGGCAAGGGGTGAACTTGGCTTAAAAAAAGAGTTTCCAGAAGCTGTTATTCTTCGACCAAGCTTAGTATTTGGTCCAGATGATGAATTCTTTAATAAAATGGCTTCATTATTAAGTATTTTACCTGCAGCGCCAATTTTTTTTGATACTAAGAAACCTCCAAAAATTCAATTTGATGGTATTTTTCCAATTCCACGCTTTGAGGCTGGTCTTACACTTTTTCAACCTGTTTATGTAGGAGATGTTGCAAGGGGGATAGTTGCTAGTATTGCAAATGAATTTTCAAGAGGTAAAATTTTTGAGTTTGGTGGTCCCAGTATATATAGGTATAAGGATTTAATGTCCCTTATCCTTAAATCAGCAGATTTGCGGAGACCCTTTTTGCCAGTTCCTTTTTTTGCAATTAAAGCCGGAGCTACATTTATGGAAGCTATACCAGATTTTTTTATTAATGCTTTACCAATTCCTCCCCTTTCTCGAGATCAAATCAAAATGTTGCGCATAAATAATATTGTTAGTGATGGTGCAGTCGGTCTAGGTGATTTAGGAATTACGCCAGCAGCCTTAGAGTCAATTCTGCCCACATATATTAGTCCCTATAAAAAAAGGAGTATTACTGGTGTTTCTGATTCAATTACCTAAAATAATCCCGCGCTACAATCATTAAGGACTAAGTTCTAGCCCTACTGAGTCGTATACGTAAATCCATANTAGCAGAATTGCTCCAAGAATTATTCGATATATAGCAAATGGTCCAAAATGAATTANTTTTACAANTTTCATTAACACTGCGATTGATAGNAGNGCAGTAATAAAAGATATTCCTACTGCTAAGCCAGCTTCAGCAATAGAAAAAGTATATTCTGAATTTCCTAATTTATAGCCTGCAACAGAAGCAGCACCAATAATAACTGGGATAGAAATTAGCATTGAAAACCTAGCGGCATCAGTCCTTTCTACACCCATCATTCTTGCAGTACTAATAGTAATTCCTGACCTACTTGTTCCCGGGATCACTGCTACTGCTTGCGCTAACCCAATAAATATAACTTCCCCAAAAGGCAATTTCTCGATTCTTTTGCTTGAGACATTATATTTATCAGACATCCATAAAAAAACTCCAAATAGTGGAGTTGTAATTGCAATTATTTCAATAGAGCGGATAAAATTTGGATTCAGCCAAGCGATAATNCCTCCTGCTATGAATACAGGTGGTAGAGTTAACAAAATGCGTTTAGCTAANTCCGAACCGTATGAATTTGTATTATTTCTAACCCCTAACATATCTCCTATAATACTTANTAAATCNCTCCAGAAGTAAATCATCACAGCCATTAATGTTCCAACATGTACTGCTATATCAAAAACAAGACCCTGGTCTGGCCAATTTACAAACCATGGTACTAGAGCTAAGTGCCCAGATGAACTGATTGGTAGAAATTCAGTTATCCCCTGGATGACCGCAAGCACAAAAATGTGTAGTACGCTCAATGTTTACCTGCCATTTATAGTGTTCGTAAGCTTCTAAATATTGGTTATAGCAGAGGTTTATAATAATAAAATAGTAACCTAATTTATATTATAGTCACATAATAGGACTATATTTAGTAAAATTGACATAAATACCCAATTTATATATTATAGATATACCGGGAATAAATAAATAAGTCAGCAATTTTGACCTAAATTGAGACTTGGGCTACGTGAAATTTTATTCATGAAGCCAACATTTCCCTTTTGTAAATCGTTTTTTATTGATCTGGTGAGACATTTACTTTGACAGATAACATGTTGAAATTTACGACAATTGCGCAAAAGCTCCCCAAAAAGCGCAATTCTAAAGTCCGGAGTAAAGACTGGCACGAAGTCTATGAAGATTTCAAAATAACTGAATTAAAGAGTCAATCATCTCGCTGTTCCCAATGTGGGGTTCCATTTTGTCANGTTCATTGCCCTCTTCATAATAATATTCCAGATTGGTTAATGCTTATGGCATCTGGTCGTGTAGAAGAGGCCTATGAGATTGCAAGTTCAACTAATAATTTTCCTGAGATTTGTGGAAGGATATGCCCGCAGGACAGACTATGCGAAGGAAANTGTGTTATTGAGAAGGGCTTTGAGTCCGTAACNATAGGGGCAATTGAAAGGCAAATTACAGATANAGCNTTAGAAAAGGGCTGGGTTAANCCAATAAAACCCCAGAAAGAATTACCTGGATCAATTGGTATTATTGGAGCAGGACCAGCAGGNCTCGCTGCAGCAGAAAANCTTCGTCGCTATGGGTANCAAGTNCATGTTTATGATAGATACGATCGTATCGGTGGTTTATTGATATACGGCATACCAAATTTCAAATTAGAAAAAGAAATAGTAAATCGTCGTGCAAAATTGATTCGTGATAGTGGTGTTAATTTTGAGATGAATTTCGAAATTGGACATGATGCTTCATTGGATGATTTACGATGTCGTCATGACGCTGTACTTATTGCAACTGGGACATATAAAGCTAAAGATTTGCAAGTTCCAGGAACCAGTCTGAAAAATATTGTTCAAGCTCTAGATTATTTAAAAGCAAGTAACCGTAATGGACTTGGTGATCTAGTACCAGATTATGAGAACGGTGAACTTAATGCAAAGGGTCGAAATGTACTAGTTGTTGGTGGTGGGGACACGGCAATGGATTGTGTCAGAACGGCAGTAAGACAGGGCGCAAAATCTGTTAGGTGTTTATATAGAAGAGATAGAAAAAACATGCCCGGCTCTTTACGTGAGGTTAGTCATGCAGAAGAGGAAGGAGTAAATTTTCATTGGTTATCAACACCAGAGGCGTTTATTGGTTCTAAAGAAGTCCAATCAGTCAAGATTACAAAAATACATTTAGGTTCTGCAGACANAACAGGTCGCCAGACGCCAATTAAGCTCTCAGAGTCCAGCCAAATTATAAATTGTAACTATGTTATAAGAGCCCTTGGTTTTGACCCTGAAGACTTGCCTAATATATTTAATTTTCCTGATCTTAAGCTTTCACAACAAGGAACTTTAATCATAGATAGGTCTAGTATGATGAGTAATATTGATGGTGTTTTTGCTGCTGGCGATATAGTGCGTGGGGCATCTTTAGTAGTTTGGGCTATTAAGGATGGAAGGGATGCCGCAGAATCAATACATCGATATATTCAAAGTCATAAACAAGTAAAACATGCCGCAATCTAAAAATAATCAAAATATTAGGATTCCTATGTCTGCTAAATTACCAGAAAACCAAGGGTTATATGATTCATCTAATGAGCATGATGCATGTGGAGTTGGTTTAATTGCTTCTCTCGATGGTACATCGAGACGAGAAGTTGTTAATGCTGGAATAACAGCATTAAAAGCTGTCTGGCATAGGGGAGCTATAGATGTGGATGGTAAAACTGGGGATGGTGCTGGGATCCATATTGAAATTTCTCAGGACTTCTTCAAAGCTCATGTTGGTAGATCTGGAAACGTTCCAAATGAATCAAAAATAGCTGTAGGTATGGTTTTCCTTCCAAAAACAGACCTAGGTGCTCAGGAGGTATGCCGCTCTATTGTTGAAACGGAAATTCTAAATTTTGGCTATGGAATATATGAATGGAGGCAGGTGCCAATTGATTCCTCTGTTATAGGAGAAAAAGCCAATGCTTCACGGCCTGAAATTGAGCAAATAATGATTTCAAATGAAAAAGGTGNANAAGATGATAAATTTGAATGTGANCTTTATCTGATTCGTAGAAGAATTGAAAATTTGGTTTTAGCCCGACATATAACAGACTTTTATATATGCTCACTTTCATGTAGGTCAATTATTTATAAAGGGATGTTTTTAGCCGAACAATTAGCAGAATTTTATCCTGACNTACTTGATGAGAGGTTTTGTTCNTCTTTTGCTNTAATACACCAGAGATATTCAACAAATACATTTCCCACTTGGCATCTTGCACAACCTTTTAGGATGCTTGCTCATAATGGTGAAATAAATACTATAAAAGGAAACTCTAATTGGGTTCTTAGTCATGAAACAAGAGCATTAAGTGATAATTTTGGGGAAAAAAATGATGAAATCTTTCCCTTAATTGAACCCGGTGCATCAGATTCTATGGCCTTAGATGCTGTTTTAGAGGCCCTTGTTTATGCTGGAAGACCCTTACCTGCAGCACAGTGTTTAATGATACCAGACTCATGGTCAAAAAAACCTAACATACCTAAACATCTACAAGATTTGTATAGCTATTGTAATTGTGTAATGGAACCGTGGGATGGACCGGCAGCTATTGCTGCATCTGATGGTGTATGGGCTATTGCAGCAATGGACCGAAATGGTCTTAGACCAATGCGTTATACGGTAACATCAGATGACTTGCTAGTAGCTGGGTCAGAAACTGGAATGATTCATATTGAAGAAGATAGAGTGGTTTCAAAGGGTAGGCTNGGACCTGGNCAAATGATAGGAGTNAACCTTCATGAAGGGAAAATCCATTACAATAAAGANTTAAAAAATTGGCTAGCTAAACGTAAGCCTTANGGGGAATGGATAAAAAATATTGTCCAGTTAAAAAAGCTTATTCGAAGTGATAAAGAGCCTGAAAATTTTACCACTGATGAATTAAGGATGCGTCAACGTCTAGTTGGCTGGTCAATGGAAGACTTAGAGATTATTTTACACCCGATGGCTGAAAGCGGGAAGGAGCCTATAGGCTCAATGGGTGATGATACACCATTGGCTATTCTTTCTAAAAAATACCGAGGTCTGCATCATTTTTTTAGACAAAATTTTTCTCAGGTAACGAACCCACCAATTGATTCTCTTCGTGAGTACAGCGTTATGAGTTTAAAGACTCGTTTAGGAAATTTAGGCAATATATTTGATGAAAGCGATGAGCAGACTGACTTACTGCAACTAGATTCACCAGTTCTAACTAATGCAGAGTTTGCCGCTATGCATGAATATATGGGAAAAAATTCNATATGGATTGACTGTACATTTGAAGCTAAATCAGGNCATGGAGAGCTTACCCAGGCAATAGATCGNATTTGTAGGGAAGCTGAGGATGCTGTAAGAGGTGGTGCCGTTCATGTGATTTTGAGTGATGAGAATATTTCAGAAAAAAATGCCTCTATACCGATGATCCTTGCTGCAGGGGGGGTCCACAGTCATTTAGTAAATAAAAAACTGAGAACCTTTACTTCTCTCAATATACGCTCAGCTGAGTGTATGGACATACATTATTTTGCAGTCTTAATTGGAGTAGGAGCAACAACTGTAAATGCATACTTAGCTCAGGAAACGATTGCAGATAGATATAACCGNGGCTTATTCGGAAATTTAGAATATGAAGAACTCTGCAGAAAGTATCGAGATGCAGTAAATGCAGGATTGTTAAAAGTATTATCAAAAATGGGNATTTCAGTTCTTAGTTCGTATCGTGGGGCATATAATTTTGAAGCAGTAGGATTATCTAGAGCTTTAGTAAGCAAATTTTTCCCTGGGATGCCATCAAGAATATCTGGAATAGGCTTATCGGGAATAAAAAAGCGTATTCTTTTACAGCATCAGCTTGCCTTTGAAGTGCCAGGAAATGTTTTACCTATAGGTGGCTTATACAAATCACGTTTTGGAGGTGAAAATCATGCTTTTGATAGCAATGTTATTCATACNCTTCAGGTTGCAGTCNAGACAGACTCATATGCAAATTATAAACGATATACAGAAGCAGTATACTCACAGCCATTAACAAATTTAAGAGATTTACTAGAATTNAATTCAAATTTTGAGCCAATACCTATTGATGAAGTTGAATCAATCACAGAAATTCGCAAACGATTTATGTCTGGAAGTATGTCTCATGGTGCATTGTCTAGCGAAGCACATGAAACTCTTTCAATAGCGATGAATCGTATCGGGGCTGCTTCTTGTTCAGGAGAAGGTGGCGAAGATTCTAGACGCTATCAACCAAGAGAAAACGGAGATAATCCTAACTCAGCCGTAAAGCAAATAGCTTCTGGTAGATTTGGTGTTACAACTGAATATTTAAATAATTGTAGAGAAATAGAGATAAAAATGGCCCAAGGTGCTAAACCTGGAGAGGGAGGTCAATTACCTGGCTTTAAGGTTACAAAAGAAATAGCTTCACTGAGACATTCTACGGCAGGTGTTACATTAATATCACCTCCTCCACATCACGACATATATTCAATAGAAGATCTAGCACAGCTGATTTATGATCTTAAACAGGTAAATCCAANAGCAAGAGTTTCAGTAAAATTAGTTGCTGAAGCTGGAATAGGTACAATTGCTGCTGGTGTAGCTAAAGCTAAATCAGATGTGATCCTTGTTTCAGGAAATAATGGTGGTACTGGCGCAAGCCCTCAAACAAGCCTTAAGTATGCAGGAGTTCCATGGGAGCTTGGACTNGCTGAAATNAATCAAGTNCTNACCCTTAATAGGCTTCGTCACAAAATTACCTTACGTNCAGATGGCGGACTAAAAACAGGTCGAGATATTGTAATAGCAGCTATGCTAGGAGCGGAGGAATATGGAATAGCATCTGCTTCACTNGTTGCAATGGGTTGCATAATGGTTAGGCAGTGTCATTCAAATACATGCCCAGTTGGTATTTGTTCTCAAGATGAATCACTCAGGTCNAAGTTTGATGGTACACCCGAAAAGGTAGTTAATTTATTTACATTTATTGCAGAGGAAGTAAGGGAGATACTTGCTCTCCTTGGATATAGGCATCTAAATGAAGTAATTGGTCGACCTGATTTACTGAGACAAATCAGTAGGGGTAGCGATGATCTTGATGATTTAGATTTGAACCCTTTACTAACTTTAGCAGACCCAGCTGGACAACCACGTTTTTCTAGTCGCAAGGGTCGCAATGAGGTCCAAGGAACCTTAGATGAGAAAATGATTAAGGATGCTAGTGTTGCACTAGACGCTAGAGAAAAAACCCAGCTTGCTTACACAGTTCGAAACACACATCGCTCCGTAGGAACGAAATTATCTTCAGAACTTACACGACGATTTGGTATGCATGGTCTGCCTCCAGAGCACTTTACGATAAGACTTAGGGGTACAGCTGGGCAGTCTTTAGGAGCATTTGCAGTTCATGGATTAAAAATAGTTCTTACAGGAGATGCNAATGATTATGTNGGCAAGGGACTATCTGGAGGAACTATTGTTGTCAAGTTAGCAACATCAAGCAAACTTAATTCAAATGAAAATACAATTATTGGAAATACTGTGCTTTACGGGGCAACAGAGGGAAAATTATTTGCTTCTGGTCAGGCTGGAGAAAGGTTCGGTGTTAGAAATTCCGGTGCTTCTGCAGTAGTGGAGGGGTGTGGTTCAAATGGTTGTGAATATATGACNGGGGGTCTGGCTGTTATACTTGGAGGCGTTGGGGATAATTTTGGTGCTGGCATGACAGGTGGAATGGCATTCGTATATGATAACGAAGACAATTTTNAGACAAGGGTTAACTCAGATACNGTAATATGGCAGAGAATTAATAGTGGCTATTGGGGAAATATTTGTAAGGATTTAATTGAGGAGCANGTCANNGAGTCTGGNTCAAGNTTTAGTGAACAACTNTTGGCTAATTGGGATCTTGAATCAGAAAAAATATGGCAAGTTTGCCCTAAGGAAATGCTNGATAAGCTTATATANCCTTTATCTGATGATGAACAGAAAAAGGTTAAAAGTGCATAGGNGNTTANCTTTATTATTTTAANGAGATAGACCTTTTTAGTGGATAGTTTAATTATAAAACNNCCAATGAATAATTTGCGAAATAAGCTGTATCNCTATGGTTAGATATATAAAATTATNTTTTAATTTTGGTTAGGAATAGAGTTTTTTTAGAGATAGTTTNTAATCCATGCTAACGCTAGTCACAANCAGTCAAGATACTTAGTTTATAANTAAAACTCATATCAAGATAAGGTTCCAATNAANTTTTTAGTTAGGTAATTATTTAGATCTANTTTTTAATACCAAATAGACTAAATGTCTAAATTAAACTGGTGGAGAGAATGTGGTTAGATCAATCCCCTCTACTGCAGATTTATATTCTTCTATACTAGGTGTCCTACCAAGAATTGTTGACAGAACCACAACTGGAGTTGAAGCTAAAAGAGATGCCCCTTTCTTTTCTTCGGAGTCTTCAACTACTCGTCCTGCAAAAAGACGTGTAGATGTTGCCATGACGGTATCACCCCTTTCAGCCTTTTCTTGATTGCCCATACAGAGATTACAACCTGGTCTTTCTAAATATAGGATGTTTTCGTATTTTATACGTGGAGTATTTTTTGGAGCACTATCATCAAATTCAAANCCNGCATATTTTTGTAAAATACTCCAATCTCCCTCNTCTTTTAACTCNTCAACAATATTGTAGGTTGGGGGNGCAACAACTAGAGGTGCATTAAATACGACACTNCCTTTCATTTTTTCCAAGTTTCTGAACATNTGAGCTACAATNTTCAANTCCCCTTTATGAACCATGCAAGAGCCAACAAAGCCAAGATCAACTTTCTTTTCAGCTTTATAATATGAGATTGGTCTAATTGTATCGTGAGTATAACGCTTAGAAACATCAATGTTTTCAACATCAGGATCGGCAATCATAGGTTCATCGATTTGATCTAGATCAACAATAACTTCAGCTACATATTTTGCATTAACATCTGGTTTGAGAGAGGGTTTATTCCCAGATTCTATTTCTTCAATCCTTTCATCTGCTTTATTGATTAACATTTTTAACATTTGGGCATCATTATCCATACCCTTATCAATCATGATTTGAAGGCGAGTTTTAGAAATTTCAAGGGATTGAGTAAGAGTCTCGTCATCAGAAATACAAATTGAGGCTTTTGCCTTCATTTCAGCAGTCCAATCAGTAAATGTGAAGGCTTGATCTGCAAGCAGGGTTCCTATATGCACTTCTATGACTCGTCCCTGAAAAACATTATCACCAAATTGGTCTAACATTTGAGCTTGAGTCGCATGGACTACATCACGGAAATCCATGTAACCTCTCATTCGACCTTTGAATGTGACTTTGACAGTCTCAGGTATTTGCATGGTCGCTTCACCTGTTGCCAATGCAAGCGCTACAGTTCCAGAGTCAGCACCGAATGCAACACCCTTAGACATCCTCGTATGAGAATCACCACCAATAATTATAGACCAGTCATCAATAGTGATATCATTCAAAACCTTGTGAATAACATCCGTCATTGGGTGGTAGTTATCATTTGGGTCTCTTGCTGTAATGAGACCAAATTTATTCATGAATTTCATAAGCTTTGGCGTGTTTGCTTGGGCTTTTTGGTCCCAAACTGATGCCGTGTGGCAACCTGATTGGTAAGCTCCATTAACAGCTGGTGAAATTGTTGTTGCAGCCATGGCTTCTAATTCCTGAACTGTCATTGGCCCTGTCGTATCTTGTGACCCTACAATATTCACCTTTACTCTTAAGTCTGAACCAGCGTGTAAAATGGTCCCTTTAGATAATCCAACAGAATTATTATTAAAGATTTTTTCAACTGCTGTGAGTCCTTGCTTCTCGTGAGTGATTTCTCGTGAGGGTGCAAAAGTAGTTTGTAATTTTATACCCAGTGTCAAAGCAGCAAAGGCTTGAAGTCTTTTTCCAAATTCAATTGCGTATGATCCACCAGCTTTGATAAACTCAATCTTTTGAGGTGTGAAGGAAGAAGAGACATCAATGAGTTCTTTGCTACCATCTTCACTAAGTAATTTTTTATCTTTTGTATTAATTCTAAGAACAGTACCTGTAGCAACAGAGTATTTTTCCTCAAGAACGGCATTGCCATCATTATTTAAGACTGGATTACCTTCAGCGTCCTTTACCTTAACCCAGTTTTTTAGATCAATACCGATACCACCAGTAACCCCTACAGTAGTCATGAATATAGGAGAAATACCATTTGTCCCAGCTACAATCGGGGCATAATTAACAAATGGAATATAAGGGCTTGCTTGTTTTCCAGTCCATAAAGCGACATTATTTACTCCCGACATCCTAGAAGAACCAACACCCATTGTTCCCTTTTCGGCAATTAACATTACTTGTTTATCTGGGTGCTGAGCTTGTAGTTTTAAGATCTCAGATTGGGCATCCTCAGAAATAAAGCATTTTCCGTGTAGCTCCCGATCTGCCCTAGAATGCGCCTGATTACCGGGAGACAAAAGGTCAGTTGAAATATCACCCTCTGCAGCAATGAAAGTAACGACTGTAATTTCTTCGTTTATATCTGGTAATTTTGTAAAAAATTCTGCCTTTGCATAACTTTCAAGTATCTCCTTGGCAATTTTATTTCCTTTATTAAACGACTCTTCCAGTCTTGTAGTATCAGCTTCATATAGAAATACTTGTGTTTTCAAGATATCAGCTGACTTTTGGGCAATTGATAATTCATTACCTAAAGCTAAATCAAGAAGCACTTTGATTGAAGGTCCGCCTTTCATGTGAGATAAAAGTTCTAAAGCAAATGATGGTGGAATTTCCCCTATAACGATTTCCTCAAGAATAATTTCTTTTAAAAACTTTGCTTTTTCTCTCGCAGCCTTAGTTGTTCCTGGGAGAGTATTATAAATAAGAAATTTAAGAGATTGTTCCCG
>PAWF01000010.1 GCA_002714015.1 Gammaproteobacteria bacterium | reverse complement strand
TTACTAAACATCGGGAAAATATTAAAAGATTAATCAATGGAAAAGAATCAAAAATTATTCTTAATATAAACAAAAAATGAATAAATAATTTTTATTCCTATTTGTATTATTTCGGTCAATCATAACTCTTAAAAATTAAGTTTTTATAATATCTTTTATTCCTGTTGGTTGACACCTCCGCTCTATAACACCATTTTGAGATCATAAATCCCCACAATGGATTTGATTTAGGAATAAATAATTAAAATATTTAATATTAAATTTAATCTCACTTAAAGTGTGCTGTTTAAAATGGATATCGTAATAGTAGAATCACCGGCAAAAGCAACAACTATAAACAAATACCTTGGTGATAATTTTAAGGTTTTTGCATCATATGGACATGTTAGGGATTTACCCCCAAAAAACGGCTCGGTAGATCCTAGTAACAATTTTAAAATGCTTTGGGAGGTTAGTGACCGCTCAGAAAAACACATCCGCGAAATAGGTGCAGCCACAAAAGGAGCAAATAACCTTTATCTTGCCACTGACCCCGACCGTGAAGGGGAAGCAATTTCTTGGCACGTGCTAGATGAGTTAACACGTCGCGGTTCTCTTAAAGGCACATCTGTAAAAAGGATAGTTTTTTCAGAAATCACGAAACACGCTATTTTAGAAGCAATATCTAACCCAAGGGATCTGGATAATAACCTTGTTGATGCTTACCGAGCTCGTCGAGCCCTAGATTATTTAATGGGTTTTACGCTATCTCCTGTCCTTTGGAGAAAATTACCTGGTGCAAGGTCTGCAGGCAGAGTTCAATCCGTAGCCCTTCGATTAATCGCGGACCGTGAGTCTAATATTGAAAATTTTACCCCTCAAGAATATTGGACCATCGATGCAAAATTAAAAACACCAAGCGGTGATGAATTCTCAGCCCGGCTAACGCACCTTAGTGGGGATAAATTAACCAAGTTTAGCTTAACTGATAATTCTCAAGCAAAATCTGCATGTGATATGGTCGTTGGTCCATTCAAAGTTAATACTGTAGAACCAAAAAGAATTCGCCGTAATCCTGCTCCTCCGTTTACGACTTCAACACTTCAACAAGAATCCTCAAGGAAACTAAGGCTTTCAGCAAAAAATACAATGATTACCGCTCAACAGCTTTATGAAGGGATAGAAATTAACGGGGAAAGAATTGGTTTAATAACATATATGCGAACTGATGGTGTGCAAATTGCCTCACAAGCCCTTGATCAAATACGAGAGACTGTTAAACGCAATTTTGGAGTTAAATATCTCCCAGAAAAACCTCGTTATTATAAAGCTAAAGCAAAAAATGCTCAGGAGGCACATGAAGCGATTCGACCGACAAGCTTTGAACGTTCACCAGACTCGTTAGCAACCCAGCTTAATAAAGACCAATTGAGGCTTTATGAATTAATTTGGAAAAGGACTTTGGCGAGCCAAATGTCCGCAGCTGAAATTGATCGAGTTACTGTATTAATGCATGGTAAAGATGAATCTGTAGAATTAAGAGCTAATGGTTCAACTCTTGCATTTGATGGTTTTCTAACTCTTTATCAAGAAGGTAAAGATGATACACAAGAAGATTATGAAGATGACAGCAGACTGCCCCCACTAAAAGCTAATGATCAAATAGACCTAATTTTAGTTCGACCTGATCAACATTTTACAGAACCTCCCCCACGCTATAGTGAAGCAAGCTTAGTAAAAGAACTAGAAAAGTTAGGCATAGGGCGACCTTCAACATATGCATCTATAATATCTGTTTTACAAGATAGAAATTATGTAACTCTTACAAGCCGTCGGTTCATACCAGAGGACCGGGGACGTATTTTGGTTACTTTCCTTGAAAATTTTTTTACTCGATATGTCGAATATGATTTTACTGCCAAAATGGAGACGCAATTAGATGAAATCTCAGCTGGTCAAACAGATTGGAACGGAGTATTAGCAGAATTTTGGGATGCTTTAAACCAAGCTGTTGAAAATACTTCCAATTTAAGAGTTCGAGATGTTATATCTGCTCTAGACGAAGAGCTTTCTCCGCATCTGTTTCCAGTAACATCTGAATCTGAAAACCCAAGGGCTTGTCCAAAGTGTGATGATGGAAAGTTAAGCCTAAAATTAG
This sequence comes from Gammaproteobacteria bacterium, assembly GCA_002714015.1. Lineage (GTDB taxonomy): Bacteria > Pseudomonadota > Alphaproteobacteria > UBA828 > UBA828. The sequence continues at coordinate 255,742 of PAWF01000010.1, read as the reverse complement.
GTAAAATGGGTCCTTTTATTGGTTGCTCAAACTATCCAGAATGTCGTTTTACAAGACCAATAAGGCTAGGTTCAGAAGATGAATCTCGAGATATTGGATCCGACCCAGAAACCGGTGAGGTAGTTAGTCTACAGACTGGGAGATTTGGTCCATATATACAACTCGGCGAAGTAACTGAAGAAAACAAAAAGCCAAAAAGGAGTTCCCTACCACAAAATATACAACCATCGGATGTTAATCTTGAAGTTGCCCTTAGTCTCCTTGCTCTTCCTCGCACCATTGGGAATCACCCCGATTTAATGAAACCTATAATAGCAGGTATTGGGCGTTACGGTCCCTATGTCCATTGTGATGGAAAATATAAATCTTTAAATAAGGATGATGATATATTGACTATTGGTCTAAATAGAGCAGTTGATCTTCTAGCTAGTGCAAAAGGTGGGGGCAGTAATNTTATAAAAGCTTTGGGCTCTCATCCAGATGATGAAAAACCNATAAGCATAAAAGACGGTCGATACGGACCATATGTTCAACATGGTCGTATTAACGCAACTATTCCTAAANANTTAGNCCCTGAAAACTTAACTATNNAAGAAGCACTNGAGCTACTTGCAGCAAAAAAAATNCGGGCTNGNAAAAAAANTTCCGCCAAAAAGACAAAGACAAAGACAAAGACAAAGACAAAGACAAANTAACAAAGNNNAAGACAAAATAACAAAGCGTGATAGTTTCCATATGTCAAATATAAATATTTAAATAGGCAAAATTTAACTAATGCTTATGACATCAATCCTATCGATTGCGATATGATATTCAAAAGAAGAAAATTTTTGGATTTCTTCCTGGAAAAATTTATTACATCTGTTTACCTCCAAATGATTAATAGTGGCATTAATTTTTTTCAAGCTTATAAATTCAGTTGAAATATGGAGGCTACAGTATGGTTAACAGGAAGCTTGGAAAAGCAAGTCTTTTACCTCGTGTTTCTGTTATAGAAATTTCCACTATAGATAAAGATGGAGAATTAGTTGGGCATCCAACACCCTGGAGAGGGAAACTTCCATCTCCAAAAATTTATTTTTCATCAATAAAACTTGGAACTAAGACATTTACTATTGGAGATAAAGTACTTGCCAGAATTTCTATAAAAAATGAAGAATATTTAGCCCGTCCAATTAAAGTTCTTCCATCTGAGCCAAAACAAATTATAGGTATTATTGAGAAAGATAGATCAAACTTTATAATTAGGTCATGCGACTTTAAGGATAGGTATAAATGGCCATTAAAAAATAAATCTATAATAAATGTTGAAATTGGTGACCTAGTGGTTGCCAAAATAAAAAAGCAAGAGCCGGCTAGTTCTTCACAAGCAGAGATCGTAAGACGATTAGGTAAATTAAATAATGCTAATCATTTCAGCGAGATCTCAATCGAAAAATATCAAATACGATCTTTATTTCCCAAAGAAGTAGTTAACCAAGCTGAAGAATGTTGTCTAGAGTTTCCAAATAACCGTGAAGACTTAAGAAAACTGCCCTTTGTTACCATCGATGGACCAGATGCACGTGATTTTGATGACGCAGTATTCTCAGAACCAAGTAATGACCCCCCCCAGGGCTGGCATATAATAGTTGCTATTGCTGATGTTTCATATTTTGTGAAATCAGGCAGCTCTATTGATATAGAAGCAAAAAAACGTGGAAATTCAACTTATTTTCCTGATCGCGTTATACCCATGTTACCTGAAAAGCTATCCAATGACCTATGCTCTCTAAATCCTGGAATTGAAAGGGCATGCATTGCTGTACATTTATACATCTCGTCGACAGGTATTTTAAAAAAATATAAATTTACACGTGCTATAATTATTTCAGCAGCTCGACTAACATATGAACAAGTCCAAAAAGCAATCGATGGAAATGTAGATTCTACAACTAAACCACTGATTTCAGAATCAATTTCACCACTTTACGGTGCATATAGGGCTTTAGCAAAAGCTCGCCAAAACCGCTGCCCTTTAGAACTTAATATGCCAGAACGCAAAGTTTTAGTTAATGGTTTAGGTTGGCCGACATCTATAGTTGAAGTCGAAAGATACGACAGTCATCGATTAATAGAAGAATATATGATAACTGCAAACATTGCAGCTGCTGATGCAATCAATAATGGGAAAAATACAAATATTTTTCGTACACATGCAAAACCTGACAGTAAAAAAATTAAGGAGCTCAATACTGCATTAGGTATTTTAGGATATAAAACGAAAATTAAATATAATGCGTCTACAAAAGATTTTAGAGATTTAATTTTACAGGCTGGCAGAGGTAATGAATTAGGGCTTATTGACAAACTAATTCTAAGAACACAAATGCAGGCCGAGTATAACCCCATAAATACAGGTCACTTTGGTCTAGCATTACCAAGCTACACACACTTTACCTCCCCTATTAGGCGCTATGCAGATTTAATGGTTCATCGCTCATTAATTAAAACATTTGGTTTAGAGTCTAATTTGAGTGAGTCACAAGAGTCTGAAAATAGCAACATATCTACTCATCTCTCAAAAACAGAGCGGCNTTCACAAAATGCAGAGAGAGATNCTGTAAAACGTTATTCTTCAGCTTTACTAACAAAATATATAGGCAAGAAATTCAATGGCATAGTATCGGGTGTTGCTCGATTTGGTATATTTGTTGAGCTTCAAGAAACTGGAACTGACGGTCTAATTCCATTAAGAACATTGGGAAATATTCGTCTTAGATATGATGCTAGAAAGAATCAAATCAATTATAAAAACTTTTCCATAAGTGTTGGAGACCATGTCAAAGTAAAGTTAATTGAAGTTGACATATTAACTGGTGGACTAATACTTTATATGAAAGAACTTAATTCTAAAAGTTGGCCCTATACGTAAAAATACTCTAAGATTAAAGTGCATAGTAGATTAATGTAGATGAGTTTTAGTAAATTAAGTTCTCAAAGTTAATGACTANACATATTGAACAGTAAATAGGCTTATTTATGTATCCTACTAAAACACAAAAAAAATGGCTTGAAAGNGGACTATTACAACCAGGTGGAAAATTGCCACTATTCTCAGAAGATGGCCAACAAATAGGTAAACGTACTGTTCAAGCGTGTATAAAGGCTGGATGGGCAAAGCCTTGGAAACATAACCCAATCAAACCAGATTGGCTGGTGTGTANAATAACTTCAGAAGGTAGAAAGATTCTAAATAACTCAAAGTAACNATGAATTAACATTAGAACACTTGACAGCACAGTCACGCAGTTTATGTTCCCAACTTAATTTATTCAACATATGCTCTGCANTGAGGAAAGGTCATGGCTAAAGCCAATAGTATTATAATAAAACTAGTAAGCTCGGCTGGTACGGGCTTTTACTATACAACACGTAAAAACCCCCGTACAGACAGCGAAAAACTGAGTCTAAAGAAATATGATCCAGTAGTAAGAAAACATGTCGATTTTAAGGAATCTAAAATTAAGTGATGATATTACAAAACCCCACTTAGATCTCTCCTCAAGTGGNGGTCATAAGNACCTAACTTATCGATAAAAATATGCCTAAAAAAAAAGTTATAACAATAACTAGAAAAATGCCTGCTGCTGTTGAAAAAATGGCTAGGAAAAAGTTTGATATTCGAATTAACTCAAGCGATANTTTATACAGCCAAGATGTTCTAATTAATGAATCAAAAGGCTCAGACGGTTTATTAATTTGCTCTAATGACAAATTAGANAATACTACAATNTCTGCATTACCAGATTCCATAAAAATTATTTCTTGCTATACAGCAGGACACGAAAATGTTGATGGAGAAGCAGCAAGGAAACGTGGAATAATTGTAACAAACTCCCCCGATTCAGTTACAAATCCAACAGCCGAAATCACTATGCTACTAATACTTGGTGCAGCACGAAGAGGTGCAGAGGCAGATCAGTTAGTCCGTAATGGACTTTGGTCAGGGTGGCATACAGAGTTTATGATTGGAAAAAGTCTAAATGACAAAAGGTTGGGTATTTTTGGGATGGGNCGTATCGGCAGAGCCGTAGCTACCCGAGCACGAGGCTTTGGTTTAGAGATTCACTATCATAACCGAAAAAGACTTCCATTATCAGAAGAAGCAGGTGCAATTTATCATCCTAATAGTGATTCTTTACTNAAAGTTTCTGATATACTTTCTCTNCATTGTGCTTTGACTAAAAATACAGAACGTTTTCTAACTAAAGAGCGTATATCTCTANTACCTAAAGGCTCAATTGTTATTAATACCTCAAGAGGTGAAGTCATTGATGACGATGCTCTTATAAAGGCTTTGAAAAACGGCAAAGTAGCATCTGCAGGACTTGATGTATTCAGCAATGAACCTGAACTAGACAGAAGATACAAAGACCTGAAAAATACCTTTCTACTTCCACATATTGGCAGTGCAACAAGGGAAGGNCGCGATGGCATGGGNTTCCANGCTATTAATAATTTACTAGCCTTTTTTAAAGGTGAACGACCACCAAATCAAATTAATTGAAATTAAGTTTAAAATTAAGACCTGCTGCATAAATAAAGTATAAATAAAAAATTATATTCTTAATNCTTAATGAACATATGGAATAAACTGATGAAGCGCCAAGTTGAAGAAAATTTAACAAAGCATGGTATTATTTTACCTGAACCTCCAGTTCCTGTAGCTGCTTATGTCCCTTTCGTCATTACAGGAAAACTTGTGTTTATCTCTGGACAGGTCTCTTTCTTGGGAGATGACCGTTCACTNCAAGGAAAAATTGGACAAGANCTCTCAGTAGAACAAGGTTATCAAGCAGCCAAAATTGCAACTCTAAATGCTATAGCTCACCTCAAATCAGCATGCAATAGTGACCTAGATAGAGTAAAAAAATGTGTAAGCGTCAAGGTTTTTGTTGCCTGTGCACCTAGTTTTATTGATCACCCTAAGGTGGGNAATGGGGCTTCTGACCTTATTGTTGAAATTTTTGGGGAGGCAGGCTATCACAGTCGAGCAGCTATTGGATGCAGCTCTCTACCTCTAAATTGTGCTGTTGAGGTAGAAANTATATGGGAAATTTTATGATTGGATATGAGCTATGAATGGCGGTGAAGCACTCGTTTCTACACTTCTTGAAAACGATGTAAAATACATTTTTGGAGTNCCTGGAGAGAGCTATTTGTCCGTACTTGAGGCAATTCGCTCAAAGAAGAATGATCTAAAATTTATAAATACACGCCATGAATCAGGTGCATCTTTTGCTGCCGATGCTTTTGGTCGCCTCACTAGCAAGCCAGGGGTTGCATTTGTTACAAGAGGACCTGGAGCTACAAATGCNGCAATTGGGATACACACTGCCCGCCAAGATAGTAACCCTGTGGTAATGTTCNTTGGTCAAGTTCCAACAAATCAATTAGGTTTAGAATCATTTCAAGAAATCAACTACTCAAAAATGTTTGGCGAAGTAGCCAAAGCAGTAATAGAGCCTCTAAAGCCAGAAGACGTTAGTCACGCTACAGCTGAAGCATTAAGAGTATCAGTTGATGGACGACCTGGACCTGTTATAGTTCCACTGCCAGAAGATGTTGGTTACGGTGAATTAAACCAAACCCAAAAACATGAAACTATATTAAGAACAGCAATCTCGCCTAAATCAGAGGCTATAAACTCCGCAGCTCACTTAATTGAAAACTCAAAACATCCAGTTATTATTGCTGGGGAAATGATCAATTTTGAGCGCTGCAACAATATTCTTGAGAGTTTTGCTTCACAAATTGGGGCAGGCGTTATAGCAGGGTTTCGGCGACAAGGTGTCATAAATTCTGACTATGATGGGTATTTTGGCCATTTTGGTCTGGCCCTGAATGATTACCAAAAAAAGTTTTGGACCGATGTCGACCTAGTTATTGCTATTGGTACCCGGCTTGATGGAGCCACCTCTCTTGACTTTTCACTGGTAGTAGAAAGTCAATCTCTTATTCAAATATTCCCTAGTCAAGAAGGTCTAGTTAATAATAAGCCTACAATACCAATTTGTGCAGATAGCAAACTAACAATGGAAGCTTTAATTGAAAAATTGCCAAAAAATCCACCCGCTCATAGATTAGAATGGAGAAAAAAAATTAATGAGACTTACCGTAATTGGACAAAACCCCATGGTAATCTTTCATTAGGAAACGTAGACCTTGCTATTGTAGCTAACCAACTCACAAAACTTGTGCCTGATAACACCATAATGACCTGTGATGCTGGTAACTTCTCCACATGGTTCCAACGACATGGTTCTTTTAAACACTCACGAGCACAGGCTGGCCCGGCAGTTGGGGCTATGGGCTATAGTGTTCCTGCGGCATTTGGAGCAAAAATTGCTTATCCAGATCGCACAGTGGTGGCTGTAGCAGGTGATGGTGGGTTTATGATGACTGGGCAAGAAATAATATCTGCTGTAGAGAATAACTTGCCGATTATTACAATAGTTTGTGACAATTCTGCTTATGGAACTATTGCTATGCACCAGTATGTACATTATGGCTCAGAAAGTCAGTACGGCACTAAAATTAAAAGCCCTGACTTCGCTGCCGCTGCTCGGGCTTGGGGAGCTAAAGCTTCAACAGTACTAAATACATACGATTTCGAGCCAGCATTAATTGAAGCTTTATCTAATAAAGAGCCTACCCTTATTCACCTTATTACTGACTTGAGAGACCTTAGTGGGACAGGTCTAAAAATGGCATGATAGACAACAATTCTAAATATATTTTGTCTTTGTGCGTATTTTACCCAGGTCATATAAACTAGAATTATACCCCTAATAATGAAACGTGATAATAATAGTATTTCACTAACAACTAGAGTTGTGAGATCGATATCTGAAATTCCTGAGCCAGTCTGGAATCAATGCACAGTATCAAGCCACCCCTTTATTCTATATAATTTCCTTCTTTCTTTAGAAGAAAGTAAATCTGCAGTCCCTGAAACTGGGTGGACTCCTCAACACCTTCTTTTATATTCAAAATCAAAAGTTATTGGTGCTATGCCAATGTATATAAAAGAACATTCTGCGGGCGAATATGTCTTTGACCATGGATGGGCTGAAGCATTTCATCGTGCTGGTGGTAGATATTANCCGAAACTACAAGTCTCTGTTCCATTTACNCCTGTTACTGGTCCAAGGTTACTAATATCACCAGATTTCAAAAACCAAGACGAAGGTAAGAGAACTCTTGCTTTAGCTGCAACTGAGCATTGTAAAAAAATTGGTGCNTCATCATTACACTTTACTTTTCCTACTAAACAGGAATNNAAACTCTTAGGTGATATAGGCATGCTACNACGCACTGGAATTCAATTTCATTGGCGTAATTTAGGTTATAAAANTTTTGANGATTTTCTCACNACCTTATCCTCATCAAAACGCAAACAGATACGTAGAGAACGCCGGGGGGCTATTGAAAGTGGAATAAAAATTTCTGTACTTTCTGGGGACGATATAAAAGACCATCACTGGGACTCTTTTTATTTATTTTACACTAATACAAGCCTGAAAAAGTGGGGAACGCCATATCTAACACGAGAGTTTTTTAGCCTTATAGGTAAAAGAATTTCAAATCAAATCATTTTGGTGCTAGCTGAAAGAGATGGTCTACCAATCGCAGGAGCACTGAATTTTTTAGGAAACAATACTATCTATGGTAGAAATTGGGGATGCATTGAAGAACATAAATTTTTACATTTTGAGGTTTGTTTTTATCGTATTATAGATTTTGCAATTACTAATAAGATCNAAAAANTTGAAGCAGGAGCTCAAGGTCCCCATAAACTTTCTCGTGGCTATCTTCCAATTNCAACATACTCAAACCACTGGATAGAGCATAAGGGTTTGCGTCACGCTATTAGTCAATACCTATCTAAGGAAACTNCNGCACTAGATTGGGAAATCAAAGCTTTAGAGGAACATTCGCCTTTTCGAAAAATATGATNCAATAATCAAANAATNTTTCTTCTATTATAAAAACTTCAAAATTCCAANAACTTTNANTCNGTTATTNATCATATAAATAATTGTTAAGCATCAATTTAAAACTTTACTTTTATCGCGAGCATACGTTCCTGGTGTAAACTTAAATGTAATTTCACTTTTGATGTAGTCTATCTTTACTAGTCCACCATTTTCTAACTTCCCAAAAAGCATTTCATCAGCAAGAGGTTTCTTGATTTTTTCTTGAATTAGACGTGCTAGTGGTCTTGCCCCGTATGTAGAATCATAACCAGTATCCACAAGCCAACTTATAACTTTTGGCGTCACCTCAATTTCAACTTTTCGATCAGCAAGAAGCTCTTCAAGCTGCATGATAAACTTGCCAACTACGAGTTGTATTATTTCTGGGGTAAGAGCTGAAAATCCAACAACAGCATCTAAACGATTCCGAAACTCAGGAGAAAACAACTTATTAATTGCGTCTTGATCATCACCTAAACGTTCATCACGTTTAAACCCTATTGCAGGCTTAGCCAAATCAGCAGCACCAGCATTAGTTGTCATGATTATAATTATATTTCTGAAATCAATACTCTTTCCATTATGGTCAGTAAGCTTACCATGGTCCATCACTTGAAGAAGAAGGTTAAAAAGGTCAATATGCGCCTTTTCTATCTCATCCAATAGTAATACAGCATGTGGAGACTTATCTACTGCATCAGTGAGCAGTCCACCTTGATCAAAACCAACATAACCTGGGGGCGCACCTATAAGCCGGGACACAGAATGACGTTCCATATACTCCGACATATCAAATCGGATTAATTCTATTCCAAGTGTATGTGCTAACTGTCTAGCAACCTCTGTTTTTCCAACACCAGTAGGACCAGAAAAAAGATAGCTGCCGACCGGCTTTTCTGCTTCTCTTAGACCAGCACGTGCCAATTTAATTGCATTACTAACCTGGCTAATTGCTTCAGTCTGACCAAAAACAACTGTTGAAAGGTCTCTATCAAGATTTTTTAGAGATACTTTATCTGCTCCACTGACTGTTTTTGGAGGTATGCGTGCAATTTTTGAAATAATAGATTCGACTTCGCGCACACCAACAGTTTTTCTCCTCTTCGAGCGGGGTTTTAGCGCTTGGGCTGCTCCTACCTCATCTATTACATCAATTGCTTTATCCGGTAACTTACGATCATTTATATAACGATCGGATAATTCTACCGCAGATCTTATTGCCTCAGTTGTATATCTGATTTGATGATGTTTTTCATAGTAAGGCTTAATTCCACGTAAAATTTTAACNGCGTCCTCAAGGNTAGGCTCAGTGATATCAATTTTTTCAAACCTNCGTGAAAGAGCCCTATCTTTGTCAAAGTAATTACGAAACTCCTTATATGTAGTTGANCCCATACAGCTTAAAGACCCTCTTTGTAAGGCTGGNTTTAGAATATTTGATGCGTCCATGGAACCTCCAGAGGTAGCTCCAGCACCAATAATAGTATGGATTTCATCAATAAAGAGAATAGACCCTTCGATACCTTCCAGTTGGCTTAAAACTGATTTAATACGTTCTTCAAAGTCACCTCGGTAGCGAGTTCCAGCAAGAAGCAACCCCATATCAAGGGAATAAATAGTAGCTTCTGAAATAACATCCGGTACCTGGTTATCAACTATTCGTTTAGCAAGACCCTCAGCTATGGCAGTTTTTCCGACACCAGGATCACCAACAAAAAGGGGGTTATTTTTCCGTCNCCGGCAGAGNATTTGGATAGTTCTCTCAATCTCTTCATTACGCCCAATTAAGGGGTCCAGCTTTCCATCTTTTGCCTCTTGATTTAAATTTGTACAGAAGGCCTTGAGTGCATCTTCACTTTTATTAATNNGATCATCTGTATGAGGATTTTCATCAGANTCACGTATTCCCTGTGATCCAGTTCCATCAGNATTTNNTGATTTATGAACTCCATGAGCAATATAATTAACTACGTCATATCTTGATAAGTTTTGTTTTTTTAGAAAATATATTGCATGACTTTCATTTTCTGAGAACATTGCGACTATAACATTAGCCCCAGTTACCTGTTCACGACCAGATGATTGAACATGAATTACAGCTCGTTGGATTACCCTTTGAAAAGAATTTGAATAGCCAGCTTCTCCACGATGAGAGTCTGAAACTTTAATATTATCTTTATTTAGCTCAGTTTTTATAAACTCCAGTAATTCAGCCTTTAAAAACAATATGTCTACATCACAGGCTATGAGAACAGCTTTAGAGTCAGAATCGTCTAATAAAGCTAACAATAAATGCTCAAGGGTCACAAATTCATGCCCATGTTCAACCGCAACTGAAATAGCTACCTGTAGGCTTTTTTCTAGATCAGGTGATAACATCTTTGGAGATTATCCTTTATATTTTGAGCTAGTCCTTTTCCATAGTGCATTGTAATGGATGTTCATTACGCTTAGAAAAATTAATTACTTGATTCATTTTTGTCTCAGCAACTTCAAAAGTAAAAACACCACATACCCCAACACCGCGACGGTGAACATGAAGCATAACTTCTGATGCTTTTTGATTGCTCATTGAAAAAAATCGTTGCAAAACTAAAATGACAAACTCCATAGGTGTAAAATCATCATTAAGCAGCAATACTTTATACATCGACGGCTTTTTCGTCTCAGATCGTGTCTTTGTGATAACGCCAGAGACATCTTCAGGATTTATTTCTTTTTTTCTATCGCTCATTATCTTGTGTTCACTAACTAAACATAAAAATCTTTATTGCCAAGCATAATAAATTATCCATTACTTAACAGTAGCATAGGCAGAAAAAAGGTGCCTGACTACAACAGTATTTTTTAAAAAAATAAAACTCTGTTAGGTTACAATATCTATATCTGCAAAAAAGAAGTTAATCTCTAATTTAGCATTTTCTGTAGAGTCTGATCCATGAACTGAATTAGCCTCTACCGACTCTCCAAAATCCTTTCGGATTGTTCCATCATCAGCATTCGCTGGATTTGTGGCGCCCATTATGGAACGATTGGCTGTTACCGCCTGCTCTCCTTGAAGAACCTGCACTACCACGGGACCTGAAGTCATATATTTACACAAATCATCATAGAAAGCCCTCTCTTTATGTACATCATAAAACTTCTGAGCCTGACTTAGGGTAAGATGGATGCGCTTTTGTGCAACTATTTTCAAACCACGGCTTTCAAAGCGCTCATTAATAGCACCTGTTAAATTTCGTCGGGTTGCATCGGGTTTAATTATTGAAAGCGTTTGTTCAATCGCCATGTTAACTACTCTCTAAATTTTTTAATGGAGTTTATAGAATGGAGAAGCATTTACTTCAATACTATCTATATAATTATAACAAAAAAAATTATATGCCCTTACAGTTAAATAATATTTATTCAAAGTTAATACCTATTATCTTAGGATTTTGCGCAACCAATAGTACACTAAAATTTTCAGAAATTATTCATATAACTTATGCTGGAAAGCATAATAGGCTTAGTTTAAGGGGTTAATCTTAGTATCAGGAAATGAATCTTAATTCACCCCTAAATGATTCTTATATGTAATTTAATTTTCGTAATAATCACCTATCAATCTATCTAATAACTTCACCCCAAAACCACTTGCTCCTTTGGGCACAAGAGCATTGTCTGAACTTTTCTTCCAAGCTACGCCAGCAATATCAATATGTGCCCAAGGAGTATTTCCAACAAACCTCTGAAGTAGCTGGGCACCAGCAATACTACCAGCTTCCCTAGATTTCCCAACATTTTTCATATCTGCAATTGTTGAGTTAATTTCTTTATCATATCTAGGGTCCAAAGGTAGTTTCCAGATATCTTCACCAACCATTTTTCCAGCATTGACTAAGTTGTCAGCTAGTTCTTGATTATTTGAAAAAACACCTGCCATATGGGATCCTAAAGTGACTACAACGGCACCCGTAAGAGTAGCTAAATTGATCATAATACGCGGATTAAACTTAGTTTGCGTATAGTATAAAACATCAGCGAGCACTAATCTGCCCTCTGCGTCTGTATTTATTACTTCGATAGTTTGACCAGACATCGTAGTCACAACATCCCCCGGACGTTGAGCTTTTCCATCTGGCATATTCTCTACAAGCCCTACTATACCAACCACATTACACTTTGCCTTGCGACCGGCCAGGGCTCGCATTGCGCCTATCACAGCACCAGCACCTGCCATATCATATTTCATTTCTTCCATTCCACCAGATGGCTTTAATGAAATGCCCCCTGTGTCAAAGGTTACACCCTTACCAACTAAAGCTACAGGTCGATCATTCGGTGATTTGCGCGTCCCTTCCCAATACATTACACCAACAACTGGTTTCTTATCACTTCCTTGAGAAACACCGAGCAAAGCTCCCATCCCCATGTCTCTCAGGTCTTGGTATTTCAATANTTGAACNTCAACTCCTANATTCTTAAGCTCAAGAATATCTTGTCCAATAGCCTCAGGATATTTTACGTTTCCTGGCTCAGAAATTAAATTTCGTGCAAGTATTACCCCCTCTGAAACTTCATTTCGTAGTGAAAATATAGATTCTGCGTTCATATACTCATTTGTCATAACAGTTGNAGAGTTTATCTCAGCCTTAATGGAATTGGCAGCGGCAGTGAAATATTTTGTAAATTTGTAACTACCGACTCGNAAGCCAAAAGCTATCTCCGATGCNGCAGAAGCANTATCGATTTTAATATTAGGTATGTTATCTAAAACAAAAGTTATGTTTTTTTCTTTGTAACTTAAGAGNTTTTTNATTGCATTAGCACCTGNTTCTTGAAGGCTTAGTGTGGATATTTCTGATATCTTGCCAANTCCACAAAGCAAGATTCTATTTAGTTTTAAGCCATGCGGAGCCTCAATAATCAAAATAGTATTTGCNTTGGCTTCATAAGAATTTAAGTCTATAGCTCTCTTAATTGCACCCGAAGTAGATTTATCAATTAACTTTGTAAATTCAGTTAGTTCATTACCTAAAGCTAAAAAAACCACAAGGGTTCCAGAATCAGGCATTTCAATGGGTGCAAATACAATCTTCATACTTATTTCTCCATAACTATTCAGTGTTAATTAAATAATAGTTAACAATCAAAGTGTCCACAGACAACGAACTTATTCCTTAAATAATTCCCTACCAAGAGGTTAAACATTATTTCTATTAATACTAGACTGTGCTGAAGAGGTCTCTCATCGTATAATGCTGAGTATGTTAAGATATCATAGATATATATTGAGACAGTTAGCTTTGCCCGTTTTATTTATTACAATTGGGCTTACTGCTATTATTTGGCTCACCCAATCTTTACGATTTATTGATCTAATCGTTAATAAAGGTCTATCTCTAAGCTCATTTATTCACCTCTCTATGCTTCTACTNCCTTCTTTTATGGGGGTTATACTGCCTATTGCTCTTTTTTGTGCCATACTTTTTATATACAACCGTCTAGCAATTGATAGTGAACTGGTTAGCTTGAGAGCAAGTGGTACGAGCCAGTGGTCCCTNGCACGCCCTGCAATACTTCTAGCTGGAATTGTAATGATTCTAGTTTATTCAATAAATATGTATTTTACTCCCTTATCCTATCGTAGTTTTAAAGATCGCCAAACTGTTATTCGTAGTGATTTTTCATCCGTACTTTTACAAGAAGGGGTTTTTACTACATTAGTTAATGATGTAACTGTATATGTAAGAGCAAGAAATTCTGACGGACAATTACGCGGTATATTAGTCCATGATGAGAGAATAACTGATCAGCCGGTAACAATGATGGCAGAAAGTGGAACATTAGTAAGAACCGACTCTGGACCACGTTTCGTACTAATTAATGGAAACAGGCAAGAAATNGATAAGGCTTTAGGTCGTCTCTCACTTTTATACTTCGACTCCTATGCATTAGATTTACAATTTATAACAGAAAACCCAGAAGAACGCTGGCGTGAGCCACGTGAGCGTTACTTACATGAACTTCTNAACCCTGGACCAGGGCATGATGATCAACGTAATCGCAATAAATTTATAGCTGANGCTCACCAAAGAATAGTTTCACCANTATTTACAATTGCTCTTACTGCTATTGCTATGGCATCAGTACTAGGCGGGAGCATAAACCGTCGNGGACAATGGAGACAAATTCTTGTTGGCATNCTTGCNGGCTTTGCACTTGAGTCAATAGGACTTTTACTTGCGAACCTTGTAGCTAAACAACCTCAATTTGCTTGGATGATGTATTTTAATGTTGCAGTCTTCACAATCGGAGGTTTTTATCTGATGTTGAGACGGAGACGCTCTTCAACGGGCAAAAAAATTCTTGAATTAGCGAAAGAACAAGAGTCATGAGTGTAATGCGGCTCTCTCCAACTCTTTCATTTTATATTGGAAAACAATTTATTACGGGAATTGCAATTGTTTTTTTGGTTTTTGTAGTAACAATTTTTATTTTTGATGCTGTTGAACTTTTAAGAAGAGGATCTGGTGCTAATAAAGAATTTGCTACAGTAGGTTTAATGTTACAAATGGCTTTATTACGTATACCATTTATGGCTCAAAAAGTTTTACCTTTTGCAGCTTTAGTAGGAGGTTTGTGGACTTTCACACGCCTAACAAAAAACCATGAGCTAGTAGTTGCTCGAGCAGCAGGTGTATCTGCATGGCAATTTCTAGTACCTGTACTTGCACTTGCTTTGATTCTCGGCACTTTTACAATTACAGTCTTCAACCCAATGTCAGCAGCCATGGTCAATAGATATGAACAGATGGATGCACGCTATCTTGGTGGCAAATCGAGCCTTCTTGCTTTATCACAGAGCGGTATTTGGCTCAGACAAACTGATACAGAAGTTCAATCAGTAGTTCATGCTCGAAGAATTAGCGAAGATGACGTAACTCTTCATGATGTAATTATATTTTCATTTCTCAAAGACGATCAATTTATTAATCGTATTGATGCCGAAGAAGCTACACTTTCCAAAGGTAGCTGGAAATTGTCTGAGGCAGTAATAACAGGACCAGATCAGCCCGCCGCATTTCATGATACTTATCTATTACCTACTTCATTAACCTTTGATCAAATTGAAGATAGCTTTGCTCCACCAGAAACCCTATCATTTTGGGCTCTGCCAGGGTTTATTAAAGTTCTAGAAGCTTCGGGGTTCTCTGCTGTTGCCCATAAACTACACTGGCACTCACTTCTTGCAGGTCCATTACTATTATGTGCTATGGTATTAATTGCGGCTACGTTTTCCTTGCGATTCCGCCGTAGAGGTGGTGTATGGGTATTAGTTGCGGCTGCAGTGATGACTGGTTTTATACTTTATTTTTTATCAGACCTTGTTCTTGCTCTTGGATTATCAGGCAACATTCCTGTTGCACTTGCAGCCTGGACACCTGCAGGAATATTTACCCTTGTAGGAATTGCAAGTTTGTTCCATCTGGAGGACGGATGAAACAATTATCAGAAAATTCACAATTTTGCGAACTTAAGGAAACTTCAAGAATTGATTTCCTTTTAAAAACAATCACATTGATGATATTAGTCCTCATTTTTTGGTCAATAAATTCCTCAATAAGCTTAGCAGATAGGGATCCATATTTGGATCATAATGTTTTACTTTTTGCAGATGAGGTAACATATGACGATAAAAAAGGCATCGTTATAGCTAGAGGAAACGTTGAAGTATCCCAAGCCGGAAGAATTGTTATTGCAGACTCTATAATATACGATAAAGATAAAGACGAGCTAAGTGCCAGAGGAAATGTTTCTCTTATGGAGCCGACGGGTGAGGTGGCTTTTGCCAAGCAAATAAAACTTAGAAATCAAATGAAAGACGGAGTTTTAAATGAACTTCATATAAGGCTTACGGACAACTCCCGAATCTCTGCCAATTCAGCAAAACGTATAAATGGCTTAAAAACAGAAATGAATAAAGCTGTATATTCGCCATGTGAACTTTGCATTGATAAACCAAAAGAACCTCCGCTATGGCAAATCAAAGCTATGAAAGTTGTTCATAATCTTGATACTCGGGATATTGGCTACCATGATGCATGGATGGAATTTTATGGAGTGCCACTTTTTTACACACCATACTTTCAACACCCAGACCCCACAGTTGAGCGACGCAGTGGTTTTCTAGCTCCGAGTTATAGCAACTCATCTTCTTTAGGCTTTGAGCTAAAAACTCCTTATTATTGGAATATCGCGCCAGAAAAAGATGCAACATTTGCACCGAGATTCTATACAACTGGCAGGGTAGTATTAGGTGGGGAGTATCGTGAACACTTTGGCACTGGGGATTTACGTATTGCCTCAAGCATAACATATACTGATAAGCTAGATAATGATGGTAATGAAATTAACGGAAATGAATTTCGTGGGCACTTGTTTAGTGATGGCCACTTCGAAATTGATGAAACTTGGAATTGGGGATACAATTTTGAGCGCGCTAGTGATGATACATATTTACGAAGATACCGTATTGAGTCCAAAGATACTCTCATTACAAACCCATATATAGAAGGTATTAACGGTGGAAATTATTTTGCAGCTAATGCTTATTTTTTTCAAGGCTTGGAAGAGACCGATGATCAAGGTCAAATTCCAATAATCTTACCATTTGCTGAATTTAGTCATATTAGTCAACCAGGATGGGCTGGGTCATACAAAACATTAAAAACTAACCTAATGGCCTTACAAAGACTGGAAGGTGCTGACAGCCGAAGATTATCATTAGAAGGTGGATGGCATTTACCAACAAAAAGTAACGGTGGTCATGTTTGGACAGGTTCACTCAGCTTACGTGCAGACTTATATCACGTAAATAATGTTATTAATCGACGTGACCCATTAACTAATACTAGCTCAGGAATGACAGGAAGGATTAGACCAACTGCTCTTTTAGAATGGAGATACCCACTTATAAAACGTGATGGCAATGTGAGTCATGTCTTGGAGCCTATTGTACAAGGGATACTAAGCCCTTATGGAGGAAATCCAGTAGAAATTCCTAACGAAGACAGCCAAAATTTTGAATTTAATGACTCAAATCTTTTTAGTGAAAGTCGTTTTACCGGACTAGATAGACTTGAGAGCGGACCAAGAATAAATTATGGAATTCGCTATGGTGCTTATGGAGTTAGTGGTGGAAAAACCACTGCGGTGATTGGTCAAAGTGCGCGTTTAAAGGACGATGATACTTTCGGTCAAGGCAGCGGTCTAGAAGATCAATATTCAGACTACGTTGGACGGCTATTAATGGCACCTTCCAAATACTATTCCCTCGCATACCGGTTTAGATTAGACCGCGAGACTATAGAAGCAAGGCGAAATGAAATAAGTTTTACCGGAGGAACTGATTATTTAAGACTACATATGGGATACGCATTATTAGAAAAACAGCTTTCTGAGGTCGAAACATCAGGTTTCGCAAACCGTGAAGAAATGGTTACTTCACTTCTGTCACGCTTCACAAAATTTTGGAGTTTATCAGCAGATTTAAGACGTAACCTTACTGGTTCAGGGGGTACAGTTTCATGGTCTTCAGGTCTTACTTATGAGGACGAGTGCTTCTTATTTAGTACAAAATACGGTCGTACGTTTACTCGTGATCGAGAAGTTGAACCTGATGACACCTTAATTTTCAAAGTATTACTAAAAAATCTTGGCTAAACATGTTACCAGATAAACTTTATATTTTCTGCAGGATTGGATTGATCTACAACTCTTAGAGAAACGACTTAATAATGAATAAAAATAGATAAGCTTTGTGGGTAAAATTAATTAAATGCTCTTAACCTACAAGAAATTTTTCTTGGTCCTATTCTTTGCAGCCATTTATTACATGGTACCTTATGCAATTACCCCCCCTTTGGTAAAATCTGAAGAAATTATTAGAATTGCAGCAGTAGTAAATGATGACGTCATTTCTATGTATGACCTTCTAGCGCGCGTTGAAGTAGCAATTGCGACTTCTAATTTACCCAATAGTAAGCAATTGAGAAAACAAATTACCCCCCAGATATTACGCGCAATGATAGATGAGCGTGTGCAAATTCAGGCTGCAAAAAGAATGGACTACACCGTCAGTGATCAAGCATTAGATGCTGCGATTAAAACATTAGAAAAACGTAATGGTGGTCCGCCCGGTAGCTTTGACCAGTTCCTAAAAACTAATAAACTAAGTAAAGAGTCTGTTGAGTCACAAATTAAAGCAGAAATATCATGGGCTACAATAGTAAGTCGTCGGTTTAGAAGTTCCATATCTGTTGGAGAGCATGAAATCGATGAAGCTATTGGAAGACTTGAAGACTCTCGAGGAAAGCCAGAATATCTAATAAACGAAATTTTCCTCTCGGTTGATAACAAATCACCAGATCCTAGAATTATAGAATTTGCAGATAATTTGGTTGCTCAGCTTCGTGAAGGGGCTGATTTCTTCAGTATTGCCAGACAGTTTTCACAAAGTGCCAGTGCGTCAACTGGAGGAGACTTAGGATGGATTTTAGAAGATCAGCTCCCAACAGAAATTTCAAGTATTGTGAAAAATATGCAACCTAACAAGGTTTCAGAACCAATTCGTACATACGAAGGTTTCTTTATAATAAGTCTGAGATCAAAGCGACTTGCCTTAACAGCAAACCCATTGGATACAAAAATTAATCTAACACAAGTTATAGTTGGACAGAATAACCAGCCAAAATCTTTGCAAGTAAAAATTTTAGACCGATTAAGGACTAACTCTAATACCTGTGAGCAGCTTTTAAAAAATAGTTCTGGCGAAGTTTCCCAACTTTCTGGAAGCCTTGGGAGTTTTCAAATCCGCGATCTTCCTAAAGACCTACAATTGCTTGTTTCAAAGATTTCGATTGGTAAACTCAGTCAGCCCTTAAATTATAATAATGGGCTAAGGGCACTAATGGTGTGTTCCCGTCAGGAAAGCAGTGTCAGTTTACCAAACCGTGAACAAATTCATCTTAGAATAGCTAATAAACGAATGGAGCTACTAGCTCGCAGGCATCTACGAAACCTAAGACGTCAGGCTTTTATCGATGTGCGTATCTAATGATAATAAACAATTAGCTAATCCCGTTCGAACATTACGACCCAAACTCACTGAAGTCATTAGCAAGCACAATATTTTTCCAAAAAAATTTCTTGGTCAGCATTTTTTGCTAAATACATCTATTTGTGAACGGATTGTTCAGTCATCTGGTAACCTTACAAGAACTAACGTTATTGAAGTTGGCCCTGGACCAGGGGGTCTTACTAGAGCCCTGCTCGATAACGGCGCACAACATGTTATAGTTATAGAGAAAGATAATAGGTGTATAAATGCAATGAATGAGTTGGCATTAAGCACAAACGGGCGTCTTGAAATTAAGCATGGTGATGCTTTAAGTTTTGATTTTATTCAGAAGATATCAGACCCAAAATGTATAATTTCAAATCTTCCATATAACATAGCTACTAAACTTTTATTTAAATGGCTTAAATACCCTAATGAGTTTTCTCANATGGTTCTTATGTTTCAAAAAGAAGTTGGCCGCAGAATAATTGCTAAACCAGGCACGTCAGACTATGGACGTCTTTCCATTTATGCTCAGTGGCTATGCAAATGTGAACTTGTTTTTGATCTCAAGCCAGGAGCATTCTCCCCGCCCCCAAAGGTCAGCTCCAGTGTTATTAGGCTCACTCCATATCCAAAACCACTATATGATGCTCCTGAAGAAGAACTATTAAAAATAGTTTCTGCTGGATTTGGTCAACGTCGGAAAAAATTAAAGACCTCTCTGAAGACTGCAATTTCAAACCCTGAGATTGTTCTTTCAAATGCTGATATTTCTCCTGACCTTAGAGCTGAAACATTGACTTTAAAAGAATGGTGCACATTAGCAAAGGCTTTTGCGTACTTATTAAAAATNAANCAAATATAGATTTGAATTACACAAATNTATTTACATATNAAANATATGGACATCCTCCANTTTTATAATAAAAATTTAGTAGTAATAGCATAGAATNATTATAGANCTAANAGTCACNATNTAGATTGTATCTTCTATAATAAATAATATTTGGGAAAATATTATGATCAGTATAAATNTAGAGCATCCAGAAANNGGNNCACAAATTAATGACTTACTCCAACACGCTTTCGGTAANAAGCGTAATACACTNCCATCAATGAAATTTCGTAGAGGGTCGAGAGCAATCCCAAATCTTTGTTTTGTAGCCATGGATTCAGGTCGCTTAGTAGGCGTAATTCGTTTTACTAAAATAGTAGCTGGTTCTGAGAAAGCGGCAATTTTACTTGGTCCCATTGCAGTCCATGGCGATTATCGAGGCTTAAATATAGGATCATCATTAATGAAACATGGACTTGGAGCGTCAAAAGACTCAGGTTATAAACTGGTAATTGCAATAGGAGACCCAGGGTTTCTTGGACGATTTGGATTCGTTCCTGCAATAGCTGGGGGATTAAGTTTTCCAGTGTTAGTTGACCAAAATAGATTTCTGATGAGAGAACTAGAATTAGGGTCCAGTAAAAATGTTAATGGTAACATCAAGCTGGCTTAAAATACGTGTAATTTTTTTATATAGCTTTTAACTGTTTTACAAACTCTTCTAATCCAATCTGTCTTTTCCGTTTATATCGTTCTGCATGAAGTATTGAAGTCACACACGACACAGCCTCATCNAATGAGCGGTTTATTACAACATAATTATAATCANTATAGTGGCTCATNTCATCNCTAGCCTTTGCCATTCGGCTAGCAACAACATTATCAACATCTTGAGCACGCCTTCTAAGGCGTTGNTCTAAGTCATTTAAACTTGGAGGAAGTATAAATACTGATACAACATCCTCTGGCATAGCTGATAGCAGCTGATTATGTCCCTGCCAGTCAATATCAAAGATNANATCCNTANTATTAGAAAGTGCTATTTCNACGGGTTCGCGAGGGGTTCCATAACTGTGNCCAAATACTGTTGCATNCTCAAGCAAGGCATTTTGTTTAACTAGTTTTTCAAATTTCTCTGTATTTACAAAACTATAATCTCTACCTTCTATTTCATCAGAGCGCTTTGATCTTGTTGTAACCGATACTGACATCTCAANAGCATCTATTGACTCGAGTAGCCGCCTAGCAATAGTTGTCTTCCCTGCTCCTGACGGTGATGACAAAATAAGCATTATCCCACGTCGCTTCGGAATTTTTAGCATTTCAAGATTCTACTCAACATTTTGTACNTGCTCTCTNAATTGGTCTACAAGCATTTTTAAAGATAAGCCTATTTCCGTTAGTTTGTAATCATTAGACTTTGAACAAAGGGTATTAACNTCTCTNTTGAGTTCTTGAGATAGAAAATCTAGCTTNCTACCCATAGGCTCTTTTTTTTCAGTTTGCTCTCTTGCAGCTCCCAGATGCCCGACTAACCGATCTAACTCTTCTTTTATATCGCTTTTAACAGCCAAAATAGCTATTTCTTGGGCTAGCCTATCTTCTGAGATTGGAGAACTACCGTCTAATAAATTATTCAACTGTTCTTTAAATCGTGATTTTAATTGTTTAGGTCTTGTTTCTGCAACCTTATCTGCAAGAGTTACCAATTCTTCCATTTGATTAAGTTGGTTACAAAGAATCAACTTTATATTATTTCCTTCATTGTTCCTCATCTCAATTAGATTATCTAAGGCTCTATCTAATGTTTGCAAAATTATTTTATCACGTGCTGCTATATTTTTATCAACCTCCTCTTCACTTTGATGTTCAATCATTCCACGAAGAGACAAAAGTCCATCAAAACTTGGCGGAGAGATATTTGAAGATGATTTATATTCCTCCCAAACAGTAATAACCTGATCCAGCATTACTTTATTAATATGAAAGTTTGGTTGGCTAATAGCTTGTGACAATTTCAAGCTTAATGAAATACTCCCACGTTTTATTTTTTCGGTCACCAATCTACGCACTTCGGGTTCAATTCTTTCAAATCCTCCACCCAACCGGCATCTTATATCTAACGTCCTACTGTTTACGCTCCTCAGCTCCCAAGACCATTCATAAGGCTGATAAGACCCTTCAGTATTAGCAAAACCTGTCATGCTTCTTACCATTTGATCCTCATTTAGTTATATTTAAACATGAATAGCCCAATACTGAATATATTAGAATCAGACTATATAGTTACTAATTCAAAACGAATAGGTAGATCGGGAAAAATGGAAAATCCTCGTNCNATCGTTATTACCGGTGCTAGCAGTGGTATAGGTGCNGGCTTAGCCCGCTATTACTCCAAAAAGGGAGTTTTATTAGCATTAACAGGACGAAACNTGGAACGTTTAACCATTGAGGCAAAAAAATGTTCTAANCTTGGCGCAGAAGTAATTTATGATATCGTAGATGCCCGCAATTCAAAAGAAATGAAAAAATTTATTGATANAATTGAAAATATTCGTCCTATAGANCTTTTATTTGCNAATGCTGGGGTGNCATATACAACGACACATACATCNGAANANAAACNATCTAAAGAAATCGAAATTGTATCGGTCAACCTATGCGGAGTTATTAACACTATTGCTCCAGTACTTGATTACATGAAAGCTCGAAACATTGGTCAAATTGCAATTATGTCTTCACTTGCTGCATATATTCCTACCCCTGATACTCCTGTATATGGTGCCACTAAGGCAGCTATTAAAAGTTATGGCCTAGCTTTAAGATCCGAGAACTCACGTAAAGGGATTGGCATAACTATAATCTGCCCTGGGTATGTTAATTCCCTAATTACAAAAGAAGTTAAAAAACCTATTATGATTGTTAATTCAGATAAGGCAGCAAAAATAATTGGAAAAAAAATCATAAAAAACCCTTCAATAATTGTTTTTCCTTTNACAATTTATTTTATGGTATTATTTGGATCTTGCCTGCCAAGCATAGTGTTAAACAAAATTTATTCATGGATTACAGTTCAAAACTGAACCCTGTAAATGTATATTAAACTTTTACATTATTTACTTTTTCATCTGACGCCATAGTTCAACATTTTTATTATGTTCTTTTAAACTTTTTGCGAATCTGTGACCCCCTTTGCCATTNGCTACAAAGTAAAGNNNCTCTGTCGATGCAGGATTNAAAGCAGCTAATAATGATGCNCGTCCGGGGTTTGAAATAGGGTGAGGTGGCAATCCTTTTATCTTGTATGTGTTAAAAGGGCTCTGGATTGCTAGATCATCTCTCGTTAAACTCCTTTCCAATTTNCCTACACCACCAGTGATTNAATACATCACNGTAGGATCAGACTGGAGAGGCATTTTTAATCTAAGNCGATTTATAAAAACACCTGATATAATTGCACGCTCACTCTCCATACCCGCTTCCATTTCTATTATAGAAGCCATAGTTACAGCATCCTCAGGTCGTCGGTATGGTAAATTATCTGATCTAGACTNCCAGGTCTTATTCAAAAACCTTTGCATCGCAACTTGCATACGATCAATTATTGACTGACGNGACTCACCNCTTCGATAAATGTAGGTATCAGGCAAAAGTGAACCCTCTTGAGGCATCTCATAAATATTACCAACTAATGTATCGTAACTATTAATTTTACTAACTACTCCATCATTAGTTATGCCTTCATGAAATGTTATTTTCCGCGTAAAAACATCTCCCTGAGAAATTTTTTTCATCACNTCAGAGGGTGATNTACCTTTNTTAAAGTTATATTCCCCNGCTTGTAGACTTCCACTGAGACCATTTATCCAAACTCCNGCNACAAAAATNTTNGGATCAAATATGATTCCAAATGAATAAAGTTTATCGGCTATATTTGTTGTTCCATTTCCTGGAGCAATGGTAACTATTTTAGANCTTAAAAGAGGNCCTGGCTGATCNAACTCATGAAGAATATAAAAATAGNCACCTAGNAGGCACAGCAGAACTATTCCGCTCGTCCCAAAAATTGTTATCAAATATAATCTTAATCGTGATAACCGCTTCATTAGAAGTTTACTCGTAAGCGCTTACAATCACCGTTGCATTTGTTCCACCAAAACCAAAAGAATTTGATAATGCATGCCTTACATTTCGTTCCTTAGACTTGTGGGGAACTAAGTCAATATCGCAACCATCTGATGGATTCTCTAAATTTAAAGTTGGAGGAACAACACCATGGTTAATAGCCAAAATACAAAATATTAATTCTACCGCNCCAGCAGCACCCAACAAGTGNCCTATAGAACTTTTTGTTGAAGACATTGCAATAGAATATGCTGAATCTCCAAAAAGTTTCTTGACTGCTCCAAGCTCAATCTCATCNCCGAGAGGTGTAGATGTCCCATGGGCATTTATATAATCTATATCTTCTGGNTTTAAANGAGCCCTCTTCAAAGCCGCCCTCATGGAACGAAAGCCTCCACTTCCATCAGCAGCTGGAGCAGTAACATGATGNGCATCACCACTCATACCATAACCAGTAATCTCTGCGTAAATCTTGGCTCCACGTTTTTTTGCATGCTCTAATTCTTCTAATACAACAACACCGGATCCATCCCCCATTACAAATCCATCTCTATTCTTATCCCAAGGTCTTGACGCTTTCTTAGGAGTCTCATTGTAGCTAGTACTAAGTGCCCGAGCAGCTGAAAATCCGGTAACTCCTAACCTACAAACACCNGCCTCTGCTCCTCCCGCAACCATAACATCNGCATCATCAAACATAATTAATCTTG
The DNA here is from genome assembly GCA_002714015.1 of Gammaproteobacteria bacterium. Lineage (GTDB taxonomy): Bacteria > Pseudomonadota > Alphaproteobacteria > UBA828 > UBA828. Next base: position 230,944 of record PAWF01000010.1, on the reverse strand, counting down.
AAGCATCACCTATGGCATGTGCGCCAGTAGAGCAAGCTGTCACTACCGCATGATTTGGACCACGAAAACCATGCTTAATGGATACATGTCCCGATGCCAAATTGATAAGACTTGAAGGTATAAAAAATGGACTCAAACGCCTCGGGCCCTTTTCATTAACAAGAATCGCTCCCTGCTCAATAGCACGCAATCCACCAATTCCCGAGCCGATCATTACACCTGTACGGTCTTTCTGTTCATCTGTTTCTGGATACCAATTAGCGTCTTCTATAGCTCCTGAAGCCGCACCGAGTGCATAGACTATAAAGTCATCCATTTTCCGGACATCTTTTGCAGCCATATATTTTATTGGATTAAATTGCCCACTTCCATCACCTCTAGGAACCTGGGCAGCAATCTTACAAGGCAAGTCAGAAACATCAAAAGACGTAATTTGAGCGACACCAGAATCGCCATTTATAAGACGTTTCCAGCTTTCCTTTACACCATCAGCAAGCGGTGTAACCGCTCCCAACCCAGTGACTACAACCCTTCTCACAACGCAACTTCCCCTGACACATAATTCCTGCAGATGACTCTATACGAATTCATCTTGAACACTGCCGTGAGGCGTCCCGCATATACCGTTAGGTAATTTGCTCAATGAAATTGATAGCGTCCTTAACAGTGAGGATTTTTTCTGCGGAATCATCAGGGATTTCACACCCAAATTCCTCCTCAAAAGCCATTACTAACTCTACCGTATCTAGGCTATCAGCACCAAGATCATCGATAAAGCTTGCGCCTTCTGTAACTTTTTCCTCGTCGACGCCAAGGTGCTCGACCACAATGTTTTTGACGCGGGCAGCGATATCATCACTCATCGAAAATTCCCTCGGACATTAGTTTGTTGTCTGGATGGCCTAAGTTTAGAAGGCCTTACTTTGAAACAAAACACCAGTCTCAAATTTTTATCAATACAATTTTTAGATNCAAATCAGAGCCAAGTGCGCGGTTGGTAACATAATTTATAGCGTTTGACCATATGTCTNNACAATGTCTTATATATATTTATTAATTTTAACAATAATAAACGTTCAAACCNTNGCCATTCCGCCATTTATGTGNAGTGTTTGTCCTGTAACATAAGATGACTCTTCACTAGCTAAATACAAGCATCCGGCCGCCACATCTGCAGGAGAACCGAATCGACCAGCTGGTATAAGGTCTTTTAACTTATTAACCTGCTCAGTGGAAAGAGCATCTGTCATTGGGGTTTTTATAAATCCAGGTGCTATACAATTAACAGTTATTCCACGCCCAGCTACCTCAGCAGCTAGAGATTTAGTCATACCCGTCAAACCAGCTTTTGATGCAGCATAGTTTGCCTGACCTGCATTTCCTGTTGTACCCACCACAGAGGTTACAAAAATCATTCTCCCCCACCTATTTTTTATCATATTTCTTAAACTTGCTCTTGCCAGCCTAAAACCCGAATTTAAATTGAGGTCTAAAACGTCATCCCAATCATCATCCTTCATTCTCATCATAAGATTGTCCCGAGTTATACCCGCACAATGAACAACAATATCAATATTACCGAGACAATTTTGCGCTTTTTCCATCAAGGTACCTACGGCCTCATAATCACTCAGATTAGAAGGTATTGCATGTGACTGATCACCTAATTCCTGACATAATTTAGAAAGTTTCTCTTCCTGCGTGCCTGAAACACCTATAATAGCTCCGTTGTGGTGTAAAACTCTTGCTATGGATGCACCAATTGCGCCTGAAGCACCAGTTATCAACGCACATTTTCCACTTAAATTAAACATTTTTCACCCCTAAAGAGATAGGTTTCTGAACATTTACTTAATCATAGAAACAAAAAACATATATGATACAGCAATAAGTATTAATTAGTTTTTTTGGGTAAAAAGGTTTGAATGTCCTCTGAAGAAACTATTGACTTTGCCTTTACACCTGAATCAATTCTTCTGATTAAGCCAGATAAGACCTTACCAGAACCTACCTCAATAATTTCTGATATTTTGTTATTAACCATACATTCTATACTTTCGCGCCATCTAACACGTCCTGTAACTTGTTGAATTAATAGTAATTTTATCTTTTCTGGAGACTTCTCTGGACTAGCTGTAATATTAGTCACAATAGGCACTAACGGCTCATTAATATATATATCTTTGAGAGCATCAGCCATTACATTTGCTGCTGGCATCATCAATGCACAGTGAAATGGGGCGCTTACTGGTAGTATTACTGCTCGCTTAATACCTTCTTCTTTTGCTATCTTTATTGCATATTCAATAGCTATACGACTACCACTCAAAACAACTTGACCAGAAGCATTATCATTAGCTATTTCACATACCCCCTTAAGACTAGCTTTCTCTGTAATTTTCTCAGCGAGAGGTATATTTGCACCAATCAAAGCGGCCATTGCTCCTTCACCTACTGGAACAGCGGACTGCATTGACTCACCACGTAATCTTAATAGTCTTGCCGCATCAGCAATCTCGAGCGCCCTTCCTGCAACTAATGCAGAATATTCACCCAATGAATGACCTGCTAAACAACTAACAAGTTTTTCAACAGGTTTTCCACTTTCTGACTCAATAGCACGTAAAACAGCTATAGAGGTTGCCATCAAGGCTGGTTGAGCATTTTTAGTGAGCTTTAAGTCTTCTTCAGGTCCATTAAAGATTATATCTGATAATTTTTCACCTAATGCTTCATCAACAATTGAAAAAACATCTGCTCCTGCTGGATAATTATCAAATACTGACTTACCCATACCTATTAATTGTGACCCCTGCCCGGGGAAGACGAAAGCTCTATTCATTTGCCACTAACCTAATAATTATTGTTGATTTAATTGATATATTTGAAAAGTTTAATACTATTACATACATCCCCAATCTGTAACCTAATTGATAACTAAGCAAGTATTCAAGTTAACCACTCTTGCGCCTTTTGCTTATTTGAGTATAGTGCGGCGCTTTATAGCGCTGGTAGTATAGTGTTATATAGTATTTAATAATGGCGAATCCGAAATTTTTAGAAGGAGACGGCTTACCATGCCGCTCTATGAAAGCACGTTTGTAGCGCGACCAGACGTTTCTACCCAACAAGTAGAAACACTTGGAGAAGAGCTAACCGAAATTATCCGCACAGCCGGAGGTGAAGTTGCAAGTTCAGAAAACTGGGGACTTCGTAACCTAACATACAAAATCAAGAAAAATCGTAAAGGGCATTATATTCACTTTCGAATCAATGCACCGGCTGAAGCTATAGCGGAAATGGAACGAAATATGCGACTTAATGAAGACATAATTCGTTTTTTAACGATCAAGGTCGAAACCCTAGACGAAGGTCCTTCAGCAATGATGCAATCTCGTCCTAGAGAAATTAAAAATGACCGAAGAACTCCTAGTGATGATCGAGACGCAAATGAAGATAGCAGCCAATCAGCTGTCGAGGAATCCTAAAGAAAAAGGATAAGGTAGAAAATGGCAAATGAAATAAATACGACAGAAGAAGAAAACTTTGATAGGCGCAACCAAAGATACAGTAACTCTCGTCCAGGTTCAGGAGGCAGTAATGTTCCAATGGTCGCTTTTCCACGCCGCCCCTTCTTTCGAAGAAAAAAGTCTTGTCCGTTTAGTGGCGACTACGCACCAAAAATAGATTATAAAGATGTTAAACTTCTTCAACGCTTTGTATCTGAGCGAGGAAAAATTGTTCCAAGCCGCATAACAGCTGTTTCAGCAAAAAAACAGAGGGAATTAGCTCGTGCGATAAAGAGAGCTCGGCATTTAGCACTNCTCCCTTACGTTGTTCAGTAAGCNTAAATGGCATCGGGTTAGNCTCTAGATGCCAATGAAGAGTCTCATTGCTATTGGAGCCGGTCTTACNTCGGCACTGCTTTTTAGTGTAATAACCACTGGGCACCCACTCGCCATGTTAGCAGTACCTTTCTCAATGCTTCCCTTATTCATGGTTGGATTGTCTAGNGGGACTCTAACTACAATAATTTCAGTTGTATTNGCAACAGCGCTTGTAGGAGCTATTTGGGGGTTTATAGGAGCATTAGCTTACTGTGCAGCAGAGGCAGTACCTGCTGTAGTAATTTCAAGACAGATAACNCNATATGCTAAGAATACAAAAAACNTTTTCTCACGTTCTGCNGGCAACCTAATAGGTTATATTACTNCTTANGGAGCTCTTTTACTTATTATAATTTTCATAGNTTCTTCCGGCTTTGANGGNGGNTTTGTTGGAATAGTAGAACGNCAACTAAACTTNGCTTTAGAGCCTGTAATAGCNAATAATATTGAGTCNACAAAATCTATAAACGAGTTTGCATCTCAAGTTGCAAGGTTAGCTCCTGGGACTATGACTGCTTGGTGGCTTGCCATCACACTTATAAGCCTTGGAATTGCAGGTGCTTTACTAAAGAGATTTGGCTATAGTGACCTCTCGAATTTAAGNCTTGCTTATGCACAAAACCCAAGTTGGCTTATTTTTGGACTAATAGGCAGCCTAATAGTTGGGCTTGTTAGTGATGGAATTACATCAATAATTGCATGGAATCTATTTCAAGTTTTAATGGTGCCTTTTATTTTTGTAGGGCTTATGGTACTCCATTTACTTTGCCGAGGCTGGGGGCCTGGTCCAGTATTTATTGGAGTATTTTATTTAATTATGTTTATACGAGGTTGGCCTATGTTCCTTTTAGCCATCCTTGGCTTTATAGAACAATGGGTTAAACTAAGANACAGAATTGGGGCAGCAACCTCAANCTAGGAGATTAAAAATGGAAATTATCTTGCTTGAGCGNATTGAAAAGCTTGGNCAAATGGGTGANCTAGTCAAAGTTAAGGACGGATATGCTAGAAATTTTTTGCTGCCACAAAAGAAGGCGTTGCTAGCAACAAAAGAAAATAGAACAAAATTTGATACAGAGCGCGAAGCCCTTCAAAGAGTTAACGATGACAAGCGAACGGTAGCCGAGTCAGCTGCTAATTCTTTAAATGGAAAAGATTTTGTCCTTATCCGGCAAGCTGGAGATACATTGCAATTGTTTGGATCAGTTTCTGCTCGTGATATTGCCACTTCCATCAGTGAAACAGGCGTAGCTCTGAAACGCCAACAAGTGAGGCTAGATGCTCCAATAAAAACTTTAGGAATTCACGATGTGTCTGTGGTTTTGCACCCTGAAGTAACTATTTCTGTAAGAATAAATGTTGCACGCTCTAAAGAAGAGGCAGATATCCAACTCAAGGGTGGAACTGTTAATTCAGATATTGAAGATAGTAATGAATCAAATAATGTTGATACTAGTTTATTCGATACTGAGGAAGCTGCTTCTAATGCTACAGAAAAGCTTGTAAATATTGAAGAGGGTAATGAAATTGATACTAGCTCAGAGAATGTTGAAACTAATGATTCAACAATCCAAAAGGAAGATAGTGTATAAGTCCTTCCAGATCTGATCGCACAAATGTTTCGACTTGGATATGGTAATTGTAAATATCTTGTCTGAATAATTTACTCTAAGGAACAGTTTGTTATGCTATTAGGACTACTTCTTAATAAGCTCATGCAGTATGGAACACTGCGTGTAATTGATTACAAAGGCAAAAGCTCAGAATACCATGGAACAAAAGGTCCTATGGTTACTATACGGCTTCATGATCGCTCCCTAAATCGAAAAATTTTTTTAAACCCACGGCTTGCCGTTGGAGAAGCATATATGGATGGCTCTTTGACAATTGAAGAAGGCTCTACCATTTATGACTTATTAGATCTTGTAGGCGCAAATTTACATATGTTGGACGACTTAAAAATAATGCGCGCAAGAAACCGACTAGCTCAGCTAGTAAGACCATTACAACAACATAACCCATTAGGAATAGCACGCAAAAATGTTGCTCATCATTATGACTTATCAGATGAATTATTTGATTTATTCTTAGACCCAGATCGCCAATATTCATGTGGTTATTTCGATTCACCAGATACAACTTTAGAGCAAGCACAAAAAGCAAAAAAGAGGCATCTAGCTTCAAAGTTAGTGCTCGACAAGCCCGGACTTAAAACACTTGATATAGGGTCCGGATGGGGTGGTCTTGGGATATACTTACATCAAGAAACCAAGGCAAGTGTAACTGGGCTAACATTATCAACTGAGCAACAAAAATATGCTCAGAATCGGGCTAAAAAACTAAACATTGAAGATCAAGTCCAATTTCTATTACGGGATTATCGTGAGGATTCTGGACCTTATGACAGAATAGTTTCAGTTGGTATGTTTGAACACGTCGGCATTAAACATTACGGTGAATTTTTTGAAAAACTGAAATCTTTATTAAAAAAAGATGGCGTAGCATTAATACACACAATTGCAAGATGGGATGGTCCTAGTGTTACTAACCCATGGTTGAGGAAATATATATTTCCTGGAGGATATTGCCCTTCAATGTCTGAAGTCTTTACTTCTATAGAAAAAACTGGGCTAAAAGTACTAGATGTTGAAATGTTACGTCTACATTATGCCGAAACACTCCGCCATTGGTCACTAAATTTTTCTGCAAATCGCGATAAGATAAAAGAAATTTATGATGAACGATTTTGTCGAATGTGGGAGTTTTATCTAGCTGGTTCAGAAATGGCATTTCGCAGACAAGATCATATGGTTGCCCAGCTACAAATTGCACGTGACCAAGAAGCAGTACCTTTAACACGTGAATACATGGTTGATTGGGAACGTAACCATAAAGTGAAATAATTATAGTTTTCTTATAATAAACTATAAATTGCTTTATTGGGAATAAACTGAAGTTTAGTTATCAACCGTTAAACATTATAAATTATATAACAAATTTAATTACTTGATAAAATTATCCCCATAACTAACACAATTATTGTCATATTATTCCAACGAAAATAATAAACTTTTGACTCAAATACTTTCCGCCGCTGCTTTACCGAGCTAAAACTTATATCCATGGCAATACAAACAACACTTGAAAATAATCTCGCTACAGATCGAGCAACAAACGAAGATTATCGTTCTCTTCCAAATAATATTGAAGTAGAGCAGGCCCTTCTAGGAGCAATTCTTGTAAATAATGAGGCAGCCAATCAGGTATCGGGGTTTCTAGAAGAACACCATTTTTTTTTGCCAGTACATGGAAGAATATTTGAAGCAATTCGAACTATGATAGATCGAGGTCAAATTGCTAGTCCGGTAACACTAAAACATTTCTTTGAATCAGACGATGACCTGAGTAATGTAGGTGGACCGCAATATTTAGCTCGTCTTGCAGGATCCGCAATTACTATAATTAATTCTGAAAACTATGGACGAATCATTCATGATTTAGCACTCCGCAGATCATTAGTAACAATTGGTGAAAACGTAGTAAATGAAGCATACGATGCTCCAGTAGAAGAAACGGCTGTTAATCAAATTGAGGCGGCAGAGCAAAAACTCTATAAATTAGCAGAAGAGGGTCAGAATGATGGAGGTTTTCAAACATTTAGTAACTCTCTAACTAGTGCCGTTAAACGAATTGAAGCAGCTTATAAACGTGACGGTAATATGGTTGGAGTCTCAACTGGCCTTACTGATCTTGATAAACTTTTAGGAGGTCTCCACCCTTCCGATCTTGTAATCATTGCCGGAAGACCTGGTATGGGCAAAACTGCTCTAGCTACTAATTTAGGTTATAACGCGGCAAAAAAATTCAAAGAAGAATCAAATGAGACGGGTAATACTAAAGTTATAGATGGGGCTCGTGTTGGTTTTTTTAGTTTAGAAATGTCAGCGGAGCAGCTTGCAACAAGAATTCTTGCAGAAAAAACTGGCGTTTCTTCAGAGAAATTAAGAAGAGGTGAAGTAAGTAATGATGACTTNGGAAGGATTGTTAAAGCTAGCCAAGACATAGAAGCTCTTCCATTCTATATTGATGATACCCCGGAGCTAACGGTTCCAAGTCTTAGGGCCCGTTCNAGAAGACTAAANCGTCAAAGCGGNCTGGACCTNATTATTGTTGACTACCTNCAACTAATGAGACCNACTTCNAGTAGGCGCTTAAATAATAGAGTCCAAGAAGTTACAGAAATAACTATGGGTCTTAAAGCCCTAGCAAAGGAACTAAACGTTCCAGTTGTAGCACTTTCGCAACTATCCAGAGCAGTTGAACAGCGAGAAGATAAGAGACCACAGCTTGCTGACCTTAGAGAATCAGGTTCTATAGAGCAGGATGCTGATGTTGTGATGTTTGTCTACCGTGAACAATATTATTTAGCTAGACAACAACCTACAGAAGGTACTGTAGAACACCAAGAATGGCAGGAGAAAATGGCAAATGTTCATAACGTTGCTGAAGCAATAGTTTCTAAACAAAGACACGGACCAACTGGTAAAGTTGCTCTGTACTTCAANGAATTTTTGACGCAATTTGCAGATCTAGATACTCAGCATGTTGCATCATCAAACCAAAATCCTTTTTCTGTAGAATAGACAATGCCCCAACCACAGGGGACATCAAATGCAAATTTGCTAATAGACTTAAAGTCTATAGAAGCTAACTGGAGTATTTTAAAAGAATTAAATGCTCCATCTTCAACTGCTGCTGTAGTGAAATCTGACGCATACGGACTTGGTGTNAATAAAATTATTCCAACATTAATTTCTGCAGGTTGTAAAACTTTTTTTGTTGCAACAATAGAGGAAGCAATTGTCGTAAGGCGTTTAATTGCAGAGAATAAAATTCTCGTTTTATTTGGAATTAATACATTTGAAGAAGCGTCAACTTGCATAGAGTATAATCTCACCCCTGTCCTTAACCACCTTGGACAACTCGAGATTTGGAAAAAAATAGTGAGCAAGGATGATAAAGGGATTGGTCGACCCACTCCAAAGGAAGCTTGGCTTCATCTAGATACCGGCATGACAAGACTTGGCTTTCCCAATGAGGAATTAGAAGCAATCAAAACTAATCCTGAACTTATTAACAACTTGAATATTGGCGGAGTAATGAGCCACCTTGTTTGCTCTGAAAATGTTAATNATCCAATAAACGCTGCTCAGCTGTCTAGATTTACAAAAATAAAATTATGGTTAGAAAGTTATATCAAATTCAACGCGATGTGGAGTCTAGCAAATTCATCAGGGGTATTTCTTGGACCGGCGTACCACTTCGATATAACTAGACCAGGTGCAGCTTTATATGGCATTAACCCTCAACCTGAGAAAAAAAGCATAATGAACGAAGTAGTTCGTTTACAAGCAAAAATTCTCCAGGTACAGCGCGTTGACACTAATCAGACCGTTGGTTATGGTGCAACCTACAAGGTAAAAAAACCCGGAAGGATTGCTACCATAGGGGTTGGTTATGCTGACGGATATATGAGGGCAGGAAGTGGTTTTGCCCAAGCTTATATCGGAGATTTTCGCATCCCAGTAGTCGGGCGTATCTCAATGGATCTAATTACTTTAGATATATCAGCTGTTCCTGAGAGATACTCTCATGTAGGTTCAATTGTTGATCTTATTGGACCTAATTATTCTGTCGACAGTCTCGCTAAGGATTCAGGGACAATAGGTTATGAAATTCTCACCTCCCTTGGGAAGCGTTATAATCGAACTTGGGAAGGCATTGGAAATACGGTAAAAAACTGATGAATATGCTTAATAATCCAGCTGCACTCTTAGGTCGTGGTTTTTTTAATTTATTAGAAACGATAGGTCGTATATCAATTTTTTCTATAGTTAGCACATCTCATTGCTTACGCCCGCGCTTTTATCCTCAACTTATTATTAAGCAAATGATTGAAGTTGGTTATTATTCATTACCTGTAGTAGGTCTTACAGGTATTTTTGCCGGGATGGTTTTAGCACTTCAAAGTTATACTGGATTTTCAAGGTTTGCTGCTGAAAGCGCAATACCTGCAGTTGTTGTGCTTTCTATAACAAGGGAATTAGGTCCAGTACTAGCAGGGCTTATGGTAGCTGGCAGAGTTGGAGCAGCTATGGCAGCAGAAATCGGAACAATGAGAGTGACCGAACAGATAGATGCTCTCACTACCCTATCTACTAATCCTTTCAAATACCTAATAGCCCCGAGACTAATTGCAGGAGCACTAACACTGCCATTACTTGTGCTTATCGCTGATATTATAGGAGTTCTGGGTGGATACTTGGTTTGTGTATACAAACTTGGGTTTAATTCAGACGCCTACATAACTAATACTTTTGATTTCCTTCAGCCTATGGATGTCATTTCAGGTTTAGTTAAGGCCGCTGTTTTTGGGTTTCTTATTGCCCTGATGGGCTGCTATCATGGCTTTCACAGTCGTGGGGGNGCCCAAGGTGTCGGGTCAGCTACAACTAATGCTGTAGTCTCAGGAGCAATACTTGTTCTGATTTTCAACTATATTATTACGGAAGCCTTTTTCTCCCAATGATGAAAACCTTACAAAAAACTAAAAGTATCAAACTTAAAGTAAAGGAACTTTCTAAATCTTTTGGAAAGAAAACAGTCCTTAATAAGCTAGATTTAGACCTTCACAAAGGGGAGTCTTTAGTTGTCATAGGTGGTTCAGGTACTGGAAAATCAGTAATGCTTAAATGTATTCTTGGTCTAATGAATCCAGATAGCGGCTCTGTCCTTGTTGACGACCAAGAAATACTTAAGATGANTCAAAGTGAGCGTGAAAAACTAATGCATAAATTTGGNATGCTATTTCAAGGTGCNGCTCTATTTGACAGTATTAATGTATGGGAAAATATAGCATTTGGCTTAATTCAAGGNCAAAACATTAATAAACGTAAAGCNCGTGAAATAGCCTTCGAAAAACTCACTGCAGTCGGACTTAGTGCTGATGTCGGCAATCTATACCATTCCGAACTATCTGGAGGAATGCAAAAGAGGGTGGCTCTAGCTAGAGCAATTGCAACAGAACCAGAAATTATTTTTTTTGATGAACCAACAACTGGTCTTGATCCAATAATGGCAGATGTTATTAATGAATTAATAATTAAAATTACAAANGAAAGCGGGACTACTACACTCAGCATAACACACGATATGGCCAGTGCTCGAAAGATAGCTGATAGGATAGCAATGATATATAAAGGTCAAATNATTTGGCATGGATCAGTAGATAACCTAAAAAACAGTAATAANGAATATNTAGATCAATTTGTAAATGGTCGTGCTGAAGGTCCAATCCAAACGTTAACTAATAATAATTAGCCCTTGCTGCCTGAAAGTATACAGTAGGTTCACCCAANCGGGAGTAAGATTATCCTTGGCGAGAAATAAGCAAAGTTTTGTATGTCAATCCTGTGGGAGTAAATACTCCCAGTGGGCAGGACGTTGCGACTCATGCGGTGGGTGGAATACTTTAATTGAAGAAATAAATCCTGAACTACCACCAAGAGGACTCGGTAAACTTGAAGGTCAAAAAATTGAATTTACAAGTTTACAAGCTGAAACATCGAACCAATTAAGACTCGCTACAGGGATTCATGAGCTTGACCGAGTGTTCGGAGGCGGTCTTGTGCCCGGTTCAACAGTATTAGTTGCCGGTGATCCTGGAATCGGTAAATCAACGTTACTACTGCAAGCTATGGCTGCACTCTCAGAAAAAAATAAATCTATAGTTTACATCTCTGGTGAAGAGGCTGCACAACAGATTCGTCTAAGAGCTGATAGGTTAAATCTTAATGCTGCTGATATAAAACTAGCTGCGGCAACAGATGTTAGGAATATAATTTCTAGTTTGAAAGCTAATCCAGCAGAAGTAATAGTTATTGACTCTATCCAAACAATGTTTTTGGACACTCTAGAAGCAAGCCCTGGAACAGTAAGTCAAGTAAGGGGGTCTGCTCAAGAGTTTATTCGTCATGCAAAAGAAGTCGGCTCTGTAATATTATTGGTTGGTCATGTGACCAAGGATGGACAAATAGCGGGACCTAGAGTTCTTGAACATATGGTTGACACAGTGCTTTATTTTGAAGGAGATCGTGGTCATCAATTTCGAATTATTAGGTCAATAAAAAATCGTTTTGGTCCAGCTGATGAAATAGGTGTTTTTGAAATGACAACTCGAGGTTTAATCGAGGTTGAAAACCCCTCTTCAATATTCCTAAACGCATCAAAAATTTCAACATATGGTACTGTAGTATATGCAGGAATAGAAGGAACAAGACCGATGTTAATGGAAATTCAGGCTCTTGTCGCACCTGGTGGACCCGGTAATCCACGCAGAGCGGTAGTGGGATGGGATGCGAATAGGCTTGCAATGATACTTGCTGTTCTAGAGAGAAATACCGGCATATCTTTCAATACAAATGATATTTATTTAAATGTTGCAGGTGGTTTGCGGGTCAAAGAACCAGCAGCAGACATGGCTGTAGCAGCAGCAATCATATCATCTTCAAAAAGTATACCCGTACCCACAGAAACAGTAATTTTTGGAGAAATTGGTCTATCAGGAGAAGTTCGACCTGCCACACAAAGTAATACCAGATTAAAAGAAGCAGAAAAGCTTGGTTTTTCAGGTGCAATAATACCAACTGGAATATCCAGCAAAAAAAATTCAAAACTTTATAAGATAAATACAACAACTATCTCAAAAGTTGCAGACCTACCAACGCTTATAGATAAGGAATACTAAAAAGGGTATCGATGACAGAATTTCCTGTAAATCCAATTGATATTGGAGTTGCTATTATACTCTTAACTTCGGGATTATTAGCTTTTTCTAGAGGTGTAGTAAGAGAAACCCTTGGTGTAGGGTCTTGGATTGGGGCAGCAATAGCAACTGTATACGTATTTCATTATATACGACCGATTGCCAGGGAAATAATTGATAGTCAACTAATTGCCGATGCAGCCGCGGGAGCAGCAATTTTTATANTATCTCTAATAATTTTTACAATAGTAACGCAACTAATTGCAGGGCGCATACAGAAAAGTAGACTAGGCGCTCTTGATCGTATGCTGGGTATTATTTTTGGGGTATTTAGAGGAGCATTATTAGTTAGTCTTGCCCAAATGATGTTTGTATGGGCTGTAGGAGAGGACGACAAACCAGCCTGGGTCGACCAAGCGATCACAATGCCGTATATCATACATGGTGCAAATACGATTCGCTCGATTGTGCCCCATGATACGTTACACGAAGCTCAAAAACGTGTTAAAGCAACCGGTGAAGGAATAAGGAAGATCCAAGAGGCTGATGAGAACAGAAGGGCTGCAGAAGAAGACTTTAAGAACGCAACTGATAATTCCATTCAAAACGAAAATACCACTTCAGAGGATGAGAATTGATATTAAATTTTCTTATGGTTATAAACCCTCTTATTCAAACCTAGTAATATTGGATAATTAAAATGTCCATAAAACATACACTAAAGGATAAATTCAGAGACGAATGTGGTGTATTTGGGATTTTTGGCCACCCCGAAGCAGCAGCCCTTACAGCACTTGGGCTCCATGCTCTTCAGCACCGAGGTCAAGAGTCGTGTGGGATAGTAGCTAGTGATAGTGAAATGTTTCATAGTCATCGTGCGACTGGAAGAGTAGGGGATAATTTCAGCGATGCTCGAGTAATTGAAAAACTTCCAGGCTATTCTGCAATAGGACACAATAGGTATTCAACAACCGGTCCAAATGAGGAACGAAATATTCAACCAATGTTTGCTGACTATGCATTCGGTGGCTTTGCCCTAGCTCACAATGGAAATCTTACAAATGCAGTAAAGCTTAGACAAGAGTTGATGGCTAGTGGCAGTATATTTAACTCAACTTCTGATACAGAAACTCTAATCCACTTNGTAGCTCTAAGCCCCTACCCTAATGTAACAGATAAATTAGTGGATGCAGCAAAGAAAGTAGTTGGTGCTTACTCCCTTGTGGCCTTATCGCGAGATATGCTGATTGGAATGCGAGACCCTTTCGGTGTNAGACCATTAGTTTTAGGGCAGCTTGATGGTGCCTGGCTTTTAGCTTCTGAATCAGTAGCATTCGACATAATAGGGGCAAATTTAGTAAGAGAGCTTGAACCAGGAGAAATGGTAGTAATTAAAGATAATGGTCTAGAAAGTTTTCATCCATTCACAACACAAAAACAGCGTTTTTGTATCTTTGAATTTGTTTATTTTTCTCGTCCTGACAGCGAGGTAGAAGGGTCAAGTGTATACAATGTAAGAAAGCGTATCGGTCAAGAGCTTGCCAAAGAAGCGCCTATTGAGGCAGATATTGTTGTTCCTGTTCCAGACTCAGGTGTACCAGCAGCAATAGGATACGCTGAAGAAGCCTCTATTCCATTTGAGCTTGGTATAATAAGAAATCACTACGTTGGCAGGACATTTATTGAGCCCTCAGATCAAATTCGACATCTAGGTGTTAAGCTAAAACANAACGCAAATTCAGGGACACTTAAAGGTAAAAGGGTAATTTTAGTTGACGATAGTATTGTTCGCGGAACTACCTCAACCAAAATTGTAGAAATGGTAAGAAGTGCGGGTGCCGCNGAGGTTCATATGCGAATAGCGAGNCCCCCTACTACCCACTCATGCTTTTATGGAGTTGATACTCCTNAGCGGGATCAATTATTAGCTGCCCGGTACGATACATCGGGTATGGCAGATCTAATTGGAGTAGACTCTCTTTCATATATTTCTATCGATGGACTTTATAGGGCTTGTGGAGAACAAAACCGAAATATATCTTCACCTCAATTTTGTGATGCCTGCTTTACAGGTCAATACCCTATCACTTTAAGTGATCATGACGAAGGTCATACACCAGCACAACTTTCACTTCTAGCAGAAAATAGATGAAACTATGACTGGTAAACTTAATGGACGTATTGCTCTAATTACAGGTGCTTCACGTGGCATCGGTGCTGCAATTGCAAAGCGTTTCGCCATAGAAGGAGCTCATTTAGTTCTCACNGCCCGTTCATCAGGTGCTTTAGAAGAATTAGACGACTACATNAGATCAAGGGGTGGGAAACAACCTACTTTAGTCCCCTTTGACCTAAAAGATGGAAACCAAATTGATCTATTGGGAGCCGCGCTACATGACAGATTCCAAAAACTTGATATTTTGATTGCAAATGCTGGGATCTTGGGGAGTCTACGTCCAATTGGGCATTACTCACCAGAATTATGGGAAGATACTATTAATATTAATCTTACTGCAAATTGGCGTTTAATTAGGAGTCTGGATCCTCTTCTAAGAATTTCTGATGCTGGAAGAGCACTATTTGTTACTTCAGGGATAACAAAAGCAAGTGGAAGACCCTTCTGGGGTCCATATGCTGCAAGTAAAATAGCCCTCGAGGTATTAGTAAAAACTTGGGCATCAGAAGTGGAGCGCACAAATATAAAGGTCAATTTAGTTGACCCTGGACCGGTAGCAACACGCATGAGAGCAGAAGCATTTCCTGGCGAGGATCAGAAAAAAATTAGCCAGCCTGATGATATTGCTGAAACATTTGTTAATTTAAGTACAGTAACTAGCAAGTTACACGGTCAAAGAATAGAAGCCTTTGATTAATCATTTTTGTACATAAGGGTTTTGCCCCTTTTTTAGGTTTAGCCGTATTGGTATACCCGGCAGGCTGAACCTCTCCCGAAGATTATTAACTAAATAACGTGAGTAACTTTCTGGAAGTTCTCCAGGAAGGTTACAAAAAAGAGCGAAAGTTGGTGGTCTTGATTTAACCTGGGTTATATATCTCAATCTTATTCTTCGACCTGCTGATAAGGGTGGTGGGTGATTATCTAAAGTTTCAGCTAACCATCGATTCAATGCCGATGTTGCAACCCTTTGATTCCAACAATTGTGCACTTTTATTACAGATGGTATTAACAACTCAACGCCACTTCCACTAAGAGCTGAAATAGGAATAACTGAGATGCCCTTTGCTTGCGAAAGAGTTCTAGTAATTAATTCTTTATAATTTTTNAGTTGCAGTTTTGGGTTTTGCACAGAATCCCACTTATTTAAAACCACAATAGGAGCACGCCCTTCATTAATGGCTAATGCTGCAATGGAAAAATCTTGTTTAGATGGCTCGAGTGAACCGTCAAACATTATAATTACCACCTCAGACTTTTCTATAGACCTTCTGGAGTCGGCTGCTGATAACTTTTCAAGCCCGTCAACAATTCGTGAACGTCGACGAAGTCCAGCCGTATCTACTAGCATGACTCTCCTTCCCTTAAAATTCCACTCTACAGATATAGAATCTCGAGTAAGACCAGATTCTGGTCCAGTAATTACTCTTTCTTCTCCTACAATTCTGTTCAATAATGTTGACTTACCNACATTTGGTCGCCCTACAATAGCTATTCGAAGTGGAGACAATTGAGACTTTTTCTGAATGGTCTCAGAATTCTCAACATCATTTGTGTATATTTCATTGAAGTTGGATAATAGTGCTTCATATAAATCCCCAAGACCTTCAGCATGCTCGGCAGAAATTGGTATAGGCGTNCCAAACCCAAGACTCCATGCATCGGGAATAGTTGAATCTCCTGCACTACCCTCACACTTTGACAAAATTAGAATTGTCTTTTTGCCACTTTCGTGCATCAGTTTAGATATATGTTGGTCTGTAGGAGTGACTCCAGCTCTTCCATCAATCAAAAATAAAACCGTATCAGCATGATGAATAGCAAGTTTTGTCTGTTGCATTATTCTAGATTCTAAACTTTCACCATNTAAGTCCTCAAGTCCTGCTGTATCGATTACACGAAAATTTAAATCTCCTAGTTTTCCATCTCCCTCTCTTCTGTCACGTGTAACGCCTGGTATATCTTTTATTATAGCTGCACGACGTTGAATTAATCGGTTGAAAAGTGTCGACTTTCCTACATTAGGTCTGCCAACTAAAACTACTGTACCTAACATTGATCAGCCCCAGAGACTAATTATCGAAGTGCATATATAGTGGCCTGATCCGTAAGAACAAAAATTGTTCCATTGGCGGCGATCGGCGGTAAACTAATGGCATCAGGAACAACTATTCTTCCTAGATATCGACCACTATATGGTGAAATAGCAACAGCTACACCTGCAGAACTAGTAAGNAGAAGCCTATCATCAAGAAGAAGGGGTCCATGCCANTTAATAATATCTTTCCTAGTGTCAGGATCAGCATACCTTGGTAAAGATTTGACCCATCTTATTTTTCCACTATCTCTGACTAAACAAACTACCTCACCTTCAAGGGTGACAATGTATATAAAGTCTCCTGCAACCCANGGCGTATTGACTCCAGCAATATCTTGTTCCCAAATTCGCGACCCGGAATGAACGTCNATAGCTACAAGATGTCTACCATGGCTTATTATTAAAGCTAGCCCTCTATCTATAACTGGACTGCCATAAATATCATTAAATATTGAGATACTAGTTGTAACTTGACTTTGATTTCCAAGTGCATCTGTCCAAACAGTTTGTCCATTTTTTTGACGTAAAGCAGTTATTTCACCAGAAGAATATGGAGCTAAAATAATATCTCCTGCTATTGCAGGGCTACCCCCACCAACTAGACCTGCTGGCTCAGCAATCCCCGTATGACTCCAAAGTTTTTTCCCATCTATACCATCGAAAGACCAAATTTGATTATCTATACTAATAGCAAAGACTTTTTTNTGCGCAACAACTGGCGCTGCTCGAAAAGGAATTCCGGCAACACTACGCCAAATAATTCGGCCTGTTTTGGCATTAAGGGCAAGGATTTCGCCATAACCAGTGGAAGCAAAAATCCTCCCCCCTGAATAAGCTAATCCTCCGCCAAAACCACTCTCTTTATCTTCATATTTTGGTTTTGGATTAATACTCCATAAAAGAATTCCAGATTTTGCAGAAAAACAAAAAATTAATCCTCTAGCGTCAGTAGCATATATACGTCCACCTGCAACAACAGGTGTGGATAATATTTGNACATCATCGTCAGAAGCAGTCCCAAAATTTGCANTCCAAATGATTCNTGGATTCATNGCAGCAGATAGNTGGTGCATCGCACGATCAGGGTAACCTCCAACTTGAGGCCATTCTTCATTAATATANGGCTTAGGTANNATAATGGGCAAATCAGCAATACTTGTGTCAGCCTGAATCACAGATGATTGTAATAGTATTGATACTCTTTTTCCTGGAAGTGGAGGATCTTCCTTCTCACCCACCCAGCTTCCACATGAGGTTAAAAAAACAATCAATGGAATAATTAAAGTATGGATGGCAACAAAACGCATGATTATGTCCTAGTGACCCTTAGATATTGAAGATTCACTATCTAATACAGCTAAAAGTTTAATTGATCGCTCTTTCACCCCAGAGGGAACTGAGGTNTCTATACTAAGGGACCCTAAGATCTCACGTGCCTCTGCAATATTACCAGACTTTACAGCAGACAGTGCTAATGTCTCTTGAGCCATAGGTTTCCATACGCTATCTCCCAAAAGGATAGGTGCTATTTTTTCCTTTATATCCAGAAAAGATGCTGTATCTACTAATAAATCAGCACCAAGGTAAGTTGCTAGATCTCTGTATATAGGAAAAACTTTTGTATTTGAGGAAATTGAATCATAAGTATTAACTGCTTCTGATATTTTTCCCTCAGAAGTGAAGGCTTGTGCTGCACGGAACTGAGAAAAAACTAAATAAGCGGGATCATCAGAGTTTTTAGCAAGTTCTAAAAACATTTTTGCTGCAGTATCTTTATCACCTGCCTCAGAAACCTCAAGTGCATTATAAAATTTTAATGCTTGGTCTAGTTTTCTAGTTTCTGTTGCATCCGTTATTAATACGTATGCTATTACTAGTCCTACTATAATTACGACTAGACCAGCTAAAGGCCATCGGAGTCTGAGCCATAGCTTCTTTAACTTATCCTGACGAATTGCATCTTCAATATCGTGAAAAATGTCGGCCAATTGAACCTCTCCATATTAAGACCCATAAAAAGCCAGCAATATATAGCAGTTTCTTTTATAGTAAGCTAATCCGGCTTAATCCAGATATTTACTGTAGGTTTATATCTCCAATATTAGCGCTTTTAAGCAGAGAAGTAACCAGCAGTTAGTTCCAGCCGAATTTCAAATATAATATGTTAAAGAGGAGTTTTAGTTTACTATAATAAACAAAGGTTTATTTATTGTGTTTTTTTACTGTAGCATATTTATACAATTTATACCTTCTTAAGCTGCATCTTCCTCAACTTTAGGCTTACTTTGTATATATGCCATTGCATAGTGTTTAGCACAATATGGCTTCGCTTCAACAGCAGGCTCACCACAGAAATGAAAGTCTGGTTCACCGGGATGCCCTATTGGCCATTGGCATCGCCTACCACTACGACTGATAGGTAATGTACGTGGTTGAGTTTTTGGAGTTGTTGAAGGTTTTCTAACAGACCGTGAAGACCGACGTGTTATACCCCTTCTTATCGGGGAAGGTCTCGAAGGAAGCTCTAAGCGATGGGCTTTTCCAACTACGGCATTTTTAGAGACACCAATATGTTTACCAATTTCCGCAGTTGTAAGACCTTCATCCCACAATTTTCGCAGATGCTCAACTCGCTCAGGGGTCCAGGTCGTCATTTTAACGCTCCTTTCTAGCAATACGAATAAAGCTTCGATTTAATGGATATAATTGATAATCCACAATCGGTAGTAGCATAATTTTCTCAGCCCCCAACATACAGTATTAACCGCTATAAGCAAGAGTTCAATTATAAAAATAGTCGATATATGTGGATGTATATTTTTCTATGTAAATTTATATTTCTTTTCAATGTGTTAATAACCACACTGAAATTTTATGAAACAGAAATTTATGGAAATAATTTACTTGAAAAAAAAATATGCAGTTAGGTTAGAGAAAAATCACTAAATAAACTTGGCTCATTTGAGAATATCTTTCAAATTCAAAGAGCAATTATTTATTTTCTTAACTTTAAAGATTATATTTTACCATCTAGCCATTTAAAAATATGATCTAACCACTTTTCCCTTATATTATTTCGTTCAAGATATAATTCATGACGTGCCCCTTTGTATAATATTGATCTACAGTTGATTATAGTACGGCATAGTTTAAGACTATCAGCAGGAATTACCAATGCATCTATCTCTGCTACAGTCATTAAAATTTTAGTTTTTGTTTTGGTTAAAAAACTACTATTTAAAATTTTACCTCGAGACTTAGAGTAATTATTAAACCACTCAAGTGTAACTCCATAAGATTTCCTAGTGTGCTGTTTATGCCTCCTCCATTCTTGCTTTAGAAGCGATCGCATAGGGTCAGATGTATTTTCATTATCTGTAGATAAATAATTACTGCTATCTATCCATTCGTCATTCCCTGGGGCATACCACCAACCCAGTCCCATTGTAGACGCAAAGCCTGCTACGAAAGAACTTAATCCATGAGGAAATAATCCCGTTTTAACTGTGACCATCGGAGATGACAATACTGCTCGATCTATAGCTATCATATCAGAACTTAGAGCACTAAGTAAGATATGTGCACCCATCGAATGAGCCACAACTACGGGTAACGCCTTGTGGTTATATACTACTATGCTTGAAAAAAACTTTTTTAAGTCATCTTGGTCATTCTGAAAATTTGTTTTTGCCCTGGTCTGATCAGACATGGAGTGCTCAGATCCGCCCTGACCATGCCAATCCATTATCCAAACATTATAGTTGCGCTTATTAAAGTCATTAATAAGCTCAAAATAACTCTCAATGAACTCTGACTGACCAGGGGCAATTACAATAGTTCCCTTAGGTAAACTAACTAGTGATGATCCATAGCGTAAGGTATATCCATGCTCAGAGAAAAAATTACCAAATTTAAAATTTTTATTTGGCTTTGCGGCTAACGGTAAACTTTTATAAAAATGCTTATCTTCAGATAATTCTGTATTTGTAAAAGTTTTGGTGGGTGGTGAACATGAAACCATAACTAATAATGTAACTATACAAATTAGTGATCTTTTAAATGTGATCAACTTATGGCTTAAGGTAAACCTGTATATAAAACCTAAGGGCAATATATTTCTCCCTATGTTTACTTTCTGTATTTAGCTTAAACTTTTCAAAATAGACTTTTTTTCCTCAGTAAAATTAGTAATACTTATGGCACCTGTTCATATTTGTTTTTTGCTTTTGATATTATGGCTTTTTTGGCTTTGCTTTTTTTGCTCCTATATTGATAAGAGCTAGGCTTGTAAAAAGTAAAATAACTGCTCCCCATACCCAAATACTTAGAGAGTCAGAAAAAATTATCCATGACCAAATCAAGCCAGCTGCTACAATCACATAATTTATTTGTGCATAAAAAAGTCCGCTAGTACGTTTAACTATTTCGAAAAAACACATATAAACTATTACCCAAACAAGTGAAGCCCAGATAGTGCTACCTATAGCCTGCCAGCCAAAATTTCCAAAAAAATACAGCCCATCTTGTGCAAGCGTAACAGGAAATAGAATTATCGAGGCTACCAACATAGTACCTGCAGCAAGACCAAACGTTTCTACGTCTGGAGGTCTCAACAAAACTATAAATGCATTATTTGCTCCGCATGCAATCGGCACAAGAAGNGAGAAAATTACCCAAACTTCTGCTCCAGAAATTGGCAAGCTTCCACTTGGAATGACTATTAACAATACACTCCCAAAACCGATGACTACACCTAGGATACTTACTAAGCGAAGCCTATCAGTTTTTATAAGAAGAGACATCACATAGGTGCTTGCTGGGATTAATGCAACAGATAGTGTTATAACTCCAGGCGGCAACTTATCTGCAGTCACATTAAACACAATTAAAGGTGAGAGCATTCCTAAAACTGCAGTGAAAGTAAATACCTTAATATTTTGCCAGTTAAATCTAGGAAGACTACCTGTAAAAAAACATATTAATAATAAAATTATAGACCCTAAAAATACCTGCCAAAAAACATAGGAAAAATAAGGAAGACCAGATTCTAATGAATAAATATTGGCGGCAAATATACTGCCAAAAATGATGCCACCCAGCACTACTAAAAGGCTAGGTATAAGTAAGGTTTTCATTGCATCATCTCGTAATTAGCTTCTGCGGTTTACTCTAACACATACNAAATCGTTATTGGAANGATTTTNGAAGACATTCCCAACTTGACGATTACCATAGTGCCAAGCCAATGTAAGGTTTAAAAAATGCTAAAGGATCAAAAATAATGAAAAAANATTCTATACCTTTAGTAGGTTATGCGGACAGGTTATCGGCTCGTNGNGGNGAAACAATAGCATTTAAAGTTAGTTGTNCTAACTCTAAAAATTATAAAGCTCGTCTAGTTAGAGTAATTTCATGCGATCCTAACCCAGAAGGTCCTGGAATTCATGAGGAAACGGTAAATTCATCATTTGAGGGCTTATATCCCGGAAGACCTCAACAGGCTAACCTTGGTTCCGCAATGAGAGTAAAAGAAACCAAGTTATTTGATGAATTAGAATCCTTCACATTAATTGCCACTATTTGGCCAACTACACCTCAGTCAGGTTTGCAGGGTTTAATTACCCGCTGTGGTCTAAAAAGCAAAGAAGGATTCGGGCTAGCTATAAATAATAGTGGAGCAACAGCAATTTTAGGTGACTTAAGCCTTTCTGTGGGAAAGCCACTTTTAGANAGACGATGGTATAGAGTTTGGATGACTTATGATTCTTACACAAAAACTATATCAGTTGGGCAATGTCCACTTATAGATAAATTTGATGCAGATGATAAAAGTTTCAAAACAACTAAAGCAAAAAATATATCTATGGGATCAGGAGATCTTTTAGTTGCCTCTTTCCAGGGCACACCCCGAAGCGGTCATTATAATGGAAAAATTGAACGACCTATGATTCTCGGCACCGCTATAAATATAAAAGAATTAGCTTCAATTCCTTTAGATGATTTACAAAAACTNTCCTTGGCATGCTGGGATTTCTCTAAAGATATCACTGGTTATAAGATAATAGATTGCGGACAACATAACCTCATCGGAATCCTAGAAAATTTACCTNCTAGAGCAATGACAAGCTCAAAATGGGATGGAAGTTCTCACGATTGGACAAAGAAGCCTTCTCATTATGCAGCTATTCATTTTCATGATGATGATATTTACGATTGTGAGTGGGATACAGATTTCACATATACTATTCCAAAAGAATTAAAAAGTGGTGTTTATGCAGCTCGTATTGAGACCGATCTCGGAGATAAAGAAATGATACCCTTCTTTGTTCCCGCTCCTAAAGGAAAGCCTCAATCGCGTATATGTATTTTAATCCCTACATTCACTTATATTGTTTACGGTAATATTTCACGTGGGAATGCGACCTACAAAGATGATGGTTCATTAGCAAAAAAAATATCTGACTGGGGGGCGTGGCCTTGGAATTGCGATGAACATAAGGAGTTTGGTTTATCTACTTACAATAATCACAATGATGGAAGTGGTATTTGCACTGCATCTTTCCTTCGTCCCATTATCACTATGCGAACAGCTACAGTAGCCTATCCAGATGTCCCAGGTTCAGGCTTACGCCACTTTGCAGCAGATGCACATCTCTGGTTTTGGTTAGAAAAAATGGGCTATGATTTTGATGTTATTACAGATCACGAGTTGCATGTTGAAGGACTTGATTCAATTAAAAAATATGACATTTTGATTACTCCATCACATCCAGAATATCATACAACAGAAACCCTAGATGCACTTCAAGCATATGTGGATAATGGTGGTCATTTTATGTATCTAGGAGGAAATGGATTTTATTGGAAAGTAGCTCTTAATGTAAATTTCCCAGGTGCGGTTGAAATTCGCCGTGCAGAGGGTGGAATTAGGATGTGGGCTTCTGAACCAGGAGAATCTTATAATGCCTTCGATGGATCCTATGGGGGAATGTGGCGACGAAATGGTCGCCCCCCACAAATGCTATGTGGTATTGGCTTTACAGCTCAGGGAAAACACTTCGGGAATCCATATCGCCGTACAGAAAAATCTAGGGACCCATCATATGAATGGATTTTTGATGGAATTAAAGAAGATGTTATAGGTGATTTCGGTTTATCAGGCGGTGGTGCAGCTGGCTTTGAACTTGATCGGGCAGATACCAAACTAGGAACACCCCTCAACGCTGTCATTCTAGCTACCTCTGAAGGGCATGGGGATCATTTCGGACTCGTCCCAGAGGAAATTCTTATGACTAACATGTTAGCATGGAATGGAGAACCATATGATGATCTTATTCGTGCAGATATTGTCTATTTTGATACACCCAAAGGAGGGAGCGTTTTTTCTGTTGGCTCAATTACATATTGTGGATCTCTGCCTTACAACAATTGTGTAAATAATATTTCTCAGCTGACCAAAAACGTAATAAATGGACTTTTAAAAAAATAAATTCAATTATTTAGAGATTTTCTAAAATTTTAAATCAGGCGACAATTGACTTTCTCTATCGACTGACGCATAACCAGACCGTATGAGCGGTGGGCAAAAACGCCAGTACCGTGCTAGCAACACAGCAAGAAAATTTATGACAAGCGACAAGAGTTCTATGGTCGGCGATGCAGCCGGTGGCATTGCTTATGATATTATTAATATCAAAAAACTAGCTACCGCCTTTACAGATTTCAGCCTTCATGAGACGTTGCAGACAACGCTGTCTCGCGAGGGGCTAATCAAACCTACCCCCATCCAACAAATGTCAATACCTGTTCTACTGGACGGTAAGGATTTAGTCGGCATTGCCCAAACAGGCACCGGCAAAACAGCTGCCTTTTTACTGCCAATGTTGACACGTCTCAGCTTCACTCCACCTATTCGAGGTGGGCACCCACCAAAGGCATTAATACTAGCCCCAACACGCGAGCTTGCTAACCAGATTTCAACAAACCTTAGCCGATTAGCCCGCAAAATGAATATCAGCCACATCACTGTTTTTGGTGGGGCACGTTATGATTCTCAGATTAGGGGTCTCCGGCGAGGGATAGATATTGTCGTGGCAACACCGGGACGTTTGATAGATTTAATGGAACGGGGTGCTTTCAACCCCTCTGGCATATCGCATCTAGTGCTTGATGAGGCTGACCATATGCTAGATCTAGGATTCTTTGATCCAATAAAAAAAATCGTACGTGAACTACCAAAGGACCGGCAAACAATGCTGTTCTCAGCAACAATGCCGCCGCCAATCGAACAGCTGGGTAAGCAGTTTCTGATAGATCCTATCAAGGTCAAGGCACCACAGACAGGTATCACGGCCGATAAGATTGCCCAGTTTGTCACTCTCATGCCAGAAAGTGAAAAGCGCGACCGCCTGTGTGATATTTTGAATGATGAAAATACTGGACAATGTCTTATCTTCGTAAGAACCAAACGGCGTGCTGATGCGCTGGCTAAATACATGCAAACACGCAGCTTTTCTATTGATGCGTTGCACGGCGATATGCGCCAAGGTCTTCGTCAGAAAGTGTTACGTAGTTTCCGGGATAAAAAACTGCAGGCACTTATCGCTACAGATGTGGCAGCGCGAGGCATTGATATCACTAGTCTAAGTCATGTGGTCAATTTTGACCTAACTGATACTCCCCTAGCCTATGTCCACAGAATTGGCAGAACTGGTCGTGCCGGTCTTGGTGGACTGGCCCTTTCATTTTGCTCTCCATCTGAGGAACCGAAGCTCGCCGCCATAATTTCGTTAGTCGGTGATAAAATCGAGCTATATGATCTTGATGGTCAACCAGTAAACAATTTTCAGTCTGGTCCAGCTCCAAAGAAGCGGAGCCGCCCCTATAGAATAAGACAACAGAATAGAGGTAAGAAATTCCAAGGGGGTGGGTTACCACGGCGTTCCCGTAGGGTAAAAGACACAAATCAAAAACAGTTCCAACGCAGCTCCAGTAATGTCGAATCAACTAGGACAAGAGATGTGGTAGACTGGTCACCGTTAGATGGTGGTGGTGATGGTAGCCCTAAGAACCTTTCAGGCAATGTCTCACGTACTATCGATAACAATAAGAAATCTGAAAAGAGAAATAGGAAGGGTATTAAGAAAAAAAGAAATACCTTCAACAAGAGAAATAAAAAGGGTGATGCAAATTTCGTTAAAGAAACTGTTAAAAAAGTTAAAGAAGATAATGAAAACCAACCGAAACGGACTGAAGGGCTCGACNGCAATAACCGTTCAAAAAGTGTTGCTCAAATAAGTTATGATGAGCAAAAAACCCACAAAACTGGCAAAAAACATTTGAAAAAAGGCAGTAAGCCCTCACATNCCAAGAGTTTTAGTGCAAAAAAACCAGCCAGTAATAAGTCAGATCGCAANACAGCCAATAGACCANCTAGCNTAGTAAGACGTAAACAATCAGCAAAACCTGGCAAGAAACAAAATTACAAACAAGGTGGTAATAGCCCCTTGCGGCGTAAATAAGACTTAGCAATTAAGTTTTACAAAGGGTACGAAAANNATTCGATTCTNCNTTTAGGCAATAGCTTTAACTACTCATATATGTATTAGCTGCACGAAGTACTGTTGCATCATCCATCCATCGCCCAGTTAACATTAAACCAATTGGTAAATCTGAAACATTCCTGCATGGCACACTGATAGAGGGGTGACCACTTAAATCAAAAGGTGCCGTATTGTGGATCATATTTAAAGCATTATTGACATAAGTAAGCCTGTCATTCTCAACAGATGGTTGGATTGAATGTGCCTTTTGCGGTGTGGTGGGCATTAATAATATATCGTAATCTTCTAACACACGATTATACTCGGATGTAAGTTCACGTGACATATTCTGTGCCCGAGCGTAGAACGCCCCTTGATATTGCTCGCGCATGTAATGCCCAACCAAAAGCCCTAATTTTGTAGTTGGTGAAAAATCGCCCCCATTAGTCTTAATCGCACGCAACATATGGATCATAAAACGCGGATTATATAATCCTTTANTTTGGTATACAAACCCACCGCGATATAAGTTGTCAGTAGCACCCTCTATAGCCAATGCTGTCCATATGGCAGGTCCACGACGATGGAAAGGGATTGAAATATTTTCAACTATTGCCCCTAACTTTTTAAAATAGTTTGCCGCAGACCTGACAGTATCATCAACCTCTGGTGATGATACATCTGGGTGGTTAAATCCCTCTTCTACAACTCCAATCTTNAGACCTTCTACCCCACGTTCAAGCTCCGAANAGTAATTCTGTGGTTTTAAATCATCAGGTTGACGTGGGTCGCAACAAGTCTCATCTTTACCTGCAAGTACTGTTAGAAGGAGCGCACAATCTGAAACATTTTTAGTCATAGGACCTACATGGTCGATGGTCAGGTCAAAACCTGCAATTCCAGTATAGGGTATCAATCCGTGACTGGGCTTAAGACCAACAGTCCCCGTCCAAGCAGCTGGTATACGAATCGATCCNCCTTGATCCCCACCTAAAGCTAAGTCAACAATATCTGTAGCTACAGCGATGGCAGAACCTGATGATGAACCTCCAGGATGATAGTCAGGATCTATTGGGTTTTTTGCTGGTCCATAAGTNCTTGTATGACCCACACCAGCAAATCCAAAGTCGTCAGTAGAGAGAATGTGAGTTATCTCACCACCGGCTTCAATTAATCGCTTAACTACAGTGGCATCAATATCTGGGGTATAATCATAAAGAAGTCTTGAGGCACATGTCATAGGTATGCCAGCAACAGAAATAGTGTCTTTTATACCAATTTTTTTTCCACTTAGTAGTCCAGATACACTCTCAACAGATTTAACACTGCAGGTTCTTACAATCCCATTATAAGGGTCATCAACTGGTTCTGGGCGAGGGCCTACTTGGCGGATCGCTGATACTAATTTACGAGAAGGATCTGGATATTGATCAAGAACGTCATAAGTATCAATAACTCCAGAGACAAGGTCGGAATAATCTTTTAATTCAGACTCCGTTAGATCAAGAGAATAACGGTCACTCAGATCACGAAGATTTTCCTTTGATGGTCTCCGAATAGTCATTTTCTTTTCCCTATGTANAAGTTGCAAATGTCATTTCACTAATTAACACNNGCTAACTTTATGTTTTCATTTAAAGGTCATACCTCTCTTCCTACTCTCTAATGATAACAATAAGTCAGTCATGAGTTCACCTAAAACGCTTTCGACGAGCCTTCCCGATACTTGTTAGATGGCACGAATCCGGTCATCTCAGGTGCTCGTGCGTCGGAGACCCAGAGCTCTCTGTCGGGGTGCATGCCGGCTCCGAATACAGCTGAGACAGCCGAAAGCCGCATCCTGTTCAGTAAGCGTGTATCCGCACCACCAATTGCCGGGTGCATGCCGCCATTATCAGCCACGGCTTTGTCCCAGCTTGCCTTGCGGGCGGACAGTGTCGAGTCATTGTCGAGCTGTAAACAGTTTATTTCGTTGCTGTTCAGGTCAACGACGATATCATCGCCATCCTCAACATAGGCTATCGGTCCCCCAAGCGCAGCTTCCGGACCGACATGACCAATAACTAGTCCGACAGAACCGCCAGAGAATCTTGCATCAGTCATTAGACCGACAACGATCCCCTGTTGGCGGCACAAGGTGGTGATACGCGAGGTGGAGTCAAGCATTTCTGGCATACCTGGTGCACCACTTGGACCTTCGTAGCGGACGATTATCATATCGTTGTTTTCAAAGACCTGCAATTGGTTCTCCAGCGTATTGAGCAGTTCTGCTTCGCTGTCAAAGACCCTTGCTTTGCCAGTGAAGATGTTTTTCTCGAGCCCACCTTCAAGACCTGCGAGTTTTAACACAGCACTGAACTCTGGCGACAAATTTCCACCGAGTACGCGTAAACCGCCCGTTGGCTTAAAGGGGTTCTCGACGGAGTAAATGACCTCACCATCTGGCGCTGGTGGGTCGAGGCGTGCAACCTGTTCAGTTAAGGTTTCGCCTGTGCAAGTCATGGATTCACCATTTAGCAGTCCAGCTTCAAGAAGTTCCTTGACTATAACCTGAATGCCACCCTTCTTGTCGATATCAACCATCGAATATTGCCCAAACGGCCGGGCGTTGATCAACACTGGCACCACGTTTTGAGAAAGGTGGTTGAACTCTTCCGGCGACATGATGTCTTTCTCGAAGCTACTAAAGCCAGCGGCACGGGCGATCTCTGGACCGTGAAGTAAGACATTTGTCGATCCACCCACGGCCATGGCAACAATCATTGCATTGCGTATCGAATCACGATTAACAATCTTACGTGGCGAGAGATCATTTGCTATCAGCGCCTCAAGGTAGGATATCAACTCGTCTGGGTACTGTTCGATACGCCGCGGGTCATCCGATGGCGGCGAAACCATGTGTAGTGGCTCCATGCCAACGACGGCGATGAAGGTCTGCATTGTGTTGTAGGTGAACATACCGCCACAGCTCCCATAGCCCGGGCAAGCTTCGCAGGCAACGCGTTTCTTCATCTCCTCATCGGAGCTCCCGGCGACTTGGAATCCGGTTATGATGTCGATCGGNTCTTTGGTGACAGAGTCGAGACCNGGGCGGATNGGNCCATCTGACATAATTATCGACGGTCGNTCGTGCTCNANTAANGCGGCCAGNGTGCCGACAGGNGGTTTGTCACAGGCGACAACNGCAACGGTACCTTCCAGTCCGCTNGCNCTGAGATGTTCGGTTATGGTATCGTTGGTGACTTCGCGACCAATTAGCGAATAGCGCATTTCTCGCGTACCGTTGCGCATACCATCGGAGGTCGCAACAGAATATTCCGGTTGGACTAAACGGACGCGCATCTGCCCATCATTCTGTCCAATTCGGCTGCGTAGACATTCCTGAATTGTCTCAACCTTACGCTGCACCCCCAAATAACACTGGGAATCACCCTTGTTACCCACGACGCCGACCGACGGTTCGTGAATGAGTTCAATATCGGTACCCAGTTCCCGCGCTATGCCGACCGTCTGTGCGTTACGCCCCGGATTGTTATCGAAAAGAACTGTTCTGAAATTTCGCACCACTGATACTCCCCCAAGAATTACTCTTAAATTTGAAATCTTAGTTAATTTATAGAAATCATTTCCACTCTAAAACATTATTGAATTTATTTCGCCTATCTATTCCCAGTCAATAGTAACTGGTGGCTTTGATCTGATAAACTATTATTGGCTGTTTAAAATAGAGTCGATATTTGACTGTTTTAATCCTGCTTCTTGAGCTGTTTTCAGAATATCTTCCCAAGCTTCTGGCGCTAAAGGCAATCCGGACTTTAGTCTTTCAACCATAACTTGCTTTTCTTTTTCTCCGGGAATTAAAACCTCCCCATCTACTTCAGTTGGGCGAGAGCTTTTTAAAAACTCCACATAAGCCTTCACCTCAGAGACGAAAGAATTTTCTGAATGCCCAAAAGCATCTGGAGAGAAATACATAGAGAACATTCCATTACAAAACCGTCTCTGTGGTTCGTTTACTGTTCCGGCGCATCCTGACCCAGTTAGGGCGCCGGCCATCATCTCCATTAAAAAATTCAACCCTGACCCCTTATGATT
Organism: Gammaproteobacteria bacterium; assembly: GCA_002714015.1. Taxonomy (GTDB): domain Bacteria; phylum Pseudomonadota; class Alphaproteobacteria; order UBA828; family UBA828. Next base: position 200,322 of record PAWF01000010.1, on the reverse strand, counting down.
TCCGAAAGTGCGCAACGCGCCCGAACCATTGCTTGGATGTGGAAACTCGCCTTGTTTAGTGTCTCCATATAAAGGTTTGGGATCGCCAGTTATGGCTCCGGTCTCAGTAACGATCGCATCTTCGGGCAATGGTTTTCCACCCTTTAATGCTACCAGAGCCTTACCCTCTGCAACGACTGATGTAGCCATATCTAAAATGATTGGATCGTCTCCATCATTCAAAGGTATGCCAGCACAAAACGGTGAAGTACTCATTCTTCTATCGATCCCGCCAAACGGGGCAACCATTAGACTTCCGCGAACATTCACCATATGAATAGATACGAGATCTGCAGCAGCGGCACGCTCAGCCCAATCGCCGATTCTTCCTAAATGACCTGCATTTTGGAGGGCGGTTATGGCAATCCCACTGGCCTTGGCCTTTTTAATTCCAATATCAACGGCCTGTTCTCCTACGGTCTGTCCGAACCCAAATTTGCCGTCTATAACAGCTAGAATATCTGTTTCTGTTATGATTTCAGCAGTAACATTTGCTATTTGCTTCCCTTCTCTTAAGTAATCCACATATCTAGAAACGCGTATTACCCCGTGACTATCGTGCCCCCGTAAGTTTGCGCCCGATAGTCGCTCGGCGATTCTTGAGGCTTCTTTCGAGGAGCATCCTCTTAGTTTAAATGTTTCTGTCACAATGGATTTAAGTGGCTCAACTTGAACATAGATTAAGTCATTTTCTTTGACTGGTGGTGTCATTTTTCCTCTGCCTCAATCTTCTTTACTCCACCAGCGTATTTCTTCATCGACTTTTCTGACAGATCGATAATTAACTCCATCCATTTCTTGAATTCGATTATATCGTTCATAAAAATACGCATGACTTATTGTTATTAAACAATAAATCAATCACTCCCACTCTATCGTTCCAGGGGGCTTACTTGTCACATCATACACTACTCTGTTTATGCCGCGCACCTCATTCACTATCCTGCTAGCCACCCGACCAAGAAATACCATATCAAAAGGATAAAAGTCTGCCGTCATACCATCAGTAGATGTAATAGCCCTTAACGCACAAACATGATCATAAGTACGAGCATCACCCATAACACCAACTGTTCGGACTGGCAAAAGAACGGCAAATGCTTGCCATATTTCATCATATAAATTGGCATTACGAATCTCTTCGAGAAAAATTAAATCTGCTCTCCTCAAAATATCTGCCCTTTCCCTGGTTACTTCTCCAGGGATTCGAATTGCCAATCCTGGTCCTGGGAAGGGATGGCGACCAACCAANAATTCAGATAAATTTAATTGTCTACCAAGTTCTCGAACCTCATCCTTAAACAACTCTCTTACTGGCTCAACTAACTTCAAGTCCATCCGCTCAGGAAGCCCGCCAACATTGTGGTGAGATTTTATAACAACACTCGGGCCTGCTACAGAAATACTTTCAATTACATCAGGGTATAAAGTTCCTTGAGCTAGGAAGTCTGCCCCACCAGCTTCTATTGCAACACGTTCAAAGACATTAATAAATGTTGAACCAATTATTTTTCTTTTTTCTTCAGGGTCCGTTACGCCTTTTAAGTTTTCTAGAAATTCTTGGGATGCTTCCTCGTGCACTAAGCGAATATTATACTGCTTTCTAAACAGATTAACTACTTCTTCAGCCTCACCATGCCTTAGAAGACCAGAATCTACAAAAACACAGGTCAACTGATCACCAATAGCCTCATTTAACAGAGCTGCAACAACACTTGAGTCCACACCCCCTGACAGCCCGCAAACTACTTTTCCTTTACCAACTTGCTCCCTGATTTTTGATATTGCACGGTCCTTAAATGCTGACATTGTCCAGTTTCCCTTGCAGTTAGCAATTTCCTGAACAAAATTTCTTATTATAGCTGCACCATCTGGAGTGTGTATAACTTCAGGATGGAATTGGACTCCATAAAATTTTCTTTTTTCATCAGCAGTTGCGGCAAATGGGGCACCTTCAGAGCCCGCAATGACTGAAAAACCATCTGGTAAAGAGTTAACGCGATCACCATGACTCATCCAAACCGTCTGCTGATCACCTACTTCCCAAATATCTTCAAATAATTTGGAGGGGGCTAAGACATCTATAAGCGCCCTGCCAAATTCCCGATCTTCTGATGTTTCTACAGTGCCCCCTAATGCTTGGCACATTGCTTGCTGACCATAGCATATACCTAATATTGGGATGCCTCTGTTAAATATTTCTGGTGGCGGTTGTGGTGCTTCTACATTTGTTACTGAGGAAGGTCCACCAGACAAAATTATGGCTCCTGGTTCAAAACCATCAATATTCTCTGGGGAAACTGTGAAAGGACGAATCTCACAGTATACCCCTAGTTCACGCACACGCCTTGCAATTAACTGGGTAACCTGGGACCCAAAGTCTATAATTAGTACCCGGTCTGACATGCCTTATCTCAGCGTCCAAAGTCATTGCTGTAATTGTCTTGCTTGAAAACTATCTGCAAGACATTACTCAAAAGTGATAATTTTAGCCAACCGCCTAAATTATTATATTGTTTTACCAATTTTNATCTTCACTAAGAAGCACCTGCTGATCCGCGCTATCTTTATAGCGTGCGATGGCTTTCTTTAACTTTGAAGTTTCACGACAAATATTACCACATATATTTTTCAATGCTTTTAGATGCTCTTGAGCTTTATCCAAATTACCTATTAAAAGATATGCCTGTCCAATATATTCATTTGCCCCCTTATGACGTGGGTTAATAGCAAGAGCTTTAGCATAATGATCAAATGCTGGATCTAGTTGTCCAGACCTTCTATACGCATATGCCAAAAAATTCTGTGCATCTGCATTCTGTGCATCTGCTTTAACTGCCTTTCCTAAATNATCTATAGCTTCTGTCCAGTCTGCATTATCAAGTGCAGCAATGCCTTTTTCTAAATTGGCTTCTTTNGGTGGTGCGTCGTCTGCCGTAGTTCCCGCAGCNCTANCATATTCGGAAGATAATAAAACACTTCCAAATAAAAGACCTACCAGTAAAAAAGTACTCCAAAATAAATTCATCCTAACCTCCTTNGAATATTAGATTCCCAAATATAAACCTTTTTATCTATGTTATATTACAAATATTATGCTTTAGCCGGGTTGCTGATAATTTGGTGGCTCCCGCTGGATTGTAACGTCGTGGACATGACTTTCTCTCAGCCCTGCACCAGAAATTTTAATGAAATTACATTTGTTACGCATTGAGTCAATCGTAGCACTACCTGTGTAACCCATAGCCGCCCTCAACCCACCAACTAATTGATGAATTATAGGAGCAACTGGGCCTTTAAATGGTACTCTTCCCTCTATGCCTTCTGGTACAAGTTTCAGAGAACTGTTTATTTCTTCCTGAAAATACCTGTCTGCCGAACCTCTGGCCATTGCACCTATNGAACCCATGCCACGATATAATTTGTAGGATCGCCCCTGATATAAAAAAACCTCTCCTGGACTTTCCTCTGTTCCGGCTAAGAGTGATCCTATCATTGCACAACCCGCACCAGCAGCTATAGCCTTNGCAAGNTCACCAGAATACTTAATTCCNCCGTCTGCAACGATGGGTATATTTTGTTCTAATGCAACTTCAACACAGTCAATAAGAGCTGTTAGCTGTGGNACCCCTACACCAGCTACTACCCTTGTNGTNCATATAGACCCGGGTCCAATACCAACTTTTATAGAATCTGCACCNGCCTCAATTAATGCTTTAGCTCCATCACCTGTAGCTACATTCCCAGCCAGTACTTGTGCTTGACTATTATATGCTTTTATATCACCTACTGTTTTAGAAACTCCCGAGCTATGACCNTGAGCTGTATCAACTACTATTAAATCACACCCTGCATCTATCAAAGCTTTAGCCCTAATAAGACCGTCTTCACCAACACCAGTAGCNGCACTAACACGCAAACGCCCATGCTCATCTTTACATGCATCGGGAAATTTCTCTGAACGTTCAATATCGCGCACGGTTACTAAACCAACACATTTGTANTCAGAATCGACTACTAATAATTTTTCAATTCTATATTTATGTAAAAGAGTTTTTGCATCATCTCGATTTACACCCTCATTTACAGTAACAAGATTTTCGCAAGTCATAACNTCTCTTACCGGTTGGTTAAGGTCTGTTACAAANCTCACATCTCTATTAGTTAATATACCGACTAATTTTCCATTNCCNTCTTCAACTACTGGAATTCCGGATATCCCATGCTCATCTTTTAGTTTTAGAGCTTCTATAACAGGTCGACCAGGAGATATAGTCAGTGGATTAATGACCATACCAGCTTCAGCTTTTTTTACCTTTCGCACTTCATCAGCCTGCACTGATATATCCATATTTTTATGGATAACCCCCATTCCACCAGCTTGTGCTAATGCAATTGCTAATCGGCTCTCAGTTACAGTATCCATTGCTGCTGACAGTAAGGGTATTCCTAGCTCAATTGTCTTTGTTACATATGTTCGGGTATCTGCATTTGCAGGCAACACCTTTGATGCAGCAGGCTCCAGAAGCACATCATCAAAGGTCAGTCCTTCTCGCAAATTCATAATTTCCTCCTGCTGAATATTGCCGCGCACTATACACCAATCAGCTGCTGCGCCAAGTAATCAAAAAAAATTAATATTTTGAATACCTAAAACCTCTTGCAATAACATACTCTTCTGCTGATGTTGCTCGACTCGAGGGTGGTTTTGCATGCTTAACACGTTCATACTGTTTTTTTAAGAGTTTTAAGAGCTCGGATTCTGTGCCTCCTTTAAAAACTTTTGCAATGAACACACCGTTTGGAGCTAATATTTGAGCTGCTAAATCTGCCGCAGCTTCAGCCAGGCTAATAACTCTCAGATGATCAGTTGAAGCATGACCTGTAGATCTTGTTGCCATATCACTTAGAACTACATTTGCAGGTCCATTTAATGTTTCAAGAATACTTTTAATAGTTTCTTTTGCATATACATCCATTTGCAAAAATTTAACGCCATTTATTGGGTCTATAAATTGTAGATCTAATCCTAAAACTTCTCCATGTTTTCCTATATTTTCTGATGATACTTGACTCCATCCACCTGGTGCAGCTCCAAGATCAACGACCTTGTCGCCTATTGAAAAAATATCAAATTTTTCATTAAGCTCTATTAGCTTAAATGCGGCTCTTGAGCGATACCCAGCCTCTTTAGCTGCAAGAACATAAGGGTCGTTTAACTGTCTCTGCAGCCACCGTGTTGAAGATAGCCCTCTACCCTGTGCCTTAACTAAAACAGTCTTTCTTCTTTTTCCGCCAGAAGAACTGATAGAACGATTTTCATTTTTTGGTCTTCTTGGACCACCTCTACTCAAGAATCACCTTCCTCGGAATGCATATATTCCTGAAGAATTCCTTCTCTAAGACCCCTATCTGCAGCAACTATTTGATCACATTTGAATCCTGATAATATACCCATAAGAATCGCACAGCCAGCAAGCAATATATCTCCCCTACCCTCTCCTACGCATGGAATAGCGTTACGCTCCCTATAGTTAATTTTTAATAACTTACTAACTATTTTCTTTATATTAATCAAAGGAATGCAAAGACCATCAACTTTTTTATGGTCATATTTTTTAAGTTCAAGATATATACTAGCAATTGTTGTAACAGTACCTGAAGTTCCAATTATCTGAATATTGGAATTCTTAACTTGGCTTTTAAACGCAAAGGTTTCAAAAAAACTTTCTACTGCAGTAGAGGTATCCTCAAGCATCGCATCAAATATATCACTAGAAATAGTTTCTCCACCGTATTTTTCAAATAATGTTACTACTCCTAAATTTAACGACGTCCATGATTTTAGTTCTAATAGCTCCGAATTTACCCATAATAATTCAGTACTTCCTCCGCCAATATCGATAATAAGAGCATTCCCAATTTTTCTCTTTATCAAAGGTCTGCATCCCAAAAAAGCAAGACCAGCCTCCTCTTCTGGGCTAATGACTTCTATATTTAAGCCAGTAGAAACCTTTACTCTTCTTATGAAAATACTGACATTGTTGGCACGACGGCAGGCAGCAGTCGCTACAGCTCTAATATTCTGAACGTTATATTTTTGGAATAGCTTAACACAAACTCCTAAAGCAGCGATTGTCCTCTGCATGGCATGCTCAGAGAGATATCCGCTACTATCCAGACCTTCACCAAGTCGAACTATCTTGGAAAACGAGTCAATTTTTTCAAATCTACCAGTCTCCCATCTACCTATTATCATTTGACAATTATTTGTTCCAAGATCAATAGCTCCATATAAAGTTTGTGAATTATATTTTTCTATTTTATTAGATAAAATGTCTTGATTGACCAACATAATTTTTATCTTTTTTTAAATGATCAAAGATTATAAAACCTTAATATAATTGAAAGTTAATGATTACTATATAGGTAGGGCATCAGAAACNATTTTTGAAGTNTTGACTTATTTATAACAGCACCGTATTCCGCAGGTAATGATTTTGACTGGGGGATCGTCTAATGGTAGGACAGTTGACTCTGACTCAATAAATCTAGGTTCGAATCCTAGTCCCCCAACCATACATATATTCCTAACAAATAATTGATATGCTGACTTAAAATAACTTAAAAAGGTTAAAGTGATAAAAAATACAAATATTCGCAAACTCTCTTTTATTGCTCAATTATGAAACAATGCTGGATAATTAGTGAGGGTGCAGCTGGCATGGAAAATCAGGCTTTAGGCCTTGCTGAAGCACTAGGTATTAAGCCAATTTGNGTTAAAATTCCAAAACCTCCTTTACATAACATCGTACCTCCTCAAATGCAGTTTTCTANTCATCTATTAAAAATAGTAAAAGATTCNGCTGCNAAGGAAACNAATATTANAGANTACCCTTCTCTTGTTATCAGTTGTGGACATAAAGCTGTTGCCTACGCTATAGCATTGCGNCAGGTTAACCCNAAAAAAACNNTCACTATTCATATCCAAAACCCTATGGTGCCATCAAGATTCTTTGATTTAATTATNGCTCCAGCACATGATNAAATTTCNGGAAAAAATATTATTGAAACTAACGGAGCTATTCATAGAATTACAATNGATAAACTTGCAGAAGCGNATAATCACTTTCAAAATGATCTCAGTACTTTTCCAAAACCATTAATATTAGCTCTTGTTGGCGGCTCAACAAAACGATACAAGTTTGATATATCAGCGGCCAAAGAAATTGGAAAAGAGCTTAAGACGTTAGCCCTTCGTATGAATGGAAGTGTAATTTTAACTACTTCTCGAAGAACAGACCCAGACTGTCAACACACTCTAAAAATGGAATTAGAAAATGTACCTGGTTCTCTTTGGGATGGTAATAGTAAAAATCCATATCTAGGATATTTAGCTCATGCAGACTATATTTTAGTTACTTGTGATTCTATAACTATGATTTCAGAGGCAGTAGCTACTGGAAAGCCAGTTTATATTTTTAGCCTAAAAGGACGAGGGTCCTCAAGATTTCGTAAATTCTATGATACATTTTTGGAAGCTGGATATATAAAATGGTATAACGGTTCACTTAGTAGTTGGGATTATGCCCCCCCTGTAGAAACAGAGCTTGCTGCAAAAAAGGTTAAAAAATTTTTAGGAGAAAGACTCCTTGACTTGCAACAAACCATATAGATTCTTATGGTGTTAACTAGTTTCAAACTCTTCTCCTATGCTTCTATGTAGAAAATGCCAAATACTTACCACACAAAAGTCTTAATAATTGGTTCAGGACCTGCCGGATATACTGCAGCTATATATGCAGCTCGGGCAAACCTAAAGCCAATCTTAGTCCAAGGTCTAGAACCAGGTGGACAACTCACTATAACAACTGATGTAGAAAATTATCCTGGTTTTTCAGATGTGATACAAGGACCATGGTTGATGGAACAGATGCGAGAACAAGCTGAAAAAGTTGGAACACGTCTTATATCAGACCTTATTCAAAAAGTAGATTTTACAAAAAAACCATTTCATTGCTTAGCAGATTCTGGTGATTTATTTATTGGTGAAACAGTTATAATTTGTACAGGTGCACAGGCAAAGTGGTTAGGGTTAGAAAGTGAACAAGAATTTATGGGTTTTGGTGTTTCTGCCTGTGCAACTTGTGATGGTTTTTTCTATAGAGGAAAAAATGTAGCTGTAATAGGCGGAGGTAATACTGCTGTTGAGGAAGCATTATATCTAACAAACCATGCACAGAAAGTTACACTTGTTCACCGCCGTGATACCCTAAAAGCAGAAAAAATTTTACAGGATAGGCTATTTGCTAACGATAAAATAGAGATCGTTTGGAACCATACTTTATCAGAGATTAAGGGAAATAAGGACCCAAAGAGCGTCACTAGCATTATGCTAAAATCAACAAAAAATGGCGATTTTCAAGAACTTAATATAGACGGAGTATTCATTGCTATCGGTCATAGCCCTAATACAGAGCTTTTTCGTGGCAGCGTTGAAATGGATGAAGAGGGATACATATTAACAGCCCCTGATAGTTCAGCAACTAATGTATCCGGAGTATTCGCCGCTGGTGATGTTCAGGATAAAATTTACCGTCAAGCTGTTACAGCTGCTGGCACTGGTTGCATGAGCGCCCTTGAGGCAGAAAAATTTATTTCAGACTAAGAATTATTACACAATTCTTATTAACTAATATGTTTTTATAAGGCCATTGATTTTCATGGACTGGGATAAAATAAAAATTTTTCGGGCAGTTGCAATAGCAGAAAGCTTTACTGCTGCTGGAAGAGACTTACACCTCAGTCAATCCTCCGTAAGTCGGCAAATTATAGCCTTGGAGGAGCAACTCGGGGTAGCTTTATTTCATAGGCACTCTCGCGGTCTAGTGCTTACTAGGCAAGGTGAANTTTTGTTTGAAACNGCCCAAGATGTCTTTTCAAAAATGTCGCTTACANNATCANNTATTAATGAAGGGCGTGACCGACCTCGTGGTCAACTTGTAGTAACTGCTACAGTTACCTTTGCATCAATTTGGCTAGCACCAAGATTGAAGGAATTTCGTAATTTATACCCTGAAATTGATTTAACATTACTTGCAAGTGATNACGCCTTAGACCTTAGTATGGGTGAAGCAGATGTGGCTATNNGGATTGGNCCACTTCGCCAACCCGATCTAATTCAGAGACATCTTATGAAATTTAACCACCACATTTANGCTTCACCANATTATATTAACGAATATGGTCAAATTAACTCTGTTGAAGAATTAAAAAACCATCAAATTATAATATATAATAAAGGACCACTCACCCCAGCTATCGACCCTTTCTGGATCCTACAGCTCAACGAAAATAGTAGTTATATTCCAAAATCGGCATTAGAAGTTAATAACATTTACTGCATGGTCCAAGCAGTAGAAAGTGGCTTAGGGGTTGCTGGTTTACCCGACTACTCTGTGCATAACCACGCGAGAATAAACCGTATTTTACCAGAAGTTAAAGGACCCAGTATAGATACATATTTTGTATATCCAGAAGAGCTAAAACATTCAAAGCGCATAGGGGTCTTTAGAGACTTTCTTCTGCAGCAACTGAGTGATTGGGAGTATTAATATTTAATCTAAAGTATTTTCAAAGCGAAATAGAAGTATAATTTTCTTAAGGCATGCATATTATGCATAGCAGGAATCTGAATTTTTTAGTAGAAAACATTCTAATAATTATTATTTTAGCTTCATGAATCGTTGAATTTGAGAAACATGAATTCAATAATTTAACGATTTAGTACAAGTCCCCCTCGACTTGTAGCCTATAGACCCTAAGGTACTGGGTTTAAAGGAGAAATGGGCGAACCATTCTGCGCCCCATACTCTAGATGCCTCCCTGTCTAGTTGGGGTCAAACTTTCTAGTTTGACCCCCTTCTTTTAGAAGCATTGGTAAATCTTCCATATCATCAAAAATCACCGCACCTGCTTCACGCATAGCTAAACGATGTTTTTTTGCATGTGGTAAAGAATTAGGAATATATCCCAACACACTCATTTTAGCTGCTATAGCGGCATCTACTCCAGCCAAACTATCTTCCACAACTATTGTCTTATAATGATTAGCATTCATTTTACCTGCAGCATATAAAAATAAATCAGGACTAGGCTTTCCTTGCTGCACTTGCTCCGCAGAAAAATACGCTCCACAAAAATATTTTGATAAACCTACTATTCTGAGACTTGACTTAATCTTTTCCAAATCACCGTTTGATGCCACACATACTGGATTCTTTATTGTATCAAGTACAAACTTAATACCTGCTATAGGTTTTAATTGACTTACAAAAGCCTTTTGAGTTTTTTCACGGCAATTACTTAAAAATTCTTGGTCTAAAACTTCGCCATACTTAAGGTTGACCCATTTAACTACCGCTTCCATTGTAAAACCATGAAATTTTGACTGGCAAGTAATGGCATCCATTTGAATATTCCACTGGCTAAGTAAGGATGAAATTATCTCTGCTGAAATTTGCTCGCTATCTACCAGNACCCCATCACAGTCAAAAATTACTAATGACNGNTCCTCATAAGAGAATTTATTTAAACAAGGACTCACTCTCCCTCCCCCTGTAAAGGCTAGCGACAAACTCAGCGTAGCCATTGTATAATTTAGTTCTGCGAAACTCTTTTCCATTAGGNCCAAAAAATTCTTCTGTTGCTTGTGACCATCTTGCATGAGGAATAGCACCTGCTACATTTGCCCAAAAACCATACTCTCCTTCTGCAACACTCTCCCAAAAAGAAACCGGTCTTTTTGCAGTGAAGGTAAACTTAGTGATGGCTTTTATATGCTTAAATCCATATTTCCAAGGTACCGCTAATCTGAGTGGCGCACCATTTTGCTTTGGAAGTTTTTTCCCATAATAGCCTGTTGCTATAAAAGATAAATCGTGAGCTGCTTCGTCAATAGCTAAACCTTCTACGTATGGCCAAGGATACCAAAACTGCCGCTGCCCAGAAGCTACGTCTGAATTCATAAAACTTTCCATTAAAACGTATTTTGCAGAAGCTAAGGGAGCAGCATAACTTAAAAGTGCTCTAAGAGGAAAACCACTGTAAGGAACTGCAATTGACCAACGTTCGACACATCTATGGCGGTATAAACGCTCTTCAAGCGGCATAAGNCGGGTTAGGTTATCAACATCAATAACNTTTTCTTTCTCNACTAAGCCATCAATAACTACTTGCCATGGATGGGTAGGNAGNTTNTGAGCAAGGGGCCAAATTTTTTTATGAGATCCAAATTCATAGTAATTATTATATTTTGTAGCTATCTCTTCTGGAGTAATGGGTCTATCAAGCTTATAAGTATTATTGCGAGTATTTAGATATAAACTATCTTCATCTTCGCCTAAAACATCTGAAAAACTTGGTCTAAGCCCAGCACCTAGAACTAAACCACCCACTGCTGAAGTGGCAGTCATTCCTATACCTCTTAGTAATGAACGCCTACTATAAAAAATATCTTCTGGTGTGGTCTNNCTTTCAGGTATCTCCCAGCCTTTTGGAATTTTGACCAGCATGTTTTTTAGCCTTTTAGAACTAATTCTNAATCATNATCTTATTCAATTAAGCTCTTCTACAGCACGCTGAATTCTCAAACATGCCTCCTCAAGTATTGTCATGGAAGCTGCATANGAAATACGAAAATGAGGGTCTAAACCAAATGCAGCTCCATGCACAACAGCGACACCCACTGAATCTAATAAATATTTAGCAAGTTCTTCCGAAGAATTGATAGTATCACCCAAGGGGGTCTTAGTCCCAATAAGTCCTTTACAACTAGGGTATACATAAAATGCACCCTCAGGTTTTTGGCAAGTTATACCATTAGCATCGTTCAACATATNAACTACCATATCTCTACGTTTTTGAAACTCTGTCCTACGTTTTTGGATAAAATTCTGAGGACCATTAAGAGCTTGAATTGCAGCTACTTGACACATTGAGGCTGGATTTGATGTTGATTGGGACTGTATTTTAGCCATTGCCTTGATAAGTTCTACATCTCCACCAGCATACCCTATACGCCATCCTGTCATAGCGTAAGCTTTTGATACTCCATTTATAGTAAGTACACGATTAAAAATACTCGGCTCAACAGCAGCAAGAGTAGCAAATTTAAAATCATCATATANAAGATGCTCATAAATATCATCTGACATTACATGGACATGAGGGTATCTAATCAATACGGCCGCTATTTCAGCTAATTCTTTTGATGAATATGCAACACCTGTAGGGTTACTAGGCGAATTAAAAATTAGCCACTTAGTACGGGGCGTTATAGCTGCCTCTAATGCGCTGGGACTTAGCCTAAACCCANTTTTTTCATTGGGAGAGATAATAACCGGTTTTCCCTCAGCCAAGCTGACCATATCAGGATATGAAACCCAATAAGGAGCAGGCACAATAACCTCATCACCTGGATCTAAAGTAGCAAGCAATGCATTAAAAAGAACATGCTTAGCTCCTACACCAACATTTATTTGATCAGAAGAATAAATCAAATTATTTTCACGTTTGAATTTTTCANTTATTGCTTCTTTAAGTTCCTGTAACCCATCGACTTTAGTATATTTTGTCCAACCCTTCCGGATTGCAAGTATACCTGCTTCTTTAATGTCATCAGGAGTATCAAAGTCGGGCTCTCCAGCTCCTAGACCAATTACATCACGCCCAGCCAGTTTTAACTCTGCAGCCTTTGCGGTGATGGCCATAGTAGCTGATGGTTTTATACGCTCTAAACGCTTAGATAAAAAAGACATGTTTACATTCACTAATTCTTGAATTTTAAAAATTTCTAACAAAGTAGTGCAAAATTACTCATATTAAAATCATTGATAAATAAAATTTAACTTGGGTAGAAATATTATTTTAAAAATATGATATATTAGTTTTCCTTTCAAAGACCTAATAACCTATAACCAAACAATGTCTATAGATAATTTACTATCATTTGAGAAAAGAGTAAGCGATGAAAATTTTCGCGAATACTCCGACGACAAATTTGAAGTTTTTTCAGATTTTTTTCCTGCTGGCGATCAACCTCAGGCAATAAAAGAAATCACTAAAAGTCTATATGATGGAACTCGTAATAAAGTTCTTCTTGGTGTCACAGGATCTGGAAAAACATTTACTATGGCGCACGTAGTAAAAAACCTGCAACGCCCAACCCTTATTTTAGCTCCCAACAAAACTCTTGCTGCACAATTATACGGTGAAATGAAAGGATTTTTCCCCAATAACTGTGTTGAATACTTTGTTTCATACTATGATTACTATCAACCAGAGGCCTACGTGCCTAGGACTGATACTTATATCGAAAAAGATGCCTCAATTAACGAGCAAATTGATCGCATGAGGCACTCAGCCACAAGAGCCCTGATAGAGCGTAATGATGTAGTTGTTGTTGCATCTGTTTCCTGTATTTTTGGCATTGGCTCGCTGGAAACTTACTCTTCAATGACAATCCCAATAAATAAAGAACAAACAGTAGATCAAAAGTCCCTAATACGTAACTTAGTTGAATTACAATATAGGAGAAATCAAAACTCTTTGGAAAGAGGAGACTTTAGAGCTGTCGGTGATGTAATTGAAATATTCCCTGCACATGCTGAAGATCGAGCCTGGCGGATCTCATTATTTGGTAACGAAGTAGAAGAGATTGTTGAATTTGACCCCTTAACCGGGCAAAAATCAGAGGACCTAAGTAATATAAAAATTTACCCTAACAGTCATTATGTAACCCCTCGTCCTACAATCCAGCAAGCAATAAAGCAGATTAAAAAAGAACTCAAGAACACTCTTGAAAAGTTGCAGAAAGAAGAAAAGTTGCTAGAAGCTCAACGTTTAGAAGAGAGAACAACTTTTGATATAGAAATGATGAATACTACAGGGAGTTGCTCTGGTATTGAAAACTACTCGCGATACCTTACTGGGCGCTCGCCAGGTCAACCCCCACCTACTTTATTTGAATATCTTCCAAAAAATGGTCTTTTAATTGTGGACGAGAGCCATGTTGCAGTCCCACAATTAAGGGGAATGTATCGTGGTGACTTTAAACGTAAGTCAACTTTAGCAGAATTTGGATTTCGCCTTCCTTCTTGTGTAGATAATAGACCTCTCAAGTTTGAAGAATGGGATCAAATGCGCCCTCAAACAGTTTTTGTTTCAGCAACACCAGGGGATTGGGAATTGGAGCTTACCGATGGTGTATTCACCGAACAGTTAATTCGTCCTACCGGTCTTGTAGACCCAATGTGTATAGTTAGACCTGTAGAAAACCAAGTTGATGATTTAATAGCTGAGTGTGTTGAAGCTGCGTCTACAAATCATCGTGTTTTGGTTACGACACTCACAAAACGTATGGCTGAAGACCTAAGTGAATATATGCACGAGTCAGGAATTCAAGTAAGATACATGCATTCTGATGTGGACACACTTGAAAGAATTGAGATTATTAGGGATCTTCGCCTTGGGGTTTTTGATGTTTTAATTGGAATCAATTTGCTAAGAGAAGGTTTAGATATTCCAGAATGTAAAATAGTGGCAATATTAGATGCTGATAAAGAAGGATTCTTAAGGTCTCGCACATCCCTAATACAAACAATAGGTCGAGCAGCCCGCAATATAGAAGGTAGAGTAATTTTATATGCTGACAAATTAACTGGCTCACTTAAAGCAGCTATTGATGAGACAGAACGCCGGCGCGAAAGGCAGAATTCATATAATGTTAAAAAGGGTATTACACCGGAAACAATTAAGAAATCTGTCACAGATATATTAAAAGATGTATATGAAACTGATAAAAATCAGGGAATAAGCGATGATACTAATGAGTTTTTCAGTGGTAATAACCTAAGTGCACATATTAAAAGCCTCGAGAAAAAAATGCGGGATTCTGCTGCTGAATTAGAATTTGAAAGTGCTGCATTAATCAGAGATGAAATTCAGAAATTACAAGAAAAAGAACTTGGTCTTTCTAAAATTATGCAAGCTTCAGAATCAAATAAAAGACCTCTTGGGCGAAGTCGTTCTGGACTGCCCGGAACTAGAGGTAAAAAAACCAAAGGAAATAGAAGGTCAAAAACATAAAAATAAGTAATAAAGAAACTTTTAAACACGTTAACAGGTAATTAATAAATGGCAGTAAATAATACAACAAAAGTAGTTTTGATTACAGGTGCGGCTATTCGCATTGGCAGATGGATTGCAGAATCTATGGCTAGTGATGGGTGGTCGGTCGCTTTGCATTGTAATACAAACAATTCTGAGGCTAAGAAAGTTGCAAAAAAGATCCGGGACCAAGGTGGTGCGGCTAATGTCTTTACAGCAGACCTTGCAAAAGAATCAGATGTTGAGTCACTGATTCCAAAAGTTATTGAAGTTATGGGTCCTGTTGGATGTCTTATAAATAATGCNTCTACTTTTGAATATGACTCNACTATAAGTGCAACTCGNTCTTCNTGGGATCTTCATATGGAAGTTAATCTGAGAGCNCCNTTTGTTTTAGCNCAAAATTTTGCTAAATCATCTANACCTAANTCTTCAGGAGTTATAATAAATATCTTAGATCAAAGGGTTTGGAATATCACACCACACTTCATTACCTACACACTCAGTAAATCTGGNCTATGGANATTAACTCAAAGTCTTGCTCTTGATCTAGCNCCATATATTCGTGTGAATGCTATTGGACCTGGGCCTGTTTTNCCTAACCAACGACAGACTGAAGNTGATTTCCATAAACAATGGAAAAANACACTACTAAAAAAACCNGTAACCCATGANGAAGTAGTTAANACAGTNCGTTATATTATAAATACTCCATCTTTAACGGGTCAGATGTTAGCTATTGATAGTGGGCAACACCTAGGGTGGTCNTTGCCTATCAAATCTGAGCCAAATGAATAAGTAATGTGGGAATAATATGGGTATAAATTTAAACCATAGCAAAATAGTTATTAAAGACTTGGTCTTACCCTGGTCTATTGGTGTGTTTACCCATGAAAAAAACAAACCTCAGAGAGTAAGAATAAACCTGATAATACAGACAAAATATAATACCAAAGAACTTAATGATAACATCAAAAATGTTATAAGTTACGCTAATATTGTAGATGGTATAAAATTGTTATCAGTCAGTGGACACATCAACTTAGTCGAGACACTTGCACAAAAAATTGCCGCCTTATGCCTATCTTATTCGCTAGTTTATGATGTTTTAGTTCGTGTTGAAAAACTTGATGTCTATGAAAATGTCGAAAGTGTTGGTATTGAGGCAAAATACTATAGGGCTAATGACTAAGTAAATAATAAAGAAAATTTACTTCTTATATTTAATTATAAATATTAAAGAATAGTTTTACATCAGGTAGAGAATACGAAGGGATAAGTAAGTATGGGTACTGAACAGCACACTAAGCCAATAAGTGACATAGAGATTGCACGCCAGGCTCAGAAAAAACCAATACAGGAAATAGCAGCGGAACGTCTCGGGATTGATCCATCAAACTTGTTACCGTACGGTCACGATAAAGCTAAAATTTCATTAGATTATATTGATAGTATTAGTGATAAACCGAATGGAAAACTTATTCTCGTTACTGCTATTAGCCCAACCCCTGCAGGTGAAGGAAAAACAACAACTACAGTTGGTCTGGGAGATGGACTGAATANAATAGGTAAAAAATCAATGATTTGTTTACGTGAGCCGAGCTTAGGACCATGTTTTGGGATGAAAGGTGGAGCCGCAGGNGGNGGTTACGCTCANGTAGTTCCAATGGAGGATATTAATCTTCATTTCACTGGNGATTTTCANGCTATCGGNGTAGCNAATAATTTATTAGCTGCTTTGGTTGATAATCATATCTATTGGGGTAACTCAGCAGGTATTGACCCAAGACGGGTAACATGGCGACGTGTAGTAGATATGAATGATAGAGCTCTCCGTTCTGTTGTGTCATCTCTTGGAGGAGTACCAAATGGATTTCCACGAGAGGATGGTTTTGATATAACTGTTGCCTCTGAAGTTATGGCAATTTTTTGTCTAGCTAAAAACCTAGATGANCTAAAAATNCGATTAGGAAACATTGTNGTTGGGTATACTCGTGATAGGCAACCTGTCCGNGCAGCNCAAATCAGTGCAGAAGGTGCAATGACAACCCTACTTAAAGATGCTTTGCAGCCAAATTTAGTACAAACACTTGAAAATAACCCAGCATTTGTTCATGGGGGACCATTTGCAAATATTGCACATGGCTGTAACTCTGTCCTAGCAACTAATACAGCTCTTAAATTAGCTGACTATGTTGTAACTGAGGCTGGATTTGGTGCAGATCTTGGAGCAGAAAAGTTCTTTGACATAAAATGTAGGAAAGCTGGTCTATCTCCAGATTGCGCTGTAATTGTTGCGACTATAAGAGCTCTTAAAATGCACGGAGGAGTAAAAAAAGGTGACCTTGGAAAGGAAAATGTTGGTGCAGTTGTATCTGGCATGGAAAACCTCCGAAGACATATAGAAAATGTTGGGCAGTTTGGAGTTCCTGTAATTGTTGCTATAAATCGCTTTTCTGCAGATACAAATAGCGAACGACAAGCAATAATAGAGGGCTGTAGAGAACTTGGTGTAGATGCAATAGAATGTGACCATTGGGCGAGTGGTAGTGCTGGAACAGAAGCTCTAGCGCAAAAGGTTGTTGAGGTTGCTGACTCTGGAGAAAGCAAATTTAAAGTTCTTTATGATGATGATAAAAGCCTTTTGGAGAAGATAAATATAGTTGCAAAGAAGATATACAGAGCAACGGATGTAAGCATAGATAATAAGGTAAGGAAGCAGTTGGATGACCTAGAAAGTCAAGGGTTTGGTAGGCTTCCAATTTGCGTCGCAAAAACACAATATAGCTTTTCGACTGACCCTGACCTGAAGGGTGCTCCTTCAAATCATACTGTTCCAGTGAGAGAAGTAAGGTTATCAAGCGGTGCTGAATTTCTGGTAGTAATCTGTGGAGAAATTATGACTATGCCTGGCTTACCAAGAGTGCCTGCTGCAAATTCGATAAACGTCGATGAGAATAATAACATAACGGGTCTATTCTAAAATAAAAACTCTGACCTAAGGGAGTACTTTGCGGGAACGAAACTCTTCAAAAAGACGTAAAAACATTTGTTCTGTGTCTATTATCTCTGTGAAGCCTCGATCTATACGTTTTGCATCTGACATAAAAACATCCCAGCTGGTATCCATATTAAAATCAAAGTATGGCCAACCTGCAGTCTTATCATAAGAAATTGGATAAAGGTCGTGTTTTTCAACAATTCTCTGCCAAATTGGGGCCTTATCAGGCATAATATCTGATGAAATTATCCTCTGTGGAGGTCCTACCTCCATTCCAAAGTGAGAGGCCCAATCAGACCATACGTTGACATAACGGAACCCATCGCCGTTTGTAATATTAAATATTTCATTACCTGCATTTTGACTTGTTGCAGCCCATACAGTCATTCGAGCAAGCAAACCTGAGTCAGTTACCTGATTAATAGCTTCAAAACCACCTATCTCACCAGGATATTTTAATGGCATTCCCAACTCTTTAGAGATAGCAGCATAAACACCAAAACACATAATCAAGTTCATAGGGTTACCAACGGCAAATCCACATACTGCTTCTGGTCTCAATACAGACCAAGTCCAATTCTTTCCCTTTTGAAATTCTATCAAGAAATCTTCTTGGTCATAGTAAAAGTTTGGTGGCATGTGACGAGAGTCACTCTCAAATGCTGGAGTCTTAAATGGTCCTAACTGCCTTCCATAAGCCTTACTACCTTCCTGCAAAACTATACGCTGAAGACATTTCGAAATATTGGATATTACCTGCACAGGGTTAGCAACAAGTAACCTATTGGGTTCGGTATTTGTTGCATCTATTCCACCGTGCAGTGCACAGCAAAATACGTGGGTGATATCAGTTAACGAAGAAAATTTTTCTTCTGTTTGAGTTAAGTCAAGTAAATCACATTGAATGTATTTAGCTTTTTTAGCCATTTCTTCATCTGGTGAACGCCTAGAGACAGCCACAATATCCCAGTCTTCTAGTGTAGCAAGATGATTAATTAAATTACGACCAATAACCCCTAGACCACCGACTACTAGAGCTTTATTTTGTGCCATATTGTTTCTCCTCGGTTTTGTTTTATCAAACTTAGTAGAATTGGTCGTAGAAAACTTGGTCCGCTGGCACCTTATAATCAATTATTAGTCCCCTTCTTAAGGTATCTACCATTGTTGGTGGGCCAGCTATGTAGAAATCAAACTTTAATAAATCTTTACTAATTTCAAATTCTTTAAATAAAAAATCATGAATTAATCCTACCTTACCCTCCCAACTTGAATCTGGTTCAGAAACAATATTCTCATAAATCATCTCATATGAAGACCCAAGAGTATTAATTACTAAGCTTTGATTTATTACGTCTTTTGAGGTCCGACAACCATAATATAATCTTAATGGAGAATGCCCTAGACTAGATGCAAAATATCCTTTAGAAATTGATAGCATTGCACCAATTCCTGACCCACCGGCAAGGCATATAATAGGTCGAGAGTTATTAATCCTTAGCCAAGCATGCCCATAAGGTCCATCAATCTTAATTTGATCACCTCGCTTTGCTTCCCCAAAAAGCCATGATGTTCCCATACCTCCTTTAACTCGTTTCACAACATATGACCATATTTTGTCTGGATTATTATTGTTGCTCATAGATAGGGCGCGAAGGCCATTTACACTAGGAAAAGTTAACAACGCATATTGACCTGGTAGAAAGTTGGGGGCTACTTCTGAAAAGAACTGAAACTCCATCATATCATGTGTGAGTTTTTTTATTGAAATTAGCCGAGCATTAAAGCGACTTGGTCGGATAAATTCTTTGGAAACAGTGTTTAAGTTAATTTTAATTACACAATCACTAGTTGGCTTAGTCTGACAACCAAGCATACGCTGNNTTTTATTATCCCTTGGATGAATGGCCGGGGCATCAGACCAAAGNTTATCAACTGTTCCAGACTTTAGTTGATACTTGCACATTCCACATGACCCTACATTACATTCATAAGGGAAGCCTAAACCCTCGCGNAGAGCTGCANGCAAAATNGTATCTCTGCGATCGCAAACATAGCTTATATTTGTGTCTTTAATAGAGATTTGAGGCATTAGAGAATTCAATTCACGCTTTAATTCCTATGGATTCCCGCCAATTTTTTACTGCATTTTTAGCTTCTAAAGTCGCTTCTGAACTATCTGGNAATCCACTACAATAAAGCTCAATGGCCTTGTNACCTAATGGNGCCCATTTATNTACCCANCCCTCAANAACTTTTCTATTTTCATCATNNTTTAGCACAAACTCCACTAAAGATTTAGTCCACCTCCTAGATCGCTCACTATCCAACATCTGNGCATCATTCAATAAAGCTAATAACATATCGCCATTACGCCTAGCTGCCTTACCTAACTGTCNAATAAATGCTTCATCTATTGAAGGCTTAGCAATNATATTCAATGCCACAAAGTGNTCGCCCCAATCATAANAAACNAGAANACGCTCCATAAGCTCACGAAACCCTTGCCATGAATCTTCTGTTTCCCAANAAGCACGCTCTTGTTGNCCAAATTGAAATGCTGGCCATCTTTTTTGTAATTCTTTCGTNCGATAAGATATACGAGATATCCANCGTAATTGATCAGCAGCTTGCAACATGGCACAATTTTCAATTGTACTAGCTGGCACCATTTGAACTAGNTAAGCTGAACCCATTTGCATNGCATGNAAAAGATATCTTGCTGGCGTATAAGATTTCAATAGATACGTTAGCCAATCATTTGAATAACCCGCGTCGTGTTCGTTCCTATTATGCTCGTCAAGTAAGCCGTCTATATAGGTTTCCTGACCATCCTGTTGAATATTATATGTACGGTATACTAATTCATCCGGGTCTCGGAAAGAATCCCAATCTTTATGTTTTATTGGGCTTTGGTTCCTATACTTTAGATACCATTGATTCATATCTATATCTGGTGATAATGCCCAAGGCATTTCNCCATCAGTNCTCCAGAGAAGGTTTGTTGAAACAATCTCATACTCACTTGGTCGCCTTCGCTGACTTACTAAATGGCTCCATGTTTTAAGAGGGTTTGAGAGATCTGAATTTTCAGTCACAACTAATCACTTTCCTAAATAATTCAATATTTTAGAGAATACGCTGTAGATAAAATCGTATTTGATCGTCAGTAGTTTCAACTCGACCTGAAAATGACGTAAGGTCTAACTCAAGCTCCGCAATNGAAAAAGGACGTCCCATATGTTTGGAGAGCGTCTCTCTACGGATTATACATTCTCCTTCAGTTTCAATTCTTACATATGAAACCTTATCAGCAATGACAAATTCTCTACCTGGATTATCTTCTTGTATTGCTTCGATAACAGCATCAGCTACATCCCCTGTCCGCAATACCGGNCCCACCGAATTACTTCGTTGATCATTTGCCACNNAATTCTCCTACTTTTAATATCTATGCCNATGTAAATTTCGGGCTNACACCTTCNATATCAACGAGTATGTCTTCACCTTGAANACGAACTGGATATTTTGCAATTTCNGNATGGGANGGATTAATTCCTTCNCCTTTTGAAACATCGAATTGCCAAAGGTGCATANTGCANGTAAGAACGTTACCCTCCAGACTTCCATTCACTAACTCAACCTCCTGATGTGGACAAATTGATTGGACAGCATGAATGGTTCCATCATCTAAGTGTAATAATAATACTTCCACCCCATTTATCTCAAAGCTCTCCATCTCGCCCTGCCATAAATCATCTAGACCACAGACTTTCATAAAAGCCATTAACCCTAACTTTCAGGATCAGAAAAATATACATCAATGCAGTCATACATAACTAAGCCAGCTTCACCGACAGTAATATCTCCATTTAATGGGGGNTCATCATCAGTATCTGTAGTTCGTCGNACTCTNAGAACCTTACCTGGTTGATTTTTTACGTGAACCCCTACGGAGTGGTAAGCGCAACTATCGGCTAACTGAGAAACTGTTTCATTAGCTTCAGTTTCTACTACCTTTACATGACAATCATATTGGAAACGAGAAAGAAGAGGAAATTTCTGCATTAGTTTCTCCTATTCAGCTGCAGACCGGAAGCCTTCGACCCACTTATAATCATCACCATCTCTCCCACCTTCACTCACCACACCTATACCCATATATTTTAAAACACCCTCTAGATTTGGAGGCTGAATTTCACCAGAATACATTCTATCAACAATTGTCTCATGATCCTTATATCTAGTTGGGTCTGTAGTGAATATCCATCTGCATGGCTCTGTACAAAAATTGTAACGTCTACCCTCATAATCAAGTTGGTATGGTCGAGCCTTCCATTGCTGCCCCGGTCGATTGGAAATAGGTATTTGGCACATGTTACATATTATTGGTATACATTCTGGATGTGTTTTTTCCTCCCTTCCCGCTAACAAATTCTCTGTTATGACATCCCAATAAGTACCATAGCTCTCATTCCACCCAGGATATTTTTCCTCCAACCATTGGCGCTCCTTAGGACCAACAGCACCTGGTGGATTCCACCATACCGTTGGTCTCCAAGACCATATACCTCCTTGTTGGCAATGGTGGTGGTTTTCAATATCGTCAAGAAAGTGATCCCAATACCAAGGTTTTTTTAGACCAAGGTCTTCAACCTGCCTCACATATTGTCTGTTCACCCATTCATGCATAAATTCTTTGAAAGACATATGTCGCTGTTCCAGAGGTATATANTAATCCATAGGAATNCCNACAGAAACAGAGAAGAGACGCCAAACTCGCCAAAAGGCTATATCAAGAATTTTTTGAGCTTCTTCTTTATGTCCATTTCTTACCATAATCTCGATTGAGGGAGTGCCTAGTTGCGCATGGCGTGCTTCATCTGATTGGATACTTGTAATTAAATTTGAAAAAGTATAATCACCCATATTTGCNGCATCTGTAGATAGCCCAATCATCTGTAAGTTAGTTAAACCTGTTTCAAAAGCAAAAGAAACCATCAAAGATCCAGTAACTGCATCCCGACACATCATTATGTCGTCCATAGCATGGCGCCCACCTATTACCGCCCAGTTATTGGTNTGCGCTGCTTCATGAGCCCAGTCATACTGCCTATCACGGTGAACCAGTTCATGAGGAAAAAATAACTGTATTTGAGCATGCCTCATTTCATCTAGCATGCCAAATGTAGCCATGTTCCTCATCGATGGAGAAGGTCCAAATCTTACCATGCGTGCCTGAAATTGGCATGCCTGATACTCAGTAAGTGCCACTGTACCATAATGCAATTTGAGAACACTTGCCCAACCCTCACATGCCTGGTCATAAAAATTTGAGCGAGATAGAGCAGCTTTAACAGAATAAGCTGAACCATCTTTTTCCCGCTGAGTTTTTACATATTCTCGATAAGATACTTTATATGGCTCATCAAAAGTTTCCCATTCTTCAATTGGGATCCCATATGGATCACTCATTGATGGAGGAAAAAGTTCTTCATGTGATACATAAGATGGGGTCCAATTGGTATCCCTAGCTATGTCATACCATTCCTTACGCTCTAACAAAGCCATTTAACCCTCCTGATCCCCTCTATAAATCTTATTAAAACANAAAAAATTGACATCTATCTTGATAGAGGNAAAAGAACCTAATTTATAACATCATATTACGATATCTAAGCATNGCNTAATTTCATAGCCAAATTTAAAAATAATTTAAANATTGAAAACAGCTCAANAAANTNTGACCACTTGTCAAATAGTATAATTGNGCAAATGTATTGATATTATTGACTGTTTTTACTCTTANCNAATTTAAATTTAGGTGATGATAGAGTAATATTGTTCACATCAACATCATTACTGCCACTTGAGCGAGCTAATAACGCATAAAATTTGTAATATATACTTGATTAACAAAGGTATAATTAAAATATATATATATATCAATAGCTTACGATTTATGCCTAATTATTAAGCAGTATGGTTTAAGGCTTTGGTTTTCAGGCACCTAGAAGGAACTTGCTCTACTTTCCCACAGGGTTATCCACATGTGCCGTGGAAACCAATATATAGCTTTCTCATTTAGCTAAAGGTGTCNNGGAAGTATCTGATTCTATGTAATTGATAGCTTTATAACGGTAAGTTGACGGACAGATATCTTTAAGCAAGTCTGTTAGCAAATATTATAAAAAGGATATAATTAGGTGAATCATAAAACTAAAGCTGAGAGATTGCCAAATGGCTGAATCCGGCTTTGAAAAAGGTTCAAAAGTTATCCGCGAGGTTAAGCAAACAGTGTCTAATTCNCCCGGGGTTTATCGTATGATGAACNCTCGGGAGGATGTCCTTTATGTTGGAAAAGCAAAAAANCTTGCTAAAAGACTAGCAANCTATACAAATNNNAANTCTTTACCTTATAGACTAAGACGNATGATATCCTCNACGGCAAGGGTTGAGGTAATCATTACTGAAAGTGAAGTAGAAGCATTATTGCTTGAGAGTAACCTCATTAAAACGCTTAAACCTACTTATAATATTGTTCTAAAAGACGACAAATCATTCCCATATATACTTATTACAAATAACCACGAATGGCCTCGTGTAATGAAATTTCGAGGATCAAGGTCTAAAAAAGGTAANTTTTTTGGACCATTTGCGTCTGCTGNTGCAGTTTCACAAACCCTTAACGCNCTCCACAAAGCATTCCCGTTAAGATCATGTTCTGATAGCGTCTTTAAAAATCGTAACCGACCATGTTTAGAATATCAGATTAAAAGGTGTTCTGCGCNTTGTGTAGGACGCATATCACACGAAGACTATAAACTATTAGTCAAAGAAGCTTCGAGTTTCCTCAGAGGTTATTCACAAAAAACACAAAAAAGACTTCGTGCAGAAATGACTAAAGCAAGTGAAAACCTAGAATTTGAAACTGCTGCAGCCTATAGAGACAGAATTAAAGCGCTTGCACATATACAAGCACAACAAATAGAAAATCTTCATAAACTTGGAAATACCGATGTTATTGCTATAAGCCAACAAGCTGGTCAAAGTTGTGTACAAGTTTTTTTCTATCGAGGTGGCCAAAGTTACGGAAATAGAGCATATTTTCCTCGTCATGCATCTGATGCTTCTGCAACAGATGTTCTTCATGCTTTTATTANCCAATTTTATATAAATAAAAATGTTCCTAAAACAATACTGATTAACGAAGATTTACCCGAACTAAATCTAACTACTGAGGCACTATCATCTAAAACTAACTTGAAAATTAATATCCATAGACCAATACGTGGATCTAAACGTAGGATAATAGATGATGCATCTAAAAATGCNAGAGAGGCTCTTAATCGNCGCTTAGCAGAAAGTGCATCACATAAGTTTTTAATGCAAAAACTCGCAGAAACTTTACAAATGGGGCAAACACCAAGACGAATAGAGGTTTACGACAATAGTCATATCTCTGGAAGAAATGCTGTAGGCGGAATGATTGTAGTGGGGCCAACTGGCTTTGAAAAAAACGCTTACCGAAAATATAATATTAGAGGCAATCAAGAAAAAACAGGTCTTAAGTCAATTGAACTGGGTGATGATTACGGTATGCTCAACGAAGTTTTTCAACGCCGCTTTGGTAAATTGATAACAGAGAATCAAATTGAAAGNTCTGGGCTTTGGCCAGACCTTTGCTTAATAGATGGAGGATTAGGNCATCTATCAGTTGCAGATTCAGTACTTAAATCATTAGGNATAAATAATGTTTTTCTTGCAGCAGTAGCTAAAGGACGNAATCGCAATGCAGGTAAAGAAATNATTTATGTCAAAGGAAGACCACCAATTAAACTTCCAAATAAAGATCCAGTTTTATATTTTGTACAGCGCATTCGTGATGAAGCTCATCGATTTGCTATAAATACTCATAGATTACGCAGGAGTAAATCTACTACTAAATCAGCTCTGAATGATATTCCAGGAATAGGACCTTCGCGAAAGCGAGCACTACTAAATTATTTTGGATCAACTCGGGCTATTTCAGGGGCTGGAGCAAGGGATTTGGAACAGGTAGACGGAATATCTAAAAACATTGCATTATCTATTTATGAATACTTTCATAACCAAAATTAATATTTTGTTACTAAATAGGCTTTAAAATGGCTACAATACCAAACATTCTCACCTTTTCCAGAATACTGGCCGTGCCATTAATCGTTGGAACATTCTATATACCTTCTACATTAGGTATATGGATAACATTTGCTATTTTTTGTACAGCTGCAGTTACAGATTTCCTTGATGGTTGGCTGGCACGGCGCCTTGAACAAACAAGTAAGCTTGGACAAGCTCTTGACCCTATAGCTGATAAATTATTAGTAGTATCAGTTCTTGTTATGCTCTTAGTAGAATCTCGTGTATCTGAGATAGTCTTAGTAGTTATCCTTACCAGAGAATTCTTAGTAGCTGGGATCAGAGAAAGTTTGGCAGGAAGAGTTACTATACCAGTTACCCAATTATCTAAATGGAAAACTGCTGGACAATTAATTGCAATTGGTATTTTGGTTGTCGCACCAGCTATATCAGTTGAAATTGATAGTATTTTACAACTATTAGGTGAAATACTTTTGTGGATGGTTGCAATAATTACATGGATTACAGCGCTACCTTATATTTTTACTGCTTATCAAACTCTTTCAAAAAATAAAAGTGATCAGCCTAGTAATAATGGAATGAACTAATAATGGCTCAGATGAAAGTAATTGGAGTTGCTGGATATAGCGGAAGCGGTAAAACTACTCTGATTTCTGGTCTAGTCAAAATACTTACTTGCTATAATATCAAAACCGGAACAATTAAACATACACATCATAGTCTAGATATTTTACCTAAAAACCATATATCAGATGCCCTAATGAATTCTGGTGCAAACGAGGTAATGGTTACAAATAATAATAATTTTGTAATTAATCGCTCTGTAGAAGGACACGAGCGTAAAACTATTAGTGACTATATTTATGTTAACTCAGCTAGCGACCTATTTTTAGTAGAAGGGTTTAAACATCAACCGTTCCCAAAAATTGAGGTTTGGAACGGCGACTCACAACCGGCTCTTTTGGCTGCAGCTGATCCTTATATAGTTGCGATTGCAGTAAAAAATAAAGATCATCAAAAACTACCTAGAAATCTATGTATAACTACTTTGGATCTTGATGATCACCATGCTATAGCCAAATTTATATGCTATTATTTTGGATTAACTATTCAGTAGTAAGAGTAACCTTAATATGGCACAACTTAGCGATGATTGTTTTGCATTTGGTGGCGCTCTTAAACCAGCCGCTGAGGCACTCTCTCATATTAAATCATCTTCACAACCTATCACAGAAATTGAGTATGTACCTCTATCTAATGCAGCTACCCGCGTACTTGCCAAACCAGTTATTTCAAATATTAATGTTCCACCCCACGATAACTCTGCGGTTGATGGATATGCTGTTTATTTCGAAGACCTTAACCCAACAAAAGAAACTCGTTTAACTATTTGTGGTGAGGCAAGTGCTGGTCATCCGTTTAATAGCACAATACGCCGTGGAACGACTCTAAGAGTTTTTACAGGCGCAGCACTATTACAAAGTGACCAAGTGAAAGGTCCAGATACAATTTTCATGCAGGAGGACTGCCGCAAAGAAGGAAATGAAATTATTTTTCCTCCAGGGATCAAGCGTGGTTCTAATAAAAGAAAAATAGGAGAAGATATAAATTCAGGAAAGAAAATCTTAACACCTGGAGTTAGACTTAGACCACAAGATATCGGAATTGCCGCAGCAGCTGGATTATCTGAGCTACCTGTATACAGAAAGCTTAAAGTGGCCCTATTCTCTACAGGGGATGAAATATATGAACCCGGGACTAAACTTCCTAAAGGAGGCGTATATGACTCCAATAGGTATACGATCTATAACCTTATAAAAAGCCTAGGGTGTATCCCAAATGACCTAGGTATTCTGGAAGATAACGAACAAAAACTTGAGAAGGCTTTTAAATCAGCAATATTGGATAATGATGTTCTATTAACTTCTGGCGGTATGTCAACTGGAAGAGAAGACCACGTGAAAACAGTTATCGAGGCACTTGGTCAGCTTCACTTCTGGAGACTAGCTATTAGACCAGGGCGCCCCATTGCACTTGGACAGATCAGAACAGTTCCATTCATTGGACTTCCTGGAAACCCAGTTGCTGTATTAGTTACGTTCTTATTGTTTGCAAGACCATTATTGCTTCGACTTGGCGGGTGCACTGAGACAGAACCAAATAAATATCCTGTCAAAATAGCATTTGATTATAATAAAAAGAAAAAGCGTAAAGAATGGATCAGAGTTAAACTCCTTAGGGACGCCAAAAATGAGCTTATTTTAGAAAAATATTCTCGGGATGGTGCCGGAATNCTNTCATCTACTGTATTTGCAGATGGTTTAATGGAAGTTGAAGAAAACACTATGAATCTAAAGACTGGTGACCTCGTCAATTTTATACCTTTTAATGAGTTAATGAGATGAAAATATTGTATTTTGCTTGGCTAAGAGAAAGAATAGGTGTTGGGGAAGAGGAAATNACATTACCCCAAAGTNTAAATACGNCTAAAGATTTGGTAGATTGGCTAGTTAAGCGTGGACCANGCTATTCNGCNGCATTTGAAGATCTGTCAATTGTTAGAATAGCAGTNAATATGGAATTCTCTGATTTAAANCATATTNTTACTAATGAAGACGAAGTCGCTTTTTTCCCTCCTGTAACTGGCGGTAACCGNATGGAGAAAATATTTGATTAGGGTNCAACTGGANGATTTTGATCCAGGCTTAGAAATTNAAAAACTGTCATCAATCAATAATTATATTGGTGGTATNTCATCTTTTATAGGGTTNGTTAGAGATATGTCTAATGGNAGAGACTTAAGCTCTATGACACTAGAACATTATCCNNGAATGACTGAAAAAATGCTGTCCAANATTAGAGANGAAGCCTTAAAGCGTTGGTCTCTTGAAGGATGCCTAATAATTCATAGATATGGNCGACTNGAACCCGGTGAGNGAATAGTAATGGTTGCAACCGCATCCTCACATAGACATGNAGCTCTTGCATCTTGTGAATTTTTAATCGATTGGCTTAAAACTAAAGCTCCATTTTGGAAACTTGAGTGCTCATCAGCAANTNCGAGTGGTAAATGGGTAGAGCCAAGNGAAAGNGATAACATAGCAGCAAAAAAATGGAATACTAATAGACCTGAGACTAAACATAAACCTTCATAATTCCATTTATTTTTTTCTAACTTCATCATCATAATCTTCAATAAGTTGACGAGTTATTGGACCAACTTTGAAAATCATGTCATCAATTTGTCCTACTGGGGTTACCTCAGCTGCTGTACCTGTTAAAAATACTTCTTCAGACATTTTTAAATCATCTGGATATATCACCCTTTCTACTACCTCATACCCTCTATTACGAGCCAGGCCCATTACAGTACGTCGTGTTATTCCATCCAGAAAACAATCCGGAGTTGGCGTATGAATAACCCCTTCTTGAACTATGAATATGTTTGCTCCTGTAGCCTCTGCAACCTGCCCTCTCCAATCTAACATTAGCGCATCGTGACACCCTTTTGCTTCTGCTTCATGCTTAGAAAGCGTACAAATCATGTATAATCCAGCAGCCTTAGCCTTCACTGGTGCTGTTTTTGGATCCGGTCGCCTCCAACGCGAAGTCTCTAGTTTTATACCGTTTTGGCGAGCTGATTCGCCAAAATAAGCTGGCCATGACCAAGCAGCTATTGCAAGATGAATTTGGGTTTCTTGAGCTGAAACACCCATTTGCTCAGAACCACGCCAAGCTATGGGACGAACGTACCCATCATCAATATTTTCTGCTGAAACTACTGCCTTAGTTGCAGCATTAATATCTTTAATAGTATATGGAATTTCAAAACCAAGCTCTGCGGCAGACTCACATAACCTGGCACTGTGCTCATTCAACTTGTATATTTTACCTGAGTAGACACGCTCGCCCTCAAAAACACAGCTAGCATAGTGAAGAGCATGGCTTAAAACGTGAAGTTTAGCCTCCCTCCAGGGAATTAGGCTGCCATCAACCCAAATTTGTCCATCACGATCATCATAGGGAACTAGTTCTGTCATTAGTTTTCCATTCCAATTAATACTATTGAAACCGAGGAGCTTAAGAAAAAAACTTGCATCCACTAGCATCGCACGTCATATCAGTCAATATGACTGACATAAAACATAACGCCAACCTCCTTTTTTTAAGGGAAGACCAACTCTATGAAAGTATGGAGTTATTATTTTTTGCATACCGGGACTTTACCACAGAGTGCGATAAAATCTTATCCGCTTATGATTTTGGAAGAGCACATCATCGGGCAATATATTTTATAGCTAGAAATCCTAATATTTCTGTTACAGAATTATTGGAAATTTTGCGTATTACTAAGCAATCGCTGTCACGAGTATTATCGCAGTTAGTTGATAATGAATATGTAATTACTGAACAGTGTAAGGTTGATCGTCGCCGTCGTTTATTAAAAATTACTCATAAAGGAAGTGAGCTAGAAGATAAATTGTCCAAAATACATAAAGAAATATTGTCCCGAGCATTTAGAGGGGCTGGTGCAGAAGCAGTTGCAGGATACCGTAATGTTTTATTAGGTATAATTGATGAGAAGGATCACAAGCGCTTTAAGAAAAGGTAAATTACATTTAAATGTTATTTAAACAATGAATTTCTTATGACAAGTAATGGTATATTAAGCAAAAAGTCTAACCATAAAATAACTTTCAGTCCTCACGTATTAGTAGTTGATGACGATGATAGACTGCGTGACCTACTAAAACGTTATCTTGCTGAAAATGGATACCGCGTTACAACGGCTAGCTCTGCTGCTGAAGCTCGAATCCACTTAAAAGGTCTCGAATTTGATATAATGGTTCTTGATGTAATGATGCCTGGAGAAAGCGGCACCAACCTGACTAAATCTCTTCGTAAAAAAAATGATATACCCGTATTACTTCTAACAGCTATGGGAGAACCAAAAGATAGAATTTCTGGTCTTGAAAGCGGTGCAGATGATTATTTGACGAAGCCGTTCGAACCACGCGAACTATTACTTCGCCTAGCTGGCATATTACGTAGAACAGATCAAAGGGGTAACCCTGAATCAAAAAGTTCTATACCACTGCAACTTGGGACCTCAATATTTGACCCAAAAAATAATACCTTAACAAAGGCGGGGGAATCAATTCGTTTGACAAGATCTGAGATAGACTTGCTCAACTGTTTTACCCTGCGGCCAAATGAAACAATTACCCGCGATGAATTATGTGAATATCTAGGTATAGCAAACTCTGGTCGTGCACTTGATGTTCAAATCACAAGATTAAGAAGGAAAGTTGAACCTAACCCTCGAGACCCACAATATCTTAAAACAATCTGGGGAGCTGGATACCTTATGAGGTCAGATAGAAGTTAATATGGCTTGGCAAAAACACCTAGCACCAAGAGGGCTTTTCTGGCGTTCATTATTAATAATGCTAATACCATTGGTTTTACTTCAATGTGTGATGGCATACATTTTTTATGAACGGCATTGGGATACAGTAAGTAGACGTCTAGCTTTGGGAATTGCTGGTGACGTAGTTTATGTCATGCATGAACTTCAACAGGAACAAAGTATCCTAGCGAGAAAGTGGATTCTTGATGCTGCTAAAAGAGAAATGCAAATTGATATTAATATGGAAAACGGTGCTATTTTACCAAATGATGCACCAAGATTAAGTTCACGTATTATTGATCGAGTTCTCCATGCCGCGATGGCAGAACGTATGAACTTTCCATTTCACATTGATACACGACGTCCTGATGGTAAACTCTCAATTCGTATTCAACTTCCCAATGAAGTAATGAATGTCCTAACTCCTAGGAAAAGGCTAGATAGCTCAACTACCTATATTTTTGTTCTTTGGATGGTAGGTACTTCATTGATTGTTGCTGCTTTAGCAATTCTTTTTCTTCGTAATCAAATTCGTCCTATTCGTCGTTTAGTCCATGCTGCTGATGCTTTTGGGAAAGGTCAAGACGCATTGAGTTTCAAACCTTCAGGTGCGCGAGAAATTAGACAGGCTGCGAGTGCATTTATCAAGATGCGAGCCCGCATTCGAAGACATATAGATCAACGCACAGAAATGTTGGCTGGGGTTAGTCACGACTTACGTACACCACTTACAAGAATGAAATTACAACTAGCGATGCTGGAAGATAAAGAAAAAGGAAGTTCTGAAATAAAAGAAATCATTGGTGATATAGCTGAGATGGAACATATGATTGATGAATATCTATCATTCGCACGCGGGCAGGAAGGTGAGGCACCTGTAATCGCTGACCTTAGTGAAATGTTACAAGCTGTAATAGAAGGATATAAAAATAATGGGGTAAATATAAGCTTTTTAAAAACTAGCCCAATTCTTATCCCGGTCCGACCCCAAGCGATGAAAAGGTGTCTTATTAACTTAATTGAAAACGCATCACACTTTGGAACTGAAGTACGAATCAAAGCAAAACTTGGAGATGTTGTCGCTGAAATAATTATTGAAGATAATGGACCAGGTGTAAGTGATAACCAAAAAGAGGAAATATTCAAACCCTTTTATCAAGTTAATACGGCACGAAGTCCCAATACTGGAGGGGCAGGACTTGGCTTGGCCATTGCCCGAGACGTAGCCCGTGGCCATGGAGGTGAAATCAGAATGTCTGATAGTGATATGGGTGGACTTAAAGCTGAATTAAAAATTCCTATTTAACTAAAATGCTAAATGCTTATATCTATTAAAGTAATTTTGCACCATTTGCTACACTCTCATCAGGCACAATCAATCGAACTCCTTCGTTTCCATAAACTAAACCTAAAACAAGCACTTCAGACATAAATTTACCAATCTGTCGAGGCGGTATATTAACCAGTGCAATTACCTGACGACCTATTAAGTCTGAAGGCTCATAACAGTCAGTCAGCTGAGCTGAAGATTTTTTCTCACCTATTTCTTTACCAAAATCCAGCCAAAGTTTAATTGCTGGATATTTTGCTTCATTATAATATATAGCCTTAGTTACAGTAGCAGCTCGAATATCAAATTTTAAAAAATCCTTAAATTTTACACTCATTTTTTAGCAAGCTCCTTTGAACGAGCTGTTGCTGCTGCAACTGCACGCTCTAAGAGACTGGGCATTCCATCAGGATTCATAAGAATCTTCAGTGCAGCTGCAGTTGTCCCCCCGGGGCTAGTTACGTTTTCCCGAAGTGTTGCAGGAGATTCATTTGTTTTTATAGCTAGTTCTGCAGCACCCGCTATAGTTGACTCAGCCAATTGTGATGAAAGATTATTTGGTAATCCTGCAGCAATACCAGCTTTAGTTAAGCATTCAATCAAAAGGAAAACATAGGCTGGACCGCTACCTGATACGGCTGTAATAGCGTCCATATAAGATTCGTTTTCTATCCAGACCATTTTTCCAGTAACTTTAAGAAGCTGTTCGCAAAGGCGCTTCTGACTGATGTTTACCTTATCATTGCTAAAAGCTGCTGTTATGCCTCGTCCTATAGCTGCAGGTGTATTAGGCATTGCACGCACG
Source organism: Gammaproteobacteria bacterium (assembly GCA_002714015.1). Taxonomy (GTDB): domain Bacteria; phylum Pseudomonadota; class Alphaproteobacteria; order UBA828; family UBA828. The sequence goes on along the minus strand of PAWF01000010.1, from coordinate 166,427 downwards.
ATTGAATGTCGACCTATTAGGACCTCCAGTTGTTCTATAGTAACTCCAGCTGCAACAGAAATAGCCATACTGTTGCATAAATATTTTGTGTATGAGCCAACTACTGAAGGTATTATTTGTGGTTTTACAGCAAAAATAATAGCATCTGGACTATAATTACATGGCAAGTCGCTTGGGGAAGAGACTAATGATATTCCTTTCATCCTTCTCAAAAAAACAGGGCTAGGATTAGGTTCAACTACAGTAATTTTCTCTGGCATAACTTTAGAAGTGATCCAACCAGATAAAAGTGCACTACCCATTTTTCCTCCACCTACCAATAAGATAGATGGTAATTCATTCATTAGGCTTCGCCTATTGTATCAGTTATTGCTGCAGCTAAAGCTATATCTGGATCTGTTCCACATTGCAAAACTTCTCTGAACGCAGGGAAATATCGCTCGCAATCATCTATCGCTGCACCAACGATTTCAGATATTTGCTGATCGTTAGGAACTGGCCCCTCCCTAAAAACAACTGCGTGCCTCCAGTTTGGTTGTCCTTCTTCGTGCCAAACATCAAAGTGACCTAACCATAAACGCTCATTTATTTTTGCCAGCAATGGGTACAGGTCTCCAAACTTTGCCTCTGATACGTGCAAGTCTAGACCACAAGAAACATGCATAACTTGAACATCTTTCCTTACCGCAAACCAAAGCTGATAGCTGCCCCACCTTCCCTTATATTCTGCTGCTATATCATCTGAACTAAACCACTCGAATTGCAGCTTTGCTGCTGTAACAACACGTTCAACTACTTGAAGCGCATTATCATTAAATTCAGAAACCTCAGCTAGATCAATGGCCATTCACAACCCCCTAGTTAATTGCTTAAGCACTTAAATTACCACAAGCTATTGTAATAAATTCATAATACAACACAATATATGCTTACAACCACAATATAATGTAGTTTGATAATTTCAATGATCAATTTGTAGGGTTTCAAAAATAAATAGAAAAAAATAGAATATTCAATTAATGATTATTAGAATTTTGGATGAGTAATTCATTCAAATACTCATTTTATTCTTTTTTGAGGCCTAGGATTNATTTTTTANAAGTTTCTCTAACTCCGCTAACCGAGCATGAAGAGACTCCTGNTCTTCACGGGCTTTACGAGCCATTTCTTTTACAGCTTCAAATTCATCACGAGGTACTAATTCCATNTCAGCCAATANAACTTCNAATCGACGCTTAAAAACAGCCTCAAATTCGTCACGAAGTCCGCTCGCACCACCTAATGCGCTACTAGCTACACGAGCTAAATCATCCAATAACCGACTGTTTACCTGCATTAAAAACTCCCAAAATACTATAAATCATATAAACATACCTGAACCAGGTCTTGCAGGTAAAGTGATACGACACCTATAACTGTCTATGCAAACCAATTTTCAAAGGTTATCTAATCATGATTATTGTTACTGGCGGAGCAGGATTCATAGGATCTAATATATTAGCTGCTTTGGAAGATCGAGGCGAAGAGAGACTTGTGGCGGTTGATAATCGTGAAGCTGATCTCGCTAATATTTCAAAGCGTAAACTCAGTCATTTTCTTTTACCTGATGAGTTGTTTGAATTTTGCATAAAAAATCGCAATAAAATAAAAGCAATTGTGCATATGGGAGCAACCTCATCTACACTAGTTAATGATGCTTCACTTTTCTTTGTAAATAATTACTTATATAGCTTAAAAATTTNGGAGTATTGTTCAAAATTTCAATTTCCTCTTATTTATGCCTCTTCTGCAGCAACATACGGAGATGGTTCTATGGGTTTTGATGACACATCGAATATAGAATCTTTGGCTAAGTTTAGACCTTTGAATTTATACGGTCGCTCAAAGCATCTATTTGATCGAAAAATCCAGCATAAGCTTGCTCATGGTCATGCAGCACCGCCTCAATGGGTAGGTCTCAAGTTTTTTAATGTTTATGGCCCGAACGAATACCATAAAGGTAATCAAAGAAGTGTTATAGCAACAGCCTTTCCAGATGCTGTTTCTGGAAAACCAATAAAATTATTTAAATCCTATAATGCTGACTACTCAGATGGTCAACAACTTCGAGATTTTGTATGGGTTGGAGATTGCGTAAAGATTGTACTATGGCTGTTAGATAATAATAAAGTAAATGGTATTTTTAACGTTGGAACAGGGCAGTCTCGTTCATTTTCAGACCTTGCCGAGTCTATTTTTATAGCACTTGGCATGAAAATAAATATTGAATATATCGATATGCCTAAAGAGCTGAGGTCAAAATATCAATATTTTACAGAAGCTCAAATGAATCGCCTAGCCCATGCTGGCTATAAACACGAGCCAACTTCCCTTATAGAAGGTGTTAGGACTTATATTCAAAAATATTTAATAAAAAAAGATCCATATANATGACAGTTATACCAGCTATTGTTTTCCCGGTTATTGATCCTGTCCTTATAGAACTTGGACCAATATCTATACGCTGGTATGCACTCGCCTACGTCCTAGGTCTTATTCTAGGTTGGCAATACTTACATTTTTTAGCAAGAAGAAACCTAGTGCCTCTTAAAGGACGTCAGGTAGATGACCTCCTAGTAATATCAGCTATAGCTATAATTATTGGTGGGCGACTAGGATATGTTTTCTTTTATCAACCAAGTTATTATTTAGAAAACNCTCAGCAAATCCCAATGATTTGGACAGGTGGAATGTCTTTTCATGGGGGGCTGATAGGAATGATCTTAGGTCTATTCTTCTATTCATGGAAATCAAAAAAGGCAATTTTTAAAATAACAGATGGTATTGCTATATGCGCACCAATTGGGCTTTTTTTTGGACGTATAGCTAACTTTGTTAATGGTGAGCTTTATGGTCAAGTAAGTANTGTCCCTTGGGCTGTGNTTTTTCCTACAGGGGGNNAATTGGCTAGNCATCCNAGNCAACTTTATGAGGCGGCTCTGGAGGGNCTCTTATTGTTTNCNNTNTTAAACTTCTTGGCATTTGGATTACGCGNATGGCGTTNNCCAGGNCTATTAACTGGCAGTTTTTTAATNGGATACGGTATTTCAAGAATTGTAGTTGAGTTTTTTCGTGAGCCTGACATTTCTTTAGGCTATCTTTTTTGGGGTATGACTATGGGTCAAATATTATCAATTCCAATGCTATGCCTAGGACTCTTAATAATATTCATAGCTAGTTTTAAAGGAGTATTTAAATAGAAATGCCCCCCCTAGAATCTTTAATAAGGAATAAAATCAATGAAGAGGGCTCAATAAGCACAGAAANGTTTATGAGNCTAATTCTTAGTCATCCTATATATGGATATTATAATTTAAGAGATTCAATTGGAGNAAANGGAGATTTTATAACAGCTCCGGAACTATCCCAAATGTTTGGGGAGTTGATTGGNCTATGGGCAGTAGTAGTTTGGGAACAAACTAATATAAATAAAAAATTAAGCATTACAGAGATAGGACCAGGAACAGGCATGTTGATGAGTGATGCTCTAAGGGCAATAAAACAGGTTAACAAATTAGAAAAGGATATTTCTATAAACCTTGTAGAAATTAGTCAGANNCTCAAAGCTTATCAGAAAGAAAAATTNTTTGGATACAATNCCAGATGGTATCANGATATTTCAAANCTACCTTCTGAGACNAATATAACTTTTGCAAACGAATTTTTCGATGCCCTGCCGNTTATCCAACTGATTAGTAATAAAAATCGTTGGTTTGAAAGAAGAATTNCTATCAGTGACACACCACCCCATGAGCTTATTTTTGTTCATGGGTCCGCTATTAAGCCAAATACTTTACCTTCTAATATTTTAGACCTTAAAGCTGGAGATGGTGAAATTTTTGAATATAGCCCTGCCAGAGAGAATGCTGTACTTTCATTAGCTAAAAGGATAGAAAAAAATGGGGGAGCAATACTTATAATTGATTATGGGCATAGTCGAACTAGCATTGGTGAGACACTACAAGGAATAAAAAATCATCAAATACATTCTGTNTTGGAAAAACCTGGAACAGCAGATATTACAGCACATGTAGATTTTGATGCTNTAAAACGAGCANTATCTTCAACAAAAACCAAATTTTTTGGNCCTATAACTCAGGGAGAATTTCTTCGNCGTATAGGTATTGAAACCCGGGCAGCCNCCCTTTTAAAGAAAGCGACAAACACNTCAGCAATTAAAATTGAATCTAGTTTAAATCGCTTAATTAATCCAATCGGCATGGGGGAAATATTTAAGGTAGTTGCAATAACAAAAGAAGACGCACCTGTACCACCTGGTTTTTAAGACTTATAATTTAAAAAAAATCAAAGCTAAAAGAAAAGTTAAATGATAAAACCTATAANGCATCCTGCTCTTGAATCTGATGGTATAACTCATGGGTTTTTCACCCGCAAAGGCGGAGTTAGTAAGGGAATATACAAATCTCTAAATTGTGGGAGTGGGTCCATGGACTCTCCACTAGCANTTTCAGAGAATAGAAAAAGGGCTATGGCATCATTTAAACTAGATCAAAATTCTTTGATCACTGCCTGGCAAAGTCATAGCTCAAATGTTCAGACAATAAATGAACAAAATCTTTTGACCACCCCCCCCAAATGCGATGCTTTAGTTACAAAACAGCCCGGTTTAGCCTTAGGTGTTCTAACCGCTGACTGCGCACCAGTGATTTTTGCAAATAAAAAATATGGTGTTATAGCTATCGCTCATGCAGGCTGGCGTGGGGCTCTTAATGGAATACTTGAAGAAACTATTTTTCATATGTCGGAGCTTGGTGCTACTCCGAATGATACAAAGGCTATTGTTGGTCCTGCAATTGGACAAGGAAGCTATGAAGTTAGTGACAGTTTTCGTGATAAATTTATTCAAAAATATAATAGNAATAAAACCTTTTTCATACCATCTACCCAAAACAACTTTTGGATGTTTGATCTATCAGGTTACATTTTAGCACGGCTTGAAAATGCGGGAATTGGATTAGCATTGTCCATTAATATGGATACCTATGTAAATAAGAATGAATTTTTTAGCTATCGGAGAACTTGCCATAATGGAAGTGGTGACTATGGCAGGTTACTATCAGCCATAGCACTGGAAATATGATTTAAATGCCGTATATCGTCCATTTTATAGTATTACTTGCAATTACAATAGTAGCGAGTTGTGTTGCAATTATCGCATAAACTGCTAGCAATTAGCTTGCTAGTCATTCTTTTTTTTACCAGTTCTTGCGGTGAGATAAATCGCCCTTTTAAGCCTGAAAACAAATCTCTGCCTAGCTTTAAAGACACAAGCATACTTAAAAATTCTATTATAACAGTATCACCAACTTCTGGTATAAAAATTGAGAAAGCTAATCTGCTTGCGGACCTAGTCACCAAGGCTCTTTTGCAAGAAGGCATCTTAGCAAGTCGCCAATCAGAAANGCTTAATAGCNTAATATTACGTTCAAGACTTNAAAAANATACGATTTTCTGGAGCCTTATNAAACCTGAAGGAATACTAATTTATGAAATTGAAATGATTTACTCAGATACTCAGCTTCTAAAACACACGCAAANGGTAGCAGAATTAATTTCAAGAGCTATAAACTCAATTGACAGAATATCNGTCAATCAAAAGGCACAAGTTTATTTGGCTGTTTTACCCATTGATGGCGCTTTAAAACCTGGAGCATCAACTTTGTTTAGAGAAATGGTTAAAAAAATTGATTCACCCCAGATAATAATTACTAACGACCTTATTAAGGCTAGATTCTTGTTAGCAGGAAGTATCTACCTCGAAGAAAAAGATGGCCAGTTACAACTTGTAGTTATAGAATGGACCATAATGAATACTAATGGAGCTAAGATAGGAACTGTTACACAACAAAACTGGATGCCGATAAACAAAACTGAAAACCAACTTAGCATTATGGCTGAAACGATTGTAAACAANGCNGTTAGAGCCATAAAGCCATTATTNGAATCTNCATATTAAATAGGCATGATGAAAAAATGTTTATATATGNATTATTAAAGAAGTTTACAGNTAATGAGCCTGTTGATACATTCCCGCGCATAATGAAAATGGGCATAAGTTGCCCCAACGAGGCTGCTGGTCATGACCAGTGCCGGNCTTTGAGTATTNGATGAAACTCCTCGCAGGAAACAGCAACCGGTCGCTTGCAGAAGCAATAGCTGCAACCTTACANATGCCACTGACAAAGGCCTCNGTACACCGCTTTGCGGATATGGAGGTTTTTGTTGAAATTCATGAAAATGTTCGTGGAGAAGATGTATTCTTAATTCAATCAACATCGTATCCTGCAAACGATAATTTAATGGAACTATTAGTTTGCATTGATGCACTTAGAAGGGCCTCAGCACGACGAATCACAGCTATTTTACCCTATTTTGGTTACGCGCGTCAGGACCGCAAATCTGCAGCAAGGACACCCATCTCAGCAAAATTAGTGGCTAATCTAATTACTGCTGCAGGAGCCCATCGTGTGCTTACGCTTGACCTTCATGCTGGGCAAATTCAAGGTTTTTTTGATATTCCTGTTGATAACCTATACGCCGCACCAGTGATCTCAGATGATATAAATAGGCGATTTGATGGGGATAAGCTTATGTTTGTTTCCCCAGATGTAGGAGGAGTGTTAAGGGCAAGATCTATTGCTCAAAGACACAATGCTGACCTTGCAATTGTGGATAAAAGACGGGAAAAAGCTGGTGTATCAGAAGTAATGAATATTATAGGTGATGTATCAGGAAGAAATTGTATAATGGTTGACGACATTGTAGATTCAGCAGGTACACTTTGTAACGCTGCTAAAGCACTTAAAAAAGCGGGTGCAGCATCTGTTCATGCATACGTTACCCATGCTGTTCTGTCGGGAGGAGCAACAGCTAGGGTTGCATCCTCGTCTCTAGAATCTCTTATAGTTACAGATAGTATAGCTATGACAGAGGCAGTAAGAGTTACAGAAAACATTCACGTTCTCTCAATTTCGGGTTTAATAGCAGAGGCTATACATAGGATAAGTTCAGAATCATCAGTCTCAAGTTTATTTGATTAAATGGCGATTAGTTCGAATAGAAAAACTAATATAACAATTTAAGGAACGAATAAAATGTCTAACATAAGTACAATAAGTGCTGAGTCGCGAGAAAAGTCAGGGAAAGGGGCTTCGCGAAGCTTACGACGTGAAGGTAGAATACCTGCAGTAATTTATGGAGGTGGTGATTCACCATCCCATATCTCCATCGAGTATCGACTTTTTGATATGGAATATACACAAGCTGGATTCTTTTCACGGCTCTATGATGTTGACATTGAAGGCGAAAAGACTCGTGTTTTACCTCGTGATGTCCAGTTAGACGCAGTAAGTGACAGACCGCTACATGTAGACTTTATTAGGTATGTAAAAGGTACAAAAATTACTGTCGAGGTTGCTGTTAATTTCTTAGGTGAAGATGTTTGTCCTGGATTAAAACGTGGTGGAGTTCTAAACGTAGTTAGGCGCTCTGTTGAACTATTGTGCCCAGTCGAATCTATTCCAGACATGATAACCCTAGATATTAGTGAATCAGACATTGGTGACAGCCTACACATTAGTCAAATAAATTTGCCTGATGGAGTAGACCCTACTATTACAGATAGGGACTTTACAATAGCTACTATTGCTGCACCAACTGTGATGACCGAGGAAGAAGAGACAGGGGATGAGCAAGATGATGACACAGAAGCAACAGCAGATGATGCTTCATCAACCGATGCAGGCAGTGACTNGGACGAAACCTCTAATGATAGNTAANACATACACTACTGCATACATTTGANCTAATGAANTTACTTGTTGGGCTNGGAAATCCAGGTATTAAGCATACCAACGATAGGCACAATGTTGGTTTTATGGCTCTAGATAAAATTGCAGANAGTTATCANTTTTCTNCNTTTCGTAATCGCAAACGNTTTTTTGGGGATACNGCAGAAGGNAAAATCTCATCTGATAAGATAATAGCNCTCAAACCTACTACGTTTATGAATAATTCTGGAAAATCGATAGCAGCGACTATTCGCTTTCACAAACTACTCCCAAATAAGGTTATAATATTTCACGATGAACTNGACCTAAAGCCNGGAAAAGTGAGAGCTAAACTTGGTGGAAGCGATGCNGGACATAATGGACTTAAAAGTATTTCTGCGCAAATAGGAAGTAACTATTGGAGAGTTAGAATTGGCATTGGGAGACCCAACAACAANAGCAGTACAAAAAACTATGTCTTAAATAATTTTGATCAAAACGATTCAGATTGGTTAAAAGTTACTTTAGAATCTATTGCTGATAGCATAACCTATTTACTGGAAGCTGAAGCAAATAAATTTATGACAAAAATAGCCCATCATTCAATAAAAAATCTAACTTCTCCAGACCATTTAATATCTCCAGAAAACGAGACAAAAATATAGATCAAGTTAACTAAATGCTGTTATGGAGGGAAAATGGGTTTTCGTTGTGGCATTGTCGGNTTACCAAACGTTGGTAAATCTACACTTTTTAATGCTCTTACCAATGCTCAGTCTTCTGAGGTAGGAAACTATCCATTTTGTACTGTAGAACCTCATATAGGAAGGGTTTCAGTTGTCGACCCAGAGTTGCAGAACGTTTCTGAACTATCAAAATCAAAAAATGTAATTCATGCTCAGCTTGAAATAGTAGACATAGCAGGTTTAGTTCGCGGAGCAAACAAGGGGGAAGGTCTAGGCAATCAGTTTTTAGGAAATATNCGCGAGGTAGATGCGATTCTACACTTAGTTCGCTGTTTCGATGATGAACAAGTTAGTCATGTTGAAGGNCTTGTAGATCCAATANGAGATATAGATCTCATAGATACCGAGCTCATGTTGGCCGACCTCGAAAGTATAGAAAAACAATTAAATACNANACAAAAACTAGCAAAAAGTAATGATAAAGATGCTCTAAAGGCTTTACCGATAGCCGAACAATTAATTAGTAATCTTAGAAATGGGCAGCCTGCAAGAGCATTAGAACTCAATATCGATGATAAAGAAATAGCTAATAAATTTCACCTATTAACAGCAAAGCCTGTACTCTATGTTTGTAATGTAGATGAGCTAAATGCCCTAAACGGTAATACTAATTCTGAAAAAATTTTTCAGCGGGCAAAAAGTGAAGGGACCGAATGTATTATTATTTCAGCTGCTATAGAAGCAGAAATAGCAAGCTTAGAAAACTTCAGTGATAGACAAGAGTTTATAGACTCTCTTGGCTTAAAAGAAGCCGGTTTAAATCGTTTAGTAAGGGCTGGATACTCTTTGCTAGAGCTAATNTGTTATTATACAGCTGGTGAAAAAGAAAGTCGGGCATGGACTATTAAAAGAGGCACTAACGCTAGAGATGCGGCTGGTGTAATACACACCGATTTTGCCCGTGGTTTTATTTGTGCTGAAACAATTTCATACAAAGATTATATTGAATACGGTGGTGAACAAAGNGCAAAAGAGGCTGGAAAAATGCGCCAAGAAGGNCGGGATTATATTGTTGAAAACAANGACGTAATGCTTTTCAGGTTTAATGTATAAAAAATTTATCNAAANATTCATNTACTAAATTAAGTAAAAAATAATGGAGCTAAACATGAATTCANACAAAAGTATTACTTCTGTAGATGGTCATAAGTTAGATATTTACATTGCAGAGGCAAAAAAAGATTCAAAGCTAGGTCTTGTAATAATTCAGGAAATATTTGGGGTAAACTCACATATAAGAGATGTGTGCGACTCTTTTGCAAACATTGGTCTAACTTCTATTGCTCCCGCATTGTTTGACCGATCAGAACCTGGTTTAGAGTTAAATTATGAAACTGCAGACATCGAAAAAGGCCGTTCCTTAAAAACAGAAATAGGCTGGGATGACCCATTAAAGGATATCAATTCCTCAATTAATTTTCTTAGAGAAAGAAATTTCTTAAAAATAGGTATTATAGGTTATTGCTGGGGTGGGTCGTTAGCCTTTCTAGCAGCTTGCCGGTCTAATGCAGATGCAGTTGTAGGATATTATGGAGGTCAAATCATTGATTTTGTCGATGAAAAACCATCGTGTCCCACTATGTTACATTTTGGCTCAAAAGATTCATCAATACCACTCAGTGACATAAAAACTATAAGTGAGAAGCACCCAAATGTTGGTGTGTATGTTTATGAAGGAGCCGGACATGGATTTAACTGTAATAAGCGAGCAGACTATGACTCAAACGCCAGTAAAAAAGCACTATCTCGCACTATAGAGCATCTCAAAGAGCACATGTAATGAAAAGTTTTAACCTACCACGTAAAGTTAAATTAGGAATAATCGGTGGAAGCGGTCTATATAAGATTCCTGGTCTAAAAAATGCTAACTGGGCTGATATGGCCAGTCCATTTGGAAAACCTTCGGACCAATTCCTCTCAGGAACCTTAGCAGGCTTAGATATAGTATTTCTGCCACGCCATGGACGTGGGCATATACATGCTCCTTCTACTATTAATTTCCGTGCAAACATCGACGCATTTAAACAACTTGGAGTTACAGAAATTATTTCTTTATCAGCAGTTGGGTCTTTACGACAAGATATTAAACCCGGGAGCTTTGTAATAGTTGATCAGTTTATTGACCAAACTTACCTTCGAGAAAATACATTTTTTACTTCTGGTTGTGTCGCTCATGTTAGCATGGCTAAGCCTGTTTGTAATCGACTTAGTGAAAAAATTTATTCTGCTGCAAAGAAAATTACCGACCTCAAGCTTCACCGTGGCGGGACTTATATAGTTATAGAAGGACCACAATTTTCCACATTTGCTGAGTCAAATTTATATAGAAAGTCAGGATTTAGCGTCATTGGAATGACAAATATGCCAGAAGCAAAGCTAGCTCGTGAAGCTGAGATATGTTACTCAACAGTTGGAATGGTGACAGACTACGATTGTTGGCACCCTGACCATGAGGCAGTGACTGTAGACAAGGTAATTAGCTGCGTAAATGAAAACGCACACAAGGCAAAAAGTCTTATAAGACTGCTTGCAGAATCAATAGAGACCGAAAGATCATATTGTAAAAGTGGTTGTGACACTGCATTAAAGGATGCTTTTATGACAGATGCCTCTATTGAGAGACCAGAAACAAAAGCACAACTTTCAGCAATTATTGAAAAATACCTATAGTAATAAATGCTCTACTTTTGCAACATCAAAACTTAAGTTTAGAATATTGGATATAACTATTTTTTTATTTAATTTTAAGTCTTTTCCAAGTTCTTTTATAAATAACAAATAATAGTGCTATCAGAACTGCTAAGAAAATAAGTACCTTCAACCCCGTCTGTTTGCGTTCTTCAAGTTCTGGCTCAGCTGCCCAGGATAGAAACTGTGTCACATCACTTGCCTGCTGCTCAACTGTAGCTTCAGTGCCATCAATATACTCAACAGATTCAGAATATATAGGCTGTGGCATAGCAATCTGGTGACCAGTAAAATAGTGGTTATAGTACATACCTTCAGCCAGATCAAAACCTGAAGGGGCTTCTTCTTCATATCCAGTCAATAGGGCATGCAAATAGTCCGCACCATTAGGTTTAGACTTGATGATCAAAGAAAGATCTGGTGGTAATGCTCCTCCATTTGCAGACCTTGCTGCATTATCATTTGCGAAAGGTGCAGGCCAATAATCTGATGGTCGAGCAGGGCGCATGAACATATCACCCTCTTCATCAGGACCATCCTGCACTTCATAGTCCATTGCTATAGTCTTTACTTCGTCAGCAGAAAATCCGATTTCTAGTAAGTTTCTGAAGGCAATATAATTCAGTGAGTGGCAAGAAGCGCAGACTTCTTGATATACTTGAAAACCTCTGACTAGAGCTGAATCATCATAAGTACCAAAAATGCCCTCCTGCTTCCATTCACGATCAGGAATTTCTGGTGCATCGCCTGCAGCCTCTACAATAGATACAGATGTAAACCATATTGCAAAAAGAGCAAAACAGATTGATGAAAATCTAAACATCAGGCTTCTCCCTCTACTTTAGATTTTCCTGCCTTTTCTAATATGGCTTGATGTATACTTTCAGGAAGAGGCTTAGTTTTTTCAACTTTCCCCAATATTGGCATAATCAATATAAAGTGCGCAAAGTAGTATATTGTACAAATTCGACCTATTACTAAATAGATACCTTCGGCTGGCATAGCACCAACCCAACCGAGTACTACGCAATCTGCCAAAAAAACCCAGAATAATTGTTTATAAATTGGTCTAAAACGCGCACTTCTTACTTTTGAGGTATCAAGCCAAGGCAACACAAACAAAATTAAAATTGCTGCTGCCATAGCAATAACTCCGCCAAGCTTGTCAGGCACCGACCTTAGAATTGCATAAAATGGAAGAAAGTACCATTCTGGCACTATATGTGCAGGAGTTTGAAGTGGGTTTGCTTTTTCATAATTTACCGCTTCACCCAATGAGTTAGGGAGATAAAACACAAAAACTAAAAGTACAAAAAGCATTACCGCGCCAGTGAACAAATCTTTAGTAGTACAATATGGACTAAATGGCATCGTATCCTTAGAACTCTTAATATCTATACCCAGAGGGTTGTTAGATTTTCTATGGTGAAGAGCCCAAAGATGTAAAAACACCATTCCGCACATAACAAAAGGCAATAAGAAATGGAGAGAAAAGAACCTATTTAAGGTTGGGTTATCAACAGAAAACCCTCCCCATAACCACTCTACTAAATCATCGCCTACCCATGGGATCGCTGAAAACAGATTAGTTATAACAGTTGCACCCCAGAAGCTCATCTGCCCCCATGGTAAAACATATCCTAAAAATGCTGTGGCCATCATTAGNAGTAATAAAATAATTCCAAACCACCAAAGTATTTCTCTGGGAGCTTTATAGGAACCGTAATACAGACTCCTAAAGATATGAATATATACAACCACAAAGAACATTGATGCACCGTTAGCATGTGCATATCTTAGGAGCCAACCCCATTCAACATCTCTCATAATGTGTTCAACAGAATCAAACGCATGATCTGCATGCGGGGTNTAGTGCATAGATAACAATACACCAGTCACTATTTGGGCAACCAGCATAACCATAGCCATTGAACCAAATGTCCACCAATAGTTCAAATTACGTGGTGCTGGATAATCTATACCGTGGGCAATAGCCCAACTAAAGACTGGTAGTCGGTATTCAATCCATTGGACAATTTTATTTTGTGGAACTGGGGTACTCATTAGCCCACTCTCCCTTAACCAATCTTGACGAGTGTATCGTCTATAAATTTATGTTGTGGAACCTCTAAGTTTCGAGGCGCAGGTCCCTTACGTATTCTTCCAGAGGTATCGTAATGAGAGCCATGACATGGACAAAACCATCCTCCATATTCACCTTTTGGGTCACCAAGTTTATTTCCTAATGGAATGCAACCTAAATGAGTGCATACTCCTACTAAAATCAACCATTTCCCTTTATAAGAACGGCTCTCATCAGTTTCTGGGTCACTTAGNTCATCTAGACTAACCTGTCTAGCCTCTTCAACTTCTGCATTTGTACGGTGCCGAATAAACACGGGCTTNCCCCGCCACATAACTGAAATAGCCTGTCCTTCAATAATACCAGAGATATCAACTTCTGTAGACGCAAGCGCAAGTACATCTGCTGATGGATTCATTGTTTCTATTAGTGGCCAAACTACACCTAAAGCTGCCATCGTTCCCATGGCACCTGCAGCAAGAACAAGAAAATCTCTTCTTGTTCCCTCCTCTGGCGTAGCAGTATCTTCACTACTTGGTGTCGACTCTACCATAATAACCCCACATATTACTCGGACTCCTTGTATTAATGCATATAAGACTTCCTATATCATAATGGAAGTATTACAAAAACTATGCTCCTCTGCAGTAACTAAGTATTAAGAAAGGAGGAGGGTTAGCATGAGCCGCCTGAGAGGGCAAGACGGTTTAATGTCGCTATATTATTAGAAATGTATAATTTTGGCTATCTGCCATATTTTTATGGATCAAAATATGAGATTTGTGCTCTTTCAACCAGACATTGCACCAAATGTAGGTACAATTCTAAGGCTGGCTTCTTGTCTTCATATCGATGTTGATATTATAGAGCCCTGTGGATTTCCTTGGGACTCAAAGGCTCTTAACCGTTCTGCACTAGACTACAAAGAGCACGCATTTGTAAAAAGATATTCCTCTTGGTCAGAATATATAAAAACAGACCATCAACAAATCCTAAAGTCATCTAAAAACTCAGTTTGTGAACAAAACAAAGGGCAAACTTTATATGACATTGAAAGCCGCTTAGTTTTATTAACTACAAAAAGTAAAATACCATATTATAAATTTGATTTTAAAGCTAATGATAGAATAATGGTAGGAAGAGAAACTGCAGGAGTTCCAAATGACGTACATCTTGCGGCACATAAACGACTGATTATACCTATGAAGCCCAANAGGAGATCACTTAACGTCGCTATAGCNCTGGCAATTGCTACTGGAGAAGCACTTAGACAAACAAATTTATATAGAGAAAAAAATGAATAGACCTGAGCCCAAAAACCTTCCTTTAGGCACTTCTAATTCTGAAGAAAAGATAGAAGTAGAAAGTTGGTTTAATACACTGCAGAAAAAAATATGTAGTAAATTTGAAGCGCTAGAAATAGAAATTAAAAGTAATGATTCGGGCTTAAAACCAAGCAAATTTATACCTAAAAACTGGTTAAGAGAAGAGGGTGCCGGTGGCGGTGGTAAAATGTCAATTATGCACGGTCATGTATTCGAAAAAGTAGGGGTAAATATTTCTACAGTCTATGGCGAATTTTCCCCCGAATTTCGCAAGGCTATTCCTGGTACTGAAGACAGTTCTAAGTTTTGGGCTAGTGGCATATCAGTTGTTGCTCACCCTTGCTCACCTCTTGTTCCAGCTGTACATATGAATACTAGGCACATAGTAACATCAAAAAGGTGGTTTGGTGGCGGAGCAGATCTTACACCGACTACTCCTTATGATTTAGATACAGAGGCTTTTCATAAATCTTTCAAGGCAGCTTGTGACGAATATAACCCTGAATATTACCCCTGCTTTAAAACTTGGTGTAAAGAATACTTTTTTTTACCTCATCGAGGGGAAGAAAGGGGGGTTGGTGGAATTTTTTATGACTACTTAAATACAGGTAACTTCAAATCTGACCTTTCTTTTACTCAAAATATTGGGCTTGCTTTTCTAGACGTATACCCAACCCTTGTAAGACAACATATGAATAAACCATGGACTAAAGAACAAAGAGAATATCAGTTGAAACGCCGTGGTCGATATGCTGAATTTAATTTGCTATATGATAGGGGGACTCAATTCGGATTGAAAACTGGCGGTAATGTGGAAGCAATATTAATGTCAATGCCCCCANATGTTAAATGGT
The DNA here is from genome assembly GCA_002714015.1 of Gammaproteobacteria bacterium. Lineage (GTDB taxonomy): Bacteria > Pseudomonadota > Alphaproteobacteria > UBA828 > UBA828. The sequence continues at coordinate 150,902 of PAWF01000010.1, read as the reverse complement.
CCTAAAAATGCTATTTTATCAATTAGGTATACGGTAACTTTGTTTATAACAAATCATATGTATTTTAATTAAGTCAAATTACTTATCATTTTTTTTAACATGNGCAAGAGATCCTTTCGATTAGGCTCAAAAGATTCTTGAATCCACCACTTCTCAAGATCACTTAACAGGCAACCTATTGCCTTACCTTCAGTAACCCCTAAAGAAATAACATCGTCTCCATTAATTGTGAACTTTGGAGGATTCCATTTTTTACTTTCCTTAAAAAGGTATTCCCATTCATCACTTTTAGATGAAGATAATCCTCCATTTTCTGCCCAATTAAGTAAAACACTCTCAACGCAATAATCATGACCTAAAGGATAAAAAATGCTCCTCCCTTTTTCTTTATAATAAGAAGGTATTAATTTGGAGTTAGAGACAGTGAGACCTTTGAGTTTATTACCTTGTTTTTTAGAAAAATTTAATTTTTTAGAAATTGCAGAAGCTGCAACTAAATTACCTCTAATCAATGCTGCAAGCCTACAAATTGGATCAGCTATAAGTTTTTCATCAAATTGCACTTCCAAATCTAATAGGTTTTCTATTAAATCAAATGTTTTTATTTCTGGCAGTAAAATGTCTAGTACATTAATTTCACGCATTGCATATAGAGATTCTATAGGGCTAGGCGCCGCTAATAACTTTAATATTTCTTGTCTTATTCGCTCACCCGATAACCTTTTCAGAGATTGTGCAGAGTCTGCACATGCTTTTAAAGCTTGAGAATCTATTGAATCGTTACCATACCAGGCAAAAAATCTGAAGAATCGTAATAACCTTAAATGATCTTCTTGGATGCGTTCTGCAGGGTTTCCCACAAAGCGTATACGACCTGCTCTTAAGTCTGCAATTCCATCAAATGGATCAAAAATCAAACCCTCTGAGTTACAACTTAATGTATTAATAGTNAAATCACGGCGACTTGCATCCTCCTCCCAATCATCAATAAACTCAACTATAGCCCCTCGNCCAAAACTTTTTTTATCTCGCCTTAAAGTAGTTATCTCATAATNCTGNTNACCTATTACTACACCAACAGTTCCATAAGAAACCCCAACTTTTATTGGCTGAATACCTTTNTTTTCTAATCTATTAATTATTTCATCCGGGCTCTNCAAGGTNGCAATATCAACATCTGAAACTTCTTTTTGTATTAATGANTCACGAACGCAACCACCAACAAAACGCACTTCNTTNCCATTTACACACAAAATATCTAATAAAAACTTTGTTTCCTGAGAACAAAGCCATTTAGGTACAGGTTTAATATACTCTTTTGGCAGCATAAAATATCACTCTACTTGACCAGAGACCACGCTACCATTCTTTATATAAGGTGGAGTATAGTTTCCTTCTGGCGCGCTTCCTGAAGAAAAAGAAAGGGAAACTAAAGATGCAACAACCAATATTAAGCCCACAGCAATTAAAGTAAAAAATGGCAGCTTTTTTGTAACCACATTATTTTTTTTGCTTACAGGTCTCAGTTTTCTGATTACTAACAGATAACCAACATAAATAGCTGTCGGGGCAAATAATAATAGTAAGTGAATAAGCGTGACTCTAAGCACGTGAGACTCCTTAATTCGCAGCTCTAATAATATCTCTTAGGTTTACTAGAACAGCAGCAGTTGCTCCCCATATCACATAATTACTATACTCGATTACATACGACTTCTTTCTTATACCTCTTGAGGGCATTTCTTGAATTCTATAGTTTTCTCGGTCAAGTGCATAGTTTAAGGGCATCTCAAATAGTTCAGCTACTTCAGATGGATTGCAANCAAATTTGACTGGAGATTCTATAATACCAACAACAGGAGTTATTCTATAGCCTGTTGCGANAAGATGGTTTTTCAGACGNCAAATAACTTCTACTTTCTCTCGCGGAAGNCCTACTTCCTCCTCAGCCTCTCGNAATGCAGTATCACTTGGGCTATGATCACAGGANTCTATTTTTCCTCCTGGAAAAGATACTTGCCCAGCATGCACTGACATTTCCTCTGGACGCTTAGTAAATAAAATTGTGAACTCACCAATTCTCTTTATCAACAGAACTAATATTGCAGCAGGCTTGATTTCACTTTGAGAACTTCNTTCTAATAACAAATCATTATTGAATTTAGCACCNTTTGGANCNGCTAATGTATCTATTTCTTCACTNTTTATAATATCTNCCCATGNAGTATTCGGGGGGGCTNGTGAAGATACTAAAAGCTGNGACACGATGATATCACGCACTTAATATANCCTTAGTTGAATCATAAGGGAAAAATATTCCACTGCTCCACACGCCTAATAAGGATTCGTTTTTATGCTTTTCTTCTTTAAATAAATCTACTAGCTGATACCAGATAGACCTTACTGCAAGCGCCTCAAGGTCTTTACGTATAAGCACATAAGGTGCCACTTCTCCATTTGGTCTGTTTCGAAAAACTAATGGATGCTCTGAGTCAACTCTAACTGTATCATCTAAATTTGTAGTTATACTTAAAACTTGGCTTTGACCTTCACCTTCTATTTCCATCTTAACTGCCACAAANGGGGCATCTTCAACAACTATCCTAGCCCGCTCTACAGGTGTAACCAACCAATAGCAACCTTCCTCATCACGTTCCAAAATTCCTGCAAACAGTTTTACAAGTGAAATACGGGTAATAGGACCCCCTTCATGGAACCATCTCCCATCTGCTAATATGCTGATATCAATATCACCACAGTTAAACTGTACTAAATCAGCCATTGTGCTATTTTCATATTTTTTCATAGCTTCTTCCGAGTTAACTTAGAAATCTATTAAATAAATACCTAAACCTCGGATAGCCAAGCTTGCTAAACCTATGCCATTTGGTCTAACAACGCCTTATTAACTTCGCTAGCAGCCTCCATTTGTACCATGTGTCCCTTATCAGAAATTATCAATACATTGACTGATTCTGGAAGACCATTTGCATGAGAAGAAGGTATAATACTATCTAAAGACCCCCATATGACCTGAGCAGGAGTATTAAGTTTCTCAATATCATCACGCATCACTCTAACCTGATTGCCATTATGAGCAAACGAGGACAAAATTGTTTTTAGGGCCTCCTTAACGCCGTCCTTGCGCTTAAAAGTTAATAAGTCCTCCACCAAACTCCTTGTTACAAGGGATGAGTCCCCAAACAGTTTTATGGCTTGAGATTTCATATCTTTACGTCTATCTGCCTCAACAAAGCCATTAAGGTAATCTGTATCAATTTCTGATCCTAGACCTGCACTCCCAATTAAGGAGAGTGAAGATACTTTATTCGGATATTTAATTGCAAAAGCTAGCGATATTGCACCTCCCATAGAATGACCAATTAGGTGGGCTTTTTCTACGTCAACTTTCTCCATAAAATCATTAATAACTGAAACGAAGAAGTCTATAGAACCGTCACTAACATCCTTCGATGACCCTCCATGTCCAGGTAAATCAATAGCATACACTGCTCTAGCTTCTGCAAGCGAATCATGGCTAAACAACCAATTGTTTGAATCTCCACCAAAACCATGAATAAGTATAGCTGGGATTCCTCCTTCACCNCGTTTTGTATATTGNACTTGTCTCCCATCTANCTCTANAGTTTCAGCCCCAGAACCCTCTGNGTCTTCTTCTGGNTCTGGAGGCACATANTTTTNCTGAAACTCTGAAATAAAATNCTCAATTGNATTGTCGTCTACCGAGTCATCTGCAACAACTCCTAAAAGTGCACCAACAGTCANTATTTCACCTGTCTGACCCACACACTTCCTTATCGTACCACTAACTGCAGCCTCCACAGCNCCGGTTATTTTCTCAGTCTCAACTTCTAATAACTCATCNCCNGATTCAATTTCGTCACCCTCTTCTACTAACCATTCACCTAGCTTGCCCTCTGTCATTGCCAGACCCCATTTAGGCATGGTTATAGAGTGTATTNTATCCGACATNATTAAGCCCCCATTACAGAGCGAACTGCTTCACTTACTTGGTTTGCATCNGGAATATACATGTCCTCTAAAGCNTCTGAAAAAGGAACTGGCGTGTGTGGCGCAGTGACCATTTTTATTGGTGCTTTTAATGAATTAAATGCCTCTTGAGCAACAAGGGCAGAAACATCAGTAGCAATACTACAGCGTGGATTTGCTTCATCCAGAACAACAAGCCTACCCGTATTTTCAACACTTTCTATTATAGTATCTGTATCCATTGGCGAAGTTGTTCTAAGATCTACTACTTCACAGTTTACGCCATCTTTAGCCAAACTATCTGCAGCCTCATTAGCGATGTGAACCATACGACCTAAAGTTACTATTGTTACGTCATCACCCTCACGTGTGATATTAGCCTCGCCAAATGGTATCGCATAAGCTTCTTCTGGTACGTCACCCTCTAGGGTATAAAGAAATTTATGCTCACAGAAAATTACAGGATCATTATCTCTTATNGCTTGGATCAATAAGCCCTTTGCATCATATGGATTTGATGGGGTAACTACTTTCAGTCCCGGAATATGAGTAAATACGGGGTAAAGGCATTGCGAATGTTGGGCGGCTGCTCGTAAACCTGCTCCATACATAGTCCTTATTACTACTGGTGTTTCTGCTTTACCACCGAACATATAGCGAAACTTAGCTGCCTGATTAAATATTTGATCGAAACAGACTCCCATAAAGTCTATAAACATTAGTTCTGCGACAGGTCTNAAACCTGCAGTAGCAGCACCAACTGCAGCACCAATAAACCCACTCTCTGTTATTGGCGTATCTAAGACTCGGTCATCTCCGTATTTGGGCTGTAGACCTTTTGTAACACCCAAGACTCCACCCCANGCATCTCTTTCACCAGGAGCGCCAAGCCCACCTGCCACGTCTTCTCCCATAATTACAACTGTTTCATCACGCTCCATCTCTTGATCAAGCGCTTCGTTAATAGCCTGTTGATAGCTAATTTTTCGAGCCATTTGGCCCTCCTTTAGTAAGATACGTATACGTCAGTAAGTAAATCTTCAGAAGTAGGTAGTGGCGAAGCCTTTGCTTTACTAACGGAGTTTTCAATTACCTCCGCGACTTCGTTGTCTATAGAATCGAGATCATCAGACTCGATTAAAGCTGCACCTATAACTTTTTCCCGAAATTGAGATAGCGCGTCCACTGATTCTCGTATTTCTTTTACTTCATCTTTCCCGCGATATGTCTGAGAGTCTCCTTCAAAATGACCATAATATCGAGATAACCGTGTTTCTATAAAACTAGGNCCATCTCCAGCTCGAGCTCTTTCTACTGCCTCTTTAGCNGCCTCATGCACAGCAAAAAAATCAAACCCGTCAACAGATACTCCTGGTAGACCAAAGCCCTTTGCTCGCTCTACTGGATTACCTCCTCCAATTGCCCAGCTTGATGATGTTGTCTCAGCATATCCATTATTTTCCAAAACAAAAATGGCAGGTAATTTCCAAACAGCTGCAAGGTTCATTCCCTCAGCATTTGTACCTTGATTGAAAGCTCCATCTCCAACAAAACAAACAGAAACTCCACCTGTTCCAAGGTTCTTGTTCGCCAATGCTGCACCGCAAACCAATGGCGGGCCTCCACCTACTATCCCATTAGCTCCCATCATACCTTTATCTAGGTCAGCTATATGCATTGAACCGCCCTTGCCAGCACAAAGACCGTCTACACGGCCATATATCTCTGCCATCATTCCGTCAACATCACAGCCTTTTGCTATACAATGACCATGCCCTCTGTGAGTACTTGCAATATAATCTCGATCATCAAGGTTCATCATTACCCCAACACCGCTTGCCTCCTCACCTGCGTAAAGGTGTACAAAACCTGGTATTTCGCCTGTCGCAAAGTCTACATGTAGACGCTCTTCAAACTCCCGGATAGTCTTCATTGTCCGGTAGGCGCGTAGGAGTTCTTCACGCGCTAGTTGCATATTAACCTCCAATTATTGTTGTTCCTCGCTAAAAAAAACGAGTACCTAGTTATAGCCAACTACCAGCAAAAAATCTTTAGTCATCTAGAGCTGGTATAAAGCATAGGATAGTGTATTAAAACTATTAGCAAATTATTATGCCTTTTCCAAGCGGTCTCGAAAAGGGGATAAAACAAATTATCATGAAAAATTTATTGAATATAAGGGTATATGGGCTGTTAATGAGGGCAGGAAAGGTCCTTACAGCTGAGGAGAATGTGGGTCAAAAGAAAATTATTAAATTCCCCGGGGGAGGAGTTGAGGCAAATGAAACCCCAGAAAATGCTCTTATTAGAGAATTTCAAGAAGAAGGACAAATTAATATCTCACTTTTACGTTTGATTCACGTCCCAGGAACTCTTTTTAGCCCNTGGATTNACAGAGTTTATACCCCTCTATACTATCAAGTGAATAGCTCAGAGGATCCATTAGTGCCCCGAGGTGAGAATATTCAATTACGTTTTATTAAACCAATAGAGTTTCTTAATAGTGACCGAGTCGCCTTACCTGAATGCGAAGCCCTAAAAAGGATTCTTTGAGCAATGGAAAAAATAATTAAAAAAAGGCTTATTAAGATGTTTAGACCGCATACCAAAGCTCTAATATTCATATTGTGCGTTATCTTAATAGGAACAATGTCTCCCATAGCAAACTCTCAACAACCAGCTACAGTCCATGTGAACAAGGTAAAGATCCAAAACCTCTCAGAGAATGCAACTTTTATTGCACGTATAGTGGCATTACAGTCTGGATATGTATCAGCCCGCACAGGAGGTCCCGTAAAGGATTTACAAGTTGAGCTAGGAGATTATTTAAAAAAGGATTCAATAATAGCAAAAACTGATACTTCTCTCCTCTCAGGAGAAAATTATAAACTAAAAGCTTTGGTATATGAGGCTGAACAACAAGTGATCCAGGCACGATCAGAATCAGATTTAAAATTAAGTGAATTAAAACGAATTGAAAAATTAAGAGACTCTGTAGCTTTTTCTCAAAGCCAATATGACGATGCGAAGCAACTTTTAAAAATTTATGAAGGATATATTGAGATTGCAAAAGCAAAAAAATCTATTGCAGAGTCTAACCTTGCTATAAATGAGGTTAATCTCAAATGGTCAATAATCCGCGCTCCTTATAATGGAGTTGTTACAGCCATACATACAGAGGTAGGTAGCTGGTTACAAAAAGGTCAAAATGTTGTAACAATGTTAAATAATAAAGAGTTTGAGATAGCTGCTGATATTCCTTCCAGTCATATTTCAGGAATTATCTTGGGAATGCCAATATCTCTATCGTTAGTTAGTGGGGAAACATATCAAGCTATCGTTCGTGCTATTATTCCCGAAGAAAACCNTNTAAGCCGCACTANACAAGTTCGTTTCACACCTGAGNCCAGCTTTCTTAAAAAAGCTATGGCACCTGGGCAATCTGTAACAATAGAACTTCCAGCAGGAATTCAAAAAAAATCAATTACAGTGCATAAAGACGCAATAATAACTATGGGTGGTCAAACATTTGTTTACGTAGCAGAATCTGGCACAGCACAAATTAGACCTGTAAAAACTGGGCTTACCGTTGGAAATAGGTTTGAAGTAATAAATGGTTTGCGAAATGGTGAGCTTGTAGTGGTCCTAGGTAATGANCGTCTACAACCTGGGCAACTTATAACCATAAACAATGAAACCNAGAAATAAGCCCNAGNAATGAATCTAATTCAAGCAGCCATTGCCCGTCCAATCGCAGTAATTGCAGCAGTAGTAATGGTTATTTTATTTGGTTTAGTTGCCCTTGACACCATTCCTATACAACTCACCCCTGATATTCGAAAACCTATTCTAACTGTTAATACATTTTGGAGTGGTGCATCTCCCGCAGATGTTGAAAGAGAAATAACAAATCAACAAGAGAATGAACTTAAAGGGCTAGAAGGTTTATCTCGAATGACTAGCACATCACGGGANAGTGAATCTGAAATAACTCTNGAATTTCAGATTGNTCAAAATATGGATAAAGCATTACTTTTAGTAGCAAATAGCCTCNATCGAGTAGCAGATTATCCTGAAGAAGCTCTGGAACCAATTGTTAGTTCAGCTGGCGCACAAGACCAACCAATAGCTTGGTTTATAATCAAGCCGCTAAATGGAAACAATCGTGAAATTCATACTTACGGAGATTTTGTAGAGGACATAGTTAAANATCGTATAGAAAGAGTACCAGGAGTGGCACGCTCTAATATTTTTGGAAGTACTGAGCGTGAAATGCGAATTACTTTAGATCCCAAAGTTATGGCTATATATAGGCTTACAATTGAAGATATTGCATCATCTTTACGTGATGCAAATCATTCAATAACTGCCGGTGAAATTAATGANGGTAAAAGAAGGTATATAGTNCGAACAGATGGNGAACTAAACTCANTTGAACGNATACAAAATGTTGTTTTAAGAAGTGAATTTGATACTACTTCCAGTTCTGTACAACATGTAAAATTAAAAGACATAGCTGACGTAGGATTTGCGTATAAGGAACCATCATCTCGTATCCGAGCTTTGGGTGTTCCATCTATTGCAGTCAATGCAATTCGTGAAACTGGTGCAAATGTTATTGAAACCATGGAAGGAATTAAACAAGCTGTAAAAGAACTCAATAGTAACCAAATGCCTTCAGCTGGGCTAACACTAGAGCAAGTTTATGACGAAACAGTCTATATCAATTCATCAATTGATTTAGTTAAAAATAATATATATTTGGGAGGTACACTTGCGGCTGTAATTCTACTTCTTTTTCTTCGCTCGCTTGGTGCCACCCTTATTGTTTCTATTGCAATACCTATATCGGTTATAGGNTCTTTTGTTGCAATGGCTNTNTTAGGTCGTTCAATNAATGTAGTATCACTNGCTGGATTTGCATTCGCAGTTGGAATGGTTGTAGACGCAGCAATCGTAGTGCTTGAAAATATATATCGTCTTCGTCAAAAAGGTATGAACCGTTTTGAAGCAGCATTTTTAGGAACAAGCCAAGTATGGGGAGCGATTTTTGTATCCTCACTCACTACTGTTCTTGTTTTTATACCGCTTGTTATAATGGACCTTGAAGCAGGACAACTTTTTAGAGACATTGGAGTAGCAATTTCTGTTGCTGTTATCCTTTCGCTTATTGTTGCTATTACTCTAATTCCTGCTATGGCACAAAAATTCATAGGAAATTCTTATAAGTTAAATTTAACAAAAAGACTTGCATCCAAAGAGAGCAATAAATCATTAGTAGAGGATGATATAGTAAAACTTTCCCGTATTAGAATACCTATTATTGATTTTGCAGCAGAAAAATTTGTTGCACTTATTGTAAGTTTCACAACATGGCTTGTAAAAGGGCGTATTCGTTCACTAATTGTTATATTACTAATTTGTGGAGGATCCGTTGTAATAGCNTGGACTTTATTACCNAAGCTAGATTACCTCCCTGAAGGGAACCGNAACCTAATTTTTGGTATAATTATGCCACCCCCCGGATACAANCTTGANACAACTAGTGCGATTGCCGAGCGAGTAGAAAATGCAGTCAGACCACTTTGGTCNACTAAACAAAGAGAAGTAGNTAGAAGCNATCAGCTGCCTCAGATGGATCAGTTCTTCTTTGTAACTTTAAGAACCCAAGCTTTTGTTGGAGCAGTTTCATCTGATCCCTCTCGAGTAGCAGAATTAATTGACCCCTTAAGGTATCCTATCTTTAAAGAGCCAGGGACATTTGGCTTTATAAGTCAAGCTGGGTTATTTTCTCGTGTTGTAGGTGGGGGAAGAAAAATTGAGATAGACATTAGTGGCGCAGACCTTCAGTCAACACTTGCAGTAGCCCTCCAAGCAACCCAAAAGATATTTACGGCTTTACCACTAAAAAATGGCAATCAATTTCGTCCTAAACCTGGCCTTACTCTTGGCGCACCAGAGGTGAGACTTATACCTGACCCTACTAAACTTCGGGATAATGGTATTTCTGCAAATGAATTTGGCCTATCTATTGATGCTTTTAATGATGGTCTTCGTGTAGACGAGATCACAATTAACGCTAAGCGAATGGACTTAGTAGTTCAGGGATCTGACTCTGGTCTCTCACAAACTCAAAAAATCGATAGCTTACCCGTAGTTACACAAAACGGCACAATTATTCCAGCAAGCTCACTATCGAAGATTCTTGTTACATCTGGTCCCACAGAGATTAGACATGTTGAACGAGAAAGAACAGTGACACTAGAAGTTCGACCAGCAGCAAATATACCATTAGAGGAAGCTACATCTATCNTAGAGGAACAAGTAATTAATCCACTTAAAGAAAAGGGACTCCCCAAAGGGGTGAAATTAAATTTATCTGGAACTGCTGATGAACTATCTAAAACATTTGATGCAATGTTAATAAACTTATGCCTTGCTTTAGTAATAGTATATCTGGTGATGGCAGTACTATTTGAGAGTTTTGTCTACCCATTCATTATTATGCTCTCAGTTCCTGCGGCAGGAGCAGGTGGTGTGATCGGACTAACTGCAATCAACACCTATACATTGACACCATTTGACATGTTAACACTACTTGGTTTTGTAATTTTAATTGGGATAGTTGTTAACAACGCAATTTTACTTGTTCATCAATCACTTCGGCATATGCGTAAAGATAAAATGTCTCCACAAAATGCAATAGTTGAAGCTACAAGAAACAGAATCAGACCAATATTTATGTCTACACTTACATCTATCTTTGGAATGCTGCCCCTTGTTCTTTTCCCCGGAGCGGGATCAGAACTATATCGTGGGCTTGGCTCTGTTGTGGTTGGGGGATTAGCACTATCAAGCTTTATAACGTTATTTGTAGTTCCTCCCATGCTAGCTTTATTATCTCGTGAAAAATTGACAAAGTAATTACCCTTAAAAATATTTCATTTTTACTGATAGACCATCAAGAACATGCCTATAAGTTAGAAAACAGACTAAATTAATGAATGATTAAACTAGCAGTATAGTCTTTATGAGAACTAGAGAATCTTATGGGTGAAGCGAACATATAATTATCACATATTTTGTGGCTGGGGCGCCAGGATTCGAACCTGGGAATGACGGGATCAAAACCCGTTGCCTTACCACTTGGCTACGCCCCAAAATTTGCTCNCCTATNTNNNACAAAATCTAAACATTATATACAAAAGCCCTTCACCACCGAAACTTAGCTGGTCAAGAATGTTAACTTGGCTTTAAACTGTTTAGATCTGTACTTCATTAATATTTTGAAGTGCAAAAAAACTTCTTCACAGACTAACCTAGTAAAAATCAAATAATCAACATATCAAATGATAACTATAAACAAAAAAACAATACCTATTAACTTAGTTTTAGTATCTAGGGAATAAAAAGATATCTATTCCATGAAAGAGATTATAACACTTATTCTTGAAGATATACTTTTGCCTCCTTGTGGGTCATTAATCTTATTGTCTATTGCATATTTTATACGNAACAGGTTTAAACGAATTTCTAAAATATGCTTTGCCTCAGGAATACTATCAATTTATCTAATTAGTACTCCATTTTTTTCAATCGTCATAAGCACCCCTCTAATGAGAGCTCCATCTATTGAAAATAACATTCATTTGATTAGCGCAGAAGCTATTGTGGTTTTAGGAGCGGGCACAAGATCATCTGCTCCTGAATATTTTGGCAACGATACTATTGATGGTCACGCCCTAGATCGCTTGCGTTATGGAGCCTTTCTTAATCGAAAGTCTGGTCTTCCATTACTCCTTACTGGCGGATTCACTGGATCTACTACATCAGAAGCTGAAGCTATGAACCATACTCTTGAGGATGAATTCAACCTTAAGGCTCGTTGGCTTGAAAAAAAGTCAATTAATACAAAGGAAAATGCAGCTTTTACAAAGGAAATATTGTTTAATGAAAATATAACTCAGATCATTTTGGTCACAAATTCTTACCATATGCGTAGAGCTATTTTAGAATTTGAAGCGGTTGGGTTCGAGGTAATCCCAGGTCCTACCCATCCTCGTATCGGTGGCGCACTTAACTTACTAAGCTTTATACCTAGTGGAAGGTCATTACATTTATTTAAGAGCTATGCACACGAATGGTTAGGTATTGCATGGCATTATGTTAATAAATAAAACTATAGTTATAATGTTATCTAACTACTTAATTTTATAATAATCTTTATACCAATCTACAAACATAGGAATTCCTTGTTCTATTGGCACTTGAGGTATAAACCCAAAATCATGCTGAATAGCAGCAATATCCGCATAAGTTTCTAATACATCACCCGGTTGCATAGGTTGAAATTCAATAATTGCTGATTTCCCAATACTACCTTCAAGAATTTCGATATATCTAAGTAGTGGTTCTGGTTTATTATTACCAATATTATAAACTTGGTGTTGCATGCTACGCACTTTATGTGAATCATTTATGTCTATTACTCGCTCAATACCATCAATGATGTCATCAATATATGTGAAATCACGGCTCATTTTACCATCATTAAAAACTGGGATAGGTGACCCTTCTATTATTGCTTTAGTAAATATGAAAGCACTCATATCAGGTCTTCCCCATGGTCCATAAACAGTGAAAAACCTAAGTCCAGTAATTGGNATTTCATACAAATGTGCATAAGCAGATGCCATTAATTCATCCGCCTTCTTAGTTGCAGCATATAGCGATACAGGATTATCAACTCGATCGTCTTCCGAAAATGGTAATTTTTTATTTCCACCATAAACAGAGCTAGAACTTGCATAAACAAGGTGCTGTAAGTTGGGGAGCTTCTTACAAAGCTCTAAAATAACTAATTGTCCCATCACATTTGTTTCTACATAAGCATAAGGATTAACCAGTGAATACCTAACACCAGCCTGTGCTGCAAGATGCACTATATTGGTTATNNCATGGTTATCACCTAAAAGACTAAACAACTCATCGCGATTAGAAATATTACATTGATAAAATTCAAAATTTGCTTTGTTTTTAAGATTCGTAAGCCTTGCCTCTTTTAGTTTCACATCGTAATAGCTATTAAGATTATCAATACCTATTACCTTGATTCCATTACTAAGTAGACGAAGTGATAAATGAAAACCAATAAAACCAGCTGCTCCAGTTACAAGAATGCTCATAAGCTTTTCCAAAATTTAATCAACATAATTTGTAATACCTCTAAACCACTAACCTTATATTACGTTCAATTTGAAAAACATTTTATGAGGTTATTAACGATCAAGATAACAATTAACAGTAATCTAACTATATAATTTAAATGTAAGTGGCAATAAAACCTAGAAAGAGTTTCTTGCATCGACTTAAATATCTATACATATATGCCAATNTACTGTCTTGCTGTTATAACACTTAGAACGGTGATTTTACTTTTTCAAGAAAGAATAGCTTTAAAACAAGTTTCAGAATGAAGAATTTACAATCAAAAAACAATGATATGCCATCATTTACTGCAGACGTAGCTGTAATTGGTTTGGGCTACGTTGGCTTACCCTTAGCCATAGCGCTCAGTGAATTTAATGATGTGATTGGTTTTGATATTAACAAAAAACGAGTAAAAGAACTCATTAATGGAGTTGATCAAACCGGTGAGTTTAATTCAGTTGAACTNAAANNCNCTCAACTAAAATTTACTCATGATCCAAATGACATCAGCCAAGCNAAAATATTTATTATAGCTGTACCTACTCCTGTTGANGAAAATAAAAAACCTGATCTTACGGCTCTTACTGCAGCAAGTCAGAGTGTCGGNCAACAAATTAAAAGAGGGGCAATTGTCGTTTACGAGAGTACTGTTTGGCCAGGNGTTACAGAAGATATATGCATGCCTATTCTAGAAAATACATCCGGAATGAAGTCTGGTCATGATTTTTTTATTGGTTATTCGCCCGAGAGAATTAACCCAGGNGACAAGGAACATACAATAGACCAAATAACAAAAGTAGTATCCGCTCAAACCCCAGAGGCTTGTGGTATATTAACCTCCCTATACGGTCAAGTAACTAATGGTAAAATTCATATCAGCCCTAATATACGTACTGCTGAAGCTGCAAAAATTATTGAGAATGCTCAACGCGATATAAATATTGCCTTTATTAATGAAATTGCGCAGATATGCCAAAAATTAGAAATATCAGTCTATGAAGTATTAGAAGCTGCGCAAACAAAATGGAACTTCTTAAATTTTAAACCCGGTCTTGTTGGGGGTCACTGCATAGGAGTGGACCCATATTACCTTGCACACAAGGCCATCGAGCTTGGACACGAACCGCATATATTACTTACAGGAAGAAAAACAAATGACAGCATGGGTTTATACATAGCTGAACAAGTCTTAAAACTTTTAGAGCCTGAATCTCATGTTCTTATTCTAGGATTAACTTTTAAAGAAGATGTATCAGACCTTAGAAACTCACAAGTAACAGATATAATTCAGCACCTAAAAGCTGCAGGACATAAAATTTCTGTATGTGACCCGCACGCATCAAAAGATGACGCAATGAATTTATATGGCATAAAACTTAAAAATTCTATTTACGGGAATAAGAGATACCATTGTGTTTTATGTTGTGTCGGACATAAAGAATATCGTGATATGGATGTAAAATCTGTTACAAACTTATTAATGGAAAATGGTCTTATAGCCGACGTCAAAGGGATATGGAGACAACTAAAAACTAGTAAAGTTTACCGAAGATGGACGCTGTAATAATGCAAGTTATTTTATTCTAGGCACATAATGTAATATTATTTAGAAATAAGTTATAACCTAGACTCGGTTGCAACAATCCACCAATTTGGATTCATCTTCCTTAGCTCTAAGGCTGCTTTTTTTGCTTGAACTTTATTGTCAAACAGCCCAAAACAAGTTGCCCCACTTCCTGACATCCTAGAAATCTTACACCCCGGCGAAGATGAAATATTGCTTAGCACCTGTTTAATAACTGGAGCCATTATAATTGCTGTTGCCTCAAGGTCATTTGTCCTTTTTTTAATCTCATCAAAAAACATCATTGAATCTATAGGAATCCTTCGAAGTCGCGCCATTTGTGTATAAGAGCCTTTTCTGGCTTTAAATATCTTAGATGTTAGCAATTCTATACCTGGATTAACCAGAAGCATTGACAGTTTAGGAAAATTATTGATTGGATCTATTTTATCGCCGATGCCGGAAAAAAATGAACTCCTCCCTTCTACACAAACCGCAACATCGGCTCCAAGAAATTGCGCTAACTCTGAAATTTCACGTTGTGATAAATTAACATCCCAGAATTCGCATAAAGCCTTTAAGGTTGCAGCTGCATCTGCTGACCCTCCACCTATTCCTGCTGCTACTGGCAAAAATTTTTCTAAATGTATTTCTACACCTGTCACCTTCTTAGGTCCTACTTTATCTGCTAATGCTTTTGCAGCACGTAAAACAATATTAGTTCCACTAGCTTTTCTAAGGGACGCAGATTCTGGACCAGATAATTTTAAGGTTAGACCCGATCCTTTTTTACATGTTATTAGATCATGAACGTCAGCAAAAACAACTAAACTATCTAACTCATGGAAACCATCATCTCTAAGACCGGTGACGTGAAGATATAAGTTAACCTTCGCAGGTGCCTCTACTCTGACGAAGGATTTACCATTCATGTTTACAATCCATTATCATGGAATTCGTTATAAATTTTTGGATCTCGAACTAATTTATTTCTAATAATAACAACTGCATCCTCTGATGCCCCAAGTATAATTGCTCGATTCCATTGGTATCTAGCTTCAATAAAACGTCCTGTTTCCCAGAATGCATCGCCAAGATGATCATTTATAATTGGATCACTTGGCATAAGTTCTGCTGCACGCTCTAAATAAAGAGAAGCTTTTTCAAAGTCACCTAAACGATAATAAGCCCAACCCAAACTATCAACAATGTACCCATCATTAGGACGTAATTTAACTGCCTTTTGAATCATATCCTTTGCAGCATCCAAATTTATTCTCTGCTCAAGCCACGAATAGCCTAAATAATTTAAAACGAGTGGCTGCTCAGGCGATAAGCTAAGTGCCTTTAAGAAGTCATCTTCAGCTAGATCCCAATTTTTTGTTTGCTCTAAAGCTACGCCTCTGGAGTATAGTAAACGCCAATGATAGGAACGAAAATCTGTAACCCGACTAACTGCTATATCATAAGCTTTTATAGCCTCGTGGTAACGCTCATCAAATCTTAATACATCTCCCAGTATTTCAGGAGCATCTGTATGATTAGCTCGTTGATCAATCATTGGACGTAAAATTTTTGCCGCTTGGTCTATATGCTCTAATTCTGCTAACATCAGAGCCGTTCTTAACTTAGAAGACCAAGAAAATACTGAATTTTCTGAGACTTTTTCATACTCTAAAACTGCGTATTTTGGATGATTAAGAGCCTCATATACTTCTCCTAGAAGCATATAAGCAGATCCAAAGTCTTTCCTGAGGTGAAGAGCAAGCCGGGCATAAACAAGAGTATTAGTATGACCAGAACTCTGAGGTAGTAAGCTTGCTATTCCAAAAAATACCTCAGCAAGCCCATCACGATAGTCCCTTATTTCATTACTAAAATTAAGACTGCTATTTAATTTTTTTATAGCTTCCTTTAACCATGAAGATGTTGGGTCAGAATCAAGCCGAGATTTATAGAGTAAGAAAGCATCTTTTTGGCGATTATTTCGTTCTAGAAAAGCTCCATAACTCATTACCCATCTGTGTGTTTGACCTATAGAGGTTTTCTCAGTTTGAAGATAGTAGTTTTCTGCTTCAATCAAATTTTCAGAGAGATCATTAATCATTGCCGAATGAAAATACAGATATGGCTTATATATCTTTCTATTTTTTAAGGGCGCCATAGAGTCTAAGGCAGCAATAAAATTTTCTTTACCACACTCTGCCCAAGCTTTCATAAGTGGGACAAGTAGACCATATATGCCATCAAGAGATAGTTTTGTTATTTGACCTTTTGCAAGATCAAAATCTTTTTTTGCAAGCATCCCAACTGCTAAAACTAATCGTGCAAAATTATTATTCGGTTGGACTTCAATCAAACGTGCTGCCAAGGGTAGTGCAGAGGAAACATCCCCTATAGTTACTAAAGCCGTTATAGTATTTTGCAACAAGTGGGTGTTATTTGGATCTGATGCCAAAGCATTAAATAGATATTTAGATGCTATTTTCTGGTCATTTCTGTTAGTGGCATAAATAGCNGCAAGATAGCTNCCCAANGCNCGNTCANCTTGGNAACTATCAGACAATATCAAATTTGGTCTAACAGGCGAAGGTAACGGTAAAGACTTTCCTTTAGCATAAGATGAATAAGAAATTATACAAATGANACNTAATAAGAGCACAATTACCTTAAGAGCAGTTGTGTACTTCAGAAATTTNACAANNGNTATNAATTGANTNACAAAACCTGACATTATTTGAAATTCCGCACTGTTTCTANTTTAGTGTGAGTCACATATTAGGATAATTTGGTCCCCCACCTCCTTCAGGAGGCACCCAATTAATATTTTGCGAGGGGTCTTTAATGTCGCAAGTTTTACAATGCACACAATTTTGCGAATTTATTTGTAGTCTTTGAGCAAGATGACCATTTTCATCTTTTAGCTCAACTATTTCATAAACACCTGCTGGGCAATATCTCTGCTCTGGAGCATCATATTTTAATAGATTTACAGATATAGGAATCTCCTCATCTGATAGTACAAGGTGGCACGGTTGGTCCTCCTCATGNGCTGTATTTGATAGAAAAACAGAAGACAACCTATCAAAAGTTAGTTCCCCATCGGGTTTTGGATAAGATATTTCTGGGCAATCCTCCGCGGACTTCAAGGAAGAGTGGTCTTCATGGTGACCCAGAGTCCAAGGGATAAGTCCTTTTGTCCATAATTCTATTGCACTAATAAGCGTGCCTGCAAATAGACCCCAACGAAACGCTGGACGGCAGTTTCTTACCTCTTTTAATTCTCTCCATACCCAGGATTTTTTCAAAGCCTCCGGGTAAGCTGTTAACATACGNTTTTTTGAGGTTTCTTGAGNATTAATAGCTTCAAATNCTGCCTCNGCTGCCAACATTCCTGTTTTCATNGCATTGTGACTACCTTTAATTTTTGGAACATTTACAAAACCAGCTGAACATCCAATTAGTGCCCCACCAGGAAAAATTAAGTCTGGTATTGACTGAAAGCCGCCCTCATTAATTGCTCGTGCACCGTATGAAATTCTCCTACCTCCCTTTAGGTATTTGCTGATTACAGGATGNGTTTTAACTCGCTGCATTT
This sequence comes from Gammaproteobacteria bacterium, assembly GCA_002714015.1. Lineage (GTDB taxonomy): Bacteria > Pseudomonadota > Alphaproteobacteria > UBA828 > UBA828. Next base: position 132,519 of record PAWF01000010.1, on the reverse strand, counting down.
CCTCAAATGGCGACAGATAAGGATTTTTATAATCCAGGGCTACAACAAGCCCAAATGATACTAAATTATCCTCCAAATGGTATAAAAATGTTCCTCCATAAGTCCCAGAGTCTAATGGCCAACCAAATGTGTGCTGGACTAAACCAGGTTTATGTTTTTCGCTATTAACTTCCCAAAGTTCTTTTATCCCTATGCCGTAAGTTTGTGGCTCACATGATTCAGTAAGATCAAACTTCNNNGCTAATTCTTTTGTGAGTGAGCCCCTTACTCCCTCAGCAAAAAGGGTATATTTACCNATAAGTTCAATCCCAGGTTCAAACCCATCTTTTANATTTCCATCAGNACTTCGACCCATATCACCTGTTACTACTCCCCTTACAAAACCTTCAGAATCATATAAGACCTCAGTAGCTGAAAAACCCGGGTAAATCTCAACCCCTAATTCCTCAGCTTGTTCCGCTAGCCATCGACATAAGTTACCTAGACTAATAATATAATTTCCTTGATTATGCATTTGCGAAGGAAGAAAAAAGCTTGGAATCTTCCACCCTTTTCTTTTTTGGATAAAATAAAACTCATCCTTTAGCGCAGGNGTATTTANAGGCGCTTTTTTTTCTTTCCAGTCTGGTATTAATTCATCAAGAGCACGAGGCTCAAATACCGCTCCTGACAAAATATGAGCACCAATTTCAGAACCCTTCTCTATTACTGTTACACTGACGTCTTTTCCTTGACTTATACTTAATTGCCGAATGCGAATTGCAGCAGACAACCCTGATGGCCCTCCACCGACTATAACAACATCATATTCCATTGATTCGCGATTCATCTTTACTCCAATCTATAAACTCTCTACTTAAATCTATAAACTACGTATTATAAGGTATCAAATTTGAATGTAATATACGAAGCCCTTTAAAATGCAATTTTGTAAAAACTAAACTTGTAGTAATCCATTAGGAATCTTAAACATTATATTGTTAGAATAAGTGTTATGAGCAATAGGTTTAATAATGAAATATTTGAGCAACTAACTTGGCAAGTTGAATCTGGTGCTGATGAACTGATTGAAGAAGAGTCCCAGAACCGCTTAGAGACTGAATCACCGCTTTCTGATGACTCTAACCTTCAGCCTGCCAATAAAGCCTCTAATAATGTAGACAGTGAACTAAATATTTCAGAAAAAATAGCTCAATCAAATTCATATAATATTTTAACTCCCAATGAAATATGTTCAACTTGTAATTCTATTAAAGAGCTAGCATCCGCCATTAAGGCTTATAAAGGTTGCTCACTTCACCGAACAGCTACCAATACAGTGGTTTTTGATGGCAACCCAAAAGCTAAACTAATGATCATTGGAGAGGCTCCAGGGGCTGAAGAAGATAGAAGTGGGCGACCATTTGTTGGGAATGCTGGGAAACTGCTTGACCGAATGCTGGCAGCAATAGATCTTAATCGTAACGATTGCTATATAACAAATATACTCTATTGGCGACCCCCGGGTAATAGAACTCCAACAACTGATGAAATTAACCTTTGTAAACCTTTTGTAAAACGGCAAATTGAAATTGTTGATCCATCCGTTATTATACTTGCAGGTGGTATTTCAGCCAAAGCCTTGCTAGATCGCCCCGAGGGAATAACTCGACTTCGGGGGAAATGGTATCAAATATCAACTTCAGCTAAATTAAAACCTAAATATGCAATTGCAATGTTTCACCCCGCATACCTTCTTAGACAACCTCAAGCAAAGCGTGAAGCTTGGGAAGACCTTCAGGAAGTNAGGAAAAAACTTGCAATAACTTCATAAATAGCCTGTGCTCTAATGATTTTTATAATTTAATTATATAAGTTACCTGAATAAAAGCTGTGATATACAAAAATAATATTAAATCTTATAAATATTTTGCAATCCATTCAAAAACTGCACATAAAACCNTNATAGCTTGTGCTGCTGCTATGATNTTTTTTCTTGCTNCACTAAGTTTTGCTTTTGTTGATGCTAGTTTAGGTTCNAATACTAAAAGCGNCCAACAAACAAAAANCCCNCTTACAGCAATAGTTTTAGAACGCAAAAAATCTTTGGTCCGACTGCTACCAAGAATACTTACTACTGAAGATGCTTTAAAATATAACAAAGTATTTAAGCTTCAGGAACAGGGCAAACTTCAAGCAGCAGCTTCTATTATTTCAGAAATACAAAACCCGGTTCTCATTGGGCATGTTCTCGGACAAAAATATATGCATCCAACCGCTTATAGATCTAAATTTGTGGAACTAAGAGATTGGCTTGAATCCTATTCAGATCATCCAGATGCCCCAAGAATATTCAAGCTTGCAATGAAGCGAAAACCAAAAAATACTAAAAATCCTAAAAGCCCCCGAATAGATATATCTGGCAAAGCACTACCATTATCCACAAACAAGACTGTTATTAAAAAAATTCCAAAAAAATCACTTTCAAAAAAGAAAAGAATTGAACTAAATAGTCTTCAAAGAATTATGAGATCACGCCTCCGCCGTGGTTGGCCTACTGGTGCCTTGGAAACTCTAAATGACCCCAAACACCTAAATCTAGCAAGCCAAGTTGAGATAAATGACTATCGTTCGAGAATAGCTTGGAGCTATTATATCTATAATAAAGATAGGCTTGCTATGGAACATGCCTCANAAAGNGCAAACCAATCCCGAAACTATATTCCAGCAGCAGACTGGACNGCGGGAATTGCAGCTTGGAGACTAGGGAACTTTAAAAAAGCCCACAAGCATTTTGAACTACTTGCTGAAAACCCTAGTTCTGACAGATGGTTAGTGGCTGCAGGAGCATTTTGGGCGGCGAGAACAAGTCTTAAATTAGGCGAGCCAGAGAACTCAAATGATTGGCTCCGCTTAGCATCGAAGGATCAATACCTCTTCTATGGTTTACTTGCCAGAAAAATTCTTGGGAGCGATACACATTACAAATGGCAACTTGAAAATCTTACAAATTCAGATTTGGAAGTTGCAACAAAAGTTCCCCCATTAAAGCGTGCTATTGCATTATATGAATCTGGACAGTTAGACCTTGCTAAAAAAGAAATCCTTAGAATAAGGTATCGAGCGACACCAGAAATAGCAAAAGTTGCTATTATTTTAGCAACTGCCCTTAATCTCCCTAATATTCAAACATCTATGGGAGTAAGGCTAAACTCTAATATCAGCGGGTCGAATTATGACTTTGCTATTTATCCAATTCCAAACTGGTCACCCAGAAATAAATATCAGATTGACCCTGCCTTAATTTTTGCTCTAATTAGGCAAGAGTCACGTTTTAAAATAACAGCAAAAAGTAAACGTGGAGCCCGTGGTGTAATGCAACTTATGCCTAGAACAGCGAAGTTTACTGCTAGAANAATTGGNCTCTCTAATATCAGTAGAAAAAAATTAATGACTCCTGAAATTAATATTATGCTTGGCCAAGCTTATATCAAACATCTTATGGGTCATGAAATTGCTGGAAAAAACCTTCTATTCACTCTCGCATCCTATAATGCTGGTCCAGGGAACCTTGGAAAATGGCTTCCAAAAACTAATTATTTTGAGGACCCATTATTATTTTTGGAAAGTACACGTTCTAGGGAGACCCGTCACTTCATGCGGGTTGTGCTAACTAATTATTGGATATATCAAATTCAAATGGGGTTAGAGCCAACAACTCTAAAACAAATAGCAGCTGGTGAATGGCCTATTTATTCACTAGCATTAGAAAGATTGGAGTCATTTAATGACAGTGAAACATATTAAGGACAATAGTAGACAATTTATACCTGTAAACTTCTGTGTCATCACTATGTCTGATTCTCGAACTATAAAAACAGATAAATCTGGGGATAGTTTAATTTCAAAAATAAAAGAAGCAGGACATATACTCGTTGAACGTCAAATAGTTCCCGATGACATTAATAAAATATCTATATTGTTAAAGAAATGGATTAAACAAAAAAATGTCGATGTAATATTAGGTACTGGTGGCACTGGACTTACGGGTCGTGATATAACCCCAGAGGCTTTTGAGCAGCATTATGAAAAATCAATTCCTGGCTTTGGTGAACTATTTCGAATGCTGAGTTACAACTTAATAGGAACATCAACTATACAATCGCGCACAACTGCAGGTGTTAGCAATGGCACTTACCTGTTTGCCTTGCCTGGCTCACCTGGTGCTTGCCGAGACGCATGGGAACAAATATTACAGTATCAGCTTGATAATAGAACACGACCATGTAATTTAGTTGAGCTTTTACCCCGTCTTAATGAGAAATAAATAAGAATTATTATAGGTATTAGAAAAAAAATTTATAGAGAAATTAAAAATTTATCTCGATGGCTCATATAACTTTTTCTATTATCAATATCTTCTAGACGTTTTGTAATACCAACTCGTGTATTAATAGGAAGTAAGTTAATAGTTTGATTCATGACACTATCTGACGACCATATTACATCCTTAAAGGGATTTCTTGCTAATAGTCGTGGCTTAAATCCAACAGACCAATAACCCCCATCTTTAGCCGGACCAAAAATAGCATCGTTTCCTTTAAATTTTTCAAATGCCTGCCAAATAAGGTCTGCTGTTACATCAGGTATATCAGTTCCAATTAGAATGGTAGGGTCAGTTTGAAATATTGACAAACATCTATACATTCTAGCTCCAATATCGCCTGAGCCCTGACGAATAGTTGGAATGTAATTTGGCCAAAAAGGTTCATTACCTTCGAATGTATCAGGAGTTACTGCCAGCCAGAGTTTCCAGCGTGGGTCTAATGCTAACCTTTTAGAAATGACTCTTACATTTCTACGGTAAAAAATCCAAGCATCAGACATTCCAATATCTCTTGATAGGCGACGTTTTACCATTCCTAATCTTGGAGACCGTGTAAAAAGTATTACGTTCCTAGTATTCATAAAAAACTATTTGTATTTATTGTTATACTGCCTATCAAGCCATACAGTCGACATTCCAAAATAGAAACAAAATAGACAAAATAAATTATGTAAAGATTTTCTAATATAACCATGCTTTTTATATTTTTTTGCTGAAGTAACCGCATCCACACCTATTATCCTGACGTGGCTAAAGCCAATTCGCTGAATTATTTCTACATCTTCCATAACAAATAAATTCTTGTAACCTCCAATAGCCCTATAGTGGCTAGCAGATATTAATAGCCCCTGATCTCCCCATGGAAGGTGAAAAAACCCAGAACGAATTGCCACAAGACACTCTAAAAAACGTGCCGCAAACGAGTCGTCGTCCAATTTAAATCTAAAAGCAGCAACATTTTGTTTTGTTAAGCTAGTCCTGCTTATAAAAGATACTATTGAGTCGTGCCATCCATTTTGTAATTGTGTATCAGCGTGAAGAAAAAGTAACCATGATCCACTAGCTAAATTTCCTCCCTCAGCTAATTGTCGTCCTCGACCTCGTTTTGTTTGCAAAACCGTAGCTCCAGCATTTTTTGCTATTTCTATTGTTCTATCAATAGAACCACCATCGACCACAATAATTTCTCCAGGACCATCTCCTGTTCTATTATAAAGCGAAGAAATGGTTTGGACAATTACACTCTCTTCATTGAGTGTAGGTATTACAACGCTTAGGTCTGAAATGCTAAATGTCATATGTTTTTAAGATTAATATTCATAGGAAAAGTCTGTGTTTTCTTATATGGATAAGGTATCTATTATTATGTCCATATAAAATTACATATATGTATTTAATATAAAATCTCGATATTAAAAGTGACTTAACCTTTGTGAAAATAAAATAATAGAATCTATAAATAGTTATTTAATAACTAACCACCATAGTAAATTATGCTAACCAGCTACATTAGCTGAAAACATGTTATAGTAAAACTTGATATGCCTGCACACCATGAACTCGGCGAACTCGCTATAGTGGCTATGGCNGCATTATTGTGCGGNATTGGTCTTACGCGAATNAAACAGCCTGCAATTGTGGGNTANATACTTGCTGGGGTTATTCTTGGTCCTTCTGGCTTTGGATTAGTCACNAACAGAGAAATAATTACTCTACTTGCTGAACTTGGNGTTCTAATGCTGCTTTTTGTNATTGGAATGAAACTAAGCCTCAGGGCATTTAGAACTGTGTGGCGTGGNGCACTAATGGTTACCATACTACAGATAATTCTATGCCTTGTTTTGACTCTTGCACTTTCTCGTATCTTTGATTGGCCTATGGCTCTTGCATGCTTACTTGGTTTTGTGATTAGCCTTTCCAGTACAGCTGTTGCAATTAAAATGCTTGAAGATATCGGTGAACTGAGATCAGAAACTGGTAAAATTGTTGTTGCCGTTTTAATAGGGCAAGACCTAGCTGTTGTCCCCATGCTTCTTTTACTAGATGGTCTATCTGGGGGCGATGGGTTCTCAGTGCCAACACTAATAGCTGTAGTGGGGGCAATCATATTTTTGGCCACACTAGTTTGGTTCCTGAGCCGTCGTACAAGAATTAGACTGCCACTTAGTAGATTAACTATAGATAATTCAGACATTGCTCCTCTTGCAGGTCTTACTTATTGCTTTGCTCTTGCAGCTTTGACTGCTTTCCTGGGTTTAACAGCAGCATATGGAGCTTTTATAGCTGGTCTTTTTATAGGCTCTACTACAGCACGTAGAAAAATGATTCGTGTCACTGAGCCTATCCAAGCGGTTCTAGTTATGGTCTTTTTTCTATCTATAGGACTGCTGATAGACCTAAAATATATTTGGGAAAATTTANTAACAGTTTTNGTTCTTTTGTTTATCGTTTTAATTGCAAAATCGGCTATGAATGTTGGTATTCTTAGACTAGTNGGACAACCATGGCCAAGNGCTTTTCTGGCAGGTGTTCTNCTTAGTCAAGTTGGGGAATTTTCATTCGTTATTGCCAGTGCAGGCGTGACAATGAATTTAGTAGGNATTGAGGGAAGTAGNTTAATTATTTCTGTTATTGCGTTAAGTCTNATAGTAAGTCCTATATGGCTTGAAACAGCCAAACGTATTCAGGAATTAGCTAAAATAGGAATCTCGGATTTTGATGTTCTAGTTTATAAAATTTATGCTGATGAAGCTCGTGTATTTGCAAACAATTCAAATCGAGCAGTNCAAGTTACAAGTATGATNTTAACAATTATCTTAAGACTTGCTTATCATTTAACTAANCGGATAACTNACTTTGANATNAAAAATAAAGGTTTTNTTAAAGNATCNATAATAACAGTAAGAAAGTTTNTGCAACTAATAAAGCGTCANTTAGGGNAATAAATAATAGCGTTATTAAGNCTTGATTTAATCAATAGATTAATTAAGGACAAATACATTATGAAAAATATAAAAACAGTCAAACTGAGAANANGATTAAATTCTCAAAGGTTTTATTAAATTGAATAACTTAGGTAAGAGATAATGCCTGACTTTTCGATAGAAAAAAAAATAAATGGGAATGTTGCAGGTGTTGATGAAGCTGGNAGAGGTTCTTGGGCTGGTCCNGTTGTCGCTGCAGCTGTAATCTTTGAAAAAGAATCTAATTACCAGTTTATTAAAAGAATCAATGACTCAAAAAAACTATCTGCAAAAACACGTAATGCACTATATATTGACATAGTAAAGTTTGCCTTTGTTGGTATTGGGCAGGCTACAGTTAAAGAGATTGACTCACTTAATATTTTGAAAGCAACACATCTGGCTATGAGACGTGCTGTAGAGGAGCTATCTAAAATTCCTAATGTTGCTCTCGTAGATGGAAATTCATCTCCATGTCTTGNTCTACCAACAAAATTAATAATAAAAGGGGACTCAATTAGCACCTCTATTGCAGCAGCCTCAATTGTTGCTAAAGTNAGCCGAGATCAAGAAATGGTTAAGCAGGCCAAGTNTTTTCCAGCATACGGATTTGANTCACACAAAGGTTACGGGACCAAAATGCATATGCATGCACTTGAAAAGTTTGGTCCAAGTCAAATTCATCGAAAATCGTTTCGACCAGTTAAAAACTATTATTCGAACATTTGCTAATTATAGTTAACTCTAAACCATAGGCTTGACTGATCGACTAATCAGGTTACAACATAGTAATTATGAACAAACCGACAAAAGATCGGTTGATCGTGGGAGATTGTATTGAGGAAATGCGGGCTATGCCTGCGGCATCTATTGATACTATTTTCGCTGATCCACCTTATAATTTACAGCTAAAGGGCGAACTAATTCGCCCTAACAATACCCGTGTGAACGCCGTTAATGATGACTGGGACCAATTTGATAGTTTTAAAGATTATGATAATTTTTCAAAATCTTGGCTTATAGAAGCTAGAAGACTTCTAAAACCTACAGGAACACTCTGGGTTATAGGGAGTTATCACAATGTTTTTCGAATTGGCAGCATAGTCCAAGATATCGGATTCTGGATCTTAAATGATATTATTTGGCGTAAAACAAATCCAATGCCTAATTTTAGGGGGAGACGTTTTACAAATGCACATGAAACAGTTATTTGGTGTGCAAAGAGTAAAGATTCCAAAAAATATACTTTTAATTACCATGCAATGAAAGAACTTAATGAAGGACTGCAGATGCGTTCAGATTGGAACCTACCAATATGTAATGGTTCTGAAAGATTAAAAGTTAACGGACAAAAAGCCCACCCAACACAGAAACCTGAAGCACTAATGCACAGGGTAATTTTAGCATCTACTAATCCAGGTGATTTAATTCTTGATCCGTTTTTTGGAAGTGGAACTACAGGTGCTGTCGCCAAACGCTTAGGTCGAAAATGGATAGGAATAGAACAGAATAAAAATTATGCAAAAATTGCTGAAGAACGCATTAATTCAATTACAGCAATTGATCCTGATTTCGTAGCAACAACCCCCTCAAAAAGATCTGCACCAAGAGTGCCTTTTGGTTCTCTCGTTGAAAGCGGCTTAATCTCTCCTGGTGATACACTATATGATAGAATGAAGCGAGTAAGAGCCAGAGTTCGCCCAGATGGGAGCTTAACACTTGGTCCAGTATCAGGGTCAATTCATAGAATGGGGGCACATGTACAAAAATCTTCTGCCTGTAATGGTTGGACTTTTTGGCATTTTGCAGATGAAGAAGGGGACCTTAGACCAATTGACTATCTAAGGAATATAATTCGTCAAGCTAAAGATTGATGGTTTTTTTATTTTCACTAATTTTTTATGGGCACTTTAGTACCCCGTCCAAATGACTCAACGTGTTTTACAATTTTTTTAGTTAGGCTCGGAAGCGCAAGATTACTAAATTGATCTCTCCTGTACCAGCAATTAGTTTGCCGAATACTACGACCATCTACTTTTCCAGTATAAATAGTCATATTTATTCTAAAATGAGAAAAAGTATGGTTAACACAGCCTGGTAATTCTACCCATTTCCCTGAACACGGAGCAAAATTTTTAATTGTTCTTTCTATACTANTTTTTGGAATCTCATATATAGAAGGCACCTCCAACATACCCCCCAGTAAACCTTTTTCTGCTCGACGATTAAGTAATATAGCTCCATCCTTTTTAACAGTCCAAAAAGCATACCCGTATCGTTGCTGAATAGGTAATTTGGGAACTTTGACTGGGAAATTAGCGGGCGTATCCTCTAAAAAAGCCTTACAAGACTTTGCCCAAGGACAAATATCACAACTAGGTTTCCTCGGAGTACATACAGTTGCTCCTAAATCCATTAAAGCCTGTAAAAAATCACCTGGCCTATCATGTAATATAAATTTTGATGCCAAAGTAAAAATTTTTTTTCTTGATTTTGGTAAAGGCTCTGAAATAGCGTGGATACGAGCCATAACACGCTCCACATTACCATCTACTGCTATTGTTGGAAGACCGAATGCTATCGCTGATATCGCTGCAGCTGTGTATGGGCCAATTCCAGGTAGTTTTTTGAGTTCGTCCTCTGCACTTGGAAAAACACCATTTAATTCTTTAGAAATAATTTGTGAGCATTTATGTAGATTTCGCCCTCTAGCGTAATACCCTAACCCTGACCAAGATGCTAGCACATCGTCTAATGATGCTGAAGAAAGTGAATGAATGTCTGGCCATTTTTTAATAAANTTTTTNTAATNNGGTATTACTGACTTCACTGTAGTTTGTTGTAGCATGATCTCTGATAGCCATACAAAATAAGGGTTCTTATTTAGTTGGCATNCAGCATAAGCGCTAAGTAAAGCTCCTTTTGGTTTTATCCTCCAAGGTAATTCTCTTCCATGAGAATCATACCAATTCAAAAGTTGTGGCATTAATTTGTGCACATCTATTGTAGTGACCATTTTTACCTTGCAAATCATTGAATTTATGTCAATTAACTAAAGCTATGGTAACTAATACATTTAATGTTTAAATCTGTACATTTAAATATCATGCATTATTGAAATTATGCCGAGACAGAAAAAACAAAAAGCATCGCACCTTGCCAGCAATATCCGAAAGTTAACCCGTAAAATTTATAATAAACGTGGTTTTCCTGAAGGCACTATAGTAAATAACTGGCCCTTAATAGTAGGCGAAAGTTTAGCGTCTGTAACAATACCAGAACGTCTTACATCAAATGGTACATTACAGATAAGGGTTTCAGGTCCTCAAGTCACAGAATTTGCGCATATGGAAACAGAAATTCTTGAACAAGTTGCAACTTATTACGGTTACCGCGCTGCAAACAAACTATCATTTATTCAAGGTCCAATAAAACATGATACAAATATTAGTAAGATTGGAAGAAAAAATAAGTTACAGCCTAGTATCACACCCGATCTTTTGAAATTAGTTAATTCGACTCGTAACACCCAACTAAAGGATGCTCTAAGATCATTAGGACACAAAGTTACAAATAAAAACCAAAAAGATAATTAAGTCCAAACAACCCTTACAAATACTTTGTAATAAGGTAATATTNTAATGATACTGGTAGAGTTTTTTGTAAAATTAAAATATTACTATAACTGGATTAAAAGTGGGGTAAGACAATGGTTTCAAGGAGATGGTTTCTAGCTGGCACAGCAGGGCTCGCTTCTACAGTAGGAGCTTTTCCATTGGCCTATTTATCAGCACTTCCAGCTGGCGCTAGCGAATGGGAAAAGCCTGGTGATATGGCAATTGGTCGACCAGATGCACCTATAACGGTAATAGAATACTTCTCATTGACATGCCCACATTGTAAAAGTTTTCATACAGATGTGTANCCCAAGATAAAAGAGCATTATGTAGATACCGGTACAGTAAGGATGATACTTAGAGATTTTCCTCTTAACAGACCAGCGATGGATGCAGCGCTCCTCGCTCGCTGCAAAGGTTCACAACAGTATTTTGCATTTATAGATACTTTATTTAATACTTTTGATAATTGGACNAGGTCTTCTGACTACCTAGGTGCATTAATTCAAATTGGACAAATTGGTGGTATAAAAGAGGCTGAATTTCATACCTGTAAAACAGATGAGGAAATGGAAACACGAATTTTATCAAGTATGGTTGAAGCAGACGAGACCTATTCCATCCAAGGTACGCNAACTTTTATTATAAATGGAAAAAAATATGACAAAGGNATGAGCTTCAATAAATTCCAAGAAATTGTTGAACAAATTCTCCCAGACGTATAGGCGGTATTAGTCAAGTGCGATTAACGAAGCTATCCCTATCGGGCTTCAAGTCGTTTATTGAACCCACTGAATTCTATGTTCAAGCGGGACTAACAGGTATTGTTGGACCAAACGGATGTGGAAAATCTAATTTAGTGGAAGCTCTTCGCTGGGTTATGGGGGAAACTTCCGCCAAACAAATGCGCGGCGATGGAATGGATGATGTAATTTTTAGTGGCACAAATACACGTCCAGCCCGAAATATTGCAAACGTTACATTAAGCCTAGACAATTCAGATCGTANTGCACCTTCTCGTTTCAATGGTGATGATGAAATAGAAATAACTAGACATATAGAAAGAGGGGAAGGNTCCACATACACTNTTAACTCTCAAGAAGTTCGTGCNAGGGATGTTCAATTACTCTTTGCTGATTTTGCAACTGGGGCTCATTCGTCTGCTTTAGTTGGTCAAGGTCAGGTTAATAACCTAATTAATGCGAAACCGGCAAAGAGACGTAAATTACTCGAAGAAGCTTCTGGNATTACTGGTTTACATGCTCGCAGGCATGAAGCAGAGTTAAGACTAAGAGGAGCTGAAACAAACTTAGAGAGGCTACAAGATGTAATAGGCACTCTTGAAGTTCAACTTAACGCTTTAAAAAGACAAACACGCCANGCAATTAGGTATCGTAAAATTGCTGATAATCTGAAAAAATGGGAAGCAACACTTTTATATTTACGTTGGTCACGTGCAAAAGGTCTTGAGAATAATGCTGAGAAACGCCTTTCAGGGCTAAGCCAAGAAGTTAATGAGTGCACTGGACATGCCTCACANGCTACAAATCTCCGAGAAAACTGCTCGGATAGGGTCCCACCCCTAAGAGTTTTAGAATCTGAATGTGCTACAGCCCTACAACGTCTAACAATAGAGAATGAACGCCTTGATGATGAAGAACNTCAAGTAAANTTAGCTCAAGATTCTATAANTGAANTAATCATNCAAATTAATAACGACTTAGAACGAGAAGAANTACTTGCAAAAGATGCNNAGAATACCCTTGAAAAACTTAAGGCAGAAAATATNAGGCTTATAAAAATTGCTGAGGCAGATGAAGAAGCAANCCAAATAGCTACATCNACAAAAGATTCAGCAAGAAATCGTGTAAATAAGCTAGAAGCAGAAATAAGCACTTTAGTAGAGTCTGTTGTTACTTCTGAAGCACGTCTACGTAGCCTAAATATTAAAAAAGANGATCTTAATTACAGGGAAGTAANGTTAAGTGATGAATATCAAAGATTAATGCACGAAACTCAAGTTGCAGAGAATGATGAAGAAAAAAAAATCGAACTATATAAAGCAGAAGAAAACATTCAACATGCCTACGATAAATATATAGACAAAACAACACATACTGAAAATGCAACATCTCTACTAAAGGACGCACAAATTTTAGAAAAGGAGGCACAAGACCTGGTCCAACGCCTCGAGACTACTACTGGCAGACTAAGCGCGGAAGCACAGGCTATAGAAAATATTTTAGGCAAAGATTCTAATGATTCAATGCCAGCTATAGTGGATAAAGTTAGTGTAAGATCTGGGTATGAAAATGCATTAGGAGTTGGTCTTGGCGATGATCTTGAAGCGCCTGCTGACGNCAATGCACCTATTCATTGGTCGCTATCTCAACAGCAGTCTANGCTTCCTNNTTTACCATATGGAGTAGATCCTCTTAGCAAATTTGTNAATGCACCACCTGAATTATCTATTAGGTTATCTCAAATTGGAGTAGTTGAAGATACTGAGGGGTCTGATCTACGGAGTTCTCTTCATCAAGGTCAAAGATTAGTCAGCTGCGACGGNTCACTTTGGNGATGGGATGGCTATACAATTAGAGCAGGAGCTTCNACACCAGCAGCATCAAGGCTTAAACAAANAAATCGACTGGCAGAACTAGCAAAAGAAATTGAGATCTCTGATTTAGCATACAAAGAGTCAAAGTCTAAATTAGACATTGCAGAGCAAAATACCCGAGAAGCCATGAGTAAAATGGAGGTCAACAGAGAAAAAGCTACAAGGGCTTTACATGACTTAAACGAAGCGAGGGATATTAAATCAATTTTATCTGAGGAAGCAGCTGCAAGAAAATCAAGAAAACAGTCATTATTAGAAAATCTTGAAAGAGTAAAAAACGATCTGGCTGAGATAAGTTCAGAAAATAAAAAAATAAATACAGAGATTAATAGTCTATCTGAAAGCGATGAGGGGCGAAAATTATTAGAATTAAAGCGTAAGGAACTAGATTCTTGTAGGCTAAATTTAGAGAAGGAAACTAGCATTTACGAAGATATTATCCGTGAAATAAGTTCTAGATCAGAAAGACTCGAAAAAATATCATCCGAAATTAAACTTCAAGAACAGAAGTCCAAACTTGCTACACAGCGGCTCTTTGATTTAGGACAAAGAAAAATTAATGCTGAACATGAAAAAGAAAGTTTAAATATACAACCAGAGGCTATTGATTCAAAACGAAAATCTTTATTAAGCCAAATAGCAGATTCAGAAGTAGCGAGGAATCAAGCAGCTGACAATTTAGCTCAAGCAGAAGCANAGCTTGCATNGGCTGAGACAAGATTAAAGGAAATAGAAAAAAAATTAGGGGCTGCTCGTGAATTATATATTAGAGAAGAAGGTAATCTCGACCAGTGCAAGCAAGCAACAAGTATGAATGAAGATCAAATTTTAGAACGCCTAGGATGTCCTCCTCATGGAGCTGCTAAAATTGCTGAGATAGAAAACCAAGATGATTTACCTGAAATAACTGAAATAGAAGGAAAAATTCAGAGATTAACCAAAGAACGAGAGAATATCGGACCGGTTAATTTACGTGCAGAAACAGAAGCTGAAGAAATTGATTCACAAATTACAACAATGTTAACAGAGCGAGAGGATTTAGAAGCTGCTATTGCTAGATTACGTCAGGGTATATTAAACCTAAATCGGGAAGGAAGAGAACGTATAACCAATGCTTTCGATAAAATAGACCGACATTTTCAAGCATTGTTTACTAAACTTTTTGGAGGTGGACATGCCCACCTTGAAATGGTTGGATCAGACGACCCTCTAGAGGCTGGTCTTGAAATAATGGCAAGCCCACCAGGGAAACGTATGCAAACCCTTTCNCTTCTCTCAGGCGGAGAGAAGGCCCTAACAGCCACTGCGCTAATATTTGCTGCTTTTCTAACTAATCCTGCCCCTATTTGTGTTTTGGATGAAGTGGATGCACCACTNGATGATACAAACGTTGGGCGTTTTTGTTCTTTAGTAGCNGAACTCGCAAATAATACAAATACTAGATTTATTATAATCACACATCACCGTATGACTATGACCAAGGTTGATAGGTTATATGGNGTAACTATGGCTGAAAAGGGAGTATCCCAGCTGGTTTCTGTNGACCTAACTGATGCTGAGCGATGGCGAAAAACAGGATGATTAACCGCATACTTTTCNGNATTTATTNTAACCTGCATTATCTGTTGCTATGCGCTTGACAGGGGCCTAGTCAAACCGTAATCTTCCGGCGCTCNAGGGNTTAGTTTTTTGCTCTTTGGATAAAGCGTGGTTGAGATGAAAAATGATCAGCGTACTGAGTCGTTGGACAAGCTCAACATACAGCTGNNTAAGGCCAGGAAAAGCCAAGATAGGCGAGCTGGNCTTGATGTGCCTGANGAGAGGGTCGCCCGTAGGCTGGCNTTTAGGTTAGCTGGTAGAGCTGGTGTAGAGATTGTTGCGGGTTTTGGTTTTGGTGCAGCATTAGGTTGGCTGTTAGATGATTGGCTAGGAACGTGGCCTTGGTTACTTTTAGTGCTCACACTTTTGGGTACTGCAGCTGGTATGATGAATACGCTTCGGGTAGTTTGGAAGCCCATAACAGGGCAAGAGTTACCAAACTGGGCACGCGGCGGNCGGCTCTCTAAACTTGGAGACCCNGATACTGCAAGAGAAGAGGTCAATTTGACCAACGGAGGCAAAGATAGCCTTCGAAGAACAAATAGCAAGGATATCCTTGGATCAAAGGATGTCCGAAAGAGAAGGACAAAGTAGCTGTGGCGTCCCCACTAGAACAGTTTGTTGTAAAACCGATTGTGGATATTCAGGCTGGCTCGGCCAACCTATCATTCACAAACTCTTCGCTNTTTATGGCAATTACTGTNGCAGTAGTGACACTCTTAATGCTAGCTGGCATGCGACATAAGGCCTTAGTTCCAGGTCGNNTACAAAGCATAGCTGAACTTAGCTACGGATTTATATCNGACATGATTCGNGATAATGTTGGTCCGCGAGGGCGTATCTACTTCCCATTTGTTTTTACAATGTTTATGTTTTTGTTATTTGGTAATTTATTAGGGATGATCCCCTATTCTTTTACTTTTACTAGCCATATTGTGGTAACATTCATACTTGCCCTTGTGGTTTTCTTAGGCGTTACCGTAATAGGTTTCGCTGCTAATGGACCAAAATTTTTAAAACTTTTTATACCAGAGGGAGCACCTATATTTCTGTTGCCCCTTTTAATAATAATAGAGGTTATAAGTTACTTTGTTAGACCAATTAGCCTAAGTTTACGCCTCTTCGCTAATATGATGGCTGGCCATACAATGCTAAAAGTTTTTGGCGGCTTTGTCTTAGTGTTAGGTGCTGCAGGAGTTCTACCAATTTTAATTACGGTAGCGCTAACAGGGCTAGAAGTAGTAGTAGCTATTTTACAAGCGTATGTTTTTACTATTCTCTCGTGCCTTTATCTTAACGACGCCTTTCATCCAGGTCACTAAAGCTTGTGGTTTTGATGGAAGGGAATTAATAATATTGATCAACCAATAAAACACCAGAAGGAATCCAGACTATGGATGTTGAAGCGGCCAAGCAAATTGCAAATGCAGGTATGTTTATAGGTGGTGGCCTCGCCGTAGTAGCACTCGCCGGGGTGGGCGTCGGTATAGGAAATATTTTTGGAAATTACGTGCAAGGTTACTTGCGAAACCCAGCAGCTGGACCTAAGGTATTTGGTACAGTTTTGCTAGGATTTGCATTAACAGAAGCGATAGCATTATTTGCATTGTTAATCGCCTTCTTAATCTTGGGCGGTGGCCTTAACTGATTCTCTGAACGGTGGAATCTGGTGCGGCACACGCCGTACCAACCACCGACAAAGGATGTTCAATGCCTCAACTCGACTCAGCGACATGGTTGTCGCAGATCGTATGGCTGGCTATCACATTTGTGGTGCTACTAATCCTTATGTGGGGTGTAGCATTACCAAAGGTACGCCGTACGCTAGAAGATCGACAAACAAAAATTGATGGGGACTTGCGTGAAGCTGAGAGGCTTCGAGATGAGGCCAATGCAGCACTTAATGCATATGAAAAAGCCCTTGAGGAAGCAAGATCAAAAGCTCACGCTATAGCAACAGAAATGTCAGCAAAAGTAGCAGAAGAGGCTGAACTAAAACGTTCAAAACTCGAAGCAGAGCTTATAGCTGAATCAGAAAAGGCAGAAGATCGCATAGCCAGTGCACGTCAAGCAGCACTTGATAGTGTACGAGACGTAGCTGCAGAAGTTACAAAAGATATAACTGTTAAATTAACGGGGCTAGCTGCTGATGATNAGCAAATTTCTGCTGCATTAAATAAAGCCGCTAAGGGGTCAGCTGATGCTTGATAAGATTAAACGTAACCCTGATGCAGTTCTGGCCATAGCTATAGCTATCGTACTACCAATAATTTTTGAAGGGGATTCAAAAATATGGGTAGCTGTATCGTTTGGAGTATTTATTTTAGCCTTCGGAAGAAAAATATGGGGTGCAGTTGTAGGGAAATTAGATGAGCGCGCAATTTCAATACAAGATGAGATTAATGAAGCTCATNGNCTTAGAGAGGAAGCACAAACTCTGTTAGCCGATTATGAAGCTAGAAGAATTGAAGCAGAGGNCGAGGCNCAAAAAATAGTTGAGCAAGCACGTAATGAAGCATTGAGAGAAGCTGAGCGCGCAAAGGAAGCACTTGATAATACTTTAAAAAGACGNAGTGAGTTAGCTGCACAAAGAATTAAGCACGCAGAAGAAGAAGCATTAGCGGCTGTCCGACGCGAAGCAGCAACCTTAGCAGTGCGAGCGGCCACTGTAATAATCAATGAAAGCCTTACCGAAGCGCAATCAGAGACGTTAATTAAAAATTCTATTAATACAATAAGGGAAAGATTGCATTAATNTAAATAACACTCTACTTCCAATCTAACTTCTATATTTCCAATCTAACTTCTATATTTCCAATCTAACTTCTATATTTCTAACAAACCTAAATATCATTTAAATAGATTAGGACTANNTCTTGTTGCTAAGGNACTNATTTATTTTTCCTAAATTATTTTTNNTTTATGGAGTTAGCTAATAACNAAAAANAGAATTTTTTAGCTTCTATCTTATAAATTGCGTTTTAGCTAAAATATAATTGATAATACTTTAACTAACTAAACTATAAAATAGTTGGAGATAATTATACTCTACAAAGAGCTATTAAAAATAGGGTCTTATGGCAGTATACACAGAAATTTCAGACTCACAGTTAGCAGAGTTCCTTCAAGATTATGAGATAGGGACAGCGGTGAGCTGTAAAGGAATAGCAGAAGGTGTTGAAAATTCAAACTTCCTACTATTTACTGAACGAGGTCCATATATTCTTACACTCTATGAAAAAAGAGTTGCACTAGGAGACTTACCATTTTTTTTAGGTCTAATGGAACATCTAGCTGCAAAAAATGTTCCTTGTCCAACACCAATTCATGGACTGGATGGAAATGTTTTAAGGTCACTTTGCGGAAAACCAGCTGCAATAACTAGTTTTCTGAGTGGAGTTTCTCCTACAAGTCCTAATTTATCCCATTGCAAAAATGTTGGTCTGGGTCTGGCTGATCTGCACATAAACGGAAGTAACTATAGTGCTCGAAGAAAAAACTCACTTTCTAGAGATGGATGGGAGAAATTATTTTTATTAGTTGAGGACAAAGCAGATCATATTACTCCTGGTCTAACAAAATTAATACGATCAGAGATTGATTATTTAAAAGAGTTTTGGCCAGATGACCTCCCTAAAGGGGTTATACATGCAGATCTTTTTCCAGATAATGTTTTTTTTAAGGACAATCAACTAACTGGTTTGATTGACTTTTATTTTGCATGTAATGATTTTTTTGCTTACGATTTGGCTATTTGCTTAAATGCTTGGTGTTTTGAAAGTGACTTTAGCTTCAATAGGCATAAAGCAAAAAGTATGACTTTAGCATATAACAATAGAAGACCCCTAACTCCATCAGAACTTAGTGCACTTCCAATGTTAGCAAGGGGAGCAGCACTCCGATTTCTGACTACTCGTTTATTTGACTGGCTGAACGTTGTTGAAGGAGCTCTTGTAAAACCTAAGGACCCTATAGAATATGTTCATAAATTACGTTTTCACCAATCTATTAAAAATGCCAGTATTTACGGAATATAATGTCTAAATCTAATTTAATAGCGGAAGAAGTGATAGTAATATATACAGATGGAGCTTGTAGTGGAAACCCAGGACCCGGGGGGTGGGGAGCTGTGCTAGAGTATAAAGGTCATAAAAAAATTCTTAGTGGAAATAACCAGAAAACTACAAATAATCGCATGGAACTAACAGCAGCAATAGAGGCTCTTGAAGCACTTAATCGACCTAGTAAGATAAATCTATTTACTGATAGTAAATATGTTAGAGATGGAATAACAGTTTGGATATCTAAGTGGAAAAAAAATAAATGGAAAACATCTGCACGTAAACCAGTTAAAAATCTTGATTTGTGGATACGCTTAGAGTCCGCATTAGATATACACCAAGTAAGCTGGCATTGGGTAAAAGGACACTCAGGAAACCCAGGTAACGAAGAAGCGGATAAACTTGCTCAGAATGCGATCGATTTAGCTAANAATAATGATCACGATAGCTGAAAGCAAATTATGGTCCAGAGTTTTTGCTCTGGACCATAATATTAATTAGCCATAGAACACTGTTTATATATTTTCAAGTAGATACTCAGCACTTGAAACATTGAGTTCACCGGGATTATCTTCTACATTCAATTGTGTCACAACCCCATCTTCAATNAGCATAGAAAACCTTGTTGTTCTCTCACCGAGACCAAAGCCTGTTCCATCAAGAGTCAAACCAGTGGCACGAGCAAACTCTCCATTACCATCAGCTAACATGTCTATATTGCTACCTACCTTTTGTGAATCTCCCCACGCTTGCATAACAAAAGCATCGTTTACTGATACACAAGCTATTGCGTCAACACCCTTACTTAGAAGAGCTTCAGCGTTATTTTGAAAACTCGGCAAATGCTGTGCTGAGCAAGTGGGGGTAAATGCCCCTGGCACTGCAAAAATTACTACCTTACGACCTTTACAATATTCCTCTGTCCCTACATCTTTTAATCCGTCATCTCCAAATTGTTTGAAGCTTGTTGATGGAATTTTATCTCCCACACTTATTGCCATATTAAATCTCCTTCGCTTAATTCTATTATTATTTTGGGTAGTTTGTAATCCACTCATCAAAGAATTATGACAGACCCGGATACTAAATATGACTTAAGAATCAAGCTGGCACAAATTATGAGAGGGGAAACATATTAATTATAAAAGTATCTTAACACAAAACTTTCTAACATGCTAAAGTGACCTTTATATATAAAACGGTTATTAAAATATGATCCAGGAAGAAATCTCGCTAGTTGGGCAACTTTTGGTAGCTACACCACACATGCCAGACCCAAGATTCACTCGAGCTGTAATATATATATGTGCGCATTCTAAAGATGGCGCTATGGGTATTGTTATAAATAAACCTGCCGAAAACATAAAATTTAGAGACTTAATAAATCAACTTGGCGTTGATAACATGGTAGATAACCCAATACATATTTACTTTGGTGGTCCCGTCGAATCTGCTCGAGGCTTTGTATTACATTCAACTGACTATATTCATGANTCTACACTAGTAGTAGATGAGAAATTTGCGCTGACAGGCACTCTAGATATAATTAAGTCTATTGCAGAGGGTCATGGACCCAAAAACAGTATTCTCGCCCTTGGTTATGCAGGATGGAATGAGGGTCAGCTCGATGATGAAATACTCACCAATGGTTGGCTAACCGCACCAGCAGATTGTGAACTAGTATTTAGAACTCAAAACCATATAAAGTGGGAGATGTCAGCCCAACGTATTGGGATTGATCTTGAAAAAATATCTGGTGATCTAGGGCGCGCATAAGACTGGGGCATTATAAGTTTTTAGTAATGAACTGATTCCCTAAAGAAAGTTTGCACTCCCTTTTTTTAACATCAAACTCCAATCAGTTGAAAGAATATTGTATAATAAATGATCTTCCCAACGATCATTTATATACAAACAATCTCTTATTTCACCCTCAAGTCTGAATCCTAAGTTTTCCAATAGGTTTTTACTAGAAATATTTTTCGTCATGCAGAAGGCTTGTACACGATGTAACTCTAACTCAGAAAATAAGAATGACAAAACACAAGATAATCCCTCCTTCATGTAACCATGACGGGAATGTTTTTCTCCAATCCAATAGCCTATAGTACCAGATTTCGAAACTCCACGCTGAATGTTTGAGATTGTTATCCCACCTAATATACAATTATCTTTTTTTCGAAAAATAAAAAAGGGATAAGCTTGCTTGCTATCAATTAACCTCCTTTGCTGTCTAATTCTTTGGCGAAACTCACTACGTGATAAGGCCCCAGGTGTCCAAGCTGGTTCCCAAGGTCTTAAAAATGACTGAGAATCTGACCTCAGCTCTGCCCACTCTTTCCAATCTTTCGCGTGGGGGCGCCTAAGAAAAATATTAGGTCCAGATAATGTATCTCTGAAATAACCATAATTAGTAATTTTTTTATTTAGTTGCATTACCTCTCATCTCATTAAATACNTTGGGTTAAATNGNACAGNATTTAATTAGACCCAAAAGCAGCATCAACAAAAGCAGAAGTTTCACTAATATCAATNGGNCCCAATATAGCAGTTGATGNTGCACTAGCAAAAATAANTCGTTCAGCAATATTTTNTATATCTTCAACTGACACTNTGTCTAATTGTCTAATCATATCTGNAATAGAAATTGGCTTNCCAAAAATTAAGGTTTGACGNGCTAGTCTTTCACATCGAGAGGAAGTAGACTCAAGTGACATTAAAAGACTTGATTTTAATTGAGCACGGGCACGATCTGTTTCATTGATAGTTATATCAGTTCCACTGGAGCGCATTTGTTCTGCCAATACATTTACAAGGTCTTTTAACTGATCACTGCTAGCTCCTACATATACCCCAAAACTACCCCCATCTAAGTAAGCAGACGTAAATGTAAAAACTGAGTAAGCTAANCCACGACGTTCCCTTACTTCTTGNAAAAGCCTAGAAGACATTCCTCCGCCTAGTANGGTGGAAAATATCTGAAGCGCATAAAAATCTTGATCATCAANAGACAAACTATCAAAGCCTACTGTTAAATGAACCTGCTCAAGATCTCTAGAAACAAGTTTTTTTCCTCCTACATATTTTGCTTCGGTACGNTGTTGGGATTGATTTCCTGTAAGGTGTCCAAATTTAGATTCTACTANNGATACAAGNGAATCATGATTAACAGCACCTGCAGCAGAAATTACCATACGATCTGGAGAATAGTTTTTACTCATATAATNCAATAATGTCTCTCGATTATATTTAGATACTTGNTCTGCTGACCCAAGNATAGTNCGACCAAGTGCTTGGTCTGGNTATNCTNTTTCCTGAAAAAAATCGAAAANCTGATCATCTGGAGTATCTTGAACCTGCGCAATTTCTTGGAGAATTACCGCCTTTTCGCGGGATAATTCATCAGACTCAAAGATGCTATTCAATAAAATATCTGAGAGTATATCTATAGCAAGGTCAANATCATTTTTCATTACTTTGGCATAGTAAGCTGTCTGCTCTCTAGAAGTGTAAGCATTGAGATGCCCCCCCACTGCCTCTATTTCTTCCGCAATGACCCTAGCAGTCCGTTTTGAGGTACCTTTAAATGCCATGTGCTCTAGCAAGTGAGAAATACCATTTATCTTTGCATCTTCGTCTCGGGCTCCTACATTTACCCAAATCCCAANAGATACTGTCTCAACACTATCCATAGNCTCGCTTACTACGCACAAACCATTTCTAAGCATGGTGTTCTCTGCTTCCAATCCTTTTACCCCTTTGTTATTTTTTATTACTTCTTTGAGCTATGAACGCTAATAAACTCTTTTAATTTAATTAAATCATTTGGTAATTGAATAATTCGTTCCTTACGATCCATGAGATCAGAAATTTTGTCTGGTAAAGCTGGTTTAACACCAGTTGCCTTTTCAACAGCTAGAGGAAATTTAGCTGGATGAGCAGTAGAAAGACAAACTATTGGATTATAGAATTTTCCATTTCTTTCTTTCAAAACATCGGCTGCAGCAACTGCTGTTGCTGTATGAGGGTCAATCAACATTCCAGTTTCTGAATAGATNCGAGATATAGTATCTAAAGTTTCTTTATCACTAATTGACTTTCCTATAAACATTTCTCTGCCACTAATNCCTTGCAGGGAATTTANTGAAAATCCACTATTATTTGATAAAGCTTGCATCTTATCTCTAACTAGGAGAGCGTCACAATGCAAAATATAGTAAAGCAGCCTCTCAAAATTACTGGCAACTTGAATATCCATACTAGGACTTAAAGTTGAAATTACAGTATTTTTTTTATACCTACCTGTATTAAAAAATCTTGGTAAAATATCATTTTCATTTGTTGCAACAATTAATTTTTGAGTCTTTAGACCGGACTGGACGGCAACCCAGCCTGCGAAAACATTACCAAAATTTCCAGTAGGAACTACAAAAGAAATATTTTCGTAGCCTTTCTTCTTCAGTATAGTCTGAGCGTACCAGTAATAAGCTGTTTGTGCCAAAATACGTCCCCAATTAATGGAGTTAACTGCACCTAATTTCATTTCTTCTCTAAATTTCAAATCTTGAAAAAGTTCCTTAATAAGACTTTGACAATCATCAAAGCTACCTTGCACCGCAATACTATGAACATTTTCATCCTTCACAGTAGTCATTTGACGACGCTGTACTTCTGAGATGCGTCCTTCAGGGTATAGGATAAATATTGAAATATTTGGCAACCCACGTAACGATTCTATAGCTGCCGACCCTGTATCACCAGATGTTGCTCCAATCACAGTTATGTGTTCATTTTTTTCTTGTAATAATGTACTAAATAATTTGCCAACGATTTGCAAAGCAAAGTCTTTAAAAGCTAATGTTGGTCCATGNAATAANTCCATAATCCATAAATTNTCTTCTANCTGAACTAAGGGGGCAATTAATGGATGAGAAAAATTTTTGTATGACTGATGGGCAATGTGTCTTAATTGTTTTTTATTAAAACTAGAGCCNGTGTAAGGGTCCATAATTTCAGCAGTTAAGTCTGCATAATTACATTCAACAAGGTTACTAACAACTGAAGATAAGTTTTCCCACGATTTAGGTAAATACAGCCCACCATCACGCGCCAGTCCATCTAAAAGGACATGCTCAAATGAGAATGTGACTGCATGAGGGTCTCTTGAACTAACATAATCCATAAAAATTAATGCCTTCAAAATTCAATAGTATTNATAAATATTAGCTTTATCGGGCGNTGGAAAGTTAAATTAATTTATTCCTTTTTTATTTCACTTTTGGCACGGCGCCGAATGATATATGTAATTACAGCTAGAGCGACAGCAAGAAGGAACCATACNATAGCGTACTGAAAGTGCTCATTACGCATTTCAATTCTAGTTTGCCCACCTATTGGGAGAGTATTACTAGATTTTGAAACCTTCATATCAATTATAAAGTTTTGTTTAGGAATATTCAGCGTTAAAGAAATTCTATCAAGATCTATCCAAAACCATATGTTCTCAATAGGACGATTTTCAGGCTTCATAAAGCTATCAGTTTGCCCAAAGGTAATAAGACCATTAACCCTGGTAACTCCTGACACCTGCCCTTCTAGCCTTGTCACTGGGTCTTTCTTAGATTCAGGAACCCACCCTCGGTTTATTAAAATTATTCGTCCATCTAAAGTTTCCAATGGTGTGATTATTTGATACCCGACTTGGCTACGAAAAGATCTTGCAGCTAGATAAATTTCATGTTCATGCTGAAATTGACCATCAACATATACTGGGCGAAAATTCCAATTATCTTTATCTACTATTTCCTTCGGGAGCATTACAGGTTGAGAATCAACTTGTTCAGATCGAAAATTATTTAGTTCAAGTTTCCAAAATAGCCTATAAGTTTGCCAAGACCCAAGAGCTAGAAGAAGTATAACTCCTGGAATAGCAAAAAATATTAGCCAGTTTCTTTCTCGCATACCAGAGACTTTCGTTCTAGTTCTCAAAATTTTGATTTACCCGATATTTATACTGCAAACCTATTATTATACCTTTTACTGGGCGTAAAAGACCAATTGTACTAATTAAAATTACAGGCATCCAAACAGCTAAATAAACCCAATAAACTGGTTCATATGATAGTTCAACAGACATTGCTAAAATAATAATTACATAACCAACTACAGACANAACAAAAAATATAGGTCCGTCCCTAGAATCATGTTGATTTAAATTGAGCCCACATGCTTGGCAAACTTTTTTTACTAAAAGGAAACCAGAGAATAGTTTTCCAATTCCACAACTAAGCCATTTACGACATAAACCTGTTTTATGAGTCGATAGCCTAGCCTCACTTTGTAGATTCACGAAAATTAAATCAAGCGCTACTAAGCGCCACCCCACCAGTAAATCCAAATGAAAAGGAAAAGCCATACTACATCAACAAAATGCCAGTACCAAGCGGCTGCCTCAAAACCAATATGTTGATTGGGTTTAAGCTGCCCCTTTATAGCTCTAATAAGGCATACTCCCAAGAATATTGCACCAACTGTTACGTGAAACCCGTGAAATCCAGTAGCCATAAAGAAGGTTGACGGATAGATACCCTCCCTAAAACCGAATGCTGCATGTGCATATTCGTAACCTTGGACGCATAAAAATATGATGCCAAGAGCAACTGTAAGTGCGAGCCCCCAAATCAAATGCTTCTGATTATTATGCTTTAAGGCATGATGTGCCCACGTACATGTAGCGCCGGAAGTTAATAGTAAGAGTGTATTAAAGAATGGTAGTTCCCAAGCTGGGATCAACTCAATATCAGCTGGAGGCCAAGTAAAATCAGTAAACTCAGTAGGCATTAATGAAGCATTAAAAAAGGCCCAGAAAAATGCTGCAAAAAACATCACTTCTGATGCTATAAAAAGGATCATACCAAAACGNANCCCACGCTGAACAACTGGCGTATGATCTCCGCGTTCATGTCCCTCACGNACCACATCACGCCACCACCCCCTCATAGTGATAATGGTAAGGACAAATCCAATAATCATCATCCAAAATTGTTCGGTATGAAAATATAGCACAGCTCCGCCCAATAAAANTCCACCCGCAAGAGCTCCAAGTGCAGGCCAAGGACTTGGGTCTACCAANTGATAGTCNTGATCCTTACCTTGATGATCAGTATTTNCATGCGATACGTCACTCATCGCCTATACCTCTTTATATTCATCTAAAACTTTCATTAAAATCCCNAAGNCGGCAATCAGTTTAACACTGCTTTACCCTTCTGGTATCTTGTTAATTCTGTATTACGTTCATCCAAATATCTTTCACGGTATTCTGTACCAAGATCAAAAAAAGTATATGAAAGAGTTATGGTTCTAACTTCATCTAAATTATTATCATTATCAATATCAGGATCTACAAAAAAAGTTACTGGCATTTCTAAAGTCTGNCCAGGCAGCAAAAGCTGNTCTTCGAAGCAAAAACAGTCAATCTTATTAAAATATAACCCAGCTTTTTGCGGAGTGACATTAAATGTGGCNGATCCAATTACTGGTTCTCCGGATAAATTTGTAGCTGAATAAAAAGCTAGCTTATTCTCACCTACTTTTAGTCTTATTTCCCGTTGATCTGGCTTAAACTTCCAGGGTAAATCACCAGCTACATCTGCATTAAACTGTACGACTATTTCCCTTTCCCCTATAGCTGAAGATCTCTGATCACTTGTTTGGGTNGTNCCTCCATATCCGGTAATTTGGCAAAANATTTCATATAATGGTTGGGCTGCAGCTACAAGACTTCCCATACCTACAAGAATTCCGCTCAATGCTACCAGCGTAATTAATTTTTTTCGCTGTTTNGTAAGCATTTTAAAATTAACTCCCAAACTTTACTAATGTCACACTAAAAAATATAACTGCTANAANAAGTAAAAACCCAGCAAGACCAAGGTTTCGCATTCGGCGGCGTCTATGAAGGTTATGCAATGGCATTTGCTATTTATTCCTTCAAAAACTATATGACCAAACTTGGTCAATAATTAAAAATACAAATAAAAGAAACAAGTAAAGTATTGAAAAGGGGAAAAGCCGGCGGGCATTTTTCACTCCGCTTTCCTTGAGTGTTGCAATAGATAAAACTACAAAAATTAATCCNAAAAATAGGGCGCTGACTCCATAAATTAATCCTGACAATCCGATTAGATTAGGTGCTAGCGTCACGGGCACTAATGCCAAGGTGTATAAAAAAATATGCCAACGTGTAACTTTTTTGCCAGAGATAACTGGAAGCATAGGTATGTTTGCTTTTTCATAATCTTCACAGCGATAAAGTGCTAACGCCCAAAAGTGTGGGGGCGTCCATAGGAAGATTATTGCAAACAAAATAATTGAGGCAAGAGATATATCACCTGTTACAGCCGCCCAACCAATCATTGGTGGAAAGGCACCAGATGCACCACCAATTACAATGTTTTGTGGTGTACGTCTTTTCAACACTATTGTG
Source organism: Gammaproteobacteria bacterium (assembly GCA_002714015.1). GTDB lineage: Bacteria > Pseudomonadota > Alphaproteobacteria > UBA828 > UBA828. The sequence goes on along the minus strand of PAWF01000010.1, from coordinate 104,808 downwards.
TATATAATAATGTAGAAAAAAATTGTGAAAGCTAAGAGNCCTGCTGCAACCCAATTAACAGCAAGACCCATTAACATAACTGAACCTAGAGATAGAGAAATACCAAACCCAAGAGCGACCTCTGGCTCTATTCGACCAGATGGAATTGGACGGGATTTTGTTCGTGCCATAACAGCATCAATATCACGATCATACCACATGTTAATAGCACCGGAAGCACCTGCTCCAACAGCGATACATATCACAGCAACAACTGCCAATACAGGATGGATTGAATCTGGAGCAAGAAGTAAGCCCACAAGACCAGTAAAAACAACCAGAGACATTACTCTAGGTTTTAGTAAGCTAATCAAGTCTCTAACAGAGGCTACAACAGGTAACGCTTCACTGGCTGCCTGATCCTCATAACCTTTTGATGCTAAGTCGCTCAATAGGCGCTCCTTACTAAAGAATAGACAATTACTTAATTCTCGGTAATTTTTCAAATGTATGGAAAGGTGGAGGCGAGCTTATAGTCCATTCTAAAGTAGTTGCGCCTTCACCCCATGGGTTGTCACCACATTTCTTTCCATGTCTAAAAGTAACATACAAAATAATGAGAAATAAAATCAGCCCCGCACCAGAGATATAACTACCAATGGACGCAACCATGTTCCAACCTGCAAATGCATCCGGGTAATCAACATACCTACGAGGCATTCCAGCTGCGCCCAAAAAGTGCATAGGGAAAAAAGTTAGGTTGACGCCAATAAAGGTAATCCAGAAATGAATTTTNCCTAATAACTCTGGATACTGGCGCCCTGACATCTTTCCTATCCAGTAGTAGAAAGCTGCAAATATCATAAATACAGCCCCAAGCGAAAGCACATAATGAAAGTGCCCTACAACATAATATGTGTCATGAAGTGCTGTATCTACACCTGCATTGGAAAGAACAACCCCGGTCACACCCCCTACTGTAAAGAGAAAAATAAAGCCAAACGCCCAAAGCATTGGAGTTTTAAACTCTACTGACCCCCCCCACATTGTAGCTATCCAACTAAAAATTTTAATTCCAGTTGGTACAGCTATAACCATAGTTGCTGCGATGAAATATCCCCGAGTATCTACATCAAGACCTACAGTGTACATATGATGCGCCCAGACAACAAATCCAATAAATCCTATTGCACACATGGCATAAGCCATCCCGAGGTAACCAAAGATAGGTTTACGAGAAAACGTTGAAACTATATGGCTCAAGATTCCAAAGCCTGGGAGAATTAAGATATAAACTTCAGGATGACCAAAAAACCAAAAAAGGTGTTGATATAAAACAGGATCTCCGCCACCTGCAGCATCAAAAAATGCTGTGCCAAAATTTCTATCAGTCAACAACATCGTTATGGCCCCAGCTAATACAGGCAATGACAATAATAATAAGAATGCTGTGACTAAAACTGACCAAGAGAATAAAGGCATTTTATGTAAAGTCATGCCTGGCGCGCGCATGTTAAGAATGGTGGTTATAAAATTTATAGCACCAAGGATCGAAGAGGCTCCAGCAAGATGTAATGAGAAAATGGCTAGGTCCATAGCAGGACCAGGCTGACCTGATGTTGAAAGTGGAGCATAGATTGTCCACCCGCCTCCTACACCTATTCCGGCAGCTGACGGGACAAACATAGAGACCAAAAGAAGTATAAATGCTGGTACAATCAACCAAAAACTAATGTTGTTCATTCTTGGGAATGCCATATCTGGTGCACCTATCATCAATGGCACAAACCAGTTGCCAAACCCCCCAATAAAAATAGGCATGATCATAAAGAAAACCATTATAAGACCGTGCGCAGTAACAAACACAGAATATTGGCGGGGATCTTCGCTATAAAATTGTAATCCCGGCTCCATTAGCTCCATTCTAATTAATAAAGATAGTGCAGTACCAATAATCCCCGCAATCAGTCCGAATACCATATACATGGTTCCGATGTCTTTATGGTTAGTTGAATAAACCCACCGTAAAATTCCACTTGGCGTATGGTGTGAGGAATGCTCTGAATGATTTTCTGCTGATCCATAACCCATTTTTATATCTCCCAACCAGTCTCTATTGTGGTTCAGCTAAGGCTAAATTTGAAGGTTTTTCAGGCATTTTCTCGCCATATATTTCTGGAGCTTTTTCTGCCCACTCTGCATACTTTTCTTTAGAAACGACTTCAACTGCTATGGGCATAAAAGCATGATATGCACCACAAAGTTCAGAGCATTGCCCGTAGAACACTCCCTCTTTGGTCGCCCTGAACCACGTTTCATTAACTCTACCTGGGATACCATCTATTTTCACCCCAAAAGCTGGAACAGCCCAAGCATGAATCACATCATCTGCAGTCACCAACATTCTTATGGTAGTATCCACTGGAACAATTACTCTTTCATCTGTTTCCAATAGCCTATACTGCCCCTCCTCCAGTTCCTCTTCAGGAATCATCACGGCATCAATTGCAACGTCATCACCTATATCAGGGTATTCATAAGTCCAATACCACTGATGCCCTATAGCTTTAATAGTCATCTCAGCATCAACCGCACGATCTTGATAATAAAGTAGGCGAAGTGAAGGAATTGCAATTGCAACTAAAATTACAACTGGAATTGCTGTCCAAAGGATTTCTAGAACCGTGTTATGAGACCTCTTGGTTGGATTAGGGTTAGCTTTTCGGTTAAACTTAAATATTACAATACCCAGAAGAACAAAGACAAAAAGCGAAATTACAACACACATCCAGAACAAAATATCATTGAAACTAACTATTCGTTCCATTACTGGAGTAGCCGGATCTTGGAAGCCTAACTGCCAATCCTCGGCTACTTGAGCCTTGACCGAACTAATAACAGAAATGCCTATTAAAATAGTAGCTCCGATGGCGCTAAAAACTTTTTTTAATATCACTCTATCTTCTCCAATAAATACGCCCAACTATGTTCATAGTTTAATACAAATATACCCACCTACTTACCATATAATATATAACAATAAACATAAGTAATGTTTACCTAAATGAAACAGACTGGATATCTAAACTACAGGTACAAAAGGGGCAACGGACCCATAACTAAATCAAAATAATAAAATTTCTGTATAACTAAATCATTAAACTTAAGTATACATGTAACTTACTGGAAATAATCGTAAATAATGTTTTTTTTAGTCATAAATTTAAATAGTATTAGTAATTGCGACGTAATGTCGCGCCCAGAAATTTTTCCTATTACCCATTAGATTTTTTAAAGATGACTACAAACTAACTAAATTTGTTATATTAAAGCTTAATTACCATATAATCTAAGTATAACTTAATCTTATCACGAAATGTCTTACTAATCTCTAGGACATAGTATTGGATCATTTATGACTCATGACTCAGTTACTTCTAAGCTTTTTTTTGAAACTGCAGAACTAGATCAAACAGCTGCTGAAAAACTTACTATTGATGCTCTTAATAGCGCTGACGATGGTGAGTTGTTTTTAGAATATCATCAAAGTGAAAGTTTTAGTTTTGATGATAGCAAGTTGAAAGAAGCAAGTTTTGATTCATCTCAGGGTTTTGGTCTTCGTGCTGTAGCTGATGAATGCACTGGTTTTGCCCACGCATCTGATCTTTCTGAGTCAGCACTAAAAAGAGCCGCACAAACTGTAAAATCTGCATGTAAAGGTTATCACGGGGAATTGGCTCTACCGCCCGCAAGTGTAAATCACGAGCTTTACACGAGCAAAAATCCACTTAATGATAGTGATTTTGCCTATAAGGTAGAAAGCTTATCAGCGATAGATGCCTATGCTAGGGATTTAGATCCTAGAGTACAACAAGTGATGATATCCTTAACTGGCAGCTGGCAAGCTATAAGGTTAATTAGGGGTGATGGAAGCCATGCCTCAGATGTACGCCCACTAGTTAGAATTAATATCTCAATTATTGCTAGTGATGGTTCACGTCAAGAAACAGGGAGCTACGGTACTGGAGGTAGGGTTAGCTATTCAAAATTTTTAGATCCAAAGAATTGGAAACCACAAGTAGAAGAGGCATGGCGCCAAGCCGAAGCAAAACTTACCTCTATTGCTGCTCCAGTAGGTGAAATGCCAATTATACTTGGACCTGGGTGGCCAGGCATATTATTACATGAAGCTGTTGGTCATGGACTCGAAGGTGATTTTAATAGGAAAAAAACAAGCGCTTTTTCCGGTTTACTTGGTCAACGTGTGGCTGCACCCGGAGTTACAGTTATAGACGATGGTACAATAGCTGATAGGCGAGGTTCATTAACAATAGATGATGAAGGGACACCCACAGGGCGAACTACACTAATAGAAGATGGGATTTTAAAGGGGTATATTCAAGATCGTATGAATGCTCGACTCATGAAAATGGACCCCACAGGAAACGGTCGTCGTCAAAGTTACGCTCATCAACCACTCCCTAGAATGACTAATACATTTATGCTTGGTGGAAACGAATCTCCTGAGGAAATGATTAAATCAGTCAAAAAAGGGCTTTATGCTGTTAACTTTGGCGGTGGGCAAGTAGATATTACTTCAGGGAAATTTGTTTTTTCTGCTTCAGAGGCATACTTAATTGAGAATGGAAAAATTACTGCTCCTGTTAAAGGAGCAAGTCTTATTGGAAATGGACCTGATGTTCTCACCAAAGTTGTATCCGTCGGTAACGATTTTGAACTAGACCCTGGCATTGGAACATGCGGGAAAGCTGGTCAAGGAGTACCTGTAGGAGTAGGACTTCCGACTATTCATGTTAATGGAATAACAGTTGGCGGTACAAATACATAAAAAATCAAGCTTTAATAAGCAAATTCTGAAAACACTGGCTCTACTTTCTTCTCCCAACGACCAGCCCAAGCGTCGAGCATTTCCTCTGCTGGCGTACGACCAGACTCAGCAATATCTTTAAGACAAGTTAAATAGCCACGTTCATCTGGGTCATACATGCCCTGTATAGAACGATTCTTCAAACCTAAAGAAGAAATTTTAAGCATTTCAATAGCAAATTCACGAACATTACTCCCAGCTACTTTTGTAGATAAAGCTGTACGGGGCACTTCCTCTCTCAAATACCTTCGATCGGCAGCACTAAACTGCCCAGCTAAGTTTTCTGCCTGATTCAAAGCTGCAGCATCATACAATAAGCCCACCCAAAGGGCCGGCAAGGCGCAAAGTCTGCCCCAAGGACCACCGTCAGCTCCTCTCATTTCTATATAACGTTTCATTCTTACTTCTGGAAACAATGTAGTTAGGTGATCATCCCAATCCTTTAATGTTGGCTGTTCATTTGGAAGGGAAGGTAGTCTTCCTTTTAAAAAATCTCGAAATGACTGGCCACTTGCATCTATATAACGACCATCTCGATACACAAAATACATTGGCACATCTAGAGCATACTCAACATAGGCCTCAAAACCCATATCTTCATTAAAAACAAAATCTAACATTCCACATCTATCTGGGTCTGTATCCATCCAGATGCGGCTGCGGTAACTCAAAAAACCATTTGGTTTACCAGATTTAAATGGTGAATTAGCAAAAAGGGCTGTAGATATTGGTTGTAATGCAAGACTAACTCGCATTTTTCTAACCATATCCTGTTCATTTTCAAAATCTAAGTTTACCTGAACTGTTGCCGTACGCGTCATCATATCAAGACCAAGGGCACCTTTTTTTGGCATATAGTCCCGCATAATTTTATAGCGCCCTTTTGGCATCCAATCTATATCTGCCCTCTCCCATTTTGGCTGAAAGCCTATACCTAGAAAACCAACACCTAACTCTTTTGCCACCTCAGATACCTGGTCAAGATGGTTATGTAATTCATCGCATGTACGGTGTAGATTAGGTAGAGGTGCTCCAGATAGCTCCAGCTGACCGCCCGGCTCTAGAGATACAGAAGCACCTTCTTTAATTAGTGCAATAACATCTTTATTCTCATACTGGGGAGACCATCCGAATCGTGTGAGACCATTCAATAAGGCCTTAATTCCATCATTGCCATCATATGGCAATGGGCGAAGGTCAGTCAGTCTATATCCAAATTTTTCGTGCTCGGTTCCTATTCGCCAAGCATCATAGGGTTTACTTCCTGACTCTAAATACGCCACTAAGTCTTTAACATCTGTAACTATCTCATTATTATCAGTTGGTTTAACATCCATTAAATTACCGTCATTTGTCGCTGATATATTGTTTATACGCAGTTAATATAGCCTATTTGATACGCTCATTGTAACCTCGCGGCAAGCATTAGAAAAAACTATGAATTATTATAATCTTTTGAGGCAAAGATTGCGCTGAGTGCAGCTATAGCTGCGGTCTCAGTTCTTAATTTAAAAGAACCAAGAGAAACCACACGAACGAACGGTTGTTTTTTTAGTTTAATACGCTCAGATATGGTGAAACCACCCTCTGGACCAACTAAAACTCCAAAGCCTGATTCAGATTTAGCGCAGCCATAAGAAGCCTTAAGTATAGGTTCTCCCCCAGTTTCGTCACAAAAAAACAAAATTCGGGATTCAGGCCACATACTTAATACGTCTTCAAGCGATAATAATGGTTCAATTAATGGAATATCTAAACGACCACACTGCTCTGAAGCTTCTATTGCGTTAGACCGATGACGTCGAACATTAAAACGACTGATTTGAGAATAACTTGTTTTAACAGGTATTAATTTACTAACTCCAATTTCTGTACTTTTCTCGACTAGATAGTCGGTTCGTAATGATCTAAGTGGGGGAAATAATAGCCAACAATTTGGAGATGCTTCATAAGGTTTAGAAAGTGCCAATAATTTTATAGTACCACATCCTTTACGCTCATAATTAACAATAGTAGCCAGCCATTCTCCATCTAACCCGTTAAAAACTGTAATCTGTTTACCAGCATCTAAACGCATTACATTTTTAAGATAATGGACTTGAGACTCGGAAATTTCTAGAAGGCACCCTTTTCCATACTTCCCTTCCACAAATAAACGGATCCTGATCGAATTACTTATTTTATTTTGTTTATTTTTTAAAAACATCTTGTAAATCTAGGATCTCTCTTGTTTATGCTATCAACCTAAGATATCACATTGCATATGCCTAGAAACCCAAGTAATTCAAATCGTGTAAATGCGCCTGCTGACGAAAACCTAATTGTAAGGTTTTTACTGGGGTATTTAAAGCCGTTTGCTGCATTAGCACGCCTAGACCGGCCAATAGGAACATGGCTACTTCTTTGGCCATGTATGTGGAGCTTATCTCTAGCTTCAGAAGGACTTCCAGATATACGACTTTGTGCAATATTTGCCTTAGGCGCAATATTAATGCGTAGTGCAGGTTGCACATATAACGATATACTCGATAGAGAAATTGATGCAAATGTAAAACGAACCCGCAATCGTCCAATCCCACTTGGTCAAGTATCTGTCAAAGGCGCTATTATATTTATGATTATGTTGCTTATTGGTAGTCTAATTTTACTACTGCAACTAAATACACTATCAATATGGCTAGGTGCAGCTTCGTTAATCATAGTTTTTGCATACCCAATAATGAAACGGATCACTTATTGGCCTCAACTAATTTTGGGCTTTGCATTTAATTGGGGAGCACTTTTAGGTTGGGCTGCATGCACAGGCAGTATAGAATGGCCAGCAATATGTCTTTATCTAGGTGGAGTTTTCTGGACACTAGGGTATGACACTATATATGCATCTCAGGATAAAGAAGATGATGCAGTAGTTGGAGTCAAATCAAGAGCTTTAGCTTTGGGAGAAAAAGCGCGCAAGTGGGTTCTTATTTTTTATTGCTTAAGTATTGCCGGAATCAGTCTAGGTGGTATTTTGACAGAACTAAAATGGCCTTTCTGGGTAGCATTGATACTCTGCGGTATTCACTTCACTTGGCAAGCTATAACGCTAAATCCCAACAACGAAAAAAATTGTTCCACTAGGTTTCGAGCAAACTCATTATCAGGGGCAATCATTTTTATCGGCATTTTAGCCGCAAAAGCTTTAGCATAAAATCTATAAACAATTATATCATACTTTTAAATAAGGCCATTCCATAGGTTTAGCAAAGTTTTTCAAAACCTGGTTCATATCTTCACGATAATTTAGATTCAATACAATTTTTTTGATAAATGGCTCGATTGGTCCGTCAACATGACATAAATTTTGTGCTATATCTAAAATTTCCTTCCCATCTTTCTCTACAAATTTTCGACCTGATGCTAAAACAGACTTGAGAGCGATAGCCTCAGTGTCTTTTGATAAACAGCCTCTGTGTGACCAATAAGTTAGTATATTTCTATAATGACCAACTAACATTACTTTTAAATCTACCTTCTGCAAAAGCCCTAAAGTATAATTCCCTCCCTTTATTTCTGTTTCAGTCATTCTTTTGAGCAATTGATCATTAAGGTAATTAACTGCAATATTTATCTTTGTTCCGGGACTAGCTTGTAATGTGGCCGGAATTGCACCATAGGTTGAAAAGTGACAACAAAAAACTATATCGAAACCTTCTAAAACAGCCGGAATAACAGGAATAACAACACTTTCGGGCATAGACCGGAATTTTTTTATTAATCTTTCAGGTGAAGCATTTGCTCCATAGGCTAAAACAGGGGTTAATTTACTTAAAGGTAAGCTTCCAAGGGCTGTCAATCGAGAGTTCAAAAGCCCAATACTAGTCTCTTTAAGATGCTCAATTTTGCCGTCAACAAATAAAAATGGATAGTTAGGTCTGAAAAAAGGGTAGCTTTTAGCTTCAAAATAAGTCTCTTGTGATAAAATGTCATCGCTCATTAACATCTCCTAAAAATAATAACTATCTTCTCACTAAATTTTCTCAAACTGCCTAATAGAATATATACTTAAATTTTGCTAAAGAATTTCACAGATTAATATACAGCAAAAGGAGTCCATCTGATGGCATACCGATCACTGAGGGAATTTATGGATCACCTTGAAAATTCAGGTCGATTGGTGCGTACAAAAACACCGGTTGCTGCAGCATTGGAAGTAACTGAAATTCAAACCCGATTAATTGCTGAAAATGGACCTGCTGTATTATTTGAAAATGTAGAAAATGATAAAGGTGAAACATACAATATGCCCATGTTAGTTAATTTATTTGGCACAGTTGAGCGCGTTGCATGGGGAATGGGATGTGAACCATCAAACCTACAAGATATTGGTGAAACGCTTGCATTCCTGAGACAACCTGAACCTCCAGAAGGTTGGCGGGAAGCAATAGAAATGTTGCCCTTGTTAAAAAAAGTCATGACAATGAAGCCACGCAGAGTGAGTTCCGCACCTTGCCACGAAGTAATTTTGTCCGGCGAAGATATAGACCTTACTAAACTACCAATACAAACATGTTGGCCAAATGAACCCAGCCCTCTAATAACCTGGCCATTGGTAGTTACAAAAGGACCAGGAAACGAAAAACCTGACAACTATAATCTCGGAATCTATCGCATGCAGGTAATCAATAAGAGACAAACACTTATGAGGTGGCTAAAGCATAGAGGCGGTGCGCAACACCATGCACGATGGAAAGAAAAAAAACCAGATCCATTACCTGTAGCTGTTGTAATAGGTGGAGATCCAGGTGTCATACTTGCAGCTGTAACACCAGTACCTGACACATTGTCTGAATATCAATTTGCTGGACTTTTACGTGGTGCTAAGGTTGATTTGGTTAAATGTAAAACTATTCCACTTGAGGTTCCAGCAGAAGCAGAGATTGTATTGGAAGGACACGTGAGCCTTGATGAATATATGCCCGAAGGTCCGTTTGGTGATCACACAGGTTACTATAATAGCATAGAATCTTTTCCAATTTTCACTATATCAGCAATCACTATGCGTAAAAATCCTATTTATTTGTCAACTTATACTGGACGACCACCTGATGAACCAAGTATTCTAGGTGAGGCATTAAACGAGGTATTTGTGCCTTTGTTAAAGCAACAATTTCCTGAAATTATTGACTTTTGGCTACCTCCAGAGGGATGCAGTTATAGAATCGCAGTTGTTTCAATTAAGAAAGCATATCCTGGACATGCTAAACGTGTAATGATGGGTGTTTGGTCATACCTGAGACAATTTATATACACTAAATGGGTCATAGTAGTTGATGAGGATATAGATGCACGTAACTGGAAAGATATAATGTGGGCTGTTTCAACAAACATGGATCCTAGTCGAGACATAACAATAATTGAAAACACCCCTATTGACTATCTCGATTTTGCCAGCCCTGTTTCTGGACTAGGGTCAAAAATTGGCTTAGATGCAACAACAAAGATTGACCCTGAAACAACTCGTGAATGGGGTACAAAAATTGCAATGGATAAACAAATTATTGACCAGGTATCCAAAAAATGGGAGAGCTTAGGTTTACCTGGATCGGGAAAACCAATCTGGAAATAAGATTTAAAATTCACCTTTTGGATAAGATTTAATTTTCATTTTTTCTGATATTAAAGAAATATTGATATCGCCAGCTGAACTAAGGGTATTAATATAAGTATGCCAGCTTTCCAAACTAATTTTTACCGGATGAACTAATATGAATTCAGATTCTACTTTGCGCGAGAACTTACTTAACGAACTAATAAAAAAAGCAAAACAAAATGGGGCTGATGCAGCTGATGCAATTTTATTGCATAACACTAACCTCAGTGCAGCTTGTCGCTTTGGCAAACTAGAAGATGTTCAGCGAGCAGAAAGTCAAGATCTAGGCTTACGAGTGTTTATTGGCTGCCAACAAGCATATGTTGCTACAAGTAATACTTCTAAACCTGCTCTAAAAGAATTAATTGAAAGAGGAATCAGTATGGTAAGAGCCGTACCTGAGGATCCATATTGTGGTTTAGCTGATCAATCAATATTAGCAACCGAAATACCATTTTTAAACATTGTAGATAAAGTAAATCCAACCGCAGAAGCATTACTTAAATCAGCGCAAGAAGCTGAAGATTCAGCTTTGACTATCAAAGGAATAACAAATTCGGAAGGGGGAGAGGCAGCATATAGTTTGACCTCAGCTACATTAGCCACTTCAAATGGCTTTTCTGGAAGTTATGAACTAACAAGACATTCTCTAAGCGTTTCTGTTTTAGCTGGTTCAGGAACAGAAATGGAAAGAGACTATGAATACTCAATTTCTTGCCATAAAAATGATCTCATTTCACCTAAAGAACTAGGCTACTCTGCTGGGCAAAAAGCTACACGTAGACTTGGCGCTAAAAAAGCTAAGTCTGGTCAAATGTCCGTGATTTTTGATCCGCGTGTATCAAATAGTTTACTTCAACATCTCTCCAGTGCCATCTCAGGGGCAGCAATAGCCCGCTCTACTAGTTTTATGATTGATCAATTAGAAAAGCCTGTATTTAACGAGGGAATAGATATATTTGATGAACCTCACAAGCTTAAAGGTTTACGGTCTAGGCCGTTCGACGGGGAAGGTGTTGGTGGGGTTAAACGGAAGATTGTTGATAATGGAAAGCTCACCAGCTGGTTACTAGACTCAAGATCAGGACGTCAGTTAAAAATGTCCAGTACTGGGCATGCTAGTCGAAGCACTTCAGGAGCTCCATCACCTGCACCTACAAACCTATATATTGGGGCAGGTCCTATTAACTCTAAAAGACTGATAGAAGACATAAAAGAAGGTGTATACATAACAGAATTAATTGGTATGGGTGTAAATAATGTTACTGGTGATTATAGCAGAGGGGCATCTGGCTTTATGATTCAGAATGGAGAAATCACTTACCCAGTAAGCGAAATTACTATTGCAGGAAACCTGAAATCAATGTTTAGAGAACTAACGCCCGCCAATGATTTAGAATTCCGATTTGGCATAGATACACCAACCATTAGGATAGATGGGATGACTGTAGCAGGAACATGATCAATTGTTCTAAAATATATAAAAATGATTTAGCTTTAGTTCTTGATGCTGTTAAAAAAAGTGGTCCAGTTGCTCTAGCGAGATTTGGCAAAAAACAAAAAATTTGGCAAAAAACAGAGATGCATCCAGTTTGTGAGGCAGACAGGGAAGTTAATACTGTTCTCAAAGAATGTTTAACCAATCAACGTCCTAGTTATGGCTGGTTATCAGAGGAAACTAGAGATAATGGCTCAAGGTTAAGATGTCAGCGCACATGGATTGTAGATCCTATAGATGGAACAAGCAGTTATCTTAAGGGAATTGCTGAATTTGCAATATCTGTTGCGCTAGTAGAGGCAGGAAGACCTGTAATTGGGGTTGTATTTAACCCTGCCAATAATGAACTTTATGTGGCTTGTCTGGGGTCTGGGACAACGCTAAATGGTGAGACTATCAAAGTAACAAAAACTAACTCTGATGCAACTTTAAGTATACTGTCAAGCCGCTCAGAGAACCAAGAGTCAGGGTGGCCTGATCTATTTTCTGAGGATAAGGTCAGCGTAGTTTCATCTATCGCCTATAAATTTGCTCTTGTAGCAGCAGGACAATTTGATGCTACAGCGAGTGTTTGGCCAAAAAACGATTGGGACATTTGTGCAGGACATTTATTAGTTCAAGAAGCTGGTGGTACTGTTTCTTCTTTAAACGGGTCTCCATTAACCTATAATTGCAAAGTTCCTCGACACTTAACCTGTGCTGCAACAAATGGCAAAGTACACAATACTGTAATCCAAAAACTGAAGAATTTTCATTACTAGTATTAATTCTTCATTGAAGTTTAATAGCAAGGGAGAAATCTTCATGCTATGATGGGTAAATAAACAATCTAAAATGAGGTCCGCAAATGTGGGCACTAATTCAACACAATAGCTAGACCCACCCTTGATTGAATTACATGAGGAGCAGCCCCCTAAGAGCTCGCGGCAACTTCTAACCCGGCTCCTGAGGGAATTTGTGAAACCGTATATCGGGCGACTATTGCTCGCTGGGTTATGCATGTCTATAGCAGCGGGTGCAACTGCGGCTCTTGCATACCTCATGGAACCTGTTTTAGATGAAGTATTTATTAATCAAGACCAATCTATGTTAATTTTGGTTCCCGTAGCAGTAATTGTGGTCACATTGATTAAAGGTCTTGCCACGTTTGCTCAAGGCATACTAATGGCATACGTGGGTCAAAGAATTATTGCTAATTTACAAAGTTTAATTTTTTCGCATTTGCTACGTTTTGACCTAGCATTTTTCCAAAATACTGCGTCAGGAAATTTAATTTCTAGGCTTACTAATGATGTAAATTTAATGCGTAATGCAGTCTCTAATGCCCTAACAGGCATGGTAAAAGATTCACTAACACTACTTTTCCTTGTTGCAGTTATGTTTGAAAAAGATTGGCGTCTCGCAGTAATTGCTTTTGTAGTTTTTCCATTAGCAGTGTTTCCAATTATACGTATAGGTAAAAGAACTCGTAAAATATCAACGTCTGCTTTAGCTGAACTTGGACATTTTACGGCTCGTCTTAATGAGGTTTTCCAAGGTGCACGTCATGTGAAAGCCTATAATATGGAAGTTTATGAGACTACGCGTACAAATCAGTTAATAGAAAAAGTTTTTAAGTTAATCTACAAGGCCCTAAGAATTCGTGCAGCTGCAACACCTATAATGGAAACACTAGGTGGAATTTTCATTGCTATAATTATTCTTTATGGAGGGTGGCAAGTTATAGATAACATGCTAACACCCGGTGAGTTTTTTGCATTTATCACAGCGATGTTACTTGCATATCAACCATTAAAGGCTCTTGCAAACCTAAATACAAATTTACAGGAAGGGCTGGCTGCAACTCAGCGAGTATTCAATATTTTAGATACTGAACCATCTATTGTAGATTCGCCAAATGCATCACGTCTTAAAGTGCTAAATGGCAAAGTCAATTTTAGTAATATTAGTTTCTCATATTCTAATAAGAAAATTGCTTTGAGTAATATTTCATTAGATATTCCTGCTGGAAAAACCGTTGCGTTAGTGGGTCCATCAGGAGGTGGGAAATCAACACTTTTAAATATGATTCCAAGGTTTTATGATTCAGATAATGGAACTATAACAATAGATAATACTAATATTAAAGATGTTACTGTTGCATCATTGAGAGAATCTATTGGTTTAGTAAGCCAGGAAACAATTCTTTTTGACGATACAATACTTGCAAATATTGCATACGGACAATTAGGAGCAGACAATAAAGATATTATTAATGCTGCCAAGGCCGCAGGTGCACATGATTTTATAATGTCTATGCCAAATACTTATGACACTGTGATTGGAGAACAGGGAACTAAACTATCCGGCGGACAGCGACAAAGAATATGTATTGCTCGTGCAATGCTTAAAGACGCACCAATTTTATTACTTGATGAGGCAACATCTGCTTTAGATAGTGAAAGCGAAAGGCAGGTTCAAAACGCGCTTGCTAAGCTTATGAAGGGTCGCACAACTTTAATAATTGCCCACAGACTATCTACAATACAAGATGCCGATAAAATATATGTCATCGAAAATGGGAAAGTATCTGAACATGGCACGCATGAATATTTGCTGAATAATAAGGGTCCTTATGCCAAACTTCACCGCTTACAGCAGGGTATTACAAAATCATATACTAACAGTGGTCCAGAAAAGCTTTAAGTTAAGCTGATGATAACCATTAAAAAAATTAGTAATAGTAATATAGGACTAAATATTCTGAGTTTTTTGGCATCTACGTTCATTAGAATTGTGGCATCTACAAGTAATTTCAAAACAATTGGCAATGAAACCGTATTATCTAATATTCGTAATCATGAACCGTTTATAGTAGCATTTTGGCACGGACGCTTGTTAATGGCCCCAAAAGGATGGCCAAGTGAAGCTCCTTTAATGGTTATGATATCACATCATAAAGATGGAGAGATAATCGCTAGAACAGCAGCTTCTTTTGGTATTAGATCTGCGCGTGGCTCAACATCAAAAGGAGGATCTGCTGCACTAAGGAGCATGATAAAGACACTAAGAGCTGGAGGCTGCGTTGGTATTACTCCAGATGGTCCAAGAGGACCACGTATGCGTGCGCAAATGGGGGTAATTAGTCTTGCACAAATTTCAGGTGTGCCAATTTTTCCAGCTACTTATTCCGTCTCTAGATGTAAAATTATAAATAGTTGGGATCGCTTTATTATAGCGCTCCCTTTTAATAGAGGTATCTACCTTTGGGACGAGCCAATTTTTGTCCCAAAAAATGCTAATGCAGAAGTCTTGGAAACTAAGCGTAAACTTCTTGAAAACCGTCTAAATATATTATGCGAAAAGGCAGACAAAATGGTTGGATTAAGCTCAATAAATCCAGATTCGAGACATAAAATTCATTGATGTTGGGTGAGTGACTATAGAATGCTAGATCTAATTATTAAACCAAGTTTTTATGAACTATTAAGCCGATTTAGCGCCTTAGTTATCCCTATATTATTAAAGTTACGAACTCTCCAAGGAAAAGAAGACTTTTTAAGAAAAAATGAAAGAAAGGGGTTTACCAATTTAACTCGCCCGAACGGAGTACTTGTATGGATACATGCCTCAAGTGTTGGTGAAGCCCTTGGAGCTCTTCCCTTAATCAACAACTTAAGTGAGAATAAAAATCTAACAATTTTAGTTACTACTGGTACAGTTACAAGTGCCTTAATATTAGAAGACAGACTACCCAAAACAACAATTCATCAATATGTCCCCTTGGACTACATTGGTGCAGTAAAAAGATTTCTTAACCATTGGAAGCCAGACATAGCACTATGGATAGAATCTGAGCTATGGCCAAACCTTATATTGCAAACAGCAAAGCGTGATATACCAATGGTGTTAGTTAATGCAAGAATTTCAGACCGCTCCGTGGAGAGATGGTCAAAGATTCCTCTTCTCTCAAAACCCATACTTAGAGCTTTTACTTTGATTCTTGCTCAAACTAGCGCAGATAAAGAAAAACTAATTTCCCTAGGAGCTCAAAATGTTCGCATAACTGGTAATATTAAGTTTGATTCTAGCAAACTACCAGTAGACGATTCTAGTTTAGAAAAGCTTCAATTGGAAATAAGTAACAGACCATGTTGGCTAGCTGCTAGTACTCATCCAGGAGAGGAAAATATAGTAGCAAAGGCTCACAAAACTATTGCCTCAAAACATCCCACAGTCCTTACGATATTATGTCCTCGTCACCCCTCCCGTGGATCAGAATTAGTTTCATACCTAAAAACCTTAAACCTAAAAGTGGCACAACGAAGTCAACAAGACCCGATAACAACTGATACAGACATATATCTTGCTGACACGCTAGGAGAACTAGGTTTATTTTACAGACTGAGCCCTATTGCATTTATTGGAGGATCACTTGTTCCTATGCATGGGCATAACCCCATCGAGGCAGCTCAACTAGGCTGTGCGATAATCTCTGGTCCAGACATGCGCAATTTTTATGATGCAGACACTACATTATCAGAGTCTCTGGCTATGATTAAAGTCAATGATGAAATAGAGTTAAGCGCAGCTGTCGACAATTGGCTTTCAAATGAATCTGATAGAGCTAACGCTGAACAAGCTGCTACTAAATGTTTAAGCCTCCTTACTGGTGCTCTCGATAAAACACTTGTTGAACTTGAGCCAATATTAAACCAGCAACTAGGTGTTAGAAAAAAATGATGAAAGCACCTAAATTTTGGAAACGGGGAAGTAGGATGCATATACCTCGCCTGCTTTCCCCATTTGCATTTTTNTACCATGGTATAACTATTCTTAGAGGATTTTGTTCCAATCCAAAATCGATAAATGTACCAGTAATATGTGTTGGAAACATCGTAGTGGGTGGAGCTGGTAAAACTCCTACTGCAATTGCAATATCAAAGTTATTATCTGAAAAAGGTGAAAATCCCTATTTTTTGTGTCGGGGTTATGGCGGCAATCTTAAAGGTCCAATAAGAGTTGATACGACAATACACAATTCTAAGAGTGTAGGTGATGAAGCATTATTATTAGCCCTTAGAGCTCCTACGTGGGTATCTAGAAATCGGCTAGCGGGGGCAATAGNAGCTTCNCNTGATGGNGCTAGCATAATAATTATGGATGACGGTCATCAAAACCAAACAATTAAAAAAGATTTAAGNTTAATAGTGNTTGATNACGAATTNGGGTTTGGAAATTATAAATTGCTTCCAGCAGGACCATTAAGGGAGACATTGAAAGGNGGCATATCAAGAGCAGATGCTGCCGTATTNATTGGAAGTGAAGAATTCCATGATCAAAANATGTTGTCANATAAGAACNTACCTTTGATCCGTGCAGAGTTTGTTCCTGACTTAGCCGCACATAAATTAAGAGATAAAGCGGTTGTTGCTTTTGCTGGAATAGGTTGGCCCGAGAAATTTTTTAATACTCTGAGATCTCTTGAATGCCATTTACTTAATACCTATAGCTTTCCCGATCACCACCAATATACCCCAAATGAGATCATGANTTTAGTTGAAAAGGCNGCTGAATTAAATGCAGATTTAGTTACGACTGAAAAAGATTGGATGCGTCTGGANATNGATTCTCGTTCAATGGTTAAAGTAGTTTCTGGGGAAATCAAATGGCAACAAACAAAAGAACTTGAGTCAATTTTGACACCAGTTTTAGAATCGGGAAGGAAATAAAGTAAAAATGCCACTGACCAATGCATTTAAGTTTTTTCGATACTTTATTGAGGGTTCAACTGCTTATATATTATTTTTTACTTTAGCAATACTACCGCTACCTATAGCATCCTGGACTTTAGGAGCAGTTTTTAGNCTTGNAGGTCCTAAACTAAAAGCCCATGCACGTGCAAAANAACAATTAGCAAAAGCCATGCCCAAACTTGCNTCATCTGAAATTGATGAAACAATAAANTTAATGTGGTGGCACCTAGGTCGCCTAGCTGGCGAATATCCAAATTTACCAAAATTNAGTNTGCCTAAAAGTAATAGATNTATTGAAATTGTAGGTTTGCAAAATATTAAAGCTGCAAAAAACGATAAAAATGGTGCGATTTTTATGACAGGACANATAGGAAACTGGGAAATAATTGGCAATGTATTAGCTGATGAGAGTTTAAACTTAGGAGCAGTATACCGAGCAGCAAATAATCCAATAGTTAATAATTTAATCATTCGCACAAGAAAAAAATATATAAAACTACTTTTTCCAAAAGGAAAAGAGGGGGCAAGAAAAATCATTAACCATCTTAAATCAGGAGGACAAATATGTATGCTGATTGATCAGAAAATGAATGATGGGATACCAATATCNTTTTTTAATCGAGAAGCGATGACNGCTCCTGCCCTTGCCGAATTAGCTCTAAAATACAATTGTAGTATTTGGCCCATAAGAGTTGAAAGGTTAAAAAATGTAAATTTTAGGGTAACAGTATACCCTTCTTTAAAGGTAACTAGAACAAAAAACCATANAGAGGATGTTNGTCGCTTGANGCAGGAATCGACAACAAAAATAGAAAACTGGATATCTGAAAGACCAGAGCAGTGGCTATGGCCTCATAGGCGGTGGAGGGATTNATTCTANTGGCATAGAACCAACAATTAATGCTGGATCTANCCTTTGATTAAACCAGTTAATNCGCCAGTCAAGGTGTGGNCCGGTAACTCGACCTGTAGCTCCGATAGAACCAATTTCCTGACCCTTTTTTACATGCTGTCCAACATTTACCTTAAGTTTAGAAAGGTGTAAAAAACTTGAAGATATTCCATGACCATGATCAATAATTAAGGTGCCACCAGAAAAGTATAGGTCATTTTCAGCTAGTGTAACTATACCTCCAGCAGGAGAAATGACCGGCCATCCAACAGGCGCAGCTATATCTATTCCAAAATGGGGCTGTCTAGACTCGCCATTTAAAATTCTTTTTGAACCATAAACACCTGAGATTTTACCTAAAGCAGGCCAAATAAACCCTTCAATGAAATAGGTTCGAGGAGAAGCTTTATCTCTTGCCTTAGCCACAAGTCTTTGTTCTGCTTTAATACGCTNTAAAATTTTCTCGGATGGATTGACTTTTTCTGGGGGAAGTCCATCTATTCGCTGTGTTTTATATACNCGTTGANAAACTTTATATTTATAAAATTGCGTTTGACCATCTGTATCTACTATAGAGATTTCTATTTCTCTAGAGCCATAGCCNAAACCAAAAACAAAAAACCCTTCGTCAGTAACTCGTAATTTTCGCCCCTCAACCGTCACTGTATTGGTTATTGGAACCCGACCAATAATCATACTGCCTTCAATAAATTNACCTTCAAATTCTAGGGCTTGTACTACTATAGTAAAAGTCACTAAAATTGTACTAAATAGAGAAATAAATACAAATATTTGCTTAGGCAAAGTCAAATTAACTTTCCTTGTTTATCATTTAATTCATTTTTATTCTTCTTGTTTTCTATAGGAGATTTTTGATTTTTTACTGTGCTTAGGTTTTTATCAAGGATGTTAGCGGGTATGACACCATCTTTAAATTCTATTAATAGCTCAGAGCCGGGCTTTATTCGTTTTGCTGAAGATATAGGCTTAGACTCTTTATTCCTGATTACAGCAAATCCCCGCGCTAACACTTTGCGATAAGATAAGTTATCTAGAAGCCTCTGTTTATTATTCAAATTTTCAATATAATTTTTAGCCNTTAAGTGAAAATTTTCAATTAAATTTGTATGAGCTTTCATTAAAGCTTGATAACCCTCAATAATAGACACGCTTGGTAATTGCCTAGATAACCTAGAGCAGCGTTCATCAAATATTTGGGACTTAAAAGAAATGACTTGATGTGGNTGGGATACTCTAAGTCCCATGATTGCCCTATTCTTATCAGAAAAACTTCTACTAACTTCTCGATTAAGGCTATCAAACTGCTCCTCTAATTGTTGNGTAGCCCCTCCCAAAATAGACTGGGCATCTGGTAGNCCCCTCAATAAACCTAACATAAAAGTATTTTTAGCCTCGATGTTATTAGCCATAGAAGTAAATAATCGACTTTCTCTCTCAGAGAGTTTTGATAGAAGGTGCCTACGTTCAGGAACAGCGATTTCTGCAGCAGCACTGGGTGTAGGGGCACGCCAGTCGGCGACTAAATCAATTAATGTAGTATCTGTCTCATGACCAACAGCAGATATTATTGGAATCTCGCTTTCTGATACAGCACGGACAACTTCTTCTTCATTAAAAGCCCAAAGATCCTCNATACTTCCTCCACCACGNGCAACGATNATAAGGTTTGGTCTTGGTATAGAACCTCCTAAATCAAGAGCATTAAAGCCTCTTATAGCGCTACTAACCTCTCCAGCAGCGCCCTGACCCTGAACAGCGCTAGGCCAAACTAAGATATTTGTTGGTAACCGATCAGCAACACGATGCAAAATATCTTTAATTACTGCCCCCCTAGGTGAGGTTACAACACCAATAACAGATGGCATAAATGGNAAAGTCTTTTTCAACTCAGTATTAAATAATCCTTCACTAGAAAATTTGCGTTTACGTTCTTCTAAAAGCTTTAGTAAAGCGCCCTCTCCCGCAAGTTCCAATTCTTGAACAATAATATTGTATTTTGAATGGGGGGCATAAACACTGACTTTACCACTAACAATAACCTCCATTCCATCTTCTGGAATATGCTTTAATCTAACTATGGTATCTCGCCAACATCTTGCTTCTAATTTTGCATTTTGATCTGTTAAAGAAAAAAATAAGCCTGATTTGTACTCCTTCAGACCNGATATTTCGCCTCGAATTCGTACCCAGCTGAGATTCTCCTCAACCGCCTTCTTTATTGCGCTTGAGATTTCTGAAACTGACCANATAGGAAAATTTTCGCTATTATCTTCCATAAGTGGTTTTTCCATGTTTACACTTCTTGTTTGATGTTATCTCTGTGTTACAACTTCTAAGTCTAACAGTAGATTCGAATAGCTGAAACTAATCTGTAACAAACACAACTAAAAATATTAGGAGCGGTCAATGAAGTTACTTGTTATAGGCTCAGGCGGTAGAGAGCATGTGCTTTGCTGGTTGCTAGGAGCATCATCTTTAGTCAACCATATTTATTGCGCCCCTGGAAATGCAGGCATTTCTAATGAGGCTACTTGTATTGATATTGACCCAATGGATTTTAAAAACATAACCAAATTTTGTAAATCACACACTATTGATCTCGTAATAGTTGGACCAGAGGCCCCATTAGTTGCAGGAATTGTAGACCATTTAGAATCTCAACAAATAGCCTGCTTTGGNCCTAATTCCGCAGCTTCACAGCTCGAAGGATCAAAAATATTTATGAAAGAGCTTTGTGACGATCTTAATATTCCGACAGCAAAATGGGGCAGATTTAATGATTTTGAATCAGCTAAAAAATACATTGAAAACCAAGGGGCTCCTATTGTTGTCAAAGCTGACGGTCTAGCTGCTGGCAAAGGTGTTATAGTTGCAACTACTACAAAAGAAGCTATTGAAGCTGCANAATCTATGTTTGATGGTNTATTTGGTGCAGCAGGTTCTACCGTATTAATAGAAGAATGCTTAATTGGTGAAGAAGCCAGTTTTTTTGCCATTATAGACGGAAAAAATGTCTTGCCACTGGCTACCGCTCAAGATCATAAGCGTATAGGCGAAGGAGACACGGGTCCTAACACTGGTGGTATGGGTGCTTACTCTCCAGCACCTATATTGACTGAAGAAATGTGTTTAACAACTCAAACAAAGATTGTTGAGCCTTTAGTTAAAGGACTTGCCGCTAAAGGCATTGAGTTCAAAGGAGTGTTTTATGCGGGTCTAATGATTACTAAAGAGGGTCCAAAGTTNTTAGAAGTCAACGTTCGNTTTGGTGATCCTGAATGCCAAGCTGTTCTTCCAAGGTTAAAAAGTGATTTATTACCTGTGTTTCTNGCTGCTAGGGACGGTGAGTTAGAACATATATCACTTCAATGGCACGAAGATGCAGCTATTTGCGTTGTGATGTCTAGCGCTGGATACCCTAAGGAATATAAAACTGGAAGTGTTATTAAAGGCTTAGAAGAAGCAATCATTGAAAATGATACTATGATATTTCATGCTGGAACAAAATTTAAAGATAAAGAAATAGTATCAGCAGGTGGACGGGTTTTAGGAGTTTCTGCATTAGGNTCTACACTAGAGATAGCCCAGAGTCGTGCCTATAAAACGTTAAAGNCAATNGATTGGCCACAAGGNTATTACAGAAAAGATATTGGTTGGAGAGCAATTAAAAGGGATNGATAATCCTAACGNCGCTCGAAAAAAAAACTTCTTAATAGTTTTTTAGCCTCTGTTTCNCGCATTCCTGAATATATNTCTGGTCTATGGTTACAGCCGCTATTGGAGTAAACTCTTGCACCGTTATCAACACCCCCTCCTTTCTGATCTTCAACTGCATAATACAATCTCCGAATACGAGCTAAAGAAATTGCCTGAGCACACATAGCGCAAGGCTCTAATGTAACATAAAGGTCACACTTATTTAATCTAGGGGTTTTCAATAATTTTGCTGCTTCACGTAAAGCTAAAATTTCTGCATGTGCAGTTGGATCTTTAAGGGTTTCCACACGGTTTCCACAACTTGCTATCAAAGCTCCATCAGCACTATTAATTATTACTGCTCCAATTGGTACTTCCCCAATCCTAGATGAAATCTTGGCTTCTTCCAAAGCTTGACCCATATGACTTTCATAAAACATATTTAACGTTTCCAAAGTTATGACAATCAACTTTTTATATTAATAGATAAATTTAAATCAGTAATTAGAGCCTCTTGTTTTTCTGGTCCTAAAGCAATGATTGTTTGGTTCTGCACTTCACGCCACTTAGGAAGTGCTGATTCTAACAACTCATTCCCAGGTTTAGATAAAAATAAAAGACGTTTTCTTTTATCCTCGGCTAGTTTTATTGAAATAAGCCCTCGTCGTTCTAATGGTTTAAGGTTTCTAGATAAGGTTGTCCTATCAAGCCCTAGTGAGTCAGCTATATCGGTTAAAGAAGTATTTCCGTCAAATTTTAATGTTGCTAATAGAGCGAATTGACTAATACTTAGACCAAATTCTCGTAAAGCATCATCATAAACCTTTGTTATTTTCCTTGATGCTATTCTAAACCTAGTACAAATGCAGATTTGTGCTATATAAGCTTGTTCATCAACATTATCTTTGGAGGTAGTATCTTTTATAAGCATCAATTCTCTCCAAATAATTATTTTCGAATGTTAATATGGTGACTAGAACTAATATTATGTGCATAGTCAAAGGCTATATTTAGTAATATATATGCCTATTTCAAATTTCCTCTATCTGCTAAAAAGCAAGTAAAATGGCAACTAATATACCGCCACTAATAGGACTAACTCTTGATCACGAATCATCTGGTGGGTATTCGAAATACGAATGGTACGCCATTAGACAAAATTATTGTAGTGCAGTTGTCAAAGCTGGTGGATTACCAATAGCTATTCCTCATGAAATAGAAAATCCAGATCTGTACTTAAAATTAATAAATGGACTTATAATTACTGGAGGAGCTTTTGACGTTGATCCCAATATATTTGGTGCTAAAAAGCTTCATGAATCAGTTAACACAAAACTTAATAGAACAAATTTCGAGTTAAAAATTACAAAACGTTCATATGAGCTTGGAATTCCAACTATGGGTATATGCGGAGGTCAACAACTTATGAATGTTGCTCTTGGGGGTACGCTCATCCAGCATATACCTGAAAGCATAAAAAATTGTATTCAACATGAACAGCCAAATCCTCGTCATGAGCCTAGCCANAGCGTTCAGNTTATAGCTTCATCTAAACTTGGAAAAATTGTCANGCAAAGAGAATTACAAGTAAATAGCGCTCATCATCAAGCGGTAGATGAAGTGGCATCAAAACTTAAGATTAATGCAATAGCACCTGATGGNGTANTTGAAGGTATAGAAGATCCACTACATCCATGGTTTATAGGAATACAATGGCACCCAGAGTTTGAAATTAGCCAATCTGATAAGAGCATTTTCAGATCATTTATTAATGCCGCACGTAATGTATAATCCTAAGCCTATGACTATTAATCCTTTAGACACAAAGAATGGTGAACGTATAGCAAAAAGACTATCTCGAGCAGGTGTTTGTTCTAGGAGAGAAGCTGAACGCCTTATTCACGAGGGGCGAGTCCGAGTAGATGGTATAATAATTGATACACCAGCTACTATAGTTCTTCCAGACACCCGTATTTTAGTTGACGATAAGTTAATTGCACGCCCGTCTAATACAACCGTGTGGATACACCATAAACGTCCAGGAGAGATTGTAACCCGAAATGANCCACAAGGANGNAGGACTATCTTTCAAAGCCTTCCAAANGATATAGGGTATATTTTGACTATAGGAAGATTAGACTTTAATTCTGAAGGGTTAATATTGCTTACAAATGATGGTGATCTAGCTCGTAAATTAGAACTACCTGAAACTGGTTGGACACGCCGTTATAGAGTAAGAGTTCTTGGNAGACCAAATTCAAACACTCTAAAATCTGTAAAAAATGGCTGCACTATAAGCGGCATTCGCTATGGTCCTATTAAAATAACTATAGAAACAAATCCATCTCGGGCAAATTCATGGTTAAGTGTAGCACTTAATGAGGGCAAAAATAGAGAAGTTAGACGCGTTTTAGAACATTTTGGACTCAAAGTGAATCGATTAATAAGNGTTTCTTATGGACCTTTTCAACTTGGTAAGCTCCCTCAAGGAGAAAGCCGCAAAGTCCCAGATAAGGTTATAAAAGAACAAATTGGTGCTATAAAAAATGTTATAGACCTCTCTGATAAACATAATAAGGTGTAAAAACCAATGCGAATTGTTGGTGGTAGTCGCAAAGGGAAAAAGTTGATTTCACCTAATANCAGCATTATACGCCCTACTTCAGAACGTATACGTGAGTCTGTATTTGATATGTTGGTTCATCGTGATTATGGTGATCAGTCAATTACTGGATCAAAGGTAATCGACCTTTTTGCAGGCACAGGTGCACTCGGTCTTGAGGCTCTATCAAGAGGAGCAGACCAGCTTATTTCTGTAGAATTAGANCATAGTGCTGCNCATTGTATTAAAAAAAATATAGAATTNCTAAATTTTACTGATAGAGCAAAGGTTATAAGGGCAGATGCCTGTAATTTAAGAGNAGCAAAAAATAAAGAGTCAGCTTGTTCTTTTGTCTTCGTAGATCCTCCATACGGAAAAAACCTTGCATGCTCTGCTATCAATCAAATTTTTCAAGGAGGGTGGCTAACTTCAAAGGCAGTGGCTGTGGTAGAAACTGGAGCTAAAGATGAATTTTCTCAACCAAAAGGATTTACTACTATAGATAGAAGAGTTTATGGCGGGACTCAGATAATTTTTTTACAGGTNTCACAGTTATAAAATGAGTTTAAAAACTACCGCCGACCAAAAAGCTTCTCAATGTCATTTAAGGCTAGTTCAACATATGTTGGTCGACCATGGTTGCATTGCCCACTATTAGGCGTCACCTCCATTTGTCTTAGTAAATGATTCATCTCCTCATTATTTAGAAGTCTTCCTGCACGAACACTGCTATGACAGGCCATAGATCCACATATTTCATGCAGCTTTTCTATTAAAGTATCTTCATCACCNAGATGTGCAAAATTATCAGCAATATCTTGAATTAGTCCTTTGACATTACCATCACCTAGTATTGCTGGAACCTCTCTTACTAGAACTGCGCCTGGACCAAATGGTTCAATAATTAGGCCTAGTGAGGCTAACTCGGCAACACGGTTTTCAATAAAAGTTGCTGAAGAAGACCCCAATTCTACAACTTCCGGTATTAGAAGAATTTGTGATTTAACAGTACCTTCGGAAAGAGCCTTTTTCATTCTCTCATATACTATGCGTTCATGGGCGGCATGTTGATCAACAATTACCACACCATCTAAGGTTTGGGCTACAATATAAGTAGCGTGAACCTGTGCCCGGGCAACGCCTAAGGGGTAAGTTTTTTCATCTGATGAAGATAAGTTCTGCTTAGATAATATATCATCATTATTTTCTGATGGTCTTGCTTGAGGTTCCTCAATAATAAAATCAGGCTGTTTAGTGACCCCAGAAACATTAACGTTTTTTGAGTCAACTTTTCTACTATTGTTTTGATGTACTGAAGCAGTTGAACCTAGGGCTCCAAAATTAACGGTTGAAGCAGTTCGATGTCCAGCTACTGAAAGTGTATGCCTAACTGCTCCAACTACTAAGCCACGAACAATACCGTTATCACGAAACCTAACCTCGGCCTTTGTTGGATGAACATTTATATCCAACAAGTGCGATGGAACACTTAGAAATAGACCGCAGACTGGATGTCGACCTGAAGGCATTAGGTCCCTAAAAGCACCGCGTAAGGCTCCATTTAAAACCTTATCGCGGACTGGTCTATCATTAACAAACAAATACTGATGTTGGGATGTTGATCGGCTGTATGTAGGTAGGCCTATATATCCGGACAAACTTATTTCCTCACGCTGGGAATCTATTTTTAAAGTATTTTTATGAAAATCAGAACCTAGAACATGAGATAAACGTGTCAAACGACCTTCTCCCATCGACAGCTCTGATACTAAGTTAAACAACTGACGACCATTTAATGTCAAACTAAAATCTATATCTGGTCTAGCCATAGCAAGTCGAATTACAATATCTGTTATATGACTATTTTCAGTTCTTGGGGATTTCATAAACTTTAGTCTAGCTGGAGTCGCAAAAAATATGTCTTTTACAATAACGTCTGTTCCTACACCCCTTGCGGCTGGCTCTATTGCAGATATATCACCACCATTAACATTTATTTGCCATGCTTCCTGGCTTCCTTTGACCCTAGAAGTGATACTTAACCTAGCTATTGAACCAATAGAAGGAAGTGCTTCTCCTCGAAAACCCAATGTCTTTATGTTGGATAATGCAGTTTCGTTTTCTAATTTAGAGGTTGCATGACGCTCAATTGCTAGTGGTAATTCTTCACGTGAAATACCACACCCATTATCAGATACACGTATTAACGTGGTACCTCCCTCTTCTACCTTAATTTGAATACGACCAGCGCCAGCATCAATTGCATTTTCTATAAGTTCTTTAACGACTGATGCTGGACGTTCGACTACTTCGCCTGCAGCGATTCGATTTATCAGCCCTTCTGGCAATCGACGAATCGTCATTTTATGACCCTACCCATCTTTCTTGACGAAGTAATTTTTATACGTTCGACGGCCGGTTGATCAAAGGCATTAACACCAAGCATTTCAGCGGCAACTATAGTTTCTAATATATAATGCATCATCAATTCACCCATTACACCATCGTTTAAAGTCGATAAAACAATTTTACGAACCGGCAATTCATGAGAAATTAATGTTTCAATTGTAGCATCCGCCATAGAATGATTTAGATTAGCCATACCCTTATTAGCAAGCCACGGCATATTAGCTATATTGGCAAATATTGGAGATACACGAGCTGCCTGATTAGGAGAATCCAAACAAATTATAGTAAATAATTTATCTCGGGGACCATCAAGATAGAGCTGAAGTTGGCTATGTTGGTCTGCAGAACCGCTAGCAACTAATGGAGTCATACCAAACCCGTCCTTGCCTAGAGACTCAGCCCAAAGCTGTCTATGCCAAAGTGTAAAAGTTTTAAGCCTATCAACATAAGGCATCATCACATCAATATTTATACCTTTTTTNGCTAAGGCNACTGAAGCTGCAGAAGCAAAAANTATAGTATTTCTCTGAATAGAATTTGCCTTAAAGAAATTCTTCAGTGTCTTTTGTGCACCATTTCTAACATTCTGAATATTCATTCCCGCATAAGCAGCTGGTATAAGTCCTACCAATGACATCACAGAAAACCTCCCAACTAACTTTGGGTCATGATCTATTACTTCAATTTTATACTCGGTAGCTATTCTCCTTAGTGGGTTATCTCCAGGGTCTGTAATCAAAATAAAGTTCTCAAATGGAGTATTTTCCATAATAAGAAGCATTTGCATGAGTGTCTCAAGTGTTTTTCCAGATTTAGAAATTACTAAAAATCCTGTT
This sequence comes from Gammaproteobacteria bacterium, assembly GCA_002714015.1. Taxonomy (GTDB): domain Bacteria; phylum Pseudomonadota; class Alphaproteobacteria; order UBA828; family UBA828. The sequence goes on along the minus strand of PAWF01000010.1, from coordinate 76,620 downwards.
TTTGCAAACGAAACACCTTCTAAGTTTCTTTCAAAGGTCAATGGATCNGAAGCATCAATAAAAATTGGTTTTTTATATGGNGGCTTTATGTTTGCAGATTCGACAAGTGCTCGAGCCCCNAAACTTGANCCACCAACACCAAATACAATTAATCTTTCAAATCGATTCCTGAAATTTTCTGCAACTGATTTAATTTTTTCTAAATCTTTTTTGCTTTCAGGTAGGTCTAAAAAAGGCATCATCCCAGATGATTTTTCAGAATCAATCTTATCTTTTAGGCTTGAAAACTTAGATAACTCTGCCTCAAGGTCAGAGTCAGAAATCCCATATTTATCTAGTGAGAGATTAAATATTTGCTTAATGTTATCAGTCTTTGTCATCGGTTATTTCACTTAAGCCTAAAGAATAGTTTAATCTAGAACTGCTTTAACTAAGAATCACTATACAAAAATCAAACTTTAATTATTAGACTTCAGGTTTACAGGCAAGCCTACAACAACAGTCACTAGTTGATCTCCATCAAATAAGAGTTTAGCTACAGATTGAACATCAGCAACTGTCACAGCTTCAATATAACTATTTCGATTTTCTAGATAATCTATACTAAGACCTTTAGATTGCATGCTTACTAACATTTCTGCAACAGAGTCTGCAGAATCAAACCTTAAAGGGAAAGCACCTGTTATACCTTGCTTAGCATTGGATAATTCTTCTTCACTTACTCCATATTCAGCAATTTTATGAATTTCNTTTTTTATAAGGTCAAGGGATTCTGAGATAGAATCATTACGGGTTGCAACTCCTCCAAGAAATAATCCAGCACCATCAAGTGTATGTAAATAACTGTATACAGAATANGCTAAGCCACGNTTCTCTCTTATTTCTCGATATAATCTAGAAGTAAAGCCACTACCTCCTAAAATATAGTTCATTACATAGGCGGCATAAAATTCTTTATGGTCTCTTGGGATCCCATGAAAGCCAAAAACTGCTACACTTTGAGGAATCTTAAATTCAACAACTTCTGTGTGATTCAGGGATTTAANATGAACTTTNGGCAGATGATGTGTGNNAGATTTNGAGGGCAATCTCGACAAAGCTAAATCTACTAACCTTGCAATTTCTTCAGGCTCAACATCACCTGAAGCACCAATAAATATATTACTTTTTGTTATTCTCTCCTTAACAAACTTNTGAAGATCAGATTTTTGTANTGACCTAAGATCNTCAGCATTACCAATAGGNGNCANNGCATAAGGATGATCACCAAAAATTTCTCTAAACCAAATTTTAGANGCNATANAGTTTGGATTATTTTGATTTTGTNCAATTTTGCTAAGTAGTTGTGTTAGGACCCGTTCTNGTGTTTCTANATCAAAACGNGGTTGTGTCAATGCTAACCCAAATAACCTAAATGCTTCATCTCTATTCTTTGTCAATGTTTTTAAAGACCCTCGGGTCATATCGCGTGNAGNACGAAAATTTAGCTGAATTGCATTGTCTATTATTTTTTCCTGAAAGGCTTGGGCATCCATTTTTCCCGAACCTTCATCNAATAANCTTGTTGNAAAATTTGCAAGACCTGCTTTNCCTANAGGATCTAAAGCACTTCCACCTTGAAACCCAACACTTATTGCTATGACTGGAACAGAGGGCTCACGCAAATACCATACCTCAAAACCTCCAGGGGAAATTATACGTGTAACTGTTGCTGCATCTGAGTTATGAGCATACAAATACATCNAAAAAANTATTGGAANACTNAAAAGAAACCTAATGATTAACAATTGCATCACCGATATCTTTTCCTGGAAGCAGCAGACCAGTTACAGATTTCTTATCTAAAAATAAATACCGTGCAGCTTCCATAATTTCCTCATTTGATACTAAGGCTACATTTTTACTCCAATCCTCAATATCTTGCACGGTCATGCCTATAGATAANGCAGACCCAAAAATATTAGCTACACCTGCAGGACTNTCNAGAGAATAAAGAAGATTTGCAATCATTCGATTTTTAGCCGCCTCAACTAAAGAATCNTCAATTCCATTTTNCAAAATTTTAGCAATTAAATTATTTAATGCAGCNTCAGCTTCATCNACATCAATTTTATCTTTAAGAGATAAATAGATTGTAAAAGTAGTTTTATCTAAAGACATTGGATTGTATGACGTCNCTGCCCAAGTTGCTAACTTTTGTTTTACTACAAGTTCTTGATAGAAAAGGCTGGTAATCTTACCTCCNAGTAATTCTGANAATACCTCTAGNGGTAAAGAATAAGAGCGATCGTTTGAAACATAGCTTGGTGCAAGATAAGAACGAAAAATANTAGNTTGCGGCACACGCGGGTTTTTATAAATCACACGACGTGGTGCTACATGCGCAGGCTCTTCCAACCGTTTACGAAGCTCAAATTTATAGGGTTTAATTGGTCCATAATATTTCTTTGCCAACTCCANAACTTCCNAACTACCTATATCGCCTGCCACAACTAGAGTAGCATTATTTGGATAGTAATGTTTGTTATAGAAACTCAATACATCTTCTAAACTCAAATCCTGCATTTCATGTTTCCAACCAATGATTGGTGTCCCATAAGGGTGGCGTATGTATAATGCTCCTTTCATTTGTTCTAGCAACATTGAGCTAGGTACATTTTCAACTCTTGTATTCCTCTCCTCTAAAATAACTTTACGTTCCAAAAGAACTTGGTTNTNTGTTANAGTTAAATTACGCATACGATCTGCCTCTAATTTCATTACGAGAGGCAAATGTTCTTTTGCTATATTTTGAAAATATCCTGTGTAGTCAGCTGAAGTGAATGCATTTTCACGACCACCATTCACTGCAACCAGTTTGGAGAAATTACCACTAGGGTGACTCTCAGTGCCTTTAAACATCAAATGTTCAAGAAAATGAGATAACCCTGATTTACCATTTGGATCATCTCCAGAGCCAACACGATACCATACCATATGCACTACGACAGGAGATCGGTGGTTTGGAATAGTCACAATATCCATACCATTTTCAAGCTGAAGGTATGTTGCACCAAAAGTAGTCAGGTCAAATTCTTCAGAGTGCCCTTGATTCGTAGAAACAACAAATAAACTAAAGAATATACTTAGAGATAATCTTAAAGCTAACATTTGGGGTTTCTATTCATTTACTTCAGAATAATTCTTCAAGAAGAGACTTTTCAGCCTCACGAATTGCTTCTATTTGCCCTTCATTAGGCGCCTTACCTTGTACAGTATTTTCACGCAACCTGTCAGCTTCCGCATTGGCGTCAATTATACTTTCCTCATCAGAGCCTTTTTTCCAAAATTGTATTGATTGGAAAAAACCTTCTTCCTCTTCCTCATAAATAGAAAACTTTTTCTCTATTTTTTCCCTAATATTTGGATCAGGACTCAATGCATCTGCACCTGTAAGAATTGCTTTCTCTCCTGCTGAGCGTTTTATGGGTTTATTTCTGGAACTACCAAATAATTCCTCTGCAGCAACATCACGCACTGCTCTTTCCCCTGGTCGACTTGCTCCAGGACGCGGTGGTCTTAATGAATAGTCTGGAGGCACTGCAAGAGGAGAGTGTGAAACCACTGCAAACTCATCTGGAGACTCTTTCTTCCCGAGCCCAAGTGGACCTTCACCTCCACACGCTGTGATACTAATGAGTAAAATCATTAGAACTGGCCACCGCGTAGAAAATAGCCCTATAGTAAACATGTTAGAACCTGTAATTCCATTATTTACATTCATTGTTATTATTTATGCCGTTTTTGTGTCCGGAGCAAGTTGTCAATCAAAAGTAAAATTACCCCACAAGTAATAAAAGTGTCAGCAAAATTAAAGGCTGGCCAGTGCCAATTACCAATATGGAAGTCTATAAAGTCAATTACCCAACCTTGGCGAAGCCTATCAATAACATTTCCAAGAGCCCCACCGATTACTAGACCTAGACAAAAAGCAGGAAATTTAAATTGTTGTTTGCGCAACCAAACTGCTAGAAATATAACTATAAATAAAGCAAATATTGCTATAACCCAACGACCAATATCTCCTGAATCCTGAAATAAACCAAAGCTTATTCCACGATTTTCAACTGGCGTAAGGTCTAAAAAACTAAAAACATTTATTACACTTGGGGGCTTCCATAAATATGAAACTGCAATCAATTTTGTAGCCTGATCTATAATTATAGATACTAAGCCAATAATTAGACCAAATTGAAGCATCAATTTTTCTTTACAGTTATTTTAGGTGATACAACCTTACCCAATAGTTTTACCAATGACCTTAGCACATCTACCACATAGATCAGGTTCATTAATTATACTGCCTACGTCGGACATATAACGCCAGCATCGAGAACATTTTTTATAGTTAGACCGGGTTGTAGTAACCGCAATTCCTGAAATGCCTTCAATTGTAAATGCCCCTTCAGGTGGTTTGTCATCTCGAAACTCCGCGCCTGAAGTAATAAAAATTTCATCCAGCACAAGGTTCGCAAATAAAGACTGGGAAGTTGAATCTGCCCAGATAAGTGGCTTAGCCTCCAAACTTGATCCTATACGCTTTTCAGATCGTTCTAACTCAAGAGCCCCTGTAACAACTTTCCTTATTTCTCTAATCTTTTCCCACCTATCGCTAAGTTCTCTGTTCTGCCATTCTTCAGGAATATTAGGGAAATCACGGAAATGTACACTCTCGGCTGAATCTGAGTAGCGTGCTATCCAAGCCTCCTCTGAGGTAAAACATAATATCGGTGCAAGCCATGCTGTTAAGCAGCAGAAAAGCTTATCTAAAACAGTTCTTGCAGAACGGCGAGAATTACTATCAACACTTTCACAATAAAGCGTATCCTTACGTATATCAAAGTAAAAAGCTGAAAGTTCTACTGAACAAAAATTATGTAATGAACTAAAAATTAAATGAAAATCAAAAGTGTCCGTCCATTTTCTAATTTCTCTATCAAGAGTATACAGTCTATGCAAAACCCAGCGTTCAAGCTCAGGCATATCCTTTATAGGAACCTCCTCAGAATCCGTATATCCAGATAAATTACCTAGTAGATAGCGTAAAGTATTCCTTAATCGCCTATAACTATCTGCCTGGTACTTTAATATTTCGTCTGAAATTCTTAGATCTTCTGAATAATCTGCACTTACAACCCAGAGCCTTAAAATATCTGCACCATATGTTTTTAATACTTTTTCAGGTGAAACAACATTACCTAAAGATTTCGACATTTTCCGCCCACTACCGTCCATCACAAATCCATGAGTTAATACTGATTCGTACGGGGGGGTATTTCTTGTTCCACAAGATTCCAAAAGTGAACTATGAAACCAGCCACGATGCTGATCAGATCCTTCCAGATAGAGTGATGCCGGCCATTGCTGGTCTTTACGCGATTCAAGAACAAATGCGTGACTAGAGCCACTATCAAACCAAACATCTAAAATGTCCATAACCTGCTCATAATCTTCAGGGTTTCTCTCTGGACCTAAAAAGTCAGCCGGATTTCTTTTTAACCACGCTTCGGCTCCCTCTTCTTCAAATGCATTTGCTATTCGTTCAATTACTTTTGGGTCTTTTAGAGGTTGCCCATCAGATTTATTTACGAACACAGTAATAGGAACTCCCCAAAGCCTCTGGCGCGACACAACCCAATCAGGTCTAGACTCAATCATTGATCTTATTCGTCTTTCCCCTGAACTTGGAATCCACCTTACTTTGCTAATACCTGAAAGCGCCTTTTCCCTCAGTGAATTTTTTTCCATACTGATGAACCATTGAGGTGTATTCCTGAATATAAGTGGTGCTTTAGAACGCCAAGAGTGAGGGTATGAATGAACTAATTCGCTTTGAGATAGCAAAGCCCCCACCTCATCAAGCACACCCGCCACTTCTTCATTTACTTTATAAACATGTTTATTTGCAAAAATTGGCACGTGTTCAAAGTAATTACCATCTGGACCAACTGTTTCCGGTATTGAAATAACTTTACTAAGTTCTCCTGAATCAGTTTGCTGCTTATTAAACTGCATTACAGCTTCATAGTCTTCAACACCATGTCCTGGAGCAGTATGGACAAAACCTGAACCCTGATCCAAATTAACATGATCCCCTGGCAACAAATATACGTCGAAGGAATAACCATTAGCACTTAAAGGATGGGCACAAGTCGTTGAAGAAAAGCTTTCTCCGGAAATGTCTTTTACTAATATTTTATAATCCTCTATACCAACTTCATTGCAAATTTTTGTTAATAAGTCTTGCGCCAGAACTATCTTCTCTCCTTCTCGTGCATTACTCGAATTTGTAACAGAAATAACCTCAATAAGTGTGTATGAGAGCTTCGGACCATAGGCAATCGCCCTATTACCGGGAATAGTCCAAGGTGTAGTTGTCCAGATAAGAACTGAAGAACCTTCCAAACCTGCTATCCCAGCGTGCTTAATTGGAAAGAGCACCCAAATAGTAGTAGTTTTATGATCATGATACTCAACTTCAGCTTCTGCGAGTGCTGTTTTTTCAACGGGAGACCACATCACTGGTTTTGAACCTCTGTAGAGTCCACCGTTTACTAGAAATTTTCCAATTTCTCTAACTATCTGTGCCTCTGCATCAAAACTCATTGTACTGTAATAGTTTTCCCAATCACCTATGACACCAAGTCTTTGAAACTCTTCCTTTTGGACATCGATCCAGTGCTTAGCAAATGCTCTACACTCTGCACGAAATTCAACAGGTGATATTGCATCCTTATCCTTNCCTAGTTTTCTGTATTTTTGTTCAATTTGCCATTCTATCGGAAGACCNTGACAATCCCATCCAGGAACGTAAATAGAGTTACGTCCCATCATTTGTTGGGACCTAACAATTACATCTTTGAGAATTTTATTAAGAGCATGTCCGATATGAAGATGCCCATTTGCATATGGGGGACCGTCGTGAAGAATAAATTTTTCTCTCCCATCAGATGTCTCACGTAGTTTTTTATAAATATCTAATTCAGACCAGCGCTTAAGAAGAACTGGCTCTCGTTTTGGCAACTGCGCTTTCATCGGAAAATCTGTACGAGGTAAAAGTATCGTTTTACTATAATCGACAGTCATAAATTTACTCTATTTGTTATTTTTAAGCGTAGTATTAATATATAACTTATTAGATGGTGGAGATAAATTAGCCAAAATAGCTCTAGCACGTTGGCAATCTAGATACATCTGTTTTCGTAGATCATCTAAATTTTCAAATTTTTCATCATCACGAATATGCGATACGAATGCTACCCTCAGCAACTGCCCATAAATTGTGCAATTAAAGTCCAGCAAATGCACCTCTAATAATTCTTCAGATTTATCAAAAGTTGGTCTTCGGCCAACATATGCTGCTGCTGGCCTCCATTCTAGCTTCTTTTCTTTTTGTATACCCTCAGTTTTGAGGGCTGCCCAAACAGCATAAATACCAGGTTTTGGTCTAAGTATCCTGACAACAGAAAGGTTGGCTGTTGGAAAACCTAATGTACGGCCAATCTGATCTCCATATTTAATTCGACCTAATACCTGCCATGGTCTTCCTAAAATTGCCTCAGCTGACTGAACATCGCCAGCTTCAATATAACGACGTGCTGCACTAGCTGAAAAAGGACCATTTTCGTCCTGTGCTTTATCCACGCTAGTTACCTTGTAATTACCTAATAGAGCTTTTTTTCTTAAAAACTTTATATCTCCTTCGCGCTGGAAGCCAAAAGCAAAATCATATCCAATAACAATATGTCTTACTTTCAAGTCATTCACTAAAATATTCGATATAAAACTATCCGCACTTAAATTTGCTAGATTCTTATTGAACCTAAGTACATAGAGTATATCAACACCAAGCGACTCAATCGCCTCAATCTTTGCTCTAAAAGGAGTTAAGCGAAATGCCTGACCTGAATTCTCAAAGAAACTTCGTGGATGGGGCTCGAATGTTATTACACCAAGCTTTGTTCCATGTTCCCTTGCAATAGTAGCAGCTTCAGCAATTACTTTACGATGCCCTAAATGAACTCCGTCGAAATTCCCTACTGCGACTACAGCACCTCGCGCTTCATCATCTAAATTATGGCACTGACGAATAATCCGCATGATTAGGCGGCTGCTCCAACCCTTCTGTTATAAACTTTATGCTGAGCGGAGAATAAGCCCATAGCACCCCAAAAACTAGCCCTACACTTACCATAAGCCTTTACGGCTTTTTCATTTTTATTTCTCTGCATGTAATTTACGAGATGGGACTTGTATAAGAGCAGTCCCATCTAATAATATTCTGGTATTAACCTTACAAACAGTCTTAAAAGTCGCACGGTATTTTTTTGGATGTAGCTCCATAACTTGAGCCATTGCAGTAACTTTTTCACCAGCTCGAGCCGGTGACATAAAATTTAATGATTGGCTAAGGTATATACACCCTGGTCCGGGCATTCTAGTGCCAATAACAGTTGAAATAAATGAACCAATAAGCATTCCATGAGCAATACGAGTCTTAAAAATAGATTTTTCAGCAAAACTAGGGTCAAGGTGAATTGGATTTTTATCGCCAGTTAGTTCAGCAAACATTTCAATTTCTTGCTGAGTAACCAAGCGAGTGTATTCTGCACTCATACCCTCCCGCAGGTCTTCAAAAAATGTAACTGGATGAATATTCTGTAATTTTTCTGCTTCCATTCCGACCCCTTAGTTGTATTAACTCATTTATAAACAATACTTAAACAGTGTAGCTGTGTAACTTAAGATTAAATAATAGAAAAATTACTGAATAGAGGAGACAGTATTTAAAACTGCTGGTCATATCACTGAAAAACGCACTACATTTACACTAACTTAAAAGTGAGTAATTCTTAATATGGAGCCTATGAAAAAATTTTCTACCTGTTTTTTCCAATGTTGTTGAACCTTCAAAATGCTTTTTATTTCAAAAAGCTTCAGACTTCACTATTGTTATATAAAAAATTTTAATGCGCCTGCTTTGGCTAATAAAATAAAATTTAATCATATTTAGGGAGGAACGCATGGCAAAGTTTCCAACAGTAAGAACGCCAACTATTGAAGAAGTTCTTGATATAGCTGATGATTTTGGTTTGAACCTGTCATTAGAAGATGCAGAGAGCTATCAAGGTCTAATGTCTGGAACAATTGAATCCTATGATAGGCTTGATGACTTGTCTGAACCTAAGCTACCNGTAAAATACCCACGNACTACTGGATATCGACCTCCACCAGAAGAAAATCCTTATCAAGCCTGGTACTGGAAATCTGAAGTTAAAGGAAAAAATAGGGGCTTACTCTCAGGAAAAACAATAGTTTTAAAGGATAATATTTGTCTTGCTGGCGTACCAATGATGAATGGCTCTATGGTTCTAGAAGGATTTGTACCCGATATAGATGCAACTGTAGTAACAAGAATTCTTGATGCTGGCGGTACAATTCTAGGTAAAGCAGCAAATACTAACCTTTGCTTTGATGGAGGTAGTGCTACAACAGCAACAGGAATGGTAGAAAACCCCCATAAACGTGGGTATTCAGCCGGTGGATCTTCTGCTGGAAGTGCAGTTTTAGTAGCAATAGGCGAATCTGATATGGGCATGGGAGGGGACCAAGGTGGTTCAATTAGAATTCCTGCATGCTGGTCTGGTATCGTAGGACATAAGCCAACTCACGGTCTCGTCCCTTATACTGGAGTTTTTCCAATTGAAATGACTTTAGACCACACAGGTCCGATGGCNAAAACTGTATCTGATGCNGCATTGCTTCTTCAAGCTATAGCAGGACCAGATGGACAAGATCCACGACAAATAGATTGCAAAACACAAGATTATATAAAAGCTCTCTCAAAAGGAGCAAAAGGTCTAAAAGTTGCTATCTTGAAGGAAGGTTTTGGACACCCTGAAAGTGAAAAAATTGTTGATCAAAAAGTACGATCNGCAGCTCGCTCATTTAAGTCACTTGGAGCAATTGTGAAAGAAGTTTCTATCCCCATGCATCTTGATGGTTTACATATTTGGAACGCTATTGCAGTAGAAGGTGCAACAGAATTGATGTTAAAAGGGAATGGATTTGGAACCAACTGGGAAGGATATTATACAACTTCTCTTCTCGATGCTTATGCTAAAGGCTGGAGGTCAAGACCTAATGATTTATCAGAAACGGTCAAAACAGTGATGATGTTGGGCGAATATATGCATAGAAACTATAACGGACGCTATTATGCTAAAGCTCAAAACTTAAGCCGAAAACTCCGCGCTTCATATGATGAAGTACTTGAAGATTTTGATGTAATTATTTTACCAACCTTACCCCAAACCGCAACTAAACTTCCATCCCCTGATTGCAGTAGGGAAGAATATGTAGATGCTGCTTTAAATATGTTGCGTAATACAGCACCTTTTGACTGCTCAGGNCATCCTGCCATCTCTATTCCTTGTGGTTTCTCTGCAAACGGACTTCCAATTGGAATGATGATAGTGGGAAAACGTTATGATGATGCTACAGTTATACAAGCTGCAAATGCTTACGAAAAAAAGACAAAAAGTAAAAAAAGAAAATAATNTATAAAAATTTAAGCTAAAATCACGGAGCTGTGGNAGCACGGCTCCGTGNTCACTTAGGTCCTATAATATAATTAGTCTGATTTATAAATAGCTTAAAAATTTTACTTTTATAACTGTTCATCTAGGTAATTGATTACAAGTTTTTAAGACTATTTATCATGTGTTCGCGCATTTTAAATTTTTGTATCTTACCAGTTACAGTCATAGGGAATGATTCAACAAACTCTATATACTTTGGTATCTTATAGTGAGCAATTTTACCCTCACAAAAAGCAGCGATTTCATTAATATCAGAATTTTCACCTTTGCGTAACTTAATCCATGCACATAATTCTTCTCCATAACGATCATCTGGAACTCCGATGATATGCACATCTTGAATTTTTGGGTTTTTATATAGAAACTCTTCAATCTCCCTTGGATATATATTTTCTCCTCCACGTATAACCATATCCTTGCTACGACCAACAATCATGCAGTAGCCATCTGTATCGATTTTAGCTAGGTCTCCCGTATGCATCCAACCATTAATATCTATTGAATCCTCTGTTTTTTTCAAATCCCCCCAATAGCCAAGCATTACAGAATATCCTCTAGTCAATAATTCTCCAGTAACACCTCTTTTAACAACAGCACCCTTTTCGTTTACTATCTTCGCCTCAACGTGTGGATGGACCCTACCAACTGTTGAAACCCTCCGATCAACTGGATCACTGATTGAGGACTGAAAAGAAACTGGGCTAGTCTCAGTCATGCCATAAGCTATGGTTACTCCCTCCATATGCATATCAGAAATTACGCGCTTCATTACCTCTATAGGGCATGGTGAACCAGCCATAGTACCAGCGCGAAGACTAGAAAGATTGAAACTCTTAAACTCTGGGTGATCTAGTTCAGCAATAAACATAGTAGGAACTCCGTATAGAACGGTACATTCCTCTTCAGCAACTGCTTTTAATACTTCCCCAGGCTCAAACCCGGGGCTTGGGTAAACCATAGTTGCCCCATATGATGCACACATCAAATTTCCCATAACCATACCAAAACAGTGGTATAAAGGTACTGGAATACAAACTTTATCTTCATTTGAGAGGTTAAGAATTTGCCCATTAAAATATCCATTATTTAGAATATTATGATGAGTAAGTGTCGCACCTTTTGGGAAACCAGTAGTTCCACTTGTGAATTGAATATTTATTGGATCATCAAATTGAAGCTGTTCAGATAATTCCTCTAATTTTAATTTATATTTTGAAGAACCATAAGTATGCACACTTGAATAGTTCAGCATACCTGGAGAGACATCCTCACCAAGTCTAATTATCAAACTAAGGCTTGGAATATTGGATGATTTTAATTGGTTAATCTTTGAGTCTAGAAGTTCAGGTATTAATTCATAAAGCATATCTATATATGAACTATTTTTAAATTTCTCTGCAGTTACTAATGCCCGGCATTCAACAGTTTTCAATGCATATTCTAACTCTGACAACTTATATGCGGGATTAATGTTTACCAGTATTAGCCCCACTTTAGCAGTTGCAAATTGAACTACGGTCCACTCAAAACTGTTGGGTGACCAAATACCAATTCTATCACCTCTTCTTAGACCAAGTCCTAGAAGACCTGCTGCAAAATTGTCAACTAAATTACTAAATTCAGACCAGGTTGCCCTTAAATTCTGATATTTGGAAATAATAGCAAGATCATCTGGGTATTTACTTACAGTTTTATCTAGCTGTTGACCTATGGTGAGCCCAAGAAGAGGGACTGAACTTGCACCAGAACAATAACTAGTATTAGTGACGGACATATTTTTAACCTATTTTTAGCACCACAGAAATAAATGGATTATATTTTTATTTATATTAACAGCTATAAACTTAACTTTTAAAATTAGTATAGGCTTATAAAAAATTATAAATTATTTATAAAACTGTAAATATGCACCCCTTTTAAAGCTATTTAACATGAATATAACTTAATCTTTTTATATAGAAATGGATGATAAAAAAATGGATCTTGGAATTTCTGGTCTTACAGCAATTGTATGCGCGTCAAGTAGAGGTCTAGGAAGAGGTTGTGCTGAAGCATTAGCTCAAAACGGTGTTAACATAGTCATAAATGGCAGAGACCAAAAAGCCTTAGAGGAAACAAGAGCGTATATAAAGAAAAAATCTAAAGTTGAAGTAACAGCAGTTCTTGCAGATTTATGCACCTTAGAAGGACAAAAAGCTTTACTATCTGCATGCCCTAACCCTGATATTCTAATTAATAATAATGGGGGTCCTCCNTTTAGAGACTATCGTGAAATTGATCGGGATGACATGATTGAGGGACTAGTCATGAATATGATCACTCCCATAGAGCTAATTTCGACCGTCTTAGATAACATGGCCTCTAGGGGTTTTGGAAGAATAGTCAATATTACTTCACTCTCGGTCAAAATGCCTATGGANGGATTAGACCTTTCTAGCGGAGCACGTGCGGGTCTGACAGCCTTCATTGCTGGTATTACTCCAAAATTTACAAAATATAACGTTACTATTAATAACCTTCTTCCAGGNTTNTTTGATACAGATAGGCTCAAAGCCTCTACGAAGCGGGCTGCAATAAAGGCTGGCAAGAGTGAGTCAGAGATTGCAATTGAACGATCATCTTCCATACCAGCAAAAAGGTTTGGAACTGCAGAGGAATTTGGTCAAACCTGCGCCTTTCTTTGCAGTATCCAAGCAGGCTACATTACTGGACAAAATATTTTAATTGATGGAGGAAGGTATCCCCATACTTTCTAAAGTTTNCGTAACNAATCTTAAATATTAATTTCAATAATTATTCATCTGATAAAATCTTCATACTTATTATTTTATCTGGATTANTTACTTGTCCATTTTGACCATCACCACGCTTTATCAAATCAACAAACTCTATTCCTTCTTTTACCCTACCCCAAACAGTGTATTGTCCGTCTAACCAACTTGAATCCTCGAAAACTATAAAGAACTGGCTGTCTGCACTATTTGGATCTTGTGCTCTAGCCATAGAAAGTACACCTCTTACGTGCGGCTCATCAGAAAATTCTGCGTCAAGATTTTTTCCTGAACCACCAGTACCATCACCTCTCGGATCCCCAGTTTGGGCCATAAACCCATCAATAACCCTATGAAATAAAAGTCCATCATAAAACCCTGATCGAACCAATTCCTTAATTCGAGCAACATGGTTAGGGGCAAGCTCAGGCAACATATTTATAATAACGGTACCATCCTTTAATTCCATAACTAAGGTGTTTTCATCTAAATCAGTGTTGGAAGCAGCCGAATTCATATTCACTCCTATTGCAAAAGTGGTTAACACTAAACTCATAATAAGCCGAATAAGAAGCCCACTGAAGCTTTGTGTTTTAATTTTCCTATTGTTCATGGCTGGCAGAATGCCCATGAGATTTCAATATGACCAGTACTTATTTATATATTTTTTAGAAACCCTAGTTATCTCCTGATTTCTTACTTTCTCGTCGGGCAACATATATGCCACTTAAAACTAGAATAATCGCCCCAATCCAAGTCCATAAGTCAGGGAAATCCCCCCAAATAAGGTAACCTATAAGAGTTGCTCCTATTAACTGCCCATAATCAAAAGGTGAAATTATTGAAGCTTGTGCCATTGAATAAGCCCGAATCAGAAAAAAATGTCCTAAAGCCCCCGCAATACCAAGACCTACAAATGCTAACCATTGATTAATATCTGATGGCATTGCCAAATCAAAAGGTGCAACAATACTTGAACCTAAAAGTGCTATCACCACTGTATAAACTGCAGTTACCGGAGGAGAATCTCCTTCAGAAACTCTACGAGTAAGAGCCTGATATANNGCATAGCAAACAGCACCAGCAAAAACATATAAAGTAGCCCAATCAGTCACATCTGAACCAGGGCGAATAATTATTAAAGCCCCAACAAATCCAACAATTACAGCACACCAACGCCTCAAACCTACATTTTCACCAAGTAATGGNACGGAAAATGCAACAACTAATAGTGGAGCTGTAAACCCTATAGCAGTTGCTGTAGGCAAAGATATTTCTTCAAGGGCTGAAAAATAAAAAACCATTGCAAGCAATTGNAAAACCGAGCGAAGACCCTGTCGAACAGGATGCACAGTCTTGAAAAGTGATATAAAACCATTCTTTGGTGCAAATAAAACCACCATAAAGCCAAATTGAAATAAAGCTCTTGCCCATACAATTTGCCAGACACTAAAATCGGCAACTAGAAACTTTACAGTTGCATTTAGAAGAGGGAACATTACTACAGCAGTGATGCACATAAGTAGAATACCCCTTAGGGTATTCTGTTCTACTGGCTTCCATGAAACAGACTGTTGATTTGACAATATTTTAATCTTTTAGCGTTTGATTAGATAGTTTAGACACAGTAGTTTTATGACTTTATGATTAGGAGTTTTCTATATATATTGCAAAANTTTTAAATATCTATTCATGCATTTCTCAATTGCCAAAAACCTGCTGTTATGCAATCTGACTACTGTCATTATAACTACTTTCAGTAAAGGATAAATTAATCCAAATTTGAGGAGTTTGATAACTCGATAAATATATCTCTGACCTCAGTCACAAAACTAGGCCATTGAACATAAAATAAATTCTTTTAAGCAATTATTAAGAATAAATTAATTTAACATGGTGCCCGTGGAGGGACTCGAACCCCCACCTAGTTACCCAGAGCAGATTTTGAGTCTGCCGCGTCTACCAGTTCCGCCACACGGGCAAGCCATGANTAAAGCAATTATATAGAAGCTCTGCAAACTTCAAAAGTAGCATGAGCATAAAAACTCATATCTGTGATTAAATATACCTGTTANTAGCTCTAAAAATTACAAAAGTAATTGTGAGATGAAACACTTCTACAAATGGATGATTATCCAATCCAGTAAAAAACATGCAATTTGGATTNTGGCANCTCTAGCCTTTGTAGAAAGCATCGTTTTCCCTATTCCACCAGATATAATGCTTATCCCAATGATCATTGCTTTAAGAAATAAAGCTTGGTTTATTGCGGGTGTCTGCACCATAGCCTCTGTCGCAGGTGGTTTAGTTGGTTATGGGCTNGGAAATTACCTGTTTCAAAGTTTTGGGGANCCAGTTTTGGAATTTTATGGCTATGACCAGAAATTAATAATATTTGAGGAATATTATAAAAAATGGGGGGCATGGGTAGTAACTGCAGGGGGCTTAACACCCCTACCCTATAAGTTAGTTACTCTTGGAAGTGGGGCTTTAAGTCTTGACCCTTGGGTATTTTTCTTTGCTTCAATTTTAGGTAGAGGCATGCGATTTTTTATTATAGCNGCTCTACTTTGGTATTTTGGTCCGCCCATACGAAAATTATTTGAGCGTCATTACGGGTTAGTTTCATTGTTGATTTTATTCTGTGCAGCAGGTACTTTCCTAGCTATCGGAGTATTATAATGCAGGGTTTTAAATCATTTGTTATTGGACTCTGCAAAAATGCACCCATAGTCCTAGGGGTCAGCTCAGTAATAATTTTAGCCACAGTTTATTCAATGCAGTACTTAGGTGATTTTGAGCCTTGCAAGCTTTGTTACGCTCAACGTTACCCATACTTCATTATTTTAGTCTTGTCTTTATTAAGTTTTTTAACTCATGGAAAGATTAGAACAATCATATTGTTTTTGATTTTTCTTTCACTTCTTACAACAATTAGTTATGCCATATACCATGTAGGGGTTGAACAAAAATGGTTTGAGAGCAGCTGTTCATCTTCACTTAAAATTTCGAGCTCACTAGAAGACCTCCTAGCTAAAATTGATTCAGCGCCAAGAGTTCCATGCGATGAGAGTAATTTGTCAATTATAGGGTTATCTTTAGCGGCATGGAATGCAATAATTTCAACTCTACTCGCCCTATACACACTTTTTTGTGTTATAAGGTTATTAGTTCCAGTAAACAAATGGTCATAATATATGACAAACCCAATAACAAAAAATTCAATAAGTAAGAAAAATCGTTTGCCAGGTGATTTAACAAAAGAGCAGATGATTGCCCGCATGATACGTGTTGACCATGCAGGTGAATATGGCGCTAAGCGTATTTATGAAGGACAACTGGCCGTACTTGGAAAGTCTGAATCAAGTCGTGCGATTAAAGAAATGGCAGANGCAGNGANGNTGCATCTTNAAACCTTCGATCGTCTTTTAGTTGAAAGAAAAGTTCGACCAACAGTTTTAAGTCCTATTTGGCATTTCGCTGGCTTTGCTTTAGGCTCTGCAACAGCACTNTTAGGAGAAAAAGCTGCAATGGCATGCACAGTTGCTGTAGAGGAAGTAATTGAAGAACATTACAAAAAACAAGCTCAANAATTAGATGAAGAGGACAGTGAACTCCGTAAAACTATAGAGGAATTTGCTGAAGATGAGGCCTCACATAAAAATACAGCGCTGGACCATGAAGCAGAAGAAGCAGTTTTATATAGACCTATGGTCAAAGCAATCAAATCTGGAACGCGCATAGCCATTTGGCTATCAGAGAGGTTTTAATAAACCTTTGTCAGATCCTATATTTTTTTCAGAGTCTAGCTCTGTATCCCAATATAAATAATCCCTCCAGCTTTCATGCAAATATTGTGGTGGAAACAAACGTCCAAGGGTCTGCAACTGCCCCGTGGAAGGATGAATTGGGACATTACGAGGGCTCATTGAACACTCACTAGGCAAAGAATTCCCTTTTTTCAGATTACATATATTGCAGGCTGTAACAACATTATTCCAGGCAGTGCATCCTCCCCTTGATCGAGGAATAACGTGATCAAAAGTTAAGTTCTCTACATCAAAACGATTATTACAATATTGACAACAAAACGAATCACGCAGAAAAACGTTAAATCTGGTAAATGCTGGTCTTCTATCAAGCGAAATATATTTCTTGAGTGCTATCACGCTTGGAAGTTTGAATTCTGAGCTAGGAGATCTGATTATATGATCATATTGAGAAACAATAAAAACTCTATTCAAAAAAACTGCCTTAACGGCATCCTGCCATGCCCATAGTGAAAGAGGAAAATAACTCAATGGTCTATAATCTGCATTTAAGACTAGTGCAGGACTAGTATTTAAATATGCGTGCAAGACTTTATTCCCTAAACAAAAACAACAGTAAAAAATTATAGCAAACAAGTTAATATATACGGATCATATATTTAATATATACGGATCATATATTAAGTATTTCAAAGAATACCTAAAGATAAAACTAACTGTAATATCTATTAAGCCATAAAATAATGGTCGAACAAGATTGGAACCATATACTCCAAAGGATNAAATTAATGATAAATAAAAAACAAGACCCTGATCGAACAGGGCCATTATCGAACCTAAAGGTTCTAGACATGAGCCGCGTTTTAGCAGGTCCCTGGTGCGGTCAATTATTAGCAGATTTTGGCGCTGATGTGGTAAAGGTTGAACGTCCAGGAACGGGNGATGATACTCGTAGTTGGGGTCCCCCATTTATCAAAGACAGCGAAGGAAATGAAACTGGTGACGCAGCCTATTTTATGTCAACAAACAGGGCAAAGCGGTCCATAACAATTGATCTATCAAAAATAGAGGGTCAAGAAATAGCTCGTGAGCTTGCAACCAAGGCAGATATTTTAATTGAAAACTATAAAGTAGGTGGTCTCAAAAAATACAATCTCGACTATGAGAGCTTAGCCCATTACAACAAACGACTTATATACTGTTCTATTACGGGTTTTGGTCAAACAGGCCCTTATTCAGAAAGAGCTGGATATGATCTAATCATTCAGGGTGCCGGCGGATTAATGAGTATAACAGGTGTACCCGATGGTCAGCCAGGTGCAGGACCTCAAAAAGTTGGAGTTGCAGTTTCGGATTTAATGACTGGAATGTATGCAATAACTGCAATCTTAGCTGCACTTAACTGGCGACAATTGACAGGTGAAGGTCAACATATTGATTTAGCACTATTAGATACACAAGCTAGTTGGTTATCTACACAAGCGATGAATTATCTAGTTGGGGGTCAAGCACCCGAAAGGTTTGGAAACGAACACATAAATATTGTTCCCTATGGAGTATTTCCTACAAAAGACGGACACATGATTCTCGGAATAGGAAATAATGGACAGTTGGAAAAATTTCTAAATATTGCAGGAAATCCCGACTTGATAAAAGACCCCCGATTTAAAACTCATAGGTCTAGAATTGAAAATCGTGAGTTTGTTAATGAGCAAATACAAAATTTAACACTTACTAAAACTATGGATGAATGGATTTCTCAGCTCGATGTTGCCGGAGTACCTTGCGGTCCAATAAATAAATTAGATAGAGTCTTTTCTGACCCACAAATTTTAGCCCGCAATATGAAAGTATCTATCCCACATGCTTCTGGGATATATGTAGATCATCCGGGAAACCCTATTAAGTTCTCAAAAAGCCCCGTTGACTATCCATCTGCTGCACCAATTCTAGGAGAACATACTGAAAAAATATTAAAAGACTGGATTAATTATGATGATAAAAAAATTAAGGCTCTTTCAAAAAAAGGGGTGACTTAGTTGAATAACCACCTCGTAAAATCGGAAAAAAATATTGTTACGAGGTTTGCACCCAGTCCAACAGGAAAACTTCATGTGGGCAGTGCTTATGCAGCAGTATTTGCATATAACCATGCTCAAAACTCAAAAAATGGTCAATTTCTTATTAGGTTTGAAGATATAGACCGAGTACGTTGTAGTCGAGACTTTGAATCTCAAATATTAGATGATCTATCATGGCTTGGTATTAAGTCAGCCAGACCAATTCGACGTCAATCTGAACATATACTCGATTATACAAAAGCATTAAGAGAACTAAAAGTTCGTGATTTAATATACCCATGCTTCTGCTCCCGCCAAGATATTAGAAGGGAAATTGCATCAATTAATATAGCACCTCATCAAAATACTGGTCTTAAATATCCAGGTACATGTCGTCACTTAAGCGCGACAGAGGCACAAAGGCGTGAATTAAATGGTGAGAGCTTTGCACTAAGGTTAAATATGGATAAAGCATTACAAAATACTAAAAATCTTACTTGGACAGACCCTTACGACAGACTGCATAGTTTTTCACCTGATATATTTGGAGATGTGATACTTGCAAGAAAGGATATACCTACTAGCTATCATTTAGCAGTGACAGTAGACGATCATATTCAGGGTATAAACCTTGTTACGCGAGGAGAAGACCTCTATGAAACCACAGCGATTCATAGACTGTTACAGGAAATTCTTGGTTATGAAGCCCCACAATATCTCCATCACCCTTTGCTTTTAAATCAATATGGAAAACGGTTTTCCAAGCGCAACTATGGATCTACTCTAAGATCTCTAAGAAAAATAGGTGTTTCACCAAATGACCTAAGAGATGCACTCTCTTTAGAGAATAATAGACAGATACTAGATTGGATTAAAACCGCCGATAAAAAAATTAATAAATGAAAAAGGTAAATAATTGAAAAAAATTACATTATTCACATATATAAAGATTGCTAATGAAACTAAATTGAAATCGAAAGCAAGACATCAGAAAACTTAAATGAGTTTAATATTAGAAATTTTTGTATATATCGCCATGGGAGCAGTAGTTGTAGTACTATTTCTAGGCCTTGGATCTTTTTATACAGGTGATGGAAAATCTAATCGGTCTAATATATTAATGCGTTGGCGTGTAGGTCTACAATTATTAGCAGTTGGTTTACTTGCAATTCTTGTATTTTTTGTAGAGAAATAAAAAGAGGTTAAAAATATCAATGGTTCGACTTACAAAAATTTATACCAAAGGAGGCGACTCTGGAGAAACCTCTTTAGGAGGTGGAGCTCGTGTTCCAAAACATAATTTACGAGTTAATGCCTATGGTACAGTTGATGAGGCAAATGCTGTTATTGGATTAGCTCGCCTAAATTGTGATAAAATATCTGAGGGGTTGCTAGATTCTATTAAAAATGATCTTTTTGATATTGGCGCAGATTTATGCAGACCTATAGAGACTAATGACGAGGCACTTCGGGTAACCTCTACACAGGTCGATAGATTAGAATCTCAGATAGATCAAATAAATGCCAACCTAGAGCCACTAAATAGTTTCGTTCTTCCAGGAGGTACCGCAGGAGCTTCATACTTACATCATGCAAGAACCGTCGTAAGAAGAGCAGAACGCCTTACAACTGAATTAGCAACTAAGGAAAAGGTAAATCCATTTGTGATTTCTTATCTCAATCGTTTATCTGACCACCTTTTTGTCTTAGCAAGGCACCTCAATAACGATGGAAATGATGATGTTTTATGGAAACCAGGTGCAAACCGCTAGTAAATACCCGGCTCCCGTTGACTTAGCCCTTAGCGGTCAATATTGTGCGTTTGTCTTCAAAAAAGTATGCTATATCAGAGTGTTTAATCAGTCTTTAAATTGTATATGCCTTTAATAGAACTCAAAAATCATGGAGTAGACTGAGAATGAAGATACTAGTCGCCGTGAAGCGAACCATCGACTATAATGTAAAAGTACGCGTTAATGCCGATAATTCCGAGGTAGATTTAACAAACGTGAAAATGGCAATGAATCCTTTTTGTGAAATTGCTGTAGAAGAATCAGTCCGCATTAAAGAGTCAGGTGTTGCAGATGAAATTGTAGTAGTATCTGCAGGCCCTAAACAAACACAAGAAACACTGCGAACAGCTCTAGCTATGGGTGCAGATCGTGGCATCCATATTGAAACTGACGTAGACCTTCAGCCTTTAGGAGTAGCAAAAATTCTCAAGGCTATCACTGAATTAGAAAAACCTGGTCTAATAATTTTAGGTAAGCAAGCAATTGATGATGACAGTAACCAAACTGGTCAAATGCTAGCGGCATTACTTGATTGGCCTCAGGCAACTTTTGCCTCAAAGGTTGTTTTTTCAGAACAAGAAGTAGAGGTCACTCGAGAAGTAGATGGGGGACTTGAAACTATTACAATCCAACTGCCAGCTGTAATTACTACAGACCTTAGACTAAATGAACCACGATATGCCTCACTTCCAAATATTATGAAAGCAAAAAAGAAACCAATAGATATTAAATCTCCCGAGGATTTAGGGGTTGATATAGAACCAAGACTGTTAGTTTTAAAAGTAGAGGAACCCGCAAAACGTGAAGCGGGTGTCATGGTCGAATCGGTGACTGAACTTGTAAATAAACTACATAATGAAGCTAAGGTAATATAATGACTGTATTGATTATTGCAGAGCATGATAATTCAGAGTTAAAACGTGCAACATTACACTCTGTTACAGCAGCATTATCATTGAATATGGAAGTTCACATAATTGTGGCTGGTCATAATGCTGAAAGCGTTGCTAAAAGTGCAAGCCTTGTAACTGGAGTTACAAAAGTCTTGTATACAGATAATCCAATATATGAGCATGGGCTGGCAGAAAATATAGCTCATTTAGTAGCTTCAATTGGCGGAGCTTACAAATATATAATGGCTACTGCTACAACCGCAGGTAAAAATATTACCCCTCGTATTGCAGCTCTTCTAGATGTTGCCCAAATATCAGACATAAGTGGAATAGTAGATCAAGATACTTTTCTTCGCCCGACTTATGCAGGTAATGTAATAGCCACAGTAAAAAGCTTAGACACCATCAAAGTTATAACTGTTAGAGCTACAGCATTTGATGCAGCTGAAATCAGTGGGGGCAATGCTACGATTGAAAATATTCCATCCACTGATGATTTTGGAAAGTCAAAATTTTTACGTCTTGATGTTAGTGCCTCTGAAAGACCTGAACTTACTAGTGCAGGAATTATAATTTCTGGTGGTCGAGGGATGCAATCAGGTGAAAACTTTGTATTAATTGAATCTGTAGCAGATAAGCTTGGGGCTGCTATTGGAGCTTCCCGCGCTGCTGTGGATGCTGGATTTGTGCCTAATGACTATCAAGTAGGTCAAACTGGCAAAGTAGTAGCACCTACACTCTATTTAGCGATTGGGATATCAGGAGCTATTCAGCACCTTGCTGGCATGAAAGACAGCAAAGTAATTGCTGCGATCAATAAAGATGAAGAAGCGCCAATCTTCCAAATTGCAGATTACGGGTTAGTAGCAGACCTTTTCAAAGCACTCCCAGAACTTTCTGATGAGTTGGACAACCAAGAAATCTCTAAAACTTGAGGCAATTCTCATGATTAAAAATATTGGTGTTATAGGTTGTGGACAAATGGGAAATGGAATTGCCCATGTTGCAGCTGTTAATAACTTCTCTGTAAAAATGATTGATGTAGACCAAGAACAGCTGAAGAAAGCTTTTGCCTTAATTGAACGAAACCTTGGACGACAGGTTCAAAAAGGAGCTCTTAGCGAGGCTGAAAAAGTAACAGCTATTAAGCATATTAGTGCAGGAGAAAATGTGGCGGATCTTAAGGATTGTGATCTAGTTATTGAAGCGGCCGCTGAAAACGAAGAACTAAAAAAATCAATTTTTTCAAGCCTACATGGTGTTTTAAAACCAGAGGCAATTTTGTGTACTAATACGTCTTCTATTTCTGTCACCCGTTTAGCTGCAAGCACCGATCGACCTGGTCAGTTTATGGGTATGCATTTTATGAACCCTGTTCCCGTTATGGAACTTGTGGAGTTAGTGCGTGGGATAGCAACTGATGCAGAAACTTACGAAACAGTTCGCGAAGTAACTATTCGCATGGGTAAAACCCCTGCTATGGCAGAAGATTTTCCTGCCTTTATTGTAAATCGTATTCTCTTACCGATGATTAATGAAGCAATTTATGCACTTTATGAAGGTGTAGGAAACGTTGAAGCTATTGATACAGCAATGAAGTTAGGGGCTCATCATCCAATGGGGCCCCTTCAACTCGCTGATTTTATTGGGCTAGATACCTGTCATGCTGTTATGCAAGTACTCTACGAAGGACTTGCAGACAGTAAGTATAGACCATGCCCATTACTTGCAAAATACGTTGAAGCTGGATGGCTGGGCAGAAAAACAGGTAAGGGATTTTATGATTATTCAGGCGATAGACCTTCCCCAACCAGATAAAAACTTTAAAAAAGTAAATTATATTCAAGCTACTAAGGTCTAGGCACTTTTTATTTCAAATATAAGTTATCTAATATTTAATCTTATTAATGTTTGTGATGAGATTTATTGGCATCTGATACATCACTTTCTTCACTTAATTTTGGTTTTAACCCTACAGATTCTACAACAGCGTCAATCGTTAATATTCCAGAATTTTTTAGAGTCAAAGATATTGGTATTAGCTCGCCATCAAAAAATGGTCCCTTCAACCCAATTAACATAATATGATTCCCCCCCCCAGGAGCTAAATCCACAAATCCTTTAGGGGGAATATCTATTGCCATAACATGGCGCATCCTAGATACACCCGAATCATCTATAAAATGTGAATGCAATTCTAGCCTGTCAGCAGCGGGTGAAGACGCACCAATTATATGATCTGCAAGGTCGCCTTTATTTATAATTTTTACATACATTGCCGCGTTTGAAGATCCAGACAGTACGTTTACCCATGGATGCTCAAAGGTAAATATATCTATAACTATTTCGTGGGCTTTGAGAATATTTAAAGGAAGAAATATTATCGGACATAGAAAAGCTAATGCTAACAAATATTTTTTGAATTTATTAGAATACACGTAAGTCACCTAGTAAAAGTTTATCTTAATATCTAATATCAATCACAAAAAATCAATCCGGCAAAACACCATCAGATATATCTTCTCCAAAAATTAAAAATTCGCCTGCAGGAAGAGATATACGAAACCTGTTATTTACAGGTACAACCTTAAGTAACTCATTTTTTCCTTGTGTTTTCTCACCTACTAATTTTGCCTGTGCGTACCTTCTTAAAAGTATCGAGAATAATTCTGCACTACTCGCTGTTTTTCTACTGATAATTAGAATTATTTCTTGATTATCTAAATAATATATTGGTGTCGGTATATCTATAGACTCATTGTAGTTATGAGATTTTATAATAAATGCATTTTTCTTAGGGCCTATAAAAAGAGCAGCAACTCTAATCATTCTGGAGAGATCACCTCCCACATTTTCTCTGAGGTCAATGATAACTGTTTTAAAACCCTTTAATGCCTTTGCTACCTCCCATTCTGCTTTTCGA
This sequence comes from Gammaproteobacteria bacterium, assembly GCA_002714015.1. Lineage (GTDB taxonomy): Bacteria > Pseudomonadota > Alphaproteobacteria > UBA828 > UBA828. The sequence goes on along the minus strand of PAWF01000010.1, from coordinate 51,770 downwards.
CCAAAACGATCAAGTTGGATAGTTTTTATACTCCCATGTTGGGTATATATATTTTTGATAGAGGGGTTAATTTTAGCAAGGCGCCTTTCATCAATTGACCGAGAATTGACAGCAATAACATTGGAATATTCACCTAAAACTTCTGCGATTTTCCTAGCAACGCAAATTTCTTCATATTCGCATTGTTTGCCTATATCTTTTGCTAAGTCCTCTTTAAGACCAGAAACAGTTATTGCTTCTTGTAAAATTCTTGAGGCACTATTTGGTGTTTGCTTATCAAAATCATAGCCATGTGAATTTAGGATGGGGTAAATTAAGACTATATTAGTGGCAATAATTAATCGCACCCACCATGTGAACACCCCAAGGCTCCTCACCCACTTCTCCAATGCGTTTAATGATTTTCATTTTTTCTACATCTATTACAGCCACCTCATTGCTACCAGACAGTGCGATATATAGCTTAAGCCCATCAGGAGTAACCACTCCTGTTTCTGGCGAACCAGCTAGCAGTAATTCACCTACTTTCTCCATTTTAGTGAGATCAATTACAATTACTTTGTCCTCTCCTCGACTAATTACATAGGCAAGTGAATCAAACCACCCAATATTTACTCCTGTCATGTCCTCTCCACCAGGAAGCCTGGCTATCTCTTCAAAAGTCTTAGCTGAAAAAATAGAAACAGTCTGATCACCATTATTAGGAACTATCATGTAAGCCCCACTTGGTGATGTAAAAGCGCGCCATGGTAGGTCACCAAGCTCAACATTCTTAATTACCTGACGAGAATCCATATCTATAACAGCCATAATGTCACCCTCTCCATAAGCAGCAAAACCTACCTTGCCATTAGGAGTACTTGTAATATTAATAACTCCTTGATACTCGTTTTCATTTGAGTGTGAGGAAGCAATCATTTTATGCTCACCTACACTAATTTCATCAATCACTTTCCCACTAGAAACATTGATAACGCTCACAATATTCGCACCTAAATTCCCTACAAACAGATGATCACCATCTGAGTTGAATGTCATATTATGTGGCTCGTATAATCCACTAACTCTATGTATCTCTTTATCAATCTCAAGAGAAACTAGTGAAATAGTACCTGCTGCAATATTTCCTACCGCTATCAAATCACCTGAGGGATTCATTGCTATATGCTCAGGTTCTTGGTCAAGATTAATTGTAGAAACTACCGAGAATGTGTTCAAATCAATTATTGATATTGTATCATCAGCAGAATTTGTGACTGCAAGTTTATCTAATTCAGTAGAAACTACTACCTGGTGAGGGACAGAGCCTACGCCTATCCGTCTTACTATTTCATCTGTACGACTATCAATTACTGTAATGTCTGATGAGCCACGATTTGGAACAAATATATAGCTATCAACATTATTAGATGCATTAACCTCTGAAAAAAGAATATTTGAAGAAAATAAGATTATGCCTAATGCTAAAATTAATCGTGAAAAATTTGATGTAAAAGTCATAATTTAATAGCGCCTATTTTTGATTAATGCGTGTAAAACCAAAAGTTTGTAAAAATTATTTCAAGAGTTAGACTATGATCAGCGTTTATTTAAACAATCTGTATTCTTATTTCTTTAATTTAGAATATATATGTTAAGCAATGAATCATATACATTTCAAACTTTACTCGACAATCGTATGCTCATTATCACACTATGTTGCAAGAAAAAACAGTGACCTGCCATATAAAATGATACTAATAAAGAAAAGAGAAAAAAAGTGGGCAAAAAAAAGACACCACTAAAATCTAAGAATAGAGATAATAATCCTATTTGGGGTGGACGTTTCAGCTCCAAACCAAACTCAACAATGGAAGAAATTAACTGTTCTATTCATTTTGATTGGCGACTTTACAAACAAGATATTGCTTGCAGCAAGGCACATGCTGCAATGCTAGCAGCAGTCAAAATCATTAGTGATCTCGACGCATAAAAAATAGTTGATGGTCTTGATACTATTGAAAAAGAAATAGAAGCAGGAATATTTGAGTTTGATTCTAGCCTTGAGGATATACACATGAATGTGGAAAATCGCCTTAATACCCTCATTGGAGACACAGCTGGTAGACTACATACAGCTAGATCACGTAATGACCAAGTAGCAACAGATTTTAAACTATGGGTAAGAGATGCAATAGACCAATCTGATCAGAAGCTCCAACAATTACAGCATGCCTTGATAGAGCGCGCAGAAGAACATGTCAGTACTATTCTCCCAGGCTTTACACACCTTCAAAATGCCCAGCCAATAACCCTTGGTCACCACTTTTTAAGTTATGTAGAAATGTTTGGTCGAGATAGAGGTAGATTTGCTGACACGAGAAAACGCCTCAATGAATGTCCCTTAGGAGCTGCCGCACTCGCTGGAACTTCTTTTCCAATTGACCGTCAGATGACATCAAAAACTCTAGAATTCGATAGACCAACACACAATTCTTTAGATTCTGTTTCAGATCGTGATTTTGCACTGGAATTTATGGCAACTGCAGCACTATGTTCATCGCATCTCTCAAGACTTGGTGAAGAAATAGTCATCTGGTCTACTAGCCAATTCGGATTCATAAAGCTATCAGATAACTTTTCAACAGGTAGCTCTATAATGCCACAAAAAAGAAACCCAGATGCTGCCGAGCTCATTAGAGGAAAAAGTGGTCGGATTTCTGGGAGTTTATTGAGTCTCTTAACAAGCATGAAGGGGCTGTCTCTCGCATACTCTAAAGATATGCAGGAGGATAAAGAACCCCTCTTTGATACCTTTGATACTCTATCTCTTTGCCTCCGTGCAGCAGCAGGAATGATTAAAGACATGACTATAAATGTCGAAGGTATGCATAAAAATGCAGGTGCAGAATATTCTACTGCAACAGATTTAGCAGACTGGTTGGTTAAATCACTTGATATACCCTTTAGAAATGCTCATGAATTAACAGGTCAAATAGTAAAATCAGCAGAGGAACGGGGTGTTCCATTATGGGAATTACCAATCAAAATTATGCAAAATATTGAGCCTAGAATAAATGATGATGTGATAGGATTTTTGCAGCCATCTTCTGCAATTATGTCCAGAAATAGCTTTGGAGGCACATCACCTGACCAAGTTAAAATGCAAATAAGTGAAGCCAGAAAGCGCTTCTTATGATAAGGAAATTGAGTCTCTTACTTACTATAATAGCGGTTCTGGGATTAGTGGTTGCACTCGTAGGTAGTTGTGGCAAAAAGGGACCTCTGAAACCTCCAGATCAAACCTCTAATAAAACAATTAATAATTATTTATCATAGTTTCTCGAATACTATTAGAAAGTAGCATTGAGTAGACATGCAAATTATAGATCCTTTCAATTACATAAATGATAATGATGGTTCCAGGCATATGCATGCTGAGGGAGTATCGCTTAATTTTTTAGCTACAAAAGCTGGAACCCCTCTGTACGTCTATTCTTATCAAGCTTTAACTGAACGTTATAATACACTTAAAAAGGTCTTGCCTGACTCACTTATATGTTATTCTGTTAAAGCTAATGGAAATATTTCAATTGTTAACTCACTTGCCCAACTAGGTGCAGGTGCAGATGTTGTATCTGGGGGAGAGTTAAAGCGGGCTATAACTGCAGGCGTAGAAACAAAAAAGATTGTTTTCTCGGGTGTTGGGAAAACTGAACTTGAAATGGCAGCGGCCCTTTCAGCAAATATTTTACAAATTAATATAGAATCTGAACCTGAGTTAGAATTACTCAATAAGATTTCCCTAGAAAAAGGTGTGATCGCACCTGTAGCTGTGCGTGTTAATCCAGATGTCGATGCCAACACACACGATAAAATATCAACAGGTCGTCAAGAAGATAAATTTGGGATCCCCTACAAAGATGCAATTTATCTTTATTCAAAAATCAAAGAGCTAAAAGGTTTAGAATCTGTTGGTCTTGCTACACATATAGGCTCACAGTTAATATCCTTAGAACCGTTTAGAAAAGCATTTAAAAAACTTACCCAATTAGCTCTAACCTTAAAAACATCTGGTCATAATATTCGGAGCCTTGATTTTGGGGGTGGGCTTGGTATCAATTACTCTGGGGAGCTAGAACCTAACATTAATGATTATGCCAAGATTATAAAAGCTGCCGGAGATGAAGCAGGATGTCAGGTTATTTTGGAACCAGGAAGGTTCATAGCTGGTCCATCAGGTATATTACTTACACGTGTTATTTATGTAAAACGCACAGAAGCTAGAACATTTGCAATTGTGGATTGTGCAATGAATGATTTTATGCGACCTACATTATATAATGCTTGGCATAAGGTCGAACTAGTTAGCCAACAAAAAAATAAAGTTGATACTGAAACTGTAGATATTGTTGGTCCAATTTGTGAAAGTGGCGATTTTATTGCAAAGGATAGAGACTTACCCCCACTTTCTTCTGGAACTCTTCTTAGTATTAAGGATGCAGGAGCATATGGAGCTTCTATGTCTTCCTACTACAATAGTAGATTACCAGCAGGGGAAGTAATTGTTAGCGGTAATGAATGGGATATTATTAAAAAGCGTCAATCTTTAGAAGATTTAATAGGTTTAGAAAACTTTGCACATTGGCAAAAAAACTCTGTTAAAGAACAATAGAAATACAAATTTTTTTATTAGTCATTTTAATAATGATGTTTGGAGTCATCCTTTTTATTCTACAAAGCCCGCAACTATACTTACTGCACCCCTAGATGCTGGTAATTGAGTTTCAAATGTTGTTGAAAGCCCTGCTTTTAGCTTAATCAATTTTGCACTAATTATTTTTCCCTGTAGTTCATAGCTCTGACCATCAACCAAGCCCAGACTAATTTTTGGAACACGACGATTTTGCCCTGTAGTGTTCCATATTTCTCCCTTTATTAAGAAAAGAAGCTGACCATCTTGAAAAAAATTTGTTTTTATCAGATTGCGAAACTCAAGGCCACTAGGGTTTGATGCATAAACATTCAGACCTATAGCAGAATATAAACCTGTGGCACTAGGCCATTTATCAGCTATTGGTTGTCTAGCCAGCAAAACACTTCCTGAAATTGTTAAAATTACTATTGTAACAAAAAACCAGCTGAATAAGCTTGATTTTTTTTTACGATCTATAATAGCGGGTAAATTAGAACCAGGAGGAATTGGTGTTGATTCTCTCTCTGGCGATAAAACATCAATCTGTGGTTCCAATTTATAAGGCATGTCCACTGATGAATACTGATGCCATGTATTAGAGCATTTTACACAACGTACAGTTCTACCCTCAGATCCCAGAGCTCTTGGATCTATAAGATAGCGTGTATTACAATTAGAACACCTTACAATCATTTAGGAATCAACCTTCATTATATATTATTAAAAGATAATTTAGTCCTAATTCCTAACTATTTGTATGCATAACTTGAGCTGATTATTCCTCAAGTATTTTTGTCTAAAATATACTATCAAAGAGCTTCGATATAAAAAAATTAACTCAGATATATAATTAATGAAAACCTCAAAAGATATGACATACTTTTTTTAATCTAAAATATATCCCTAATATTGATTAAAATACTGAGGTGTTAATGAGAATATAAAATTCTATTGTTTTTCATTTGAATGTAATTAACCTAATAATTATTATTACCTAAAAAATAAAGCTATAAAACTTCACTTTGGGTGTAAAGATGGGGGATAGTCCCTAATGCCTAATTTTTTTTATTTGAAAATCACTTCTATTATTATCAAAAGTCTTTGTGGAATATTTTTTTTATTATTAATCCTTTGGTCAGCTGGATTAGTTTGGTTTGCCGACCAAACTAAAGATATAAAAGAGGACCGGCATACCCAAACGGATGCAATAATCGTTCTAACTGGTGGAACTGGTAGGTTGCAAACTGGACTTGAACTTCTTAATGCTGGGCTGAGTAAGCAATTATTTGTTACTGGTGTAGCAGCAGGTTTAGAACCTAAGGATGTTTTTGATTTATCTGAATTTGAGTCAGTAGACTTTTCCTGTTGTATTACATTTGGTCATAACGCTTTAAATACCGCAGAAAATGCAAGTGAAACAGCTCATTGGGCTAAATTAAATAATATAAATAGTTTTCGTATTGTAACTGGAAGCTACCATATGCCAAGAAGTATGTTAGAATTTCGTAGGAAAATGCCAGAATCTATCCTAGTTGCACACCCTGTATATCCAGATCACGTTAAAGTTGATGGCTGGTGGTTTCACCGCGGGACAGCACGCCTGATAATGACTGAATATGCTAAATCTTTACTAATAATTTTAAAAAATCTTTAGAGATGGTGGTCCATCCAAAAAATACAGTCCTAAATACTGCAAGATCATTACTGTCTACAACAATATTTTTTGTTTGGGCAATTATAATTGGTGTTTTGATGATCCCAGCAATGCTCATTTTGCCAAGACATATTTTTAAAATTTTTGTTACTACATGGGCATTAGGAAACTCTTTTATACTTCGTATAATTTCAAATATAGAAGTCGAGATTAGGGGAAAAGAGTTTATTCCCACGGAAGCTGCTATAATAGCGTCAAAACACCAATCAGAATGGGAAACAAATATCTTTCTTTACCTTCTAAAAGATCCTGTATATGTAATTAAGAAAGAACTAATGTATATCCCAGGTTATGGTCAGTTTGCTCAAAAAATGGGAATGATTTTTATTCATAGGCGTGGACACGCAAGGGCTTTACGTTCACTAATCAAGCAAGCAAAAGTAGCATTTCAAGATAACCGGTCATTAGTCATTTTCCCAGAAGGGACTAGAGTAAAACCAGGTAAAAAAGTGCCTTATCGAACAGGAGTCTTCGGAATCTATACAGAATGTAAAGTACCCATAGTTCCAGTAGTGCTTAATTCAGGCTTACATTGGCCTGCTAAATCCTTTCGTAAATATCCTGGCATAATAACTATAGAGTTCTTACCACATATTCCACCTGGTCTTGAAAAAGAAGAAGTAATAGAAAAATTACAGAATTGCATGGAAAGAGCTTCAGATAAATTACTTTCAGAGTATAAAGATAAGTAAAATTTTTAGCCTTCAGACTTTAATCTGCTTAACAATAACTCTAACTTTCGATCAGGCAACCCGATTGAATCAAGGTGCGATATTGTTTTTTCTAAATAATCAAGCGATGACCCCATACTACCATGCCCCTGTCTAATTAATCTCAATGTATCCTCAACACCCAATTTTGATGCATATTGTGAACCATTGCGATTAACTATATATGTGAAGCCTAAAACTGAATGGCTCAGCTTTCTAACGTCATAAAGTTTTAAAGATAGTTTTTTTCTAATATAAACTCTATAAGTCATCTCTCGTTTATCGACTTCTTGTAATACAGACTTTGCCTGCTTTTCTGCTACTCTGTAGGCTATCCCCCTGCAAGCACCGCCATGATCCAAACCCATTACCAGACCAGGTTTATTAGGTGTTCCACGATAACGAAATGAGTAGATACATAGGGATCGATGATAACCCCTTAATAATGCTGGTTTAGCCTCAATAAACTTAAAGTTTGGGTTCCAAAGGAGAGATCCATAAGCAAATAACCATATATCGTTTGTATTTTTCTTCATCTTACAAGCCTATATTTACTCTTCATATAAATAAAAATACTCTGTACTTATTAGAATAATTATAAAGAATACTTGTAGGAAAGACGAACGAGAGTTAGTTTTTGGCATGAAAACAGGCTGCCCAATTTAAGCCTGATCTCAGGAGACTTTTCTTTATGAACGTGCTTTCCATTTTAACAGCTATATTCATTTCAATATCAATAGTTTTATTAGGTTATACTAGTTATTGGTATATAGCTGCTGAGAAGATTAAAAATCAGGTGACGGAATTGCAGCAAAAGCAGATTCTTGAAAATAGAGAATTTATTTATACAAAAATGACCATTAAAGGCTTTCCGCTAAAGTTTGAAACTGTTTTCGAAAATCCAAAATTAAAAATTCTTAATTCAGATCTGGAAATTAATACTAATAAATTAATTTTTTCATTACGACCCTGGGATTATAGCACAATCACTATAACTCCAAAAAATCGCACTTCAGCCTTGCTTACAAAAGGAGAGGTCAAAGAAAATTACTCCGCACTATTAGGATCTGGAATTATTAAAATAAGATTAGAAAACGGATTATTCAAAATTTTTGATGTAACAATTTCAAATTTAGAACTTTCCAGCCCATTCAGCCAAGAAGCAATTACCTTAAGTCAACTTTCAGCCTATGTTGACGTTAGCGGAATTGAGGATTATTCAGGGTTAGAAAATAAAACTGTTAAATCTTATCTAAATATAGAAAATGTTGGAATTCCAGATAATTTCGGAATAGAAATGGGAAGGTATGTTGAATACTTCCAACTCTCAGCAAGCATATTTGGCAAGATTTCAAATGGAAATATAAAAAATATAACTCAAAACTGGCGCGACTCTGGTGGTACAATTGAAATAGATGATTTACAGGGTCGTTGGGGACCACTTGAGTTAAATGCAAATGGAACACTTGCTCTAGATAGTAAAATGCGCCCTTTAGCCTCTTTGACTAGTAGCGTTGTTGGTTATGGAGATATGATTGATGCTCTAATTATGAGTAACGCTATACCTTTTGGAGATGCCTTTCTAGCTAAGGTTGCGTTTAATATGCTTGCAGAAGAAGAGAAAGATGGTGGACCAAGAGTTTTAAGAAATGTTCCCTTAACCATTCAGGATGGACTATTATCAGTTGGACCTATGGAAGTTGGTGAAATAAAGCCTCTGCATTTTTATTAACAAGCATCATATAAGGCTTTAAACAGAGTGAACTATACTTGTTTTGCATCTATTAAACTTCGTCTTATTTCACGTGTCTTAGTAAATAGCTCTTCAAGTGCATCACCATCTCCCCAACGTATTGCGCGTTGTAAAGATGCTAAGTCTTCCGTAAAACGACCTAACATCTCTAAAACTGACTCACGATTACTCAAAAAAACATCGCGCCACATAGTGGGATCTGAAGCAGCAATCCTTGTAAAATCACGGAAACCTCCTGCTGCATATTTAATTACTTCTCGTTCTGTTATAGCCTCAAGATCATAAGCTGTACCAACTATATTATAAGCAATTAGATGAGGTAAATGTGACGTAATTGCAAGAACCTGATCATGATGGCTAGCATCCATAATATCAACCTGCATTCCAGCATTAATCCAAAAATTTCTGATAGACTCTGTCGCTGCAGGATCCGTAGTGCTTTCAGGAGTTAAAATGCACCACCTCCCTTTAAAAAGTTCAGGAAACCCTGCTCCTGGTCCTGAATGCTCAGTTCCTGCAACTGGGTGCCCTGGCACTAAATGCACTCCATCTGGTAAGTATGGGCTAACATCTTTAATAACGCTTTGTTTAACAGAACCAACATCAGTTACAATGGAGCCAATTTTAAGTGCTGGACCAATTAGCCGAGCGACGGAAACATTAGCACCAACTGGAATTCCTAAAACTACTAGATCTGCATCTTTTACTGCAGTGGTTATATCAGTGGTATAATCATTACAAAGATTTAAAGCACGCGCTTCTTCCAAGGTTGCCTCTTTTCTAGAGTAAGCAATAATTGATTCAGCAAGTTTATCACGACTTATTAAGCGTGCTAGGGATGAGTTGATTAGCCCAATACCTATTAATGCCACTCTGGGAAAATATGGCTTTTTACTCATAACTTCCTCATAAATTCGTTGAGATTTGAAATTACAAATTCCATTTCATGGTCTAGNCCTAATGTTAACCGAAGGNAATCTGGCAGCCCATAGCTCTCTANGTTTCGNANAATAATTCCTCGGCTATTCAAAAATTTTTCTGCTGCAAGTGNATTTTTCTCANTAGAGCTTGGAAAGCGAAGCAAAACAAAATTTGCAACGCTAGGAAGACATATTATTCCAGAGCCACTAATATTTTTAGGGAGGTCCTTTAGCCACTTGGAATTATGNTCAATAGCAGAAGAGAGGTGGTTTTTGTCAAGCAACGCTTCAATTGCTGCATGCATTCCCGGACCCGTTACATTAAATGGACCACGTATTCGATTAATAACATTAATAATTTCAACTGAACTATAACACCAACCAACTCTTAGAGAAGCAAGAGCATAGGCTTTAGAAAATGTTCGAGTTACTACTATATTAGCTGCCTGTTCGACTAACTCTAACCCTGAATCATAGTCTTCCTCTTCTACAAACTCTGAATAAGCTGCATCTATCACTAAAAGAACATCTTCTGGAAGACCTTCCCATAGTCTTCTTAATTCTGCTCTTGNTAGATAACTTCCAGTGGGGTTGTTAGGGTTAGCAAGAAAAATAATGCGTGTAGATCTAGAAATAGAACTTAATATTTTATCAACATCTGCGCATAGATCTGTTTCTGGAACTGCTATAGGTGTTGCACCTACCGCCAAGGCCGCTAGGCGATACACCAAAAATCCATGCTCTGTAAATAGCACCTCATCACCCGGACCTGAATAAGCTCTACACAACAGCTGTAATAATTCATCAGACCCTGCCCCACATACAATCTTGTCTGGGTCAATATTATTTAAATTACCAATTGTAATTCTTAACTCTCTAGCACTACCGTCTGGATACCGGGAAAGATTACTATCATACATGCGATATGCTTCAACTGCTTTTGGACTTGGTCCAAGGGCAGCTTCATTTGATGATAATTTAATCACGCTTCTTTGCCCTCTAATGTTGGAAAGTCCGCCAACATAAGGTTCAATTTCTAAAATNCGTGGCTTAGGCTTTGGAATGCNTGGCATTTTGTGCCTCATAAACTCNTTAAATTCAATATAACAATATATTTAGAAAATTTTANATTAGCCTTTNAAATTACAATCGTATTGGTCTTGCATAAGAACCNAGGATNGATAAAAGCCCTAATGCTTCACCTATAATTGCAGAAAATTTTTCTAGTCTTNGATCTGTCTCTGTNATGTATCCATTTACTTCAAATAATTGCCACCTAGAATCGCCATTTTTTTCCCTTGGATTTGCAACAGCAACACCTTCCATAACCAGACCNGAACTAAGTAAAGCTTCCTTAATTTTACCTCTACTAATTGGTTTTACTAAACTCAGGGCTATATAAGTCATATCATTACCAGTCTCTTCTGGTTTAACACATGCCACAGAAAGGCCTTCAAGNCCATTATTAGTATCTTGCGGATTAATACACCAAGGCAAGCGTGAAATAATCATAGGTCTATCCAANCCACCAGAAGCCAAAATTGTCCACCATGGGTTCTCTGAATCACTGAACCTGTCATCATGAGGGACTGGGACTACTCCAACAGAAGATTTTCCATCCCGAACAGAACGTAATACACCGCTTTCAGTTCCAACCGATCTTATAGGTGTATCCATTCCAAAGTAGCTTCTAGCNAGTAACTCATAAGCTAGGGAGCTNTTAAGGTCATCAGGTGAAANNACAGCAACTGTAAAATCTGATTCTANGGNTAATGTTGCAGATATAATTTCTCTCCAAATTCTTACAATTAAAGTATTTGGAAAANTNCCATCATGTTTCTCTANCAACTTCCTTAATATTTGAGCTTCTCTAGCTGGNCTGATAAAATTCTTTTGCNCTAAAGAAGCTTTTTTAACGTCCTTTACATCACTAGCAATACCAGCACGACGCATTAATAATGCGTGAATNTTTTCATCAATAGAGTCAATCTCTTCCCGGAGAATATCTAGTGATTTTACTTTAGAAGTTTTTTTTGTCATTTGATCAATATACATATGTGAATATAAGTCATCTGGGAACCCTACACGGTGCAAAAGTAAAGAAAAGATTGACTTTATAGCATCTTGTGACAATTCCTTACCATCTGATGGTCTTTTTGCGAAGANCTCANCAATAAATTATGCTCAGTTCGGAAAGAAGGACATTATGACGCAAGATCTAAAGCCACAGTTTGCTGATAATAGTTTAAGTATGAATATTCATGCTTCGTCAACTAATGAAAAAATGTTAGTGGCAGAGGATTCCCCATTGGTACTCTCATCAGGACAACATCTTGGCCCAATAACAATATCGTACAGGACCTGGGGGAAACTAAATTCAGATAAGTCAAATGTAATCTTAATTTGCCATGCACTGACTGGTGATCAACATGTTCTTGGACCTCACCCAAGTACAAAACGATCCGGCTGGTGGGAATTAATGGTCGGTCCTGGGAANGTTTTAGATACAAACAGATATTTTATTATTTGTTCTAATGTCTTAGGCGGCTGCATGGGAACAACTGGTCCAGGATCAATAAACCCTCTAACTGGTAAGGAATTTGGTACAGATTTTCCTCTTATAACTATTCGAGACATGGTATTAGCTCAAGCACTTCTGATCAAAAAATTGGGTATAGAGAAACTTTTCTGTGTTATTGGTGGTTCCATGGGAGGAATGCAAGCACTTCAATGGGCTGTAGATTTTCCTGAAAAAGTTTTTAGTGTGATACCAATAGCTGCTGCAGCTCGTCATTCTGCTCAAAACATAGCTTTTCATGAGGTGGGTCGACAAGCTATAATGGCTGATCCAGACTGGCATGGTGGGCGGTTCTTAGAAAAAGGAGTTCAACCTGAGCGAGGGCTTGCAGTAGCAAGAATGGCGGCTCACATAACTTATCTCTCTGAAACTGCTTTGCATAAGAAGTTTGGTCGGGACCTTCAGGATCGATCTGACCTATCATACGGTTTCGACGCTGACTTCCAGGTTGAGAGTTACCTACGCTATCAAGGTGAAAGNTTTGTAAGTAGGTTTGACGCAAATTCTTATCTGTATATAACTCGAGCAATGGATTATTTTGACTTAGCTAAAGAATATGGTGGGGTATTATCTAAAGCATTCCATAAATCTACATCTCGATTTTGCCTTGTATCTTTTACAAGTGACTGGCTATATCCAACCTCTGAAAGTCGAGAAATAGTTCGTGCGTTGAATGCCGCTGCAGCTAATGTAAGTTTTGTAGAAGTAGAGAGTGATAAAGGGCATGATGCTTTTTTACTGGATGAGCCAGATTTATTTCAAATTCTCTCTGGTTTTTTAAATGGAGCTGCTCGACATCGGGGACTAACTAAGTCATGACACCTATAAATAGTTCTTTCATATCTAATAGAGCAGATTTTCAGCTTATCGCTGATATTGTTGAGCCAGGATCAAGAGTTCTTGATATAGGATGCAGTGACGGAAGCCTCCTAGATCTTCTCGAAAAACAAAAAAATGTTGATGGTAAAGGAATAGAAATAAGCCCTGAAGGTGTGAATGCATCGGTAAGGCGAGGTCTTTCTGTAATTCAAGGAGATGCAAATACTGATCTTTATGATTATCCTAGCGATGCATTTGACTACGTAATTCTTGGTCAAACTCTTCCGGCTATTCATAAGCCAAGAGAAATTCTCGCTGAGCTATTACGTATTGGAAGCAATGCTATTGTATCTATTCCTAACGCAGGGTATTGGCGTTATCGAATATCTCTTTTACTCCGAGGGCGCATCCCTATTCAAGAAAGCGATGAAACAACTTGGTGGAATACTGCAAACATTCATCCTTGTACAATTCGTGATTTTGTATCACTGTGCCACAAAGATGGACACTTAATTATACGAGGCTTTCAATTGGATTCTCGNGGTAGATCCAAACGTTTTTCTGGAATGGGTGCACATGCAAATCTTTTTGGAGAACAAGCAATATTTCTTTTATCACGGAAGTAGTCTGTTTATTTAGCTACCTTTATCATAAATATTTATTTTTTACTGAATGATAATTAGTACATATGAGTACCACCATTCATTGTTATTGTAGAACCTGTTGTCCATGATGAATTTTCATCAATTAAGAATTTTACTGCATGAGCTATCTCTTCCTCCAAACCAAGACGATGAACAGGGGAAGCATCAAGTATCTTCTGCATAATGCGATCAGGCATAGCGCTAATTAAGTATGTATCAACATAGCCAGGAGCAATCGTATTTACTGTTATACCGTGTTTAGCGGCTTCGAGTGCAAGAGCTTTTGTGAAACCATGCATGCCAGCCTTTGATGCTACATAATTTACTTGATTAAGCTGACCAGCTTGACCATTCATTGAACCAATATTGATTATGCGACCCCATTTTTTATTAATCATGCCTGAATAAACGAGCTTACACATAATGAATACTGAATCTATATTTACTCGCTGTACCTTATGCCATTGTTCAAGACTCATATTTTCAAATCGAGAGTCTGATGCTGTTCCAGCATTATTTACTAATACATCTATAGGACCTAAATCATGCTTTACTTGAGAGATTCCCCTCTCTGCAGAGTCAAAATCACTTACATCCCATTTATAAACAGCAATACCTGTTTTAGCCTTAAATGTTTCAGCAGCGCTATCATCACTATTATAATTTACCACAACAGTATAACCTGCATCTTTCAAACCAATAGCAATGCCTGCTCCTATCCCTCGAGTGCCTCCAGTAACGAGAACTATCTTACTCATATTTTCTCCTCATTATACCATGCATGATATTCTTATTAATAGAACTTTTAACTTAAATTATTATAGTACCTCAAGAAAAAAGCTTGCCTATATTTTGTTATAAAAAATTGGACACTAACAAGTATATTAAATTTGCGCACATGCTTTTTTCCTGACAAACTATTAATGCTGCAGCATTAAAATCAGCCGGTTAGGTTTAAAACAGCTTCTTAATTTGCAATTATGTTTATGAGATTAAATTACAAAATACCTTGGAAGCATTTCAAATTATGCTGAAGATTATAAAATCAAATTAGGACTTCTTGCTTTGAGCAAAATCAGTACTATCGCCGACTTACTTAGTATTAATGAACCATCAGCACCAGCTATATCTGCCCCTGGAAAGGAGCCTATGACATATGGACAGCTTGATATTCTCTCCAAAAATACTNTCTCTAAATTGAATACCCTTGGGATAAGTAGAAATGATCGTGTAGCAATTGTAGTTCCAAATGGACCCGAAATGGCTNCAATATTTATATCTGTAGCTAGAGGNGCTACAGCAGCACCCCTTAANCCAAATTATACAACTGATGAGTATGAATTTTATCTTTCTGATATAAATGCANCTGCCCTGATAGTTGAGTCAAAGAAAAACTGCCCTTCAGCTGTCGCAGCTAAAAATCTAGGAATTAAGGTAATAGAACTTATNCCAGAAAAAAGCTCAGTAGCNGGAGANTTTATACTTTTAGGAAAAAAATCTACCCCAATAACAAAGGAAAATTGNGTTTTAGAGAGCGATATTGCTCTCATTCTACATACATCTGGGACAACTTCAAAACCAAAAATAGTACCCTTAAGCCAGAAAAATATAATTTCATCTTCAAAAAATATAGCATCCTGGCTATCACTTAAACCAAATGATAANTGCCTTAATATTATGCCACTTTTCCATATTCATGGCTTGATTGGGGCCGTCTTAGCTTCTTTATACTCTGGATCCTGCGTGACCTGCACCAAAGGCTTTAATGTATTGAGTTTTTTCTCATGGTTAGAAAAAGAAAAACCTTCATGGTACACTGCAGTACCAACAATGCATCAAGCTATATTAACCCNAGCTAATAGAAATCAAGCGATTGTCAAAAACAGTTCGCTTAGGTTTATTCGCTCCTCATCCGCTTCCTTGCCACTTAATGTTTTGAAACAACTTGAGCAAACTTTTGAAATACCTGTAATTGAGTCCTATGGAATGACCGAAGCATCACACCAGATGACTAGTAATCCCCTTCCTCCAAGAAAAAGATTGCCTGGCTCGGTTGGGATAGCTGCAGGACCAAAAGTTGCAATCATGGACCAATGCGGAACAATCTTAGGTCCTGATCAACTTGGAGAAGTGGTAATTAAAGGTAATAACGTAATATTAGGATACGAAAACAACAAAGATTCTAATAAAACTTCATTTACTAAAGGATGGTTCAGAACTGGTGATCAAGGTTACCTTAATAGTGACGGTTATCTTAATTTAACTGGACGCCTTAAAGAAATTATTAACCGAGGTGGAGAAAAAATTTCACCTCTTGAAGTTGATGAACGATTACAACAACACCCTTCTGTTCATCAAGCAGTAACATTTTCAATTCCCCACGACAAACTAGGAGAAGATGTTGCAGCTGCAGTAGTGTTGGCAGCAAATAAAAAACTCCTAGAATCAGAACTTAAAATATTTGCCGCAGAAAAATTGTCTAATTTTAAAGTTCCAAAAACAATATTATTTGTTGAGGAAATCCCTAAAGGTGCTACGGGTAAGCTACAAAGAATTGGACTTGCAAAAAAACTGGGGCTTGCTTAATGCGTGTTTGTATCTTTGGAGCAGGGGCTATAGGGGCATACCTCGGTTTGGAGCTTAGCTTAGCAGGTGTTGATGTAACTCTTGTGGCTAGAGGGTCTCACTACGAGTTTATGAAGAAAAATGGGGTTAGACTCCGAATTGGAGTGGAGGAAAAGGTTTCTCATCCTCATTGTGTTAATAGNCCTGAAGATGCAGGTGAACANGATTATATTTTTATAACNCTCAAAACTCANACATCANCATCTGTTGCTAGTGAATTAATACCATTATTAGGTCCTAAAACATCTGTAGTTACAGCACAGAATGGTCTACCATGGTGGTATTTTTATAATTTAGATGGACCGTGGAAAAATCATCAATTGACCTCTGTTGACCCTGATAATAATCAGTGGGATGTTATTGGACCGAGACGAGTAATAGGAACAGTAATTTACCCAGCTGCAGAAATCGTTTCACCCGGAATTNTTGAATTACAGCCACACATAAGTCAAAACCGTATGCCTATTGGAGAACTTGACGGCTACAAATCAACTAGAGTTTCAGAATTAAGTAAAGCTCTCATTAATGCAGGATTTAAATCCCCTATAAGAAAAGATATTAGATCCGATATTTGGGTAAAATTATGGGGAAACCTTGCATTCAATCCAATTAGCGCTCTAACTGGTCAAACNTTAGAAAGTATTGCNAGTAATCCTGAAACTCGATTAGTAGCAAGAAAAATGATGCTTGAAGCGCAANCTATAGCGGAGCTTCTTGGNGTTAAATTCAAAATTAATGTTGATACNCGTATAGAGGGGGCAAGAGCTGTAGGGCATCATCGTACATCAATGCTACAAGATCTCATGCTTGGACGCCCAATAGAAATTGAAGCTCTACTTGGATCAATAAATGAAATTGGTAAACTTGTAAAATCACCAACACCAGTTATAGANACAGTTTATGCATTATTAAAACAGCGNGTAAAGGATTCAAGCTTGTTNAANCANAAACAGTAACTATTTGTATAAAGACCAAGNAAATTCACCAAGCAAGCGCAAGACCATCTTTACGAGACTCAGAAGCTGCGGTNAAAACTCCTGTAGGTTCNANGCAAATCAATTGACCTCCACCTATTGGTAAATTCGACCAGCGAGTATTATGCCCCCTCGAATCAAGGTCTTCCTTAACCTTTGTACTAATAGTTCTTTCAAGCTCAAATATCCCATCAAAATGAAATGCTCGGGGAACATCTAGTGCTTCTTGAGGGTCCATTTCATAGTCGATCAAATTTGTTAATAAATGGGCATGACCACATGCTTGATAGTGCCCTCCCATAACACCAAAAGACATTCGAGTTTTNTTATCCTTAGCTACAATACCAGGAATAATTGTATGCATAGGCCTTTTACGTGGTGCAATACAATTANGGTGCATTGGGTCTAATGAAAAACTAGAACCTCGATTTTGGAGTAAAACTCCACTTTTCGGAGCACAAAGACCGGACCCAAATGGATGAAAAAGGGAATTTATAAATGAAACAGCTGTGCCTTCATTATCAACAACTGANAGATATACAGTATCAAGGTGTTGAACCTCTGTATTTTTATATAGTTTAGGTATTGCCTTATCTAAACTAATAAGAGACCTAAGCTCTTCCGCATAATTTTTTGATAGTAGCTTTTTCAACGGAATTTCAGCTTTTTCTGGGTCAGCTAAATATATTGACCTATCTCGGTATGCGAGACGTGTGGCCTCAGCTTCTAGGTGAAAGCGGTCAGCACCCAGAGAATCAAATGAACTCAAATCATAGCCAGAAAGAATATTTAAAATCATAAGGGCTATAAGACCCTGACCATTCGGTGGACACTCAAATATATCGTAACCACGGTAATTTGTTGAAATAGGTTTTACATATTGAGGCTCAAAAAGGGCAAAATCATCAACCTTTAANAGACTACCTAGAGATTTTAAATAGCTCACAATATCTTCTGCTATCCTACCAGAATAAAATTCCTCCACTCCAAAATCAGATATTCTTGATAAAGTATCAGCAAGAACAGGCTGACGATGAATAGCTCCTGCATCAGGAGGTTGATCAGAAATTAGAAATGTTTTTGAAGCATTTTGACATCTTAAAAGTTTTTGGGTTTGTTCACTCCAATCCAATGCAACCCTTGGAGAAACAACATACCCTTCTCTAGCATATCTTATTGCAGGCTTCAGTAAGTCACTTAAATTTTTAGTACCATGATCAGAAAGTAACCTAGACCAAGTTTTAAGAGCTCCCGGCACTGTTACAGCGTGGGGACTCTCTGGATCAATCATGGAAAAGCCATTATTTTTAAACCATTCTGTATTTGCTTCTTCCGCTGCATAACCAGATCCATTAATAGCTATAGGGGGAACCTCGCCCTTTAATGAGCAAAGAGCAAAGCAATCTCCGCCAATACCTGTTGATTGTGGCTCAACCACACCAAGTGTAGCGGCNGCAGCTACTGCTGCATCAATAGCATTACCTCCAGACTTAAGTATATCCATTGCTACACCCGTTGCTAAAGGATGAGAAGTAGCTGCAGCTCCCCTTAAGCCTAGCACAGGAGACCGTCCTGGAATCTGAAAATCTCTCATATTATTCCTACTCCTATCATTAGCTAGTAGAGTCTGCAAAGAGGGTTTAACATGTAGTGAATTATTTTAGGAACTAATATGATGAGTAAAGTAAAAACTGCACTTATAACTGGTGTAACAGGTCAGGATGGCGCGTTACTTGCTGAGTTACTCCTACGTAAGGGTTACATGGTTCATGGTATCAAACGTCGGTCCTCGTCCTTTAATACAGCAAGATTAGATCATATATATGAAGATCCTCATATTGGAGATGTTAATTTTCGTATGCATTATGGCGATATGACAGATGCCACTAATCTTATTCGACTTCTTCAAAATATTCAGCCAGATGAAATTTATAATTTAGCAGCTCAGAGCCACGTTCAAGTGAGCTTTGAAACACCAGAATATACAGCCAATGCCGACGCACTTGGCACACTAAGACTGTTAGAAGCTTTAAGAATTCTCGGGCTTGGGGAAAGTAGCAAGTTCTATCAAGCCTCTACATCTGAACTATATGGTAAAGTTAAAGAAACACCTCAAACAGAAACTACACCGTTTTATCCAAGAAGCCCTTATGCAGCAGCCAAGCTCTACGCGTACTGGATAACGGTTAACTACCGTGAAGCATACGGTTACCACGCTTCAAACGGGATTTTGTTTAATCATGAAAGTCCAATAAGGGGTGAAACTTTTGTTACAAGGAAAATAACTAGAGCGGTTGCTGCAATTCATACAGGAATTCAAGAAAAGCTTTACTTAGGTAACCTTGATGCTAAACGTGATTGGGGGCATGCACGTGATTACGTCGATGGAATGTGGCGAATTCTTCAACAACCCGAACCTGATGATTATATTCTTTCAACGGGAGAAGCACATTCAGTAAGAGAATTCGTTGAACTAGCCTTCCTTGAAATTGGAACTAAAGTTGAATGGGTGGGCAGTGGACTAGATGAAAAAGGTATTAATTCTAAAACTGGTTCGGTAGTTGTTGAAGTGGACCCGCGTTACTTTAGACCAACAGAAGTAGAGTTTTTATTAGGAGACGCAACCAAAGCAAAAACAATTCTCAATTGGCAGCACACAACTAAATTCTCAGAACTTGTAAGCGAAATGGTTCAAGCGGACCTTAAAATTGTCAAAAATGATAATCGCATATTACGTGAATAACAATAAGGAGCGCCAAAGTCTTGACCTACTCACTAAAAGGTAAAAAAATATGGGTTGCTGGACATACCGGGATGGTAGGTAAAGCTGTTACTAAACACCTGATCAATGAAAGTTGTGATGTCCTTACCTGTAATCGTGCAGAAATTGATCTTAGAAGACAACACGAAGTTGAATGCTGGATTAATGAAAATAGTCCAGATGCTATAATAATTGCTGCAGCTACTGTTGGTGGGATAAATGCTAACAAGAGCTATCCAGCAAAATTTCTATATGATAATTTGATGATTGAAACAAATATAATTCATGGCGCCCACAAAGCTGATGTAACTAAGCTTATGATGCTTGGATCATCATGCATTTACCCAAAATATGCCCCTCAACCAATCTCAGAATACGATATGCTTTCTGGACCACTAGAAACTACCAATAGATGGTATGCTATAGCAAAGATTTCAGGCGTAATGTTATGCCAAGCATATCGAGAGGAGTATGGGCATAATTTTATATCTGCTATGCCTACTAATCTATACGGACCAGGGGACCTCTTCAATACCGACACTAGTCATGTTATCCCAGCACTATTGATGCGATTTAATGAAGCAAAAAAAACAGATCAAAAGTCAATAACAGTTTGGGGTTCAGGGAAACCTAGGCGTGAATTTTTACATTGCGATGATCTTGCTGATGCACTTATACATACTCTAAAATATTACTCTGATTCAGAACCGTTAAATATTGGGAGCGGACTAGACATAACGATAGCTGAACTTGCTTATTTAATTGCTGATATTGTTGGATTTGAAGGAGAAATTTTATTTGACTCATCGATGCCAGATGGAACACCCAAGAAACTACTAAATTCTCAACGCTTATCCCAAACTGGATGGCACCCCAAAATATCTTTGCGTGATGGCTTATTAGATACTTTTTTGTGGTATCAGAAAGCACTTATTGACGGAATTGTTAGAATAAAATGATCAATCAGAATAACCATCGGCACGTTCATAACGGTATCTGGCAAGAGGTAAGGGATACAAATATATATAGCAAACGCGATTCTCCTGCCCTTTTTATTGATCGCGATGGTACAATTATTCAGCTAATTGATTATCTTAATGATCCTAAATTAGTTTATCTTATTCCAGAGATTATTAGCATCATTAGTATCGCTAATAAAAAAGGTATCAAAGTAATAATGATTACAAATCAATCAGGTATTAGCAGAGGTTATTTTGACTGGGATAAATTTGCTTCAGTTCAAAATGTTATAATTAACAAATGTAAAAAAATAGGTGCAACCTTTGATGGTATTTACGCATGTCCAGATCACCCCGATAAACCTACTAAATTTAGAAAGCCTAATCCTGGTATGTTATTTGCTGCTCAGATTGACCTGAAAATAGATTTATCAAAAAGTTTTATTATTGGGGATACAATTAGTGACTTGGAAGCTGGAAAGCGTGCAGGTCTTAAACAAGGCTGGCTTGTTCCAACTGGGCATGGAATGCGTGATCGTCAGAATGTTTCAAATTTAGCGGACTCGTCTTTTAATGTTCACTTAGATACTAATTACAAAGATATTGAAGTGGTCGTAACAAAGCTATCACAAGAAAGATCATAAAATTGCTTTAAATCAAAACACTCTGTAATAACTACCTTAAACAGGCAAATGTTCAGAAATAAATTATTTGGATACTTATAATGACCTTTCCAGACAAAAAATATAATTCAATTAAGTCTTTTTGCGATGATTATATATCACAACTTGCAGCTGCAGCTGCCTCTATTGATCGTGAAAAGTTAACTGCTGCAGCAACTGTTATTGATGATTGTTTCAATCGAGGAAATTGGGTCTATACATGTGGAAATGGCGGATCAGCTGCAATAGCTAATCATTTATTATGCGATTATGCCAAATGCATACAAACTGATACGTCTGTCAAACCAAGAGTAATAAGCCTAAGTGCTAACTTAGAAATGATTACTGCAATTGCCAATGATATTGAATATGAAGAATGCTTTGCTTACCAGCTCAAAACAACTGCAAAAACAAATGATGTATTAATTACTATAAGTGCATCTGGAGACTCTGAAAATATAGTAAGACCAGTCGAATGGGCATCAAAAAATAGCATGCATACTATCTCTCTTACAGGTTTTGATGGAGGTCGATCTGCAAGAATTTCAGATATTAACTTACATGTTAACGCGGATAACTATGGTGTAATAGAAGACACACATCAGTCTATCATGCATATACTAGCTCAGTATTTACGACTAATTCACATGAATAAAAATCTAATACATGAGCGTAATTTTTAGTAATAAAAACTTTTAAAATGTTCATAGAATGAAAATATATAAGGTGAAAATTAGATAATACTTAGATTCTATTGTTATATAAATCATTCATTTGGTGAATACTTAGCAAGAATCCTTTGAAGTGTTCGCCTATGCATACCTAATCTTCTAGCTGTTTCAGAAACATTACAATCACACTGCTGGAAAACTCTCTGTATATGTTCCCACCTTACTCTATCTGCAGACATTGGGTTTTCAGGAGGTGGAGGAAGAGGTCTATCACCCATATTTAATGCTGAGTCAATTTCATCAGCATCAGCAGGCTTAGCAAGATAATCAATGGCTCCTGCTTTTACTGCTGCAACTGCTGTAGCTATATTACCGTAACCCGTTAAAACTATTATTCTCGCATCAGGGTTTGATTCACGAACTTCAGCTACAACTTCTAGACCACTACCATCTGGAATTCTCAGATCAATAACAGCAAACTTTGGTCTCAATATTTTTGTTGTCACTTTTGCATCATTTACACTTGTCGAAGATGTAACGCAATAACCTCTTCTCTCAAGGGCTACTGCAAGCCTACGTCTAAATGCATCATCATCATCAACGAGCAAAAGAGACGGCAAATTATCTGGGTTATTTTTTCCCTGCTCTAACAAAGACTTTTTAATTTCATCAATCATACCAAACTTTCTACATACCTTCAGCAGAGAGAGTTTTTAAAAAGCCTGTCGACCAAGACACTTTCACACTACCCCCATTTGGATGCTGATTAAAAAACTCAAGTCCAGCACCAGTGCGCTCTAGGAGCGTCTTTGCTATGAATATGCCCAATCCAAGCCCCTGATTTCCTTGGAAACCTGAAATATAAGGTTCCCCTAGGCGTGATAACACAGCAGGAAGAAAACCCGGGCCATCGTCCTTAATCACTATTATTATTTGGTCTGAGTCCCAGCTAATTTCAACATTAACCTCTGATTTAGCAAACTGGAATGCGTTCTCAAGAATATTTCCTAGACCATGAACAATTTCAGCTCTACGGGGAACTAATGGCTCTGCTTCTTTGGGTATTGATTTCACTACTATATTTAACTTATCACCTTCCCGTCTATGCGACTCAGCAGCTACCTCAACCAAAGTACTTAATGTTATGCGCCCATATGGTGCGTCAGTTTCACCAACCCCTAAAGTTGCTAAGCGCCTTAGAATTTCTCGACATCTAGCAACTTCATCACGGATTAATCTCGCATCCTCTGACAAACCATTCTCTTCAGGTAGTTCTTTTGAAAGCTCTTGTGCAGCAACTGCTATAGTGCTCAATGGGGTACCTAGTTGATGAGCTGCGGCAGCAGCTAGTGCACCTATTGCTGAAAGCCTTTGTTCTCTTGCTAAAGCCATCTTTGTTGCTGTTAATGCATCCACCATTCTTCTAGCCTCAACTGATACTCTAGCCGTATATGATGCAATTACAAAAACTCCTACTACTAATGCAACCCAAAGAGCAATTAAATAAAGAGGGGGTAAAGTAAAAAAAGCATTCTCCCATGGTAGCGGCCAATGAAAAAAAGCTAATAAGGATATACAAATTACTGCCAGCCCAGATAATGCCGCAGTAGCCCTTAGAGGTAAAATTGTTGCTGAGATTGTTACAGGCACCAGGAATAAAATAGAAAATGGATTCTGCAATCCTCCAGTAAAACAAATAAGTGCTGCTAATTGAATAATGTCAAAACCCAAGTACAACGCAGCGCCACGCTCATTCAATCTAGTTACTGCTGGTTTTAAAATAGTAGTGAAAACATTAATACCTACCGAAACTGCCACTGCAATTAAGGCATAGGCAATAGGAAATCTAAAATCCAATATAAAAAATACAATCATAAGACTAAATAGTTGACCCAATACTGCTATCCAGCGAATCAAGGTCAGGGTTCGTAAACGAACCTGTGTCGGATTGTCTGATGAATCTTCAGATGTTTTGAATTTAAATGCAGTATTTTTATTCATTTTTTAGATCACCATTAATGCAGCGCCTTATGAATTCAAAAACACCCTAGCAATAGAGGAAAAATGACATCATATATATATGATCATGAACCAAACTATATAAAAAGCCCATCATCTAACAAAGCGCTTTGGAAATATCACAGCAGTTAATGAGCTAAATTTTGAAATTGGCTCAAATACAATCGTGGCCTTATTAGGTGGTAATGGAGCAGGTAAAACTACCACGATGGCAATGCTTCTTGGTCTAGTTATCCCTTCTAGTGGGACAGTTACAATATTTGGAGAAGACTTTGAGTCTAATCGCTACAAGCTTCTTAGTCGTATGAACTTTTCTTCACCATATCTAGACCTACCACATCGTCTCTCCGTGGAAGAAAATTTACACATATATGCGATGCTTTATACTGTGAAAAACCCTAAGAGAAGGGTTGCAGACGTAGTCTATAACCTAGGACTTGGGGAATATTTAAAAACACCTGTAGGAAAGTTATCAGCAGGTCAAAAAACTCGTGTAGCTCTAGCAAAAGCCCTAATAAATAGCCCTTCTTTGCTTTTACTAGATGAGCCAACAGCCTCACTAGATCCTGAAACAGCAGATTGGGTAAGAAAATATCTAGAAAACTGGAGAAAAGAAAATGGCTCCACTATCCTTCTTGCATCCCATAATATGAATGAAGTAGAGAGAATGGCAGACAAAGTGATTATGTTAAAAAACGGTAAAATAGTAACAATAGATAGCCCTGTCGGGCTAATAAAACGGTATGGTCGAAGTAATCTTGAGGAAGTTTTCCTAGATATTGCAAAGCATAAGACACTTATAAAAAATATTTGAATGTATAAACTTAGAAAGTCTGAAACTATCAATATTCCTATTTTTACCCAAGATTTAATGGGAGCTCTAATTCGAATCAGCGCTCTTGTTCTTAGGCAGCTTTACTTACTGAAAAGGTCTTGGCCTCGAATAATAGAGCTGATGTACTGGCCAACAATACAAATGATTATGTGGGGTCTTGTAACAACTTTTTTAGCAGATAAAAGTGGTTGGATAGCACAGGCAGGTGGAGTGCTTATAGCAGGGGTGCTTTTGTGGGATGTTGTATTTCGAGGGCAAATTGGTCTGAGCCTTGCATTTCTTGAGGAGATGTGGTCTCGAAATCTAGGGCATCTTTTTTCAAGTCCTATGAGATCCTGGGAGCTTATTATTTCTCTTATGCTTATTAGCTTACTAAAAACCTCTATAGGCATTACCGGGGCAGTAATTTTTGCTGCTATATTATATGAATTCAATATTCTTGAACTTGGATTCCCTTTAATAGCCTTTTTCTTTTGCCTGATTTGTATGGGATGGGCTATAGGCCTAATGATAGCAGGTTTATTAATGAGATACGGTTTAGGAGCTGAGAACCTCGCATGGCTAGTTATATTCGCGTTTGCACCCCTGAGTTGTATCTATTACCCAATGTCCATATTGCCTGATTGGCTTGAGCCTATAGCAAGTTTAGTTCCTGCATCCCATATATTTGAAGGAATGCGGGCAATTTTAGTTGATGGCGTTTTTCACTCAAGTTTACTTTGGCGGGCACTGATATTAAATTTAGTATACCTGTTAGTCGGAATTATAATATTTCTGTGGATGTTTCGATCTGCGAGAATTCGAGGTCTTATTCATCAAATGGGTGAATAAGCTCACATATAATTTATTTCTTTTCTATTTTTTCCCGCTAACACCGGCCTGATCAAATGTAGCCATTCCAGTATGTACCTCACAAGCAGCCCGCACAATCATAGCTCCAAGCGCGGCCCCTGATCCCTCTCCTAGCCTCATTTGAAAGTCAAATAATGCATCTTTATCTAATAATTTTAATAGTTTTAAATGACCTAGCTCTGCTGAACAATGAGAAACTAAACAGTGGTCCAATCCCCCAGAACGAAGACACTCAATAACAGATGCAGCAACAGTACAAGTAAAGCCATCTAACATTACAGGTAAACTTAAATGCCTAGCTGCCACTACTGCACCCGCAATTGCAGCAAATTCTCTCCCCCCAAAACAACAAAGCAATTTAAGTGGATCACCATTTGCATTTATGTGTTTAGCCAATCCACNATTTACAATAGCCCGTTTATGTTTAAGCCTATTTTCATCTATTCCAGTACCTAATCCAACCCAGTCTATAGAATTACCCCCATGTAAAGCAGTAGAAAGAGCAGATGCTGCCGTAGTATTAGAAATTCCCATTTCCCCAATACAAATAAGATCTGAACATTTATCAACAGCCTGCATTCCAACACAAAATGATTCTACACATTCAGACTCACTCATTGCTGGTTCTTCAGAAAAGTCTCCCACTGGAATATCTAGTTTCATAGGAACTACGTTTAAGTTTGCATCTAACAAATTTGATAATTGGTTAATTGCAGCTCCACCTAATGCAAAATTGTTGACCATTTGTTCTGTTACTTCAGAGGGATAAGCCGAAACCTGATGCTTGGAAACACCATGATTTCCTGCAAAAATTGTAATCTGAACTTCATTTATTTGAGCAGGATAGCGTGCTTGCCATTTTGTTAGCCACTCATAAATTAGTTCTAAACGTCCAAGTGAACCAATAGGCTTTGTGAGTATGCGCTCATGTGATTGAGCCTTACCTTGTGCTTCTAAATTACCATCTGGCATAATGTTAACAAGTTTCCTTATCCCACTTAGTGTTTTAGGATATGTANTGAGTGACAATTTATTACCTTTCAAAAAATGCAGTTAACTTGGCGAGAGTTAGATAGTGAAGTATAACATATATGAGAAAATGAATGGAGGAATACTAATAATAAAGGCCCTCCCATGAATGAAAAAGATCTTAATTATGAGCGCAGTTGGCGAGCTTTACGTCAACATCTAGTTTTATGGTTAGANGATTTGCAGGTGAGCTTATCACTNCTAACGCGAATCTCATGGCCATGGAAAACGAATTTACGCGCAAACCCTTTTAAGCAAAGAGGGGAATCAGTTAATCAATTTCATAGTGATATTGATGACCACGGTGATTCAGAAGATATTAGAGAACCACTTAGCCCAGATTCAGAGGAACATTTTCAAGAAACTTCCTCTGGAAGAGCTGTTCGCGCCTTTCCATTAGTTGGAATTATAGTTGGTCTTATAGCTGGTATTGCCTTTGCAATATCTAGCGGTCTTGGTCTTCCCTTCTTAGTATCCGCATTAATTGCTATCGCTGTGACAGCAGTTTTAACAGGCGCCTTGCATGAAGATGGTCTTGCAGACACTGCAGATGGATTTGGGGGTGGGCGTTCAAAGACTGACAAGCTAAGACTAATGAAAGACAGTAGGATCGGAGCATACGGTGTTTTAACACTACTGCTTGTTATTGCGGCAAAGGTAGCTGCAATAGCTGACTTAGAATCAGCCGGTGAAACAATATGTGCACTTATTGCCTCTAGTGCTGTATCTAGGGCAGCAATGCCTGCTCTGATGTGCTGGCTACCCTCATCAAGGTCAGATGGTCTATCAGCTACATTTGGAAAACCTGAAAAACGTTATGTTACAACAGGTTTTATAATTGCAGGTATNGTGGCTATAATTCTATTAGGTTGGACAGGAATAGTTGCAATAATAGCAGCAGGTACGGCAACATTTGTAATTGCATCACTCTCAAAACGTCAAATTGGCGGTCAAACTGGAGATGTTTTAGGTGCAACCCAACAAGTCTCGGAATTATTTTTTCTTCTCGCACTAGCAGCTGTTCGTTAAGATAACCTAGGAAATATTCATATGGAAAATATAATCACACGTTGGTGGTGGATCAGGCATGCACCCGTAGTAGTTGCTGGTGGAAAGATTTATGGACAACGTGACTTACCAGCTGATACCTCTGATAAGGGAGTTTTCTCATTTTTAGCTAATACTATTCCCCCATCATCAACCTGGATAACAACTCCTTTACAACGTACAACCCAAACAGCGGATGCAATATCTAACGCTATTGGCACAANACCCGCATACAATGTAGAAAGCGCTTTTATGGAGCAAGATTTTGGTAGCTGGCAGGGGATGACATGGGATGAGTTAAGGGAAAAAGATGTAGATAATTTTCATAGATTTTGGATTGCACCCGCAGATGAAACAGCTCCAGGTGGCGAAAGTTTTGTAGATTTAATGAAACGTGTTTATCCCGCCATCGATAGGCTTAATAAAACCTATAAGAAAGATAATATAATAGTCATAGCTCATGGTGGTTCAATTCGAGCTGCGATAGCTCACGCGCTTAAACTATCACCAGAAAGTGCACTGGCTATAAAAATTGATAATTGCTCTGTGAGCGTAATTGAGCATATTGATGGACCAGGTAAAGGTGGGGAATGGAGAGTGAACACAATTAATTCTCATCTAAACTTTTATAAAACATAAAATACTTTTCACTCTTATTACTNTGGCGTAATAGCGCACACTAAGATAAACTCTTTTTTTGACGTTCGGACAGGGAAGTCGGTGAACTAAATTAGTGATTCCGGCGCTGCCCCCGCAACTGTAAGCGGTGAAATACCGTCCAAATACCCAAGATTTTTATAATCAATGGGTATAACCACTTTATTAACTAAGTCATAGGTGACTTTGTTGTTTGGGAAGGTGGGCGGTGTTTATGACCCCAAGCCAGGAAACCTCCTGAGCGTCAAGGTCGAATAATGTCCTCGGAGGGAGGATAATGNAGNCAAAAGAAATGAATGACCTTCAGGGGTGCANTAGCACTTTNNTNCTTGGTGGAACACGATCAGGGAAAAGTGCATATGCNGAATCTTTACTTCAAAATTGGATAANCAAAAAAATNTATATTGCGACAGCAGAAGCTCGTGACGCAGAAATGATTTTACGGATNAATAAACATCGTGAACTACGCGGAAATAANTGGGAGACTATAGANTCACCCCTAGACCTTGTCCCAACTCTCCAGANGCATGCTTCAAATGACACTGCCCTTTTANTTGACTGCTTAACTCTATGGNTAAGTAATCTNATTCATGCAGGTCGTGATATAGAANAAGAGTGTCAAAAACTTGCTGATTATTTAAATCAGAGTTCTACACGTATTGTTATGGTTAGCAGTGAGGTTGGTCTTGGTATAGTACCTGAAAACGCTTTGGCGCGCCTTTTCAGAGATCACGCAGGTAAACTAAACCAGCTCATTGCTAATGCAGCAGATAATGTTTTTTTTATTAGTGCCGGATTACCAATATCTCTTAAGGTCACATAATGATTAATTCTAGAATAAAATCACAGTTTTTGCTTCCCTATGAATTTTATAAGCGTGTGAATCAGATCAAAAAATTAATGGGTCTATGTATAGTAAATCTTATGACATTAATATGCCTAATTTTATAGGGAAAATTATATTTACATTATATTTAAAGTTCAAAAATTTATTATTTAACCATTCCCTCCTAAATTAAAAAGAATAGGATTTAAGCATGTTCAGTAAAAAAACTCCTGCTACAGTCATCTCCGGATTTCTTGGTTCTGGAAAGACAAGCTTAATCCGAAACCTTATCACTAATTCAAATGGTCAGAGGATTGCTTTAATAATCAATGAATTTGGAGACTTAGGTGTTGACCGTGAGATTTTATCAGGTTGTGGAGAGGAATTTTGCGAAGATGATAACAAGATAGTAGAGCTACCTAACGGCTGTATATGCTGCACGGTCGCAGATGAATTCCTACCTGCAATGGAAGCAATTCTTGAACGCAAGGATAAGCCTGATCATATTGTAATTGAAACTAGTGGACTTGCTTTACCAAAACCTCTGGTGGCAGCATTCAACTGGCCTGAAATTCGTCATCAAGTAACTGTTGATGGCGTTATTGCGGTAATTGATGGACCGGCCGTACTAGATGGTAGGTTTGCAAATGACCCCATTGCTGTAAACAACGCAAGGCTCGCTGATGACATGCTAGACCACGAAAGTCCAATATCAGAAGTCTTTGATGATCAACTTGCTTGTGCGGATTTAGTTATTATTAATAAATCTGATCTACTTAAAAAACATGACCAAAACAAAGTAATTGAATTTATTAACGCATCTATCAGAAGAGGTGTTTCCGTTGTGTCAGCTGAATATGCAAATTTACCATCTTCTGTCATACTTGGTTTAGGCGCAAAAGCTGAGTCAGACCTTGAATCTCGCCCTACTCATCACGATACTTCTGACGACCATGAGCACGATGATTTTGATAGTTTTGTTTTAGAACTCAACTCAATAGATAACATTGAGGCTTTTGAAATTAAGTTACAAAAGGTAATTCAAAAATTTAGTCTGCTTCGAGTAAAGGGTTTTTTAGATGTTTCTGGTAAAAGTAGGCGTCATACTATACAGGCCGTAGGACCAAGAATTGATCGTTATTACGATCGAGATTGGAAGCAAGACGAAAAGCGCGCTAGCCGACTTGTCATTATAGGTGAAAGCCCCCTTAACCAACAAGCTATCGAAGTTGCAGTTAGGTCATAGTTTTGCATTTATTAGCTGCACAACCAGGAGGTGTTTCTGAAGGAAAAGAAGCTGTAGACCTCGACCAAAGTCCTGGAGAAATCATTTTTGCTTCAGCTGCTGATACAGAACTTTCATGCCTAGCGGCAGCGCATGCAGACCAAGATATTGAAGCACCTAGTTTGCGTCTGGCTAATTTGTTGCAGCTATCTCATAATCTCTCAGTCGACATATGGGTTGACCAAATAATCAAAAACTCAAAATTAGTTGTGGTAAGAATTCTCGGAGGTATTAACTACTGGCCATATGGGATAGAAAAACTAGTCGAAACATGTCGAAACCATAAAATACCTCTTGTATTGCTGCCTGGAGATGACAAACCTGACCTAGACTTAATGACACTAAGCTCCGCTCATAAAGATACAGTGGAAATCATGTGGAGTTATTTACTACACGGTGGAAAAAATAATGCTCTTGGATTTTTGGAATATTCTTCATACTTAATTAGAGGTTCAGGTAATTATCCCCAACCTCAACCTATACCAAAAGCTGGATATTACTGGCCTAATTTTGAAGGAAATGAAAGAGAGATCGCAGGTAAAATATTTTTAGAATGGCAATTAGACAAACCTATTGTCCCTATAATCTTTTATCGTGCTCTTGTACAAGCCGGCAATACAGCCCCTATAAATGCTCTCATCAAACAACTCAAATCATCTAGTTTAAATCCACTTCCAATTTTTGTATCTAGTCTTCGAGATGTAGCATCAGCTAGATTTGTTGAAACAGCCCTTAAAACTTCAAGACCAACAATAATTATAAATGCTTGTGCTTTTTCTGTATCAACTCCAGAAACATCGCATAAATCTCCTTTGGACAGCTTTAAAGTTCCAGTTTTACAAATAGTTTTCGCTGGGAAGACATATGAGGATTGGATGCAAGACACCAAGGGATTAGGTCCTCGGGATATTGCCATGCATGTTGCTTTACCCGAAGTAGATGGTCGCATCTTTACACGAGCTGTTGCTTTCAAAACAGAATCATATAAGGATGAAAAAACAGAAACATCTATAGTTTCTTATAAGGAAATCAATAATAGAATAGAATTTATTTGCTCTCTTACTGCCGCTTGGGTGCAACTTGCAACTAAATCTAATGAAGATAAAAATATAGCACTGATTCTTGCAAACTATCCTAATAAAAATGGCCGTATAGGAAATGGAGTAGGCTTAGATACCCCTGAGAGCGTTATAGCTATAATTACAGCACTAAATAATCAAGGTTATAACATTGGAGACGCTCCTAAATCGAGTAAGGAGCTAATTAATTCCTTAGTTCAAGGTATTACTAACGATCATGAGCTCAACCCCGATGATCATGACTGTGAACAAATATCACTAATAGATTATCAATCTGCCTTTGCGGAGCTTCCAGAAAATATCCGCTATAATATTGATAAGCAGTGGATGGACCCAACTGAAGATCCGTTTTTTCGTACAAATAAAACTGGGGGCGAATTTGCACTCCCAATCCGACGTTACGGAAAGATTTGCATAGTTGTTCAACCTGCTAGAGGGTATAATATAGATCCAGTAAAGACTTACCATGATCCAGCCTTAGTTCCGCCCCATGGATATCTCGCAGTTTATTTTTGGCTTCGTAAAAATTTTCGGGCAGATGCTGTTGTACATATTGGAAAACATGGCAATCTAGAGTGGTTACCAGGTAAATCTATAGCCCTTTCTAATACCTGTTATCCAGAGATAATACTCGGTCCAATCCCTAATATTTATCCGTTTATTGTTAATGACCCAGGTGAAGGAAGCCAAGCTAAGCGAAGAGCCCATGCTGTGATAATTGACCATCTAACACCACCATTAACTCGCGCTGATAGTCACGGTGTTCTTGCTGAGCTAGAAACCTTGGTTGATGAATACTTTGATGCAAGCCATCTTGATAGTCGACGTTTAAAGCCTCTTGCTAAGCAGATTCTTAGTTTGGTTGAATCACTAAATTTAGATAAAGAATGNGGNATACAACCTAATGAAAGCCAAACAAATGCCCTAGCCAAATTAGATGGTTACTTATGNGAAATTAAAGAAATGCANATCCGNGACGGATTGCATATTTTTGGCANCTCACCAGACAATAACCAAAGAGTTGATTTTCTTTTAGCTCTAACACGAATATCCAGAGGAACTCGTGATGAAGATGCATCCATAACTCAAGCTCTTAGTAANGACCTAGAACTTAAATTTGATCCATTAGATTGTGATTTTTCNAAAAATTGGATGGGTNNAAAACCAAAAGTTCTAGGTAGTAAAAAAGGATGGCGAACAGTTGGCGATACTGTAGAAAGGCTTGAAAAATTAGCACAAAAACTAATTTCAGGAGAATCAACTCCTGATTGTTCTTGGAAAAAAACAGTATCCGTCTTAAACGAAATAAATACTAGAATAGGTCCTGCACTTGACTCTAGTGGGTCCAATGAANTTTCCNCAATTTTAGATGCACTAAATGCTCATCGAGTTCTTCCCGGTCCTTCAGGGGCTCCAAGCCGTGGTCGCCCAGAGGTGCTCCCTACTGGTAGAAATTTCTACTCTGTAGATACAAGAAACNTACCTACCCAAGCAGCTTGGTCCCTCGGCTGGAAATCTGCTCAGAGATTATGTGAACAATATGCCCAAGAACATGGGGAATGGCCTCGAACACTAGCNCTGAACGCTTGGGGGACNTCATGCATGCGAACGGGTGGNGATGATATAGCCCAAGCACTTGCCCTAATTGGGACACGTCCAACTTGGGATGTTGCAACTGGAAGAGTATCAGGCTTTGAAGTTATCTCTACAGATTTACTAGATCGACCTAGAGTAGATGTAACACTTCGTATCTCAGGTTTTTTTCGTGATGCCTTTCCTGGGTTAATNTCGCTTTTTAATAATGCCACACGAACAATTTCTGAACTTCTTGAACCCCCGTCCCTTAACCCACATGCAGAACACGTAAGAGTTGACTTAGCTGAAATGGAAGANGAAGGCATAGACACCAGTACTGCAAAAAGAAAAGCAGGTCATAGAGTTTTTGGTTCTATGCCAGGTGCTTATGGAGCTGGTCTACAAGCTCTAATTGATGAAAAGGGCTGGGANACAACAAATGATTTTGCCGAAGCATATNTGGCTTGGGGTGGCTGGGCATATGGAACAGACCCAGAGGGTGTAGCNGAACACACACTCTTTGAAAAACGTCTATCTACTATTCAAGCAATTGTCCAGAATCAGGATAACCGAGAACATGATATTTTAGACAGTGATGACTATTATCAATTNGAAGGAGGGTTAGCTACCGCAATAACTCGAGCTAGAAACGGTGTATCACCAACCATCTACCATAATGACCATAGTAATCCGGCAAATCCTAAAATTCGAAACTTAAAGGACGAAATTAATAGAGTTATTCGTGGCAGAGCTACTAACCCCAAATGGATAAAAGGGGTTATGCGGCATGGNTATAAGGGTGCATTTGAAATTGCTGCAACACTTGATTATTTATTCGCATTTGCAGCAACAACTAATGTAGTTGAGAACTATCATTTTGATCAGTTATTTGAATCCTATTTNGAAGATGAGTTAGTTCGAGAATTTATACGTAATTCTAATCCATCCGCATTAAAAGAAATGGCAGCAAGATTCCGTGAGGCTTTAGATCGTGGTCTTTGGCAACCACGNAGCAACCAATATTCATCCACTATTAGTACAATTTTGGATAATAAAATGGAGGTAAATATACCTTGAAAAAACGNGATAACATGAGCGAGGANGAACTCAATCANCATCATGCAGAGAGGATGGCAAAAAGAAAGGCTGCTAGGGACANGGTTTTATCTACTAAAACTATNGAGAAAGGTCTTTTAATTGTTCATACNGGAAAAGGAAAGGGNAAATCTACCGCAGCATTTGGTCTAGCGTCTAGAGCTATAGGAAACCAAATGCGTGTAGGGATAGTACAATTTGTTAAAGGTAAATGGGAAACTGGTGANCGGTTAGTTCTTGAAGCATTCCCCANCCTTTGTAGTATTCATGTTATGGGTGAGGGTTTCACCTGGGACACCCAAGATCGACAACGTGATATAAAGGCAGCTCAAGGGGCCTGGGAACAAGCAAAGTTACTTATAAGTGATCCAAAATACCAAATGATTATCCTTGATGAGCTTAATATAGTGCTGAGATANGATTACTTGGAACTGTCNAGCGTTCTTGAAACTCTATTAANTAGAAGANCTTCACTNCATGTAGTGATAACAGGACGAAACGCTAANCANGATTTAATAGANGCTGCTGACNTAGTAACTGAAATGAATGAAGTAAAACACCCCTTTAAAGTTGGTGTTAAAGCTCAAAAAGGTATTGAATTTTAGAAATGGCTATATCACCAAGTCAACCTAAAACAGCAGCAATAATGATTCAAGGAACTGGATCAGATGTTGGAAAATCCTTTCTAGTTGCAGCTTTAGCTCGCGCTTTTGTAAATCGAGGTATAGCAGTTTCACCGTTCAAACCACAAAATATGTCAAATAATGCTGCGGTTTGTAAAGGGGGAGAAATAGGCAGGGCTCAAGCCCTTCAAGCTAAAGCTGCTAGAGTAACCCCAACAGTTGATATGAANCCNGTACTGCTNAAGCCAGAAAGTGAAATTGGNGCCCAAGTTATAGTACGTGGAAGACTAGCCTANCACATTTCAGCAAAAGATTATCATATACTTAAGGGTGACTTATTAGAGGAAGTTCTCAAAAGTTTTNATGCTGTAAGCAAAAACTGNGATTTAGTTTTGATAGAAGGTGCTGGAAGCCCATCGGAGGTAAATCTTAGAAAAGGAGATATTGCNAANATGGGATTTGCAAGGGCTGCAGATATACCTGTCTTACTTNTGGGNGATATAGAACGAGGGGGTGTTATAGCTAGCTTAATCGGAACATTCGCAACACTTTCTAAAGATGATCGATTAAAAATCAAAGGTTTAATTATAAATAAATTTCGGGGGGACACNTCTTTATTTGACAATGCACATGNAATTCTAGAAGACAGTACTGGGGTTCCCCTAATNGGTGTCATCCCATGGTGCAAANATGCCTCTATTTTACCCAAAGAAGACTCATCAAGTCTAAAAAAAGAGTCTTTAATATTCCCAGANGACAAAAAATCTATTATCAGAATTTCAATACTTCGCCTNCCAAGAATAGCGAACTTTGATGATTTTGACCCTCTCAATGCTGANCCTTCGATATCTTTGAANTTTGTTGAAACAGGNGAACCNATTCCTGGTAATTGTGACCTCGTTATTATACCNGGATCAAAATCTACACTCTCTGATTTAAAGAGTATAAAAGCTGAAGGTTGGGATATAGACATTATTGCACATACACGAAGAGGCGGNAGAGTTCTTGGNATTTGTGGTGGCTACCAAATGCTAGGCAGGTCAATAAAAGATGAAGCAGGAATTGAGGGANTNCCAGGAGTAGAAAAAGGNCTAAATTTACTCGATGTGAATACAACAATTGAAAAAGAAAAAACGGTTGTTGAGGTNGATGCAATTCATGCTGGAACTAAGACTAATATATCAGGGTATGANATACATATGGGTCAAACATCTGGTCCAGATTCAACTCGNCCTTGGGCTATNCATAAAAATGGTNGANCAGATGGTGCTATTTCTATAAATAGTCAAGTAGCAGGAACTTACATACATGGAATCTTTACAAGTGACTCTTTTCGACACGCCTGGATTACCTCTTTTCTACAAGAAAAAAATCTAAACTCCAAAGTGATCAATTGGAATCAAACAATAGAAAATGCTTTAGATGAAATAGCAAGTCAGCTCGAGGAATCNCTTGATCTAAATCATATTTTGGAGATAGCTCGTGGACGCTAATTCACTTTATAAAGAAAAGATTTATGATAATCACAGCTACAATAATACAGCTAGCTACAATACAGCAACCCATTGCATAGACTTGAACAGCTCGCATTATATCAACGGGATCTGCCTCTTTTTCTCCTTCTCCAATCCAACTGCTATACATTACCTGACCTGGGTATTTGCGAGGACCAAGCAACCTTATCTTGAGAGCACCTGCCATAGCAGCCTCTGTCCAACCTGCATTTGGAGAAATGTTCTTCGAAGCATCTCTAAACANTATNTGGAAAGCTGTTCTCGGAGAAGTTTTTGGTACAAAACATGCAGAACAAGCTATTATNGGTCCAGCTATTCTNGCAGGCAACCAATTGAGAAAGTCATCGAATCGAGCAGCAGCCATTCCAAATTCCAAATATTGTTCATTACGATAACCCACCATACTATCAAGAGTACTTATAGCCTTAAAAACCAAAANTCCCGGCAGACCAAGAGCCAGGTACCAAAAGACTGGGGCAACAACNCCATCAGTAAAACTTTCGGCTACACTCTCAATTGCTGCCCTAGAAANANCACTTTCGTTAAGAGAAGAAACATCTCTTCCNACGATTTGACTGACATGNTACCTACCAGAAGACANATTATTACCTTTAAGTGCATGAATTACTCTCAATGCATGATCAACCATACTACGTTGAGAAACCATACTATAAATAAATATAAGTTCTATAATCCAACCAAAAGATATTTCTGCTACAANAACTGTAATAAACCANCCAATGAGTGCAAAGAAAAAAACTATAAATATAACCANGATAAATCCAAAGNTTTTTCTATGATTTTTCGAGAAATTTTGNCGATTAAATNTAAGATCAAAATACCTAATTATGACACCAATACCCTTTACAGGATGGGGTATCCACCTCGGATCACCAATAATAGCNTCCAGTACAAGGGCCAAAACCAAGACTATAAGAGTTCCTGGCATAAATACCCAATCTACGAACGAAACATTAGAAAGATACCAAAGTCCAAAACTATTCATTAAAAGAGAATGCAGCGCCATAAGCGCGACGTCAATTAGAGTGTTTAGGAGATAAAGATAGTGACCAAACCAGCTGTTCTCGTATGTGGCCATGGAAGCCGTGACAACAACGCTATAGAAGAGTTTAAAACCCTTGTGGAGTTATTGAAAATTAATCTTCCTAACCGTTTAGTTAGCTATGGATTCTTGGAGTTTGCTAGACCAACTATTAGTGAACAATTAATTAAAATTCGTGATTCAAAAATCAAAAATGTGGAGGCTATTCCCGGAATGCTATTTGCAGCAGGACATGCAAAAAATGATATTCCTTCTGTGTTAAATAATTTTATGAATGAAAATAACGGCTTTACAATAAATTACGGGCGTGAGCTTGCTATTCATCCAAAAATTCTGTCTGCTTGTCGCGCTAGAATAGAGGAGGCTGAGGCTTCTTGCTCACAAAAAATTAATAGAGAAGAAACATTATTGCTAGTTGTTGGACGTGGCACATCAGACCCTGATGCTAATTCAAACATATCTAAAGTTGCTCGAATTTTATGGGAGGGCATGGGATTCGGATGGGCAGAAATAGCATACACGGGGGTCACCTTTCCTCTTATTGGACCAGCCCTAGAACGCATATTAATGCTTGGTTTTAAGAAAATAATTGTACTGCCTTATTTCCTATTTACAGGAGTCTTAGTAAAGAGAATCCACACGGAAATTAATAAAGTTCAAGATTTATACCCTGATACGATTTTTTTGAAGGCTAAGTATCTATCTGACCATCCACTAGTTATTGAAAGTTTCATCGAAAGACTTAATGAAATTTCTTTGGGATCTAACTTGATGAATTGTCAATTATGTAAATACAGAGAGCAAATTATAGGCTATGAGCATGATAAAGGAGTCCCGCAGGTTGGTCACCACCACCATGTTGAAGGAATAGGAACTGAACATAAACACCAGAGTAATCATTCTCATGAAAATGATTATTATAAAAACAATGAAAATTGATTACCTAAAAAACCCTAGGGACATTACTCAAAAATCATTTTCTATTATTGAAAGTGAGACAAATTTACTTGCATTACCAAAGGAAATTCAGCCTGTCGCTCGAAGGCTGATTCACACATGTGGTATGCCTGATATTATAAATCACCTCTCCTTCACAGAAGGTGCTATTAAAAAAGGCAGGTCAGCAATTGAAAACGGATCACCAATTCTTGTAGATGTAAACATGATAGTTGCTGGTATCAATACTTCAAATTTATCTAATAAAAATAAAATAATCTGTAAAATAAATGATCCGCAAGTTCCTAAGATTGCAAAACAACAATGCACAACTCGATCTGCTGCTGCTTTAGAACTCTGGAAACCAATTCTTAATGGTGCAGTAGTAGCCATTGGCAATGCACCTACTGCCTTGTTCAGGCTGCTCGAGATAATAAATTCTGGCATTGGAAAGCCCTCTCTTATAATAGCAACACCTCCAGGATTTGTTGGAGCAAAAGAAAGTAAAGACTTATTAATCCAAAATACTCTTTCAATTCCATATATTGTAATTTCTGGTCGTATGGGGGGCAGTGCCTTAGCAGCAGCGACTGTTAATGCCCTTGCCGGAGACAAAGAATGACTCGTTGGATAAGTATTATTGGAATTACTCCAGCGGGGGCCACAGAATTAAACAAAAAAGCCCTTGCAGCAATACAATCAGCTGAAGCTATTTTTGGTGGTCAGCGCCATTTTAAGCTTATAAATTCTGTCATTCCAAAACATATAACTTGTTTATCTTGGAAATCACCAATCAATTGCTCATTTTCTCAAATTGAATCTTTTAGAGGAAAAAAAGTCGTAATATTAGCCACTGGAGATCCAATGATGTTTGGAGTAGGGGAAACACTTTCTCACCACTTTGATACAAATGAGATACTTGTTATACCAGCTCCATCAGCCTTCAGCCTTGTTGCCGCTAGGTTATTATGGTCTCTTTCAGAAGTTAATTGCGTTTCACTACATGGCAGACCAATTATTAGCATTAGAGCCTACCTAGCTGATGGTAAAAAAATTATAGCACTATCACATGATGCCAGCACACCTCAAAAGGTCTGTAAACATTTAACACAGCTTGGTTACGGTAAAAGTATTTGCACAGTACTTGAAAATATGGAATCAGATTTTGAGACAATAACCACCAATACAGCGGAAAAATGGACTGAGCCTTGCAGTTCAGACCTAAATACAATTGCGATCGAAATTAGGGGAAACACAGAGGCTAAACGCTTTGCTGGTGGAATTGGGCTGCCAGATCGCGCATTTGATAATTCAGGACTAATAACTAAAAAAGAATTGCGTATTCTCACTTTGTCAGCATTACAACCAAATCTTGGGCAGCTACTATGGGATGTAGGAGCAGGCTCAGGTTCAATTAGTATTGAATGGCTTATGGCAAATTATAATAACCGGGCCATAGCAATTGAGAAAAATGCTTCGAGCTGCAACTTAATTAAGGAAAATGCCTCTGCTTTAGGTGTCCCCAACCTAAAGATTGAACATGGTGAAGCACCAAATGCCCTAAATATATTACCTGATCCAGACGCTATATTTATTGGGGGAGGATTAACAAACCAAAATGTTTTAGAAACATGTTGGTCACGGTTAAAAATGGGTGGAAGGCTTGTTGCTAATACTATTACAACTAGTGGAGAACAAAAGATAAATAAATTTTCNANAGAAAAAAAGGCAAAAATGACAAGAATTCTAATATCNAGATCCGGTCNAATGGGTAATCANATTGGATGGAGNTCCCTGAATCCCATAACTCAAATAGAGGTTATAAAGAAATGANAAAGGGCACGCTCTATGGTCTAAGTGTTGGGCCTGGAGACCCTGAGCTCATGACAATTAAAGCTATAAAAATTTTGAGTAAAGTTAATATTCTTGCTTATCCAGCACCTTTAGAAGGAGCTTCTATTGCAAGACAAATTGTAGATCCTCACCTTGAAAAAACCTACACTGAAATCCCCATCCGAATGCCACTTCAAACTATTAGCTTTCCAATTGATACGATTTATGAGAATGCAGCTAATCAAATTACTTCCAAACTTAAATTAGGCTTAGATGTAGCAGTATTATGTGAAGGGGATTCTTTCTTCTATGGTTCCTTTTTATATCTTCATCAACGTATAGTTGAAAGTTTTAATNTTGAAGTTATCCCAGGTGTTTCATCTCCCATGGCATGTGCNGCAACATTAGGTAAGCCACTTGCAGCACGCAACGATGCTTTAATTATACTACCTGCTACTTTACCTGAAGAATCACTTATAAAACGTATGGAATTAGCTGATAGCGTAATTATAATAAAAGTAGGGCGCCATATTACAAAAGTTATTTCTGCTCTCANAAATTCAGNNTTATTNGAAAATGCTCACTATGTCGAACGNGCCAGCATGCCTAATCAGAGAATATTTAACCTCGCTGATGCCCCCTCACCAGCCCCATATTTTTCAATAATAATTTCACACAGAAGGGGGTTGGCATGGAGATAGAAATGCTTACACCTGATCTGACTATAATCGCTCTCACAAAACCAGCTGTTTTAATAGCACGTGAAATACAGGCAGCTTTTAAAAGCGCTCAGGTTTTTTGCCCCCATGATGTGGCAGGGAAAGAAGAAGTCACATTTGAAAAACTTGGACCAATTCTTAGAACACTTTACACTCAAGGTCGTCCAATAGTTGGAGTTTGTGCGTCAGGCATTCTTATTCGTACCTTAGCACCTGTGATTTTAAATAAAGTTGAAGAACCCCCTGTTATAGCTGTGTCTTTGGATAAATCTTACGTTATCCCCTTACTTGGGGGACACCGTGGGGCAAACAAAATTAGTCATTTTATTGCAAGTGCTCTTAAAGGAGTTATGGTTTCCACAACATCAAGCGAAACTATAACTGGATTTGCTTTAGATGACCCCCCTAAAGGTTGGGTACTTTCTCCGAAAAGTAATACCAAGAGTGTTTCTAAGTCTTTGATAAATGGCAAACCCGTTCGATTAAAAATCGAAGCTGGGGATGGAAGTTGGCTTAATAAGTCTAACCTATGGAATAAAACTGGGATGACTCAAGTTACACTTAGCGACCTTTCTAATGCCAAAGGAGATGTTATAATTAGACCTAAAACTCTGGTTATTGGAGTTGGGTGTGAACGTGGTGCAATTGCTGAAAATCTTATTTTGCTTGCTGAAGATATGATAAAAACAAATAATTTAGCTAAAGAGTCCATTGCCTGTATAGCCTCTATTGACCTAAAGGCAGATGAGGAAGCAATGCGAGCTATATCTGGTCATTTTGGTGTAGCCTTAAGATTATTTGATTCAAATAAGCTAAAACAAGAAACACCACGATTATCTAATCCATCAGATATCGTTTATCGTGAAGTCGGTTGCTATGGAGTAGCAGAAGGTGCAGCGCTTGCGGCAGCCGGAGAAGACTCAATTCTTGTTGCTGAAAAAAGAAAAGGAATTGGAGTAACCTGTGCAATAGCAAGAGCTTCAGATGCTATTGACATCGAAAATGTTGGGCAAGGCCTCGGAAAGTTAACTATAGTTGGTATTGGACCAGGACATAAAGATTGGCTTACCCCTGCTGTATTTAAGGCTCTTATTGAGGCCAAACATCATGTAGGTTATTCCCTTTACTTAGATTTAATTAGTGGATTAGGAAAATATGCTAAATCCCACACTTTTCCTCTTGGTAGTGAAACTGAGCGTGCAAAAGCAGCTCTTGATTTAGCCTCCGCAAGTGAAGATACTGTACTGGTTTGCTCTGGAGACTCTGGTGTTTATGGCATGGCTAGCCTTGTTTTTGAGCTCATGGATCATCAACGTCAAACTAACTGGCAGTTTGTTGAGGTTATAGTAGAGCCAGGCATATCAGCGATGCAAGCTGCCGCTGCACGTTCAGGAGCACCACTTGGACATGACTTTTGCGCTATCTCTCTATCAGACCTTTTAACACCTTGGTCAGCTATTCAAAAAAGATTAGAAGCTGCTGCAGAAGCAGATTTTGTAATATCTCTTTATAATCCAGCAGGAAAAAACAGAAGAAAACCTTTAGAGAAAGCCCTTAAAATTATTGAAAACTACCGAGATACATCATGTCCAGTAGTTGTTGGACGTTGTGTCGGACGTGAGAATGAAAAAATGGAATTATGTAATTTAGGCTCATTAAATTTAAATGATATNGATATGTTCACTGTTATTATCATTGGNAATTCTGAAACTCGGTTACAAAATAGCTCCGGTCGCTCATTTGTATACACCCCAAGGGGATATAAACAAACTATAAGGAAGAAAAATGACAGTCCATTTCATTGGAGCCGGACCGGGCGCACCTGACCTAATCACAGTTCGTGGCCTAAGACTATTAGCAGCAGCGCCTGTTGTAATGTACGCTGGCTCTCTAGTTTCTGAGGCTTTGATTGAAGAAGCAAAAGCAGCCCATACTATAATCAATACTGCAAGTATGACACTTGATCAAATAATAGACACTATTAATAGAGCGCATATTGCAGGAGAGAGTATAGCTCGCGTTCACTCTGGAGATCCGTCTCTTTATGGTGCTATTGCCGAGCAAATGCATAGACTAGAAATTTTAAATATAGATTATGATGTAACTCCCGGAGTAGCTGCTTTTTCTGCAACAGCTGCAAGATTAAAACAAGAATTAACATTACCAACAATTGCACAAACAGTTATCCTGACTAGGACAACTGTGCGCGCTTCTAAGATGCCCCTTGGTGAAGATCTAGAACAATTGGCCAAGACAGGTGCTACGATNGCAATTCATCTATCAATTAATAACCTCGCAAAGGTAGTGCGCGAACTAATGCCATACTATGGNAGAGACTGCCCTACNGTGATAGCNTATCGCGTTACATGGCCTGATGAAATAATATTGAAAGGCACATTAAATACTATTCGGGATAAAGTTAAATCTTGTGATATTACACGTACTGCTCTGATTTTAGTTGGCAAAGTGTTAGATAAAAAAGCCATCAAAGGGAGCTCCCTATATGATGCTAGTCATACGCATATTTTTCGACCTAATTGATCGCCCAACCATTTATAAACTTCATTAATACTACTAACTACTTCTGAAACTGGAGACAATGGTCTTTTTATAATAATAACTGGAATTTTTAGCTCCCTCGCTGCAACTATTTTAGCATATGCCCCAGACCCTCCACTGTTTCTAGTAACCATCAAATCTATTTGATGATCCTCTAATAATTGCTTTTCTTCTGATACTTTAAAAGGACCTCGTTTACAGACAATTTGGTAATCATTTAAATCTAATGGTAAGATAGGCTGGTCAACCACCCTAACTAAAAACCAAATGTCAGAGATATTTGAAAAATGATTTACAGCACGAGAACCGAGGCTGAGAAATACTCTCTTCCCCTTATAGGGTAAGGTTTCTAAAGCTCCAGCCAAACTCTTTACTTCATGCCACTTGTCTCCATTCTTTTTTTTCCAAGGTGGTCTGTATAAGCATATTCGTGGCACCTTATTTTTCAAACATGCCTCTGCGGCGTTTTTTGATATTCTTTCTGCAAANGGGTGTGTTGCATCAATTACTANACTAACTTCCTCCTCTATTATATATTGAGTTAANCCTGAGACACCNCCAAANCCNCCATTTCTAACTATTCCGTATAATGGTTTTGGACTTATTGTACTTCCTGCTAAGGAAGTTATAACAGAATCATGACCCAATAATTTTACTAAAAGTTCAGCTATTTCTGATGCCTCAGATGTTCCTCCTAATATTAANATTATTTTTTTAGCCATTAGCATGNCCTATNAGTCGCCCACTCCNGTCAAANACAGTGATATCTAGAAGAGTATTTATACCATACCCTTTCAATTCTA
This sequence comes from Gammaproteobacteria bacterium, assembly GCA_002714015.1. Lineage (GTDB taxonomy): Bacteria > Pseudomonadota > Alphaproteobacteria > UBA828 > UBA828. The sequence continues at coordinate 6,956 of PAWF01000010.1, read as the reverse complement.
GTTTATTCCTNACTATTTCACATCCATATTGAGCAACCATATCTGCAAGGGGAAGCCTTGCTTCAATAGCAATATTCATTACCTCACCGCCGCTATTAGCTGCACTGATACTCCTAACTACATTAGTGTTAGCTCCTAATTTTTCTGCATACTTACTGAGAATTGATAAATTAATTTGGCTTCTTGCAGAATGAAGGTCTAGCTCCCCTGCCGCAAGTTTAGATAACTTAGAAAATCCTCCTGCTATAGTTAATCGTGGAACAGGATTTAGAGAAAGATACTTTAATAATCCGCCCGCAAAATCACCCATATCTATGATAGCTTCATCAGGCAGCCCATGTAATGTTCTGATTGCCAATTCAGAAGTACGTCCTGTTACTGCGGCAATATGTGGGAGTTTAGAAGCTCTAGCAACATCAACTCCCCTATGTATAGATGAAATCCATGCCCCACAAGAGAATGGGATCACAACNCCTGTTGTACCTAAAATTGATAATCCACCCTCAACACCAAGTCTGGCATTTAATGTTTTTTTTGCTAATTTTCTTCCTTCTGGAATCGATATAATTATCTCAAAGTCAGGAGTTTTCTCATATTTTTTTGCTACACTTGAAACGGCTTCAGAAATATATTTTCGAGGTCCAGCAGTAATAGCTGGTTCTCCGACAGAAATTGGAAGACCCCGCTTAGTTACAATTCCTACCCCCTCACCCGCTAGAAAACTGATTCCTTTTCCTTCTTCCTTAAATCTTAATTCTGTAACAACTAAAGCACCATGAGTTACATCAGGATCATCACCAGCATCTTTTCTAATACTTACTCTTGCCCAATTGTGACCCATAACNAAGCCATCTATTGAAAAAGGCTGTTTTACACCTCTTGGGAGGTTGACCATTATAGGATCTATAAATACCCTACCAAGTAATGCTTCTGCAGCTGCTTTTGCACCTGCAGCAGCACAAGCTCCGGTTGTCCAACCCCGTCGTAATGTTTTTCCATTAGTTTCTTCGACAAGAGGTTTAGAAGTAGTTAATATTTCGCTATTATCTTTTCGCATACACAATATTTATATCGCCCATAAACTTTACCCGNTATACAATTAGNCCATTATGGAAAATATTGTACCCAATTTAAACAACAAAACCCATCCATCCTTTGAATCAGGATCAGTTTGGTTAGTAGGTGCTGGTCCTGGTGACCCTGGTCTACTAACTATACGCGCACATTATGCATTACAATATGCTGAAACTGTTATTTATGATGCTTTAGTTAGTAAATCCATATTAGAGCTGGTCAGACCGGGAGCAAGCCTTGAATACGCTGGAAAACGTGGAGGAAAAAAATCCTCTAAACAACCAGATATTACAAGGCGTTTAATAGAAGCAGCAAAATCTGGCAAACGAGTGTTAAGATTAAAAGGAGGAGACCCTTTCATGTTCGGACGTGGAGGTGAAGAAGCTCTTGCTCTTGCTGCTGCTAAAATTCCTTTTCAGCTAGTACCAGGCGTAACCGCTAGTGTAGGTGGGCTCGCTTCAACAGGGATCCCTTTAACCCATCGAACTACTGGATCTGCAGTAACTTTTCTTACTGGACATAGTGCAGGGGGAACTTTACCTGATGATTTAAATTGGGAAGCGATCTCATCGGGCGGTCCTACGCTAATATTTTATATGGCTTTAGCTCACCTTGAGACAATTACACAAAAACTTTTGAGCAATGGGGTATCAGAAGAAACACCAGCTGCATTGATTGAGAATGCAACTCTCGATAACCAGCAAGTCGTGGAAACATCTCTAAAAGAATTGGTTCATACTGCAAAACAAGCAAATATTAAAGCTCCTGCAATATTAGTTATTGGAGATATAATACAACTTCGCAGTGCACTTGACCCTAATGCGTCTGTAGAAGATCGATTTCGAGCAGCACAAAAATTAACTTCTCACTGGCACCAAACAGCATGTTAATATTAATGAATAAGAAATCTAAACCTAATAACCAAATGTTTTTTATATTCTGGTGAAATTGTATGCGTTGGAAANAACCTAAAAAAAACTCTNCANTGTGGGTCCTAGTAATAGGAGCATTTGCTATATTTGCTTGGTTTGAAGGGTCACTCTTCGGAAATTTTGATAAATTTAATAATAAAACTGAAATCTCCTCATCGATTTCTGATGTCAATATTGGAGGGGNNTTTAACTTAATAGACCANANGGGAAAAAGAGTGACAGAAGCNTCTTTTNCCGGACGATATAAACTAGTATTTTTTGGATATACTTGGTGCCCCGATATTTGNCCAACAGAGCTACTTGTTATTAGTCAGGTTCTTGANAGACTAGGGGATAAAAGTAAAAATATTGCGGCATTATTTATAACAATTGACCCAGCAAGNGACACACAAGAAAAACTCGCTGCATACTTATCAAACTTTCATCCTGAGCTTATTGGCTTAACCGGCACAGATGAAGAAATTGCAACTGCCGCTAAATCATACAGAGCTTACTATAATCGAGCAGATCAGAATGATCATTTGAAGGATGAAGTATCAAAAAATGATTATATTATGGATCACTCAGTCTACATTTATCTAGTTAGCCCCGATGACAAATATATACAACATTTTGTTCAAGGGGACGAACCAGATGAAATNGCAAGAGAGGTTATGAAAAATCTCTGAAATAGCTAAAGGTCTAATTATAGGTGCACCCGCATCTGGTTCTGGAAAAACCATAATTACTATGGGGCTGTCANGAGCATTNAAAANAGGTGGCGCTAAAGTAGGGGTAATGAAAATAGGNCCTGATTTTATTGACCCTGCTTTCCTAAGTGCCGCNGCTGGAACGGAATGCCGAAATATTGATCCATGGGCTATGCGAGCTTCTACTATCACTCATATTAATNCCATAACAGCTTNGCATAAAGATTTCACTATAGTAGAAGGTGTAATGGGTCTTTTTGATGGAGCNATGGACANTTCAGGCTCCACTGCAGATGTCGCATCAATCCTAGGTTTGCCCATTTTACTAGTTATTAATTGTAAAGGTATGGGGGCCTCAATTGGAGCTTTAGCAAAAGGATTTTCCACATTTAGGAATGATGTTGTAATAGGTGGTGTTCTTCTTAATCACGTTAATAGCCCTAAACATGAATATATTCTTCGTAAGGCCTTGGAGTCAGTGGGGATAGAAACACTTGGTGCAATTCCACAAAATAGTAAAATCAATATACCCTCACGTTATCTTGGTTTAATACAGGCAAGAGAACAGGAAAAATTAGAAACCATCATTGAAAGTGCGGCTAATCTTATAGAAGCTCATTCAGATCTAAAGGCAATAGAAAAAATTGCTTGTAAAGTCAGTCTTGAAAATAATATTTTGGATTCATCACCAATTCCTCCAATTGGTCAAAAAATATCCATAGCGCATGATGATGCTTTTAGTTTTATATACCCATCAGTAATTGAAAAATGGAAATATGATGGCGCAAGCCTAAATATGTTTTCTCCATTAAATGGTGAAATCCCAAGCCCAGATTCTGACGCTATTTACTTACCTGGTGGGTATCCACAACTTCATGCAGGAAGAATTTCTGCTAATCAAGGTTTTTATGAAAGCCTTCAAACTGCGGCAAAATCTGGCGTTACAATATACGGTGAATGTGGTGGTTACATAACATTAGGTAAATGCGTTATAGATGAAAATGGGGATACACATAAAATGGCTAATATTTTTCCCATAGAAACAAGTTTTTACAACAAAAAAATGCACCTTGGATATAGAGAAGCTATACTATGTAAACCAAGTCCGCTTGGACAAAAAGGTACTGTTTATCGAGGTCATGAATTTCATTATGCAAATGTTAAGGCGCCAAAAAATCTTGAATGTTTATTTAATATTTCTGACTCATCCGGCAGAAAATTAGGTGATAATGGGCATAGAATTGGTAATGTTATGGGCTCATTCATCCATCTTATTGATGTTCATAATACTGCTTAACTGACTTTTCAAAGATTTAGTATAAATACTGGGAAATATATAAGGAAAATATATATTCTTGGATTATTACTAACGATGCTATTTAACTAAACATCTAAATTAGCAACCTGTAATGCATTTTTCTGAATAAAATCTCGTCGAGGCTCTACAAATTCACCCATAAGTTCTGCAAACAATTTATTAGCTGCAAATGCGTCTTTTACCTCAACTCTCATGAGAGTTCTTACATCAGGGTCAAGAGTAGTTTCCCACAACTGGTCAGGATTCATTTCTCCAAGACCCTTATAACGTTGTACAGTTAAGCCCTTTCTACCTGATGAATACACAGCCTCTAAAAGCTCTGTGGGCGACCTTATCTCTATCTCACTATCTTTTCTGCGAAGCTTTAGAAAACGCGCATAAACTTCCTGTAAATGATCTCTCATTTCATCAAGACGACGAGCCTCTGGGGTATGAATTAAAACCTGATCTATTGTATGGACTTCCTTAACACCTCTTATTATCCGAGAAAATTGAAATGCTGGTCCATCTGCCAAGTTAATAGCTTCTCCTACCCAAGAGCGCTCAAGTGGTGGGGAAACCTCATCAAGTCTCTTAGCAATATATTCTGCTGCAGGTTGCGCTTGTTTACCTAAAATTTCTTCAGCCAATGCACCTGCAATAGCCACTTGCTCTACAATATTTTTGTCAACTCTTCTAGTAAGCGCTTTAACAAGGTTCGCTATAACCCTAGCTTTCTCAACAGTTTCTAGCAAATCACTTGAGGATTTCTGTTCACCCGATGCCAACTCTACAGTACTATCCTTCAATCCTTCAGAAATAAGATGATCCTCAAGTGCTGGGTCATCCTTAAGATACAATTCTTCGTTTCCTCTTTTAATTCTATACAAAGGTGGTTGCGCAATATAAAGATTTCCATTACGCACTAGGCTTTCCATATTCCGATAAAAGAAAGTAAGTAAAAGAGTTCGAATATGAGATCCATCAACATCCGCATCTGTCATAATTACTACTTTGTGATAACGTAATTTTTCGATATCGAAATCTTCTTCAATACCCGTTCCTAAGGCTGTAATAATAGTACCTATTTCAACTGAGCTAAGCATTTTATCAAGTCTTGCCCGCTCTACATTCAATATTTTTCCCCTTAAAGGCAAAACAGCTTGATTACGCCTATTCCTTGCCTGTTTTGCAGATCCACCAGCAGAGTCACCCTCAACTAAAAATAGTTCACATACCTCAGGGTTTCGCTCTTGACAATCTGCTAATTTTCCAGGAAGACTCGAAACCTCTAAAGCTCCCTTTCTTCGCGTAAGCTCACGAGCCTTCCTAGCTGCCTCACGAGCAGCAGCAGCTTCTACAACCTTACTCAGAACTTGCTTAGCTTCAGTAGGGTGTTCCTCAAGCCATTGTGCTAACTTTTCTCCAACTATACCGTCAACTACTGGGCGAACCTCAGAGCTTACAAGCTTCTCTTTAGTCTGTGATGAAAATTTTGGATCAGGTACCTTCACAGAAAGCACACAAGTAAGACCCTCTCGCGCATCATCGCCTGTTATACTTACCTTTTCACGCTTATCAATTTTAGAGTGTGAAGCATAATTATTGATTGTTCTTGTTAGTGCCGCCCTAAAACCAGCTAAATGTGTTCCACCATCCCCTTGCCTAATATTGTTGGTGAAACAGAGCATGGTTTCTCTATAACTGTCATTCCATTGAAGTGAAACATCGACGACAATATCATCCTTATTACCAGAAAAGCCCACAATTTCTGGAATTACAGACTGCTTAGCGCTATCAAGGAAACTTACAAAAGCATTGATTCCACCCTCATAATATAAATCAGATACTCTTTGATCAGAGGCACGGTCGTCAGTAACAACTATACGTAGACCTGCATTTAAGAATGCTAATTCTCTAAGTCTGTATTCTATTGTTTCAAAATCAAATTCAACTGCACTAAAAATATCAGATGAAGGATAAAAGGTTACTGATGTGCCTGTGCGGCCCTCTGAACTTCCAACTATCTCTAGTGGTGCTTCAGCTTCTCCCATTTTAAATTTTATAAAATATTCTTTTTTATCTCTATAAATTGTCAATTCAAGGGTTTGTGATAGTGCATTCACAACAGAGACACCAACTCCGTGAAGCCCCCCAGAGACCTTATAGATATTCTGATCAAACTTTCCACCTGCATGCAAACGAGTCATTATTACTTCTGCTGCAGATACACCCTCCTCAGCATGAATGTCTGTTGGAATACCTCTGCCATTATCAGTTACGCTTACAGATCCATCAGCATTTAATATTACATCAATTTTATCACAGAATCCTGCTAGAGCCTCATCTACTGCATTATCCACAACTTCATAGACCATGTGGTGTAGCCCTGAACCATCATCTGTATCACCAATGTACATTCCTGGACGTTTTCTAACTGCATCAAGACCACGCAAAACCTTAATTGATTCGGCATCATAACTATCATCATTTTTTTGGATATTTTGTGAATCAAGAATTTCAGGTTCTGAGTCAGCCACTAGACTATTCCTCCGTTAGAGTTGAATTTTTTACTCTTAAAAATCTAGCACTCTCTGAGATTCCAGAAAATAATGCTTGATCAGTTCCAGTCATCCAAGCTTGAGTTCCCATATCTAATAAACTATCAAATAATGCAGCACGACGATTTGGATCTAAATGTGCAACAACCTCATCTAACAACATTATAGGTGGAGCACCGCGCAAACGAGTTAGCAACCGACTATGTGCGAGTAAAAGAGCTATTAAAATTGCTTTTTGTTCACCCGTTGATGCTTGTGAAGCCTGAATATCACCTCTATTAAATGTAGCAGAGAGATCACTACGATGAGGTCCCTCAGAGCCACCCGTTTCCTTGTCATAAGGCCGGCTGGCTTCCAGTTGATCCCTATATCTTTCCTCAGGACTTAGGGCTGGCATAACTTT
>PAWF01000009.1 GCA_002714015.1 Gammaproteobacteria bacterium | reverse complement strand
GAAGCTGTGCAGGGACCGGGTCGAATACCAATTAATATGAATGCTCTTGGTGTTGATATGCTTAGTATTTCAGGGCATAAATTTGGAGGACCTAAAGGTGTAGGAGCTATTATATTATCTCCTAAGCTACACGTTAAACCACTTATCATCGGTGGGGGGCAAGAGCGAGGTTGGCGAGGGGGCACTGAAAATGTCCCTGGTATTGTTGGCATGGGTGAGGCTGCAAGGTTAGCTATCTCTGATCTAAAAAGATCTAGAGAGCTTAAAAATTTACGAAATTACTTAGAGAATAAGATTCGTGAAATTTGTAATGAAGTAGTAATTTATAGTTCTGAAGTAGAGAGATTACCTAACACTTCAAGTATTACTATGCCAGGTGTTCAAAGTGAAACTCAGGTTATGACATTTGATCTCGCTGGTATTGCTGTAAGTGCAGGTTCTGCTTGCTCCTCGGGAAAAGTGGAAGCCTCCCATGTTCTTAAGGCTATGGGTTCAGATGAATCAATTAGTGGGTGCGCAATTCGTGTAAGCCTAGGCTGGGATACTAGTCACGAAGATATAGAACGGTTTATTGGAGTATGGAGAGCAACATTAGCAGGTCTTTCTTCTCGTTTCACTTAGACAATTCCTCAACAGTTAAATTAGACATTTATTTAATCTTATTGTTTATAAGTATAATCCATATTCTAGGAAGAAGAATTTGATGCCAAACATAACCTTTGTAAGTCCAGATGGCACTAGCATAAAAGTGCAAGCTAAATGTGGACAGAGCATTTTAGAAGTTGCACATGAAAATGACATTGATATTGAAGGTGCTTGCGAGGGATCTTTGGCATGTTCTACATGCCATGTAATTATTGAGTCNGGTTGGTATAGTAAAATTAAGAGTCCCAGCGAAGACGAAGAAGATATGCTTGATTTAGCTTTTGGCTTAACGAAGACTTCTCGTTTGGGTTGTCAAATTGAAGTGACAAAAGATTTAGATGGTTTAGTTGTTTCTTTACCATCAGAAGTTAATAACCTTCTCGGCTAGAAGAAACTTAGTATGTTTTTAGAAACAAAGGGAGTGTTTGAAAGTCTTCGTGAAGACTCAAAGTCAANNTGGNAAAATTATGTTGGACACTCATTTGTTGAAGCANTGGGTAAAGGAANCNTACCNCTTGATTCATTTAAGCGCTATCTNCAACAGGATTATCTTTTTTTAATTGACTTTGCTAGGGCTTGGGGGCTNGCAGCTTTCAAATCNGATAATNTAGTNGATATTAGATCAGCGTGCTCTAGTTTAAANTCNATAGTTAACATAGAGATAAATTTNCATGTTGANTATTGTTCTAAATGGGNTATTAAAATAGAAGAGCTTGAACAAGGTCAACATGCTNTNGAAACAAGAGCTTATATTGAACATGTTTTTCAATGTGGGCTAAATGGAGGGTTGCTAGATTTACATGTTGCTTTNGCNCCATGTATTATTGGATANGGTGAGATAGGGCAAAAGTTGAAATCATCNGGTTTTGATAACGAACAAAANCCATATNTGAGTTGGATACAAATGTATTCTGGAAATGANTATCAAAGTGCGGTNNAACTTGAGCTNAANACCCTCAACAGGCTATTNGANTCATTTGATGGNTCAAGTCGCTATTCTGAACTTTTAGAGATATTTAGAGAATCTACGCGTTTGGAGTCAGAGTTTTGGGATGTAAGCCTAGATCCTAAAAATTGATAAATTTTAAAGTTTATAAATTTCTATTGCTGAAAAAGCTATATCGCACCATATTCTAGATATGTCAGATAAAATTCATGTCGATCTCGGATTAAATGGTTCACCTAGTAGCCACCGTGTAGTGGTTGCCATGTCAGGTGGTGTTGATTCATCTGTCACAGCTGCACTATTGAAAGAAGCTGGTTATGAGGTGATTGGAATAACCCTGCAGCTATATAACAATGGGTCTGCAGTAGGCAGACCTGGGGCCTGTTGTGCAGGTAAGGACATACATGATGCTCGACGGGTTGCTAGTCAACTTGAGATTCCCCACTATGTTTTAGACTATGAAGACCGTTTTAAAGAAGCAGTAATTGATGATTTTGCTGATTCCTATATTCGTGGGGAGACTCCTCTTCCATGTGTNCGTTGCAATGAACGAATNAAATTTAGTGATTTGTTAGATGCAAGTAGGCAGCTAGGCGCTGAGGTTTTAGCTACTGGTCATTATGCNAGNNCTTTGACAGGTTCTAGNGGTCCAGAGTTGCATACAGCTNTAGATCTATCGCGAGATCAAAGTTATTTTTTGTTTGCNACAGATNTAAAGCAACTTTCCTACCTACGCTTNCCCCTTGGTAGTTTTCCAAAAGAGGTGGTNCGCNAGCAAGCTCAGAGNTTTCAGCTAGGTGTAGCAACAAAACCAGANAGTCAAGATATTTGCTTTGTGCCTAATGGGGACTATGCGAANGTGATAGAAAAATTAAGACCTGGTGCTGCTAAACCTGGNTTGATTGTTGATAAGANNGGAGAGGTGCTTGGTGANCATAAGGGTACGATTAATTNTACTATTGGTCAAAGGCGTGGCTTAGGNGTTTCAAGTTCTGAGGCTTTGTATGTCACTAACATAGATCCTATTAAGCACTTAGTTTATGTAGGTGAACGCCATGAATTGATGGCAGATCAAATTCTTATAGAAAATGTTAGTTGGTTAGCAAATAAAAATATTGAAAAAAACTATGAAATTGACGTTCGTATTCGCTCCACACATAAAGGTAATCGAGCAAGTTTGCATTGGCAAAGCTATGACTCATTGATTGTAAACTTGGCTCAACCAGAATTTGCCACATCAGCGGGTCAGGCTTGTGTAATCTATGATGGATCCCGTGTTTTGGGTGGTGGATGGATTACCCGAATGCAAAAGCAGAGTTGTAAGACTCCGCAAATAGATAATTTACAAGCAAAAGGAAGTCTAAGATTATAAAAATATAGGTTTAAATGTTTATACAAGTCCTAAACTTTAAGGACTGTCTTTATTATGGGCTTTGTTACTTTACTCGTTTAATAAAAGTCATAGTTGACCTTCTGAACCTATATGGCATATTTCCGCTTAATTTATGGCGGGGTAGCTCAGTTGGTTAGAGCGTCGGAATCATAATCCGAAGGTCCCTGGTTCAAATCCTGGCCCCGCTACCATTTCTCCCTTTATAATCAATGACTTAGTAACTTTGAAATGAATGCAATCGTGCACGTGTATGCAATAAAATCAAGTTGTATGTAATAAACTCTGAAATCCCACCTTTCATGTCTTCTTTTGTTCTAATCGTTCATCGGCAGCAACCTTGCGCGCTAGGTATTAGGAATCTATACATTTTCATCAGATTGATTTAGGCTGAGGGAATGAGAAAGCTGCTTGTAACCCTAGCCATCGCCGTAGCACTGCTGTTAGGTACTGGGTCTGCTAGGGCCGATTTTGATGATGCCAACAAAGCATACCAACGCGGTGATTTTACAACAGCATTAAAAATGTACAAGCCGCTTGCCGAGCAAGGAATCGCAAGAGCCCAGACTTCTCTCGGCGTTATGTACCTAAGGGGTGATGGTGTTCCCAAGGACTATAGTGAAGCTCTGAAGTGGTTCAGACTTGCTGCTGAACAGGGGGAAGCCTTTGCCCAGTACTCCTTGGGTAATATATATGCCGAGGGATTAGGTGTTCCAAAAAATGGCACTGAGGCAGTGAAGTGGTACCTGTTAGCTGCAGAGCAAGGACTTATGCGAGCAATGCGCAACCTTGCTGGTATTTACGTTACGGGTCAAGGAACCCCTGTGAATTACATCAAGGGATACATGTGGTCGGCATTGGCAAAAGCAAAGGGTTGGAAGGAATCGTCAGAGGCTTTTCAGTGGCTAGAGGCTAAGATGACAGAATCCGAGATTGCCCAAGCTCAACAACTTGCAGCTGAGTGGTGGAAAAAGTACAACAACTAACATTGTACAGTTTTTTTTGGTTTACCCTTTATTGCAGGAATCATAATCCGAAGGTCCCTGGTTCAAATCCTGGCCCTGCTACCATTTTTAATTATTATTAATATAAATAATTTATCTGGATATTAATCTATTTATTATATTCTAAGTTTATAAAGCTGAAGTAAAACCACCATCAACAGTAATTATTTGTCCTGAAACGTAACTTGCATTATCAGATGCNAGAAATGTAGCNACNTTTGCTATTTCTTCGGGCTTTCCAACACGACCTAAGGGAATACTTGATGCTATATCTTTTAGNCCTTTAGGACCAAGTGAGTGTTTTGGGTCNAAAGTTTGTGCCGTTGTAATTATTCCTGGTGCTATACCATTGACTCTAATATTGTAACTAGCTAATTCAATTGCTAACCCCTTAACAAAACCAACAATTGCAGATTTAGCTGCNCAATAAGGTACATGCTCTGTCCATCCAACCTTNTATCCCGCTATCGAAGAAATACATATAATAGAACCNCTTTTTCTTTGTNGCATNCNTGGAGCNGCTGCNCTTACTACACGCATCATTCCTTTAAGATCAGTTTCATGCACCCAATCCCATTGGTCATCTCTGAGCGTTTCAATAGGCATAGTCTTTGCAATACCTGCATTGTTGATAATAACGTCTATTGATTTCCTGTATTTTTTTGTAACTGCAGAAATTACTGAGTTAACATTTTCAGTATCTGTTACATCCATAAAGTAGAACTCNGCATCTCCTCTTTTATTAAGCCTTTTAGCTACTGCGCGTCCCTCAGNCTTGAGGATATCTGTTACTATAACTCTATAGCCATTATCTAAAAATTTACTTGAAATAGCAGACCCTATTCCGATACCGCCCCCAGTTACTAATGCTATTGGCTTAGCCATTATAAAACTCCAATTATTAATTTCGTAAATATTATTATTTGCTGACTTTATTATAGAAAAATTTATAGTGTGCTATATCCGTATGGTATGCAAAAAATTAACTCTCAAAATATTGTCCGGACTTTCCAAAGTTTTGTTCCGATCACCTTAAGTTATTTTAATGCTCTGGAGATAATATGTTCAAAATTGGAGAAACCCCTAAGCAAAATTGGTTAGTTGGTAAAGTATTGGAGGAAAGGGCATATGAATTTCCAGATCATCCAATTGTATATTGGGCTAACGAAATTTATACATACTCGCGCCTCAACATTGATGCAAATCGTTTCGCTCAAGGACTCTTAGAAATCAATGTTCACAAAGGTGATCGAGTTGCTGTGATGATGAGTGGTTCGCCAACTTATATTGGTGTATGGTTTGGTCTAGCTAAGATTGGTGCAGTAGAAGTTCCAATAAATACTGCATATAAGGGCGACCTTCTAGCACACATAATAAACAGTGCAGGAGTAACAATTGCCGTAATTGAGAGTGCTTTCGTAGATATTTTTNATGAAATATTGCATTTATGCCCAAAACTTCGCCGTATAATTGTACACAAGCCANNNGAGAAGGCTTTAAATTTAAAGACTATNGACGGTAATAACTTTGATGATATGCAAAATATAATTTGCGGTGAAGGGGAGAATATTGAATCTAATGTTACTCCTGATTCAATGGCATGTATAATGTTTACATCTGGTACCACTGGTCCATCAAAAGGTGTGATAATAAATAATGCTTTTGAACTTTCCTTCGCAGTTATTTTTAATGAGATAGTATCTTTAAAACCATCAGACATTACCTACAATTTTTTGCCGTTTTTTCATATTGCGGGCAAATTTATATTTTTAGGAACGATGTTTGTAAATGGTAGAATGTTACTTCGTCCACGCTTCAGTGTCGAAAATTTTTGGAAAGATATAAGGCAATTTGGGGTGACAGTTACTGTTGGAGTAGGGGGTATTTGCCAGATGCTTTATGCTCAGCCCCCAGACGAACAAGACTCAGATAATCCCTTGAGGATGATTTATTCTGTTCCTAATCCTCATGATGTTTTAGACCAGTTTAAAAGACGGTTTAAATTAGAGCTAACTGAGGGTTACGGATCTACTGAGGCAAATATTGTGGTTTATACAAGACCAAGTGAAGATACTCCACTTGGAGCTGCAGGGAGGGCAGCACCCTATTATGATATTCGTATTGTTGATGGGAATGATCGGGACGTTCCTGTCGGTGAGTCAGGTGAGATTATAGTTCGACCAAAATTTCCAAATACCCTCATGGAGGGCTATTATGGGTTGCCAGAGAAAACAATAGAGACTTTTAAAAATCTTTGGTTTCATTCTGGTGATCGGGGAATGATGGATGAAAGGGGGTATCTATTTTTTCTTGATAGAATGAAAGATGCGATTAGAAGACGAGGTGAAAATATTTCATCATTTGAGGTTGAGCGTATAACGGCCAAGCACCCAGCTGTTTCTGAGGTTGCTGCCATAGCTGTTCCTGCAGATGTTGGAGAAGATGAAGTGAAAATAGTAGTAGTGCGTCAAAGTAATTTATCCCTAGATGAACTCAGTCTATTTCAGCATTGTGCAAAAGAGATGCCTTATTTTATGGTGCCTCGGTTTATAGAGTTTGTGGAAGATTTACCAAGAACACCAACACAAAAAGTAAGGAAAATAGAACTTCGGTTATTAGGTGTTACGAATTCTACATGGGATTGTGAAAAGTTTGGCTATAAAGTTACAAGGGGTGGCATTAAGCAGATAACTTAATAAACTGTTAATTTAAAATCAAAAATTATGGAGAATTTTGTGTCTTTTAATTTACTTGAAGGATTTCGTATAATTGATGTGAGCCAGTATGCTCCTGGTCCATATTGCTCCCTTCTTTTGGCCGACTTAGGAGCAGAAGTTTTTAAGGTTGAACCTCCAGGAGGGGAACCTATGAGGCGAATAGGNCCAATAGAAGAGGATGGGATTTCTGGTTGGTACAAGGTCTTAAATAGATCAAAGAAAGTTATTGAATTAGACCTAAAAAGTGAAGAAGGGTCAAAAGCTTTTGAACGACTTGTAGCTTCTTCAGATGCTTTATTAGAGTCGTATCGCCCAGGAGTATTAGATAGGTTGGGTTTTTCTGAAGAAAATATTACTAAAATAAATCCTAAAATTGTTGTTTGTTCATTATCGGGTTGGGGGAAAACAGGTCCTTATTCTTCAAGGGCAGGACACGACCTTAATTATATGGCTCTTTGCGGTGCTTTATATACTTCCGGTCAGTCTGGTATGCCGTCGATTACTAATCCTCCAGTTGCTGATTACGCAAGCGGTGTACAGTCAGCTTTTTCAATAGTAGCCGGACTTTTATCACAGGCTAGAAAACAAGAAGCTGATAAGCCAAGACCTATATTTATTGATACAAGTATTGCNGAATCNGTTTTGCCGTGGACGGCCTGTGTTCAAACCCAGGAAGTATCAGAAGAAAGTCCTATTAATATAGAGGATACATTTTTAAATAACGGTGCGGCTTTTTACCATATTTATGAGACAAAAGATGGACGTCACATTACAGTAGGTGCTGTAGAAGAAAAGTTCTGGGAGCAATTTTGTATTGCAATTGGTCAGGAGGGATTCATTTCACGACAGTTTGAAAAGTGTCCTCAAGATAGATTAATTGCAGATGTAGCTGCTATCATTGTATCACGTACTCAAGAAGAATGGACTAAACATTTTAGAGATTTTGATTGCTGTTTTGAGCCAGTTCATAGCCTTGCGCAGGTAAGAAACAATGAGCAGATTGTTGCTAGAAAGATGCTCCGCACAGAAAGTTCTGAAGCAAAACGAGTTGAGGTCGCTTTTCCTGCTTGGATCAATGGAAGNCCTATGCCTAATGGAAAATCANTAGAGTTTATTTCAATTGATGAGTTAGAAAAAGAATTTTGATCATTAAGAGAAAAATTATATTTTAAATTTAAAGGAGATCAATAAACGTGACCAAGCGTATCATTCATGATTGGATTAAGTATCATGCAATTCGTCGNCCAAGTTCTATAGCGCTGGTTGATTACGAGACTGGTTACGAAATAACATACAAAGATCTAAGTGCTCAAATTGACTCTTGTGCAATTTTTTTGAAAGAAAAATATCATATTGCTCCAGGTGATAGAGTGGCAACTTTGGCGCAAAACTGTGTGGAGATATTTGTTGTACAGTTTGCATGTGCAAGACTTCGTGCAATTTTTCTGCCAATGAACTGGCGGCTTGCAGATCAAGAGCTTGATTATATTGCTACTGATGCAGGTCCGAAGGTCGTATTTTCTGATGAAAGATTTTTTGATACAGGGGAATCATTAAGTCGACGTTTGGGTTCTTTATCAAATGAGTTAATTGGTAATAGCTCTGACTTTTCAATAGCTTTATCACAGAATAGAATTTTANAAACNGAGGACTTACCAGGGTTTGATGATGTTTGGCATATTCTTTATACCTCTGGCACTACAGGGCGACCTAAAGGTGCTCAGCTCTCGCATGGACAAAACTTACTGCAATGTCTTAGTTTAGGATCTGAATATTGCGTTACAAATGAATCTGTTGGTTTGACCTATACTCCCACTTTTCATGCTAGTGGTTTATTTATGTTCTCAAACCCTATGCTTTTACAGGGGGGCAAGACTATTTTGATGCGTCAATTTGATGCTCAATTATGTTTAGACCTCCTTAAAAACCCTACCGTCGGAGTAACACATACATTAGCTATTCCTACCAATTTGCTAATGATTAGAAACCTAGATGATTTTTCAGATGTGGATTTTGCAGGTTTAACAATTGGTTCGGGAGGTATGCCTGTTCCTATAGCCTTAATAGAAGAGTTTGCAAGTCATGGTGCAAAAGTTCCGCAGGTCTGGGGAATGACCGAGCTCTGCGGGGTATCAACATCACTGCCGACAGAAGACTATCTAAGAAAAGCCGGCTCTTGCGGTCCCCCTCTTATGAATGTTGAAATTAGTATTATAGATTCTGACCAAAAGCACATAAAAGAACCGAATATTATTGGGGAAATAGTAGCTCGAGGACCAATGGTTATGAGGGGATATTGGGGGCTTGAAAATCGTAACAATGAATTTTTCATCCCTAATGGATGGTTTAGAACAGGTGATGCTGGAAAAATTGATAAGGATGGCTATTTGACTATATCGGGGCGTTGGAAAGATATGTACATTTCTGGCGGTGAAAATGTATATCCTGCAGAAGTCGAAGAGGTGATTTATCAAATTTCAGAAGTTCATGAGGTTGCTGTCATCGGTATTCCGCATGAGTTGTGGGGAGAGACAGGTCGAGCACTTATTGTATTAAAACCAAATATGCATTTATCTGAAGAGCAAGTAACACAATTTTGTAAGTCTAATTTAGCCGGTTATAAAGTGCCTAAATCAGTATTTTTTGTAGAAGATTTACCTCACAGTGCCAATGGTAAGATTCAAAAAAGTAAGTTAAATGCTGATTATGGTCAGAATTCAAAGGCTGGATAAATAAGATATGGGTGAAGAGCATTTACACCATGTTCATATTTTTAGTATGGACATTTCAGAATCAATTAATTGGTGGAAAAAAAATCTATCGGCGGAAATTTGTTTTGATGGAGTTATGGGGGGGTCAAGGAATGTTTTTATGAGAGTTGGTGAGGGTCGATTACACTTTTATGATCAAAAGCCAAAATCTTTTGTATCTGGTACAATTCACCATCTTGGAATTAGGGTAAAAAATGTTAAAGAGACTGTTTCAAGGATGAAGAATAANGGAGTTGAGTTCAGAAATTCAGTAAGAAGCTTTGATGGGTGGGCTTATTCTATGTGTGCTGCTCCAGACAATATTTTATTGGAGTTATTTGAAGTAAGTGCACANATTGATAACAATGATCTTCAAAAGTATTTTTCTGATTCTTCATCCCAATTTTCATGACTCAAACTCTGATGGTTTAACTTTTCCTAGGCGTGTCCAATATTTTTCAGGNATAAGCTCCGGTTTTTTATAAAACATCCATCGGCATGGTTTNGCTGNATCTTCTTCATATCCAGTTACCCATAAAGGATAACCACCCCATTCAATAGGTAAAATTTCATTAACAGCACAGTGGATGCAATAGTANGGGACACCTTTNTTATTCCANGACCAATCATAAGCTTTTTTTGTTACACCAAAGTTATATGGTTTACCTAATCTTGATGGCGAACCGTCAACCGTATCACCTCGCCTCATCCTTCCACCAGATCCACATGGATCCATAATAATAGAAAACTTTTCTTTATCTTCCTCAATAGTGATATCACCATCTTGTTNTGGTCCGCATCTATGAGATCGCATCATTTCTGCAGTTAACTCAACTTGTTGCTTTGTGGACATTTTACTAAAAACTTTCCATGTACGACGAAGCATCCAGGTTTCTTGGCTTTCACGAAGAATTTTGAACATTAGTTTCTCACCACAATGAGAAGCTGTTCGGGTCAAAAGGTCCCATACCCAATCACAAAAAAGGTCATGTAGTGATTTATCTTCAGCATGTGCCGCTTTAACTAGGTCTTTTGCTGTTTTGTTATCGCCGTTATCTATAGATTCTGACAATAGGTGATGTGTCGGTTTTCCTAAAGTTTCAATATCATCAGTGCGTAGCAAGCGTCCGTGAAAGTCATTTAATTTAAGCATACAGAAGAACCTAGCTTATCTTATTTATAATATAATTTAGTCATGATTTTTATAAGTCTGCTGTGAGACCAACTTTTTGAAGCGTTGCTTCTGATGGTCTTCCTGTCATTTTATCCCAGCCCATTTNATCNTAATATTCTTGAACCATAGTTTTAAGATGGGGGCGAATACTTTTACCTGCAGCTTTNCCTACGCTAGGAGCTTCTAATAATCTTTCTGATATATCAAATTCATCTTCAGGTTGAAAACCACGTTTGATAGCAATTACTCGTTGTAGATTTACCATTCTTTCACCTACGACCATTGCTTCTTCTTCTCCAAAGTCAGACCAACCAGTAGCTAAGGCAATACTTTTTGATGAGAATCCTAGTCCGCCCTTAACTCCCCAAAGAGCAAACCAACAGACCCCTAATGTATCTTCCCATAGCTTCTTCATTTGTGTTTTAGCTACAGCCTCTGCTTTACCTTCAGGTACCATTGGTTCACCAAAGTCGGTATAGCCAAGGTCAGGATCTGTAGTCCATGCATCTACTCCGGGTCCTTGCCAGCAAACTCCTGCTCCAGCTACGATTTGCCCTAAAAGAACGCTCCATGCAGGTCTCCAGTCATGCATATTAATACCGCCACCACGTATGTGGAGCACACAGGCCTCTGCCTCTTTTCCTAGTAATTTTGATGCTTCCTTAAGACCTTGAGCTAATACTTCACCACCAAACCCTTCACCTGTACACATTTGATCTAAGAGCTCAACAGCTGATTCGTAATTTCCCCAGTTTAACTCTAGACCACCTGTATCTTCTTTGTTTAAAATTCCACGTTCATATAGCTCAAAAGCCATCCCCATTAAGGCACCACCAACAGAGGAGTCTATTCCCATTGCGTCAAAATAGTCTGTTAAAGCGAGGGCTTCACTTGGGTCATCAATGCCAACCATACCTGCGGCACCCTCCATATTTTCTCCTCCACCGCACATGCTTGCGGTAAATCCTGCAAATTTTCCAGTATTAATTTTGCAGTCGTATGCACAAGCGATACTACAATTGTAAGATTCTTTTGGCGTTATTGTGAAATCTTTTGCGGCTTCAACAAATCTTTTAGAAAAGTCTTCGCCCCATAAAGGGTCAGAGAGATTCTTACCAGCAAGCATATGGCTTTCTCCAACATAACTATATGCTCGAGTTATCCCACCTTTAGCGAGTATAGTACCCACTGCCGGGGCACCTTCACCAGGCTTTGGTTCGTGCCAAATTGCCTTGTCCCAAGCCTGAGTGACTTCTCCAAAATTTAATGGTTCTTCAAGTGGAACAGTGCTTGAACCTCTTACAGCAACAGCTTTTAATTTCTTAGATCCCATTACCGCTCCAACACTACCTTTGGACGCTCCATGATTACGATCATTTTTAATAGATGCTCCAGGCAACATTGCTTCACCTGCTGGACCAATACATGCCACTGATATTTTGTCTTCGTCGCCTAGTTCTCGCTTTATTAATCGCTCAGTTTCTCTTGTATCTTGCCCCCAAATTTTATCTGCTTCCCTGATCTCTACATGATCGTCATCAACCCATAGATAAACTGGAGTTTTTGCTTGTCCAGTTATAATAATCCCATCATATCCAGCATGTTTTAAGTAAGCTGCCCAAAAACCATGAGTGTGACCTGTAGCAACAGCGTATGGAGTATTAAAATTAAATGATACAACTGCAAGATTAGATGAGCTTGGAGCAGAAGTCCCTGTTAAAGGACCTGTCATAAGAAGAAGTGGTGCAGCAGGGTCGGTTGCTTCTATACCGTCAGGAGACTCATCTATAAGTAGACGCATCCCTAAACCTATTCCCCCGATATATTTTCGAAGAATTTTTTCATCTGGCAGAGGTGAACATGAACATTCACCGTTATCTAAGTTTACACGTAACAGTTTTCCAGCATATCCACCTTTCATTTTCTCCCCCCCCTAATTGAAAGAAAACTAATATTTATTAGTTAGCATATGGACTTATCTTTACCATACTAATGGTATAGATAGATATTTTAAAGCTGTAGTACTAATTCTCTTAAAATTTCTTACTTTATGATTATCAAATAAATTTAATATTACCTGCAATCGCAACAATAACTAGGAAAAAATAGATGAAGAACAGAAAATGGATAGTATATTTATCTGGTGAAATTCATACTGATTGGAGAGATCAAATCACTGAAGGGGCAAATAATTCTGGTTTAGATATTGATTTTTTATCCCCAGTAACAAANCATCAATCAAGCGATGATTGTGGCGTATTAATCCTNGGTTCAGAAGNAGAAAAGTTTTGGCATGACCATAAAGGTGCAAAGTTAAATGCTATCCGAACAAATACTCTTATAAAAAATTCTGATATTGTAGTAATAAGGTTTGGCGAAAAATATCGTCAATGGAATGCAGCATTTGACGCAGGATATGCATCCGCNCTTGGAAAAAGTATTATTACTCTCCATGACCAATCTCTAAATCATGCACTTAAAGAAGTAGACGCTGTAGCAAAAGCTGTTGCTGAAAATCCTGAACAGGTAGTTAGTTTACTTAAATATATTTTAGAAGGGGAATTGACAGAATAATAGCANTATTATTGTTATTTAATTTTTAGATAAACGAGTTAATTGAAGGCACGCAGTTGCTGCTGCTTCAATAATAGAATCGGTATCTATGTTATGTTTTGAATAAAGATCGATGATGTCCCCTGATTCTCCAAAGTCTGTAACACCTAGGCAATATGGTTTATGTCCCATTACAGAACCTATCCATGACAATGAAGCGGGATGAGAATCAGATACAGTAATTAAACAAGCATCATCAGCTAGTGGGTTAAGCAAACTTTCTATATGTGATCGAACATTTGGATTAGTGTCATTAGAGTGTGACTTTGATGAGAGCCAGTCATGGTATAGTTTATCAGTTGANGAAACTAGTAATAGTCCAAGTTTAGGGATTTCTTCTTTTAATATTTCATAAGCATTTTTGGCTTCGGGGGTAACAGCTCCAGAAACAATAATAGCTAATTTAGAGTCTAAACCAGGGTTTTCTAACCAATATGCGCCCTTTAAAAGATTTTCTCTTAATTCATCACTCATTTGTCGTGAGGGTTGGCTTATTACTCTAGTAGTGAGTCTTAAATAAATTGCTCCACCATTAGGTTCTTGCATATGATCGAAGCCCCAACGCATTATTTCAGCTANCTCATCAGCGTAGGCTGGCTCAAANGTGGTTAATCCAGGTTGTCCTAATCCAATCAGCGGGGTGTAGATCGATTGATGCGCTCCACCTTCAGGAGAAAGNGTAATACCCGAGGGTGTTCCTGCTAGCATAAATCGTGAGTCTTGNTAGCAGGCATAGTTTAATGCATCAAGCCCACGTGCAATAAATGGATCGTAAACAGTGCCNATTGGTAGCAGTCTTGTCCCAAAAATAGGTTCACTTAGACCAAGAGATGCTAAAAGAAGAAAAAGATTATTTTCGGCGATTCCGAGTTCAATATGCTGCCCTGCTTTGCTCATGGCCCATTTTTGCATAGAAACTACTTTTTCAGAATCATAGATGTCTTCTCTGTCTGCGCGATTGAATATACCTCGTCGGTTTACCCATCCTCCAAGGTTGGTTGAAACTGTCACATCAGGTGATGTGGTGACAATTCTCTCAGCTAGTTCAGTATCTCCTTTTCCTATTTCATTAAGAATTTTTCCGAAGGCTTCCTGAGTAGACATCTGAGGTGAAATTTTTAAGGGTATGTTTTTAGGAATTTCAATTTTTTGTTTATTATTATTTTTATAACTATCTTTACTTAATGAAGCCTTATTAATGAAGTTCTCAAGGGTATTTTTATTTAAAGGTAGACCGGCAAATTGATCCCATTCTTTCCCATCATCTATTTGCATAGAGTTCTTAAAGTTTGACATCTGCTGATTATTCATTAGCCCCGCATGGTTGTCTTTGTGACCTGCAAACGGAAGTCCAAAACCTTTGACTGTATATACAATAAAGCATTGAGGGACACTGTCATCTATATCCTCAAAGCCTTCAAGAACAGCTTCCATATCGTGACCCGCTAAATTTGTCATCAGTTTATGAAGTTGTTCATCATTATGAGAATTTAGTAGGTCTTTTATACCAGGTATATGAATTAGATCAGAATTTAGCTTTTCACGAAAAGCTTCTCCTCCCTTAAAAGTGAGAGCAGAATATAGTTCATTTGGGCATTCATCTATCCACTTTTGTAGTTCTTTCCCCCCTTTTTGTTTAAAAGCATTTTCTAATAATTTCCCATATTTAAGAATAACAACATTCCAGCCAACCGCTTGAAAAAAATCTTTAATTTTTTGAAATAATTGGTCTGATACTACACGG
>PAWF01000008.1 GCA_002714015.1 Gammaproteobacteria bacterium | reverse complement strand
CTTCCAGGGACTGTTCCACCTATATCAGCGTGATGAGCGCGGTTTGCTGCAAAAGCGATTATTTCCCCCGAAAAGAAAATTGGAGTTATTGCAGTAAGGTCAGGTAGATGTGTGCCTCCGCGATATGGGTCATTCAACAAAACTGCATCACCTTCCTCAAACGAAGAGATGCCAACTTCTTCTATTGCCTCCCTCACAGCAAATTGAAGTGCTCCTAGGTGAATAGGTAAAAATTCTCCTTGTGCCCATAAACGCCCACTGCTATCGAAGACACCACATGAAAAATCCGACCCTTCATTAAAAATGTTTGAGTAAGCTGTTTGCCTTAGAGTTACACCCATTTCACGAGCTATTGATACAAGGTGGCTTCGTATTATGCCGACTGTAATAGGGTCTACTTTTTCGTTCATAATATCGATTCCGCAGCTTTATTATTTAAACATTCTAGTATTATACATCCATCATTTAATACAGATGCACCTGCTTTAGGTGGAATAACAATTGTTGAGTCGTTCTGCTGTACTATTGCAGGGCCTTCTAATTTTCCTGACTTTTGCATTTCCTCCCTGCTTAAGGTTGGAGTTTTGATCCAACCTTCCTTGGGTCCCCAAAAAACAGGACGCGATTCTGTGCGGTAGTCGGTTATCCATTGGGGTATTGTTTTAGGTATAACCTTTCTTGGTGCTGTTGCAGATGCCCTTGCGTGTACAAGCTCGATAGGACCTTCTGGGAAAGCATGTCCATAACGGTTATTGTGCAGCTCATGAAATAAATTAGCTATCGATATAACTTGAATATCATCTATATGAACTGGAACCCCTAGTTCATAAGTTTGTCCTTTGTATCTTAGGTCAAGCTTGTAACTATATTTTATATGCTCTTTCCTGACAGTTTCTGGTAAGCGGTTATAAGCCTCATCAGAAAGTTCTAAAAATAGGGTTTTTAAAAATTTAACTGTAAGATCTAAGAGTGGTCTGTGGACTGTTCTTATTGAATCTATACGTATTTCACTGACCAACATTCCGTGAGCAGATGCTGCTCCCGGAAAGGGGGGAATTAGTACCTTTTTAATGCCCAGCTCTTTTGCAACATCCCAGCCATGAGCTGGTCCACCACCTCCACTTGCAAACAAAACATAGTCTCTTGGGTCGCGTCCTCGCTCGACGGAAACTTCCCTAACAGCATTGGCCATATTTGCATTTACAAGTGATATAATACCCCAAGCAGTTTCATGGGTATTCATTTTGAGTTTTTTTGATATGTCTTCAATGCTTTTTTCAGCAAGGTCCTTTTGTATTTTTATAGTCCCACCTAATGGTATATCGGCATTATATCTACCGATAGTAACAGCGGCATCTGTAACTGTAGCATCTGTTCCTGAGTTACCATAGCAAGCTGGGCCTGGCATTGCCCCTGATGATTTAGGACCCACCTCTAATCCTCCACCAGGATCTACTGAAGCAATACTTCCTCCACCAGCTCCTACAGAAATAATGTCCAGAGATGGGATGGCAATTGGATATCCACCAATTTCTATGCCTATCGTGAGGTCTGGCTTTGCATCTGTTACGGCTGCGACATCTGTGCTTGTCCCACCCATGTCCAAACTTAGTAGATTAGAGAATCCATGCCTTCTACCAAATTCAGCTGCGGCAATAACACCTCCCGCAGGTCCGGAGAAGAGTGAATAAACAGGTCTATCTATTGTCTCATTAGGAGAAGCCAGACCTCCATTTGATTGCATTACATAGAAATCTCCTTGAAAAGATTCTGATTGCAGCTTGGGAACGACTTCAGATATGTAATGTTTCATAATGGGCTGAGCAGAAGCATTGACGACTGTTGTAGAAGTTCTTTCATATTCACGATACAAAGGTAAGACCTCATGAGAGAGTGAAATGCTGATTCCTGGTATTTCATTAGCAATTGCTTTGCCAACAAGAATTTCATGAGAGGGGTCAAGGAAAGAAAACAATAAGCAGATAGCAACTGATTCAATTTTTAGTTGTTTTAGTTTTGTAATTATTGCGTTGATTTCTGAGGAGTCTAACGGGAATATAATTTCTCCACTCGCTGATATCCGTTCATCAAGCTCTAGGCATCGATCTCTTGGGATTAGAGGTTTAGGCTTGGTTTGGCTTAAGTCAAATAAGTCTTTACGATCTGCTCGCATTATTTCCAGAACATCACGAAAACCTTTAGTCGTAATTAGGGCTGTTTGGGGTCCTTGACCAACTAGAAGAGAATTCAATACTACAGTAGTGCCATGAACAATTTCATCTACATCTTGAAATGAGTTTGTGGCCATTTTAACTGCTTTTAGAAAACCCTGACTGATGTTTTTGGGTGTAGTGGGAGTCTTTCCAACAAAGACTTCTCCATCACTGACTGCTACTATGTCCGTAAAGGTACCGCCAACATCAACTGCAATTTTCATATTACCCTACAATTTTTAAATTATTTTAATGGTTTCCATTCACCCTTTGGTGTCACTGTTTTTACATTAGGTATAATCTCTTCACCAAATTCTTGAATTTGATCTTTTAATTCATTTATTGAGCCAGATGGACACATTAGCATACATGTTACTAAAGAATATCCTTCATCGGCGAGCTCTGCTAAGTGGTCAATGATTTGGTTAACACTTCCTGTAAGTGTATGCCTATTGGAGCTTTTCCCTAAAGATTTATTCCCATTTTTTATGTGTGCCCAAGCAGCAGCAATCATATAAAAATCACTGAGATTACGTTTTATTTTATCAGCTTCACGACGAATTATATCTTGTAATGGTTTATATAGGGCCGGGTTAAATTGTTGATCAAAAAAAAGTGGATATAATCCATCGCAGTTTTCAATTGCTTTGCGAGCTCCAAATGGAGTATTGCCTCCATATAGAATAGGAGGTCTTGGTGACTGTATTGGTTTAGGATCCATAGAAATATTATTAAAACGATAATGCAAACCTGAAAAATTAATAGACTTATCAGACCAACAATTTTTGTAGATCTCTATACATTCGCTAGTTTTTTCATTGCGTGTTTTATAGTTAATATTAAGAGCGTCAAATTCTTCTTTTAACCACCCAGACCCAACTCCGAGCAATAATCTTCCGTTAGATAGCTGGTCAATCGTCATAAATTGCCTGGCATCAGAGAGTGGGTGCCTATAAGGAGCAATTAGAACGGCAGTGCCAAGTTTTATACGTGAGGTCGCTGCAGCTAATGCCCCCATCAGGACAGCTCCGTCTAAAATATTGTGCATTGGTTGATATGGTCGCTCTCCTGACGGGTGGGTACTGCCGGAATTAATAGGCATGCATACATGATCGGGAAACCAAATCGAATGAAATAATTTGCTTTCAGCTAATTGTGCTATTTCAATGGCAGATATTTCATCAAAAGGTGTATGTTGAAGAACAAAAGCTTCACCCACTTTTTTACCTAGACCATGTGTATTAGCGTATAGGCCTATTTCCATTTATCAACCTCTGAACCAACTTTAAATAGCTTAAATAGGATCCCAGCTGAATATATCTGCTGAGCGAGTTAGGGGAGCAAAATGTGCTTCTAATGCCGGTATAGCTTGTTCTCCTATAGACTCAACATCCCATCCTTCACTTCGATGAACACTACGAATAGGCTCATAGGGGTCAAATAGAAAGATCTCATTATGTCTTACTGCGAAAACTTGACCAGTTACGTTGTTAGCATCTTCAGAAGCGAGAAATGCTGCTAGGGGAGCATTTTTTGCAGGCGTCATTTTTTTTAATCGGGCTACCCTTTCTTTTTGTTCATCAGTTTCTGCTGGTATTTCATTAGTCATTCTGCTCCATGCAAAAGGCGCTATAGCATTAGATCTTACATTAAATCTTTTCATATCTAGCGCTATGGATTTTGACAAAGCACAGATGCCTAATTTTGCTGCAGCGTAGTTAGCTTGTCCAAAGTTTCCAATAAGCCCTGAGGTGCTGGTCATATGAACAAAGGCTCCAGATTCTTGTTTACGAAAATGTTCAGCTGCTGCACGGCTCAGAAAAAAACTGCCATTTAAATGAACCCCAATTACAGACAGCCATTGTTCTGGGGTCATTTTATGGAAAATGGTATCCCTCAATATTCCAGCATTATTTATTACTATATCAATTTGTCCATATTCACTTATTGCAGTTTCGACTATAGCACTTGCACCTTCCCAGTTATCTACACTATTCGTATCAATTACTGAGCGACCACCCATTTTCTCTATTAAATTTTTAGTTTCTTCTGCAGGGCTAGACGAGCCACCTTCTCCAGTCACGGATACTCCAATATCATTTATAACAATTGAAGCACCTGTTTTTGCAAGTGTTAATGCTATTTCTCTCCCAATACCACCACCAGCACCAGAAACAATCGCAACTTTTCCATTATTCACAGCTTTTCTCCTTAGCAATTACTTTAGTTTCCAACTTTTAAAAACACATTATCGATTGTATTTTATTCTTGAGCTATTTTCGGGTAACGAATCCGTTGCTGAGTACAATTTTTTCTCTTTCAATAGCTGTAGCTTGAAAAGCTCCATTTTCCCATGACTCAATGAAAATTGTATCTCCTGGAAAGACTGGAGCAGAGAAGCGGGCTGACATCCCTCCAAATTTTGATAAATCACTATTAAGGATAGTTTGTAAAATGGCCTGACAAGCAATTCCAAAAGTACAAAGTCCGTGGAGTATTGGTTTTTCGAATCCAGCTGCCTTGGCTATAT
This sequence comes from Gammaproteobacteria bacterium, assembly GCA_002714015.1. Taxonomy (GTDB): domain Bacteria; phylum Pseudomonadota; class Alphaproteobacteria; order UBA828; family UBA828. The sequence continues at coordinate 70,067 of PAWF01000008.1, read as the reverse complement.
CTGGGTCAATATGTAAAGGATTAGGGTCTCCATTCAGGCGATACAATAATGCTTGCTCGGGGCGAGTTTGTATTGTGAAAGATGCCAGAGGTGAACCAGAAGGCCCAGGGGGGGCTGATGGAATGACTCCAGAAGGCCCATCATAACCTCCATCACCACGCAACATAATAGTTCTTCTTTCAGTTGCTAAGAGATTGCCACTGATTTTATCCAATAGTTTTTTTTCTAAATATAAAAGAGCCCCTTTGGCGGAGCCTTTATCTACCACATCCTTGATTTGTGTTTTCCCTATCACGGTTCCAGAACTTGGGATAGAGTTTTCAATTTTAATTTCTTGGGCGGCATGTACAAGCTTAGTTGCGTTTACTGAAGTGCGGGGATCTCCTAACCAAAAACCAGGGTGGCCAAGAACGGTACAAAAAGAAGGAATGACGGCAGGACCATTTGACTCGTTTGCAAACTGCAGCTGCCAAGGGTCAAGTTGATCTTGGCCTATCCCTACCGATAACGCATACCTAATAGTATCAAATACAGAATACTCTTGATGAATATCGGGTATATCAAAAGCCATTAGTTGCTTATAGTTCAATAGTTAGCCTCCTTTGATTCCATTTTTAGATATCGAGACTTGTGAGGTGCAGACCAAAAATAGTCTTTCTTATTAACCGTTGTAGTGACCAATGATTGCTACGCTGGAGACGTTTTGAACTGGATGTCCACCCAAGTTATGAGTTAGTCCATATTTCATGTTGTTTATCTGCCGGTCACCTGCACGACCTTGGAACTGGAGAAACATTTCATAGAGCATGCGAAGACCAGAGGCTCCAATGGGGTGACCGAAACATTTTAAGCCGCCATCAATTTGGCAAGGTATTTTTCCATCAGCATCATACCTGCCGTCCAGGACAGCTTTCCAAGCTTCCCCTTCATCTGCTAGGTCAATATCTTCCATTGTTACCAATTCAGTAATTGAGAAACAATCGTGAACCTCTGTGGCACTTATTTCCTTTCGAGGATTTGTTATCCCAGCCTCAGAATATGCTCTTTTAGCTGCAATTCTTGTGGTTTTGATGTGAGCTCCATTCCAACCATCAAAACCTGACTCCTCACCGTTGGATACGCTTAGTTGTAATGCTTTAACTGAAACAATATTGGTTTTTCCGAGACTCATGGCTATTTCTGGTGTGGTAACTATTGCACATGCAGCACCGTCACTTACGCCACAGCAGTCAAAAAGACCAATGGGTTCGGCGACTATAGGTGCATTAATCGCTTGCTCATGTGTAATTTCTCGCCTGAGATGTGCCTTTGGGTTGTTAACACCATTTGCATGGCTTTTGACTGAAACATGCGCCATAGCTCGTTTAAGTTCATTTTTGTCGACTCTATGTGCTCCCCTATATCCTGCTGCGAGTTGGGCAAAAGCGCCTGGAGCTGAAACCGTTGGTGCATATAAATCGTTAGTTACGCCTCGCCCACGGGCAGGTAAGCCGCCATATCCTGTGTCTTTTAGTTTTTCAACGCCAAGAGCAAGAGCGAAATCTGCTGTTCCAGAAGCAACGGCGTAACATGCACCTCTAAATGCTTCTGTTCCGCTTGCGCACATATTTTCAACATGTGTAACAGGAATATATTTTAGTCTAAGTGCAGTTGATAAGGGTATGGCACTAGGCCCTACATTGACGGCGTCAAAAGCCGTACTTAGCCATGCAGCATCAATCTGCGAACTATCTATGCCCGAATCTGTTAGACATTCTTCATAAGCTTCCGACATCAAGTCAGAAGGTTCAGACTCCCATCGTTCGCCAAACTTTGAGCAACCCATTCCTAATATCGCAACTTTATCTCTGATGCCGTTAGCCATTTTAATTCTCCGCGATTTATTAGCTTATTCCGGTGATGCTTTCCAAAAATATTGTCGCATACCTCTGTTTTCATCTAAATGTTTAATTCTAAAATGCATCATTGTCTTGACGCCAACGTCAAAAGTTTTAGGGTCTAAGTCTGTAAATTCTACCATCATGCGTCCTCCACCCTCAAATTCTATGAGACCAAAATATGCTGGGGGTTCCATAGAAAACACAAGATGATCGGCTGTATAAGTTTTTACTCGTGCTGGTGTCGTTGACATAGAATATGATTCTTGTGTGTCTTTTGCTCCACAGTTAGGGTTAACACAATATATTGATTTAGGGTACTGTATAGTTCCACATTTCTTGCAGCGCCCGCCCTTAAAACCTGTAACCCCTTCTTTATTTCTATATTGTGCGGTCAGAGCCGGGGGCCTGTCTAGCTCAGCTCTTTTGCCAAACTCCCTGTTTATAACACCATTGAATGTAAGAAATTTTTCATAATTTTTTTCTTCTACTTTTCTATTTAACCAGCCTTCAATACCGCGATTGGGCTTAGAATTTGTTATATTGGTTGTAACTTCAAAAATTAACGCATCACACCCTTGACCAAAGCCTGTTATTAATATTTTTTGTCCTGGAGTAGCTTTTGAAAGTATAGATGTAAGCATTAAGAGGGGATGTGCGGTTCCGCATATACCTATACTGCCCAGCATAGTATTAACAACAGAATCTGGCGAAATATTGCACATCTTGGCTATAGACTCAGCTACACGCCCATATTGGCATGGCACTATAAGGTAATCTATTTGAGAACCATCTACTCCAACTTTCATGAGTGCCATATTAATAGCTTTGGGAACTGTTTTAAGCCAGCCTTCCTGTCGGATCCACCTATCTTCCCAAGTATAATCGTAATCATCTCCGCTTGCTCTAAAATGATCAATAAAATCATCGTTTATTGATGTAGAACCAAGAAACTTCAACCCCGGGTTATCTTGGCTTATAACAAAAGCTGCAGCGCCATCTCCAGAAATCATCTCCATTTGACTTCCTGCCCTTGCTTTCCGATTATCAGAGGCTATTAGTAAGACATCTCCATTTTGTGCGGATGCAATATCTAAGGCTGTTACAAGAGATGTTGTTGCAGCACGCAGACTCCCTGCTACGTCCATAGTTCTAATGTCTTCTGAAAAATTTAGAGCTTCTGCAACAATTCCGGCGTTTTGACGGACGGCAAATGGTAAAGTTGTAGAAGCTAGAATAATGGCTCTTGTTTTATTAGGTAAATTTTCAAGGTCTTGCGCTGCTTCAACTCCCATTGTAATGGAATCTTCATCCCAGTTACACATAGTTCTCTCGCCTTTAGAAAGACTTTTAAGAGATTTATCAAACCAGGAATTAGCCTCAGCCATTACGCTACGTTGTAACCTTCGGCGAGGTAAATAGGCTCCGAATTCTTTGATTCCAACCAATTACTTCTCCTAGTATAGCTATTAATTATTAAATATGAGCTTCTAGTAATAACAATTAATAACGATCATAATATAAAAAAATTATAGTAGCAGCGATTTGTAGATATTCTAGGCAATATTTTTCTCTTTATCAAAATAGCGGGGTTCTGATGGAGAATAAATTAAATGATCAAATCCAGGGGTTTTGTGCACTATGCTGGTCACGATGCGGTTGTATTTCAGAAATTAAGGACGGAATACTAATCTCTGTTAAACCAGATCCAAGTCATCCGACCGGTTCAGCCCTTTGTGCAAAAGGAAAAGCAGCACCCGAGAAAATATACAATAAAGACCGAATTTTGTATCCAATGAAGCGATCGCGACCAAAGGGAGACAAAGACCCTGGATGGATCAGGATATCGTGGGATGAAGCATTAGATACAATCGTGACGCACCTAAATACAATTGCTGAAGAGTCAGGTGCTGAATCAGTTAGCTTTGGTATTACTACCCCAGCAGGAACTTCAATGAATGACGGTTATGCGTGGGTTGAGCGTTTTCGTCGGGTTTTTGGGAGCCCAAATGCGGCTATTGCTATGGAACTTTGTGGTTTTTCACGTGATATGGTTTTCCCATATACATTTGGTGTCCCGTTGCCGATGCCAGAGCATAAGAATTCAGATTGTATTATTTTATGGGGGCATAATCCTAGTACGACATGGTTAGCACATGCCAAACGTGTAGCCGATGCAAAAGCACGGGGAGCAAAACTTGTAGTTATTGACCCTCGACGTGTTGGTCTTGCTGTAAAGGCAGACAGTTGGTTAAGAATAAAACCAGGAACCGACGGTGCTTTAGCTCTATGTTTAGCAAACATCCTCATTCAGCAAAAACAATTCGATATGGATTTTGTTAGACAATGGACAAACGGTCCTTTTCTAGTACGTGAGGATAATGGGCGGTTTTTGACTACTCAAGATTTATATTCTGATGGATCCAGCCGAGAATTTGTCGCCTGGGACTTGGAAAACAATAAACATGTGGTTTATGACTCTCAGCAAGGTATATATTTAGCTAATGATATAAATTTTTCTCTTAGTGGCAGATACACCTTTAATTCGCATAATGGTCAATTAGTGTGTTCCCCCGCATTTTCTTTATATGCTGATTTATGTGCTGAATACTCTCCTAAATATGTTGCTCAATTAACACAACTGAAGGAGAGTGAGATCATTAACTTGAGTGAAATGATACGTAACTCAAAGGCACTATCAATCTATATGTGGGCTGGGCTTGAGATGCATACAAATGCATCTCAAACCAATAGGGCCATTGCAATATTGTATTCACTCACAGGTCATTTTGATAATCCTGGCGGGAATGTGATATTAGAAACTACAAAAACAAACGATATTTCTGGTGGTAATGAAATATCTCTTACTCAGAAAAGGAAAGCTCTTGGATATTTGGACAGGCCATTAGGTCCAGAGCAAGAGGGATGGATTAATTCAGATTCACTTTATAACGGGATTCTTCATTCTAGTCCTTATCCAATTCGTGCTCTAATAAATTTTGGAAAAAATTTTCTTTTCTCACATGCCGATACAGGAACCGGTGAAGAAGCCCTTAAGTCACTAGAATTTATGGTTCACATAGACATGTTTGGAAACCCTACTTCTTCTTATGCGGATATATTTTTGCCGGTTTGTTCCCCATGGGAAAGAGAGGGGATATCTACAGATTTTGTTGTTGATCAGGAAGCTTCAGGACTTGTACAGTTTCGAAAGAGTGTTTTGTCCCCTCTGGGTGAGTCACGCTCAGATATTTGGATCGTTTTAGAATTAGCCAAGAGACTTGGGTTCTCTGAAAAGTTTTGGGGAGGAAATTTTGAACAAGGCATACAGCATTTTATAGAGCCTAGTGGAATAGAATTAAAAGATTTAAAAGAGAATCCTAGGGGCATTAACCTTAACCTTTCAACAAGATACAGGAAATACGCAGAGTCTGTTCATGGATTACCCAGAGGTTTTGATACACATACTAAAAAAGTTGAGATTTACTCCGAGCTTTTCCTGAAACACGGTTATTCTCCGCTGCCTAAATATATTGAACCGATGGTAAGCATAGGTACACCAAATATTTCTAAAAAAACATACCCTCTCATTTTAACATCAGGTAAATCCCCACATTTTCTACAAAGTCAAAATCGTGGAGAAGAATCACTACGGCGTATGGAGCTAGATCCTCTGGTTGAGTTACATCCTTCAACAGCGGAATTAAGAGGAATCCAAGAAAATGATTGGATCTGCATAGAAACGCCTCATGGAAAGTTGCGTGCAAGGGCAAAATTTTCAGACTATTTAGATCCGAATGTTGTATCAGCCACACATGGTTGGTGGCAAAGGTGTGAGGCGCTTGATCGTGATGAATTACCAGTGCGTGGAGAAATTTCAGCTAATTTAAATTCAGCTATTGGGTGTGATTTTGTTGACCCGCTTGGGGGCTCGGTTCCTCACAAGTCTTATGTTTGTGAAGTTTTGAAACTTGATTCTAAATAAAAATATATCTACTAATTTATTTTGAGATAGTTACTCCTCCATCAACTGATATTGTTTGTCCCGTAGTCCATTTCCCAGCATCAGATGCAAGGTAAATAGCGATTCCAGCTAGGTCTTCGGGATCTCCTAGGCGTCTAAGAGGGGTTCGTTGAATTCTAACTTTGCTTGCTTCAGGGTCCTCCCAGAGTTTTTTAGCAAAGTCAGTTTTTACTAGGCCAGGGGCAATGCAGTTTACACGTATATTGTCTGGTCCAAGTTCAACGGCAAGATTTCTGGCAAGTTGGAAATCTCCAGCTTTTGAAACACAATAGGTTCCTATAACTTCTGATCCGAAAAAACCTCCTATAGATGAAACAAAAATTATGGAACCATCTTGTTTTTTTCGCATCCCCGGGGCTACAAGCTGTGCTAACCACAGATTTGATTGAATATTTGATGCCATAGTTTTTGAAAAAATTTCATCGGGGATATCGAGTGAGGAGCCATAGTGGGGGTTTATTGCAGCATTTCCTATTGCTATATCTACATCACCCCAACGTTGATTCGTCTCATAAACCAATTTTTCTAGTTCAGTTTTTCGACCAACGTTGCATGGTATTCCTATCACCTCTAGTCCATCTGAACATAATTCTTCAACTACACTGCTGACGCGGCTCTCATCACGGCTTGAAATTACAACGCGAGCTCCATGTTGTGCCAAGGCAGATGCAATAGCTTTTCCAATACCTTTTGTTGAACCAGTTACAATGGCATTTCTTCCTGAAAGATCAAAGAGGTTGTTTCCCATTTTTAGGTTTCCCTAAAGTCCCAAATATGCTGCTCTTACACTATCATCTTTGATAAGATCTTCGGCGGGGCCCTTAAGGGCAAGCGACCCTTGTTCAAGAACGTATCCATAGGAGGCTATACTTAATGCTAATGCTGCGTTCTGTTCGACCAATACAACTCCGACATCTTCTTCTTGTGTAAGAGTACTGATTGTTTCCATGATTTTTTGTTCTATTACAGGTGCAAGCCCAATAGAAGGTTCGTCTAGAAGTAACATTTTAGGCCCAGACATTAGTGCCCTTCCAAAAGCTAACATTTGTTGCTCACCACCACTTAAATTTCGAGCAAGTTGTCGCCTTCGGTCTTTCAAAATTGGGAAGTGGTGATAGATCCTGTCCAGATCTCTATTAATACCTTTTTTATCTGAACGAAGATATGCTCCAACCATAAGATTATCGTAAACGCTTATACGAGGAAATAATTCTCGTCCTTCTGGGACTTGGGAAATACCCATTTTTACAATTTTTGAGGGTGAAGCATTATCTATTCTGTTTCCTAAGAAACGAATTTCTCCGGAAGCAGGCCTTAAAAGACCTGAAATGGTTTTTAAGAGGGTTGTTTTACCTGCTCCATTACTACCAACGATTGTCGTTATAGTATTCTCTGAAGCACTAACAGATACCTCTCTTAGAGCGGAGATCAGATCATACTTTACTTCAAGTTGTTTAATTTCAAGCATTATGACCCTCAGATTTTCCCAAATAGGCTTCAATTACAGCAGGGTGTTTAGTTATTTCATCAGCAGTACCTTCAGCAATTTTTTCCCCAAAATTAATGACAGTTATTTTATCGCAAATACTAAGGACTGATCGAACGTCGTGCTCAACTAACAAGATAGTAATCCCAAAATCACTTAAACCAGAGATTTTCTGTGCAACATTACTTTTCTCTGTTGGATTAAGCCCTGCTAGAGGTTCATCAAGCATTAGCAAATTAGGTCGAACTGCTAATGCGGTTGCTATTGAAAGAACTCTTTGCATACCTGCAGGAAGCATTCTTGCTGGGGTATCAGCCTCGTCCGATAGATTCATATGCTCAAGAATCCAAGAAGTACTATCTTCAATTGAACTGATGCTCGGGAGCTTCGTGTTGTTTGAAATTTCCACTGACTTTTTATTGGCGTGTATATGGTGACCCATGTGGACATTTTGGCGAACTGACATATCTCTGTAGACGCTTGTAAGTTGAAATGTTCTGACCAATCCCCTTTTTGCAATCCTATTGGGTGTTTTCCCTGTTATGGGTTGACCTTTAAACAAAACTTCTCCTGAAGTTGGCTTTAAAAAACCACTTATGAGATGGAAAGTAGTTGTTTTGCCTGATCCATTAGGTCCTATAAGCCCTCTGATCTGACCTTCTGGAATTGCCATAGATATGTCTTTGACAGCAACTAGTTTGCCAAACCTTTTTGCGATATTGTTCACTTCAAGAATTGTCATATGATGGCTACCCGATTTTCTTAGCCCTAGAGTTTTTAGCTCTATTAAATAAGATTGATCTTAGCAGTGCTAGTAACTTTAAGACTGCCATTTCCAATCCCCCGGACCATATCATGAGTACTGCAATAACACTTGCACCCCATAAAAGAGGAACCCATTCTGCAAAGGCACGGAATATTTCTTCTAAGGCTGTTAGGTAAAGAAGTCCAATAATTGGGCCAAAGAACGTTGATACTCCTCCTACAATTGCAGCAGCAACTAACTTGAACATAAGAATGGATCCAAAATCCAAAGGATTTATTGCTCCATTAAAATTGGCTGATAATGCCCCTGCGAATCCTGCAATTACTGACCCTAATACAAAAGGCAGGGTTCTATGACCCCAAGTATTTATACCAATGGATTCTGATAATTCTTCATTTGCTGCTACTGCCTTAATTGTTCTTCCTACTCTAGAAAGATCAAAACGGTATAGTAAAAGCCAAATAATCAGTGCGATTGCGAGAACAAGATAATAGAAACCTGTTGTTGTATTAAAATCAATTCCCCAGAACCCCTCAGGTCTTGGTATAAATGAAATTCCAAAACCACCCCCCGTGATACCTTTGAATTGAATATATCCCTGTCGCAAGGCTTCACCAGCAGCGAACGTACTTAGAAAAAAGTAATAATGTCGCGTTCTTAGAACTGGATATGCTATTATTAGAGCAAATAAACCAGAAATCCCAGCACCTAAAAATAGAGTTGCCCAGAATGACCATGGTGTTTCAAGAGTCATTAAGATAGCAGTAGTATATGCCCCGAGACCAGCTGTTGCTACATGAGAAAAAGACCATCCTCCCATTGTAGTAATCACACGGTAGCCCATAATCATAATAGTATTTAAAGCAAATATTACCAGAACGCTTTTCCAATAAGATGGCAGCGCGTGGGGTAAAGCTACCAGCAGAGGAGTAGCTATGATCGTGCCTATAATTGCGTACACAAAGGGCTTTGGTGTAGAGGTTATGAATTGAGGGATTGTCATTCCCGAGCACCCAAAAGACCATTTGGCATGAAACTGAGTACGAGTAGCATAATTATTGCATCAACCATTGCTGTAAATTTTCCAGCACCAAATGTGGTCATTAAAGTGTCAATTAGTCCAAACAATAGTGCTGCTACTACTGTTCCCGATAGACTCCCTATACCGCCTACAATAATGATTATAAAAGCACGCCAAAGTGCCTCTCCACCCATAAAGGGTCCAATCATTAACACACTACCCATTAAAGTTCCGGAAATTGCTGCAAGTGCAGAGCCAACAAACATAGTGGTTAATGCAATTTTACCCATGCTTATACCCTGGAGCATTGCTCCGGTTTTATTCTGGGCAGTTGCTCTTACTGCGCGGCCTAGGTCGGTACGCATTAAGAAATACCAAAGTCCGGCCATCATCAATGCTGTAAAGCCAAGAACTACAATTCTCTGGATGGGCAAAATTGCGCCTTCAAACATAATGAAACCTGGGAAAATTGCTGGGACAGAACGCCCCATGGGTCCAATAGTTTTCACTACGACGACTTGTAATACGTATGAGAGTCCCAGAGTAGCCATAAAAATGGAGAAGGGTTGCTCTTTGAGCCGTTCAAATAACGTTAACTGAACAAGCATCCCTAAAATTCCCACAACGCCAGCACCAACAAGCATTGCAACAATAAAAGTTGCTCCATCAGGTATAGTATTAGAGAGAACACCTGAAAGCAGCCAAAGTGCATAGCCGCCAAGCATATAAAACTCACCATGCGCAAAGTTTATTGTGCGCATCACGCCAAATACTAACGCTAATCCCACCGCGAAGGAGACATAAAAGCTACTTAAGAAGATTATGTTGGCTAAAACTTGCATTGTAGAATCTATCAGCCTCTTGTGCTTATAAATTAGCCATTGTTGTCACATTAAATCTTTATAAAAATGTAACCAAGCTAATATATAATAAATTAAGACTTTAAACGCTCTGACGGAAGACACCTAAACTTACTTAGATGTCTCCCGCCCTAGCTAAATTAAAGTGGACTTATTATTTAAAAACTTGTCCGCCTGCATCGATTCTTGGTAATGCAGCGTCCTTATTCTTTGCCCACCATGCAGCGTGATCAACAACGTGATCAAGGACAACATTTCCATCAGGACCTAAATTATAAATCGGCAATGGAGTTAGAAGATGATGGTTTGCACCATAAATTTCTTCTCCACCCCATTTTGAAGGGCCAAATAATGGGTGGTCAACAACATCGGCAGCATAGAGTGTTTCCATAACTACCTTAGAATCTATACTTGGTGACATACGTATGCCAGCTTCTAGTGTCATCATAGAAGCATAGCCAATAGGTGCATAAGGAGACCATTCCTCAACTCCGTATTTTTCGACATACCATTTATACAGTCCATGTCCCATGGCACTAAAGGTTGGCTCAGAGGCTTCGAATGCATAGCCAAAATATGTTCTACCTGCTAACTGCTCTGCTGGAACACGTTCTAAAATCATAGGGAACGTAAAGCCTTCAGCGCAATGTACACCTTTAAAACCCATCTGCTCCATCGTTTCGATCGCAGAAGCATATTGTGCTGGTACCCAACCAAGTTGGCAAACCATATCGGGTTTAGATGCCATTAGTGGAGTTAATAAACCTAGCATATCCTTAGTAGCATCTGGAGCATAACTCTCGTTATATACAATTTCAACATGAGGATGAGCGGCTACTCCAGCTTCAAAATATGCCTTTGCTGCTAATCCAAATGATTGGTCAGATGTTATGATTGCTACACGCTTAACATCAGGGTTTGCATCTATTGCCCGACTTGCGATAAGCATATAGGCAGCTGGAGAACCAGTAATACCACCGTTTAGATAAGGATGATCCTTGCTAAGGTAGCCTGCACCATATGATGTTGTTAAAACATGATTATCTGTAGTCATTTGAGCAATTGCTTGTCGACTTCCGGGAGTGAAGGTTTGCAGCATGAACTTGATATTGTCATCAAGAATAGCTTTTCTTCCAGCCTTAAGCTCTTCACCTGGAATGTAGCAAACATTGTCATATGTCTTTAGATTGATCATATAGCGTTTGCCATCTCCTGCTAATAGACCCCCTTCAGCATTAAGTGTATCCGCCCAGTATTGCATTCCTCTAACGATTGGAATACCCCACTGTCCACAATCTCCAGCTAGGGGTTGAATTGCTCCAACATCTAGGGTTTCTGCGGCAGATGCTTGTTTATCAATAGCCGTACTTGCTACTAAAAGAGCAGCAGCACCAGCTATGGCGGGTAAAACTTTACCCATAATATTTGGTAATTTCATCATTTATGCTCCCTTACAATTCCTATTAAAAAAACATGTTATTTTATTATTATTTGCAAGTTAGTTTTTTATTTGAATTAACTTTATCGACTCTTTCAATATAATCTAGTCTTAAATAATTAATTTTAATAAATACTGGTATATAACAAAAATATACTGTTAAATTAAATGTACGAAATTTACGAATAATGAATAAATTAATAGGAATTAATTAATTTGCTAAATCGACTTAAATTTCGTCCGATGAACAAAAATGACGTTGGAAGTGTACCTGTAAATTGTCAGGGTACTGAACTAGAGATCTATTCACGTATCAAAAAACTTGGTTCTGCTGCTATCTTAGTATTTGATGAAACACAGCATATCGCACAATTACAGTTTCGTTTGTATGACCCTCAAACACGTTCACCTAAAGGATTATGGGATCCATTATATTGGGGTGACTTTAATCCAAATGCCCCTAACTTGCGTAGCGGCACACTTTCGATTTATTGTTATCATGTTGGTCAACTTGATGAGACAGATGCTCGTGATATTAAATATCATGGCAAAGGTATAGGCAAAGCAATGTTAGAACATCTGTTGCTCTGGGCTAAGAAATATGGATTTAGTGGAGTTGCTGCTAAAGCTACTCCAGAGAGCCGTGCTGTTATGGGATTCATGGGTGGACAACCTCTTTCTGTATATGAACATTTTGGTTTTAAAGTTTTAAGAAGCGTAATCGATTATCAATTGCTCAATGTAGTTCAGGAAAAAGGTATTGTTGCCAAGGATTCAAAACCAAAGGATGTCGCATCAGTTAGCCAATGTGTAATATACTTTTAATAAAAATTATGGTGGGTAATTATGTCTAAAATTATTCTGGTTACGGGCGGTAGTCGAGGTATTGGAGCTGCTATTTGTAGAGCGGCAGGCAAAGCTGGATATGATGTCGCTGTAAATTATGTTAGTGCCCAAGATAAGGCAGATGAAGTTGTGGAAGATGTTAAAAAAGAAGGTCAGAGAGCGATTGCAGTTAAGGCAAATATGGGTAAAGAAGAAGATATTTTAGCAATGTTAGAAACTGTAGACTCAGAACTTGGTCCAGTAACTGATATCGTCAATAATGCTGCGATAGACTATGAAACATTAATTCCAGAAATGAAAACAGAAGGGCTTCGAAACCTTTTTGACACCAATGTTATAGGACTTTTTATAATTGCTCGAGAAGCTGTCAAAAGAATGTCAAAAAAAATTAATGGCGTTGGTGGTAACATTGTAAATGTTGGATCAATTTCATCAAGATATGGTGGGTTACCCGGAGACGTGGTCTATGCAGCAACCAAAGGGGCGGTTGATTCTATGACCAAGGGATTAGCTCATGAGTATGCTGATCATGGGATTAGAGTTAATTGCGTCCGTCCTGGCTTTGTTTTGACGGATATCTGGGAGAATTCTATTGGAGTTGAAAAAGCGAACGAAATTGCTAAGACTGGATCAATGCTTAAGAGAATGGGTCAGCCTGAAGAAATAGCAGATATGGTTTTATGGTTATGTTCCGATAAGGCATCCTATGTTACTTCAGCTATATTCGATGTAGATGGAGGTAGGTCTAATAGGATTAATACAGGTTCTGTTGATTCTAGATGAGGAGATTAAGAATGAGCAATATTAAGGTAATGCATCTTGATGATGCGCAAATCTATGAAGATTCTTCTGTTATAAGTCGCCGTTTAGTTAGGCGTGAACATGGTTCAGAAAATATGTCATTTAATATTTCTACTTTGCAAGAAGGCTATAATGATCAAAATTGTGTTTACCCTGATCATGATGAGATCGTGTATATTTTGAGTGGAAAGGCTGAATTGACTATTGACGGTGAAACCCAAGTTATTTCCAAGGGCTCTGCTTTCTATATCCCTCGAAAAAACTCATACGGTTATAAAGTAATTGAAGGTCCAAATGATATGGTAGTGGTGTTCACACCCGCCAAAGTGTGACATCAAGCAAGAACAGGAGAGATTTCATGGTTGCAAAAAGAAGATTAAAGTCTTCGAGTCAAAAGCAGAAAAAGTCTGTGAAAAAAAATAAAAACAATGGAAAAGCTATTGATCCCATTACATTTTCCGTCATTTTAAATCGCTTTAATACCATTGCAACTGAAATGAGTAGCACCATGGAGCGGACAGCCTGGTCATCAATCATTTCTATATCTCATGATTTTTCTTGCGCTATTTACGATGTTCAGCATCGCCAAGTTTGTATGTTTGACGCACTGCCCGTTCACACAAACTCTTTGCACGTTGTTTTAAAAGAGATTGCAAAAGCCTTTGAAGGTGATATTCACGAAGGTGATGTAATTGTTTGTAATGACCCATATAGCGGCAATACGCATGTTGGAGATTTTGTAACTGCTTGTCCGGTTTTTTACAAAGGTAAGCATTTATTCTGGAGCGTAACTAAGGGGCATCAACTTGATTGCGGTGCCTATGTGCCTACAAGTGTGCCCGCCGCAGCGACAGATGTGTGGCAGGAGGGTCTGCAGTTACCCCCAATTAAATTCTATAAAAAGGGGGTTCCGCAAGAAGATGTCATTCGTATGTATCTTGCAAACATTCGTTTTAAGGACTGGTTATATGGGGATCTAATGGCTCAGTTAGGGTCTATATGGACCGGACAAAAGAGAATTTTGGAACTCCTAGATAAGTATGGAGTTGCAGACTTAGAAAAATATACAGAAGCTATTTTTGATTACGCGGATAAGCGTACAGCCGCTGAAATTCGAGCTATGCCGGACGGTGAATATCATGGGGATGCCTGGTTAGATAGTGATGGTAAGGGCACTATTAATATCCATATTCACGCAAAGGTTACTATCAAAGGGGATATGGCATATGTTGATTTCTCGGGTTCAGCAGCCCAGGGCCCAGGATCAAATAACAGCACGATTGGAGTGATGGAAGCTGCAGCAGGTACACCGATTATGTCCATGATGGATCCATCTATTCCTCACAATTATGGATGCTTAAAGCACATAGAAGCCAGTGCACCTGAGGGGACCGTCTGTAATGCGACCTATCCTACTTCAACAGCAACCGCAACCATTTGTCCAGGCGATACTATGCAAATTGCAGTTTGGAGAGCCTTAGCCGAGGCTATGCCCGAACGGGCTTTTGGTGGAATGCCTGCAATCCATTGTGTACCTATGTTTGTTGGCACTGATACACGCTCTGGTGAGGCTCGTGAGTGGGGGAGCATGGTGTTCAACGCATCACCAGGACTAGGCGCAGGAGTTGGTGCCGATGGATGGCCAGTCGGTTTAGGTCCAGCAGCCCTTGCTGGGCAGAAGATCATCAGTGTTGAGTTAAGTGAAAAACTTTACCCAATGATTTTTGAACATCAGGAAATTGCCGTTGACTCAATGGGCGTGGGCGAAGATATAGGTGGCCCAGGTGTTTTGCTTAAAATTGTTCCTAGCAGTGGCTCTATGGAGTGCAATACTTTTGGTGACGGTCAAATTAATCCGCCATATGGAGCAACTGGCGGAACGCCAGGGATAGGCGGTGGCAATTATAAAGAAAATAAAAAGACCGGTCATCGGATATTTTACTCTGCAAAGTCTCAACTTATTGNTAGGTGAAGATGAAATGTGGGTNGGNCTTTCTACTGGNGGTGGNGGACGAGGNGANCCCTTAAAACGNACTCCNGAAGATGTATTAGAGAGCGTATTNGACGGAATGGTNTCACTCAAAGTGGCNAANGATGTNCATGGAGTAGTTATTAACAAAGCAAAAATGACAATTGATCAGACTAAAACAAAAGCTTTAAGAGCGAAAATTCGAAAGAAACGCGGACCTCTTCCAAATACTTTTCCAAATCGTGCTGGGGCAGGAAAGTGGCATAAATCGCAAATGCGTCCTAAGGAGGAGTATTTGACAGACACTGCATAATTTGAATTTAACTGGTGTCTGCTTAAGTCGGAATCAGTAATCTGGGAGGAATGTTATGGGTGTAAAAAAGGGATTAAAGTTAGTAAATAAGAAACAAAAGAAGTCTGTGAAAAAAAATAAAAACAATGGAAAAGCTATCGATCCCATTACATTTTCCGTCATTTTAAATCGTTTTAATACTATTGCTCATGAGATGACTAGCACTATGGAGCGGAGTGCTTGGTCATCGATCATTTCTATATCTCATGATTTTTCTTGTGCAATTTATGATGTTCAGCAGCGCCAAGTTTGCATGTTTGACGCAATCCCTGTTCATACAAATTCCATGCATGTCGTTCTAAAAGAGATTGCAAAATCCTTTGAGGGTAATATTCACGAAGGTGATGTTATCGTTTGTAATGATCCATATAGCGGCAATACGCATGTTGGAGACTTTGTGACCGCTTGCCCTATTTTTTATAAAGGTGAGCATTTATTCTGGAGTATGACCAAGGGACACCAGCTTGATTGTGGTGCATATATTCCAACGAGCGTACCAGCTTCTGCTACAGATGTGTGGCAGGAAGGTCTGCAGTTGCCCCCAATTAAATTCTATAAAAAGGGAGTTCCGCAAGAAGATGTTATTCGTATGTATCTTGCCAATGTTCGCTGGAAGGACTGGTTATATGGAGACTTAATGGCTCAATTAGGATCTATATGGACTGGGCAAAAGAGAATTCTGGAACTTCTAGATAAGTATGGAGCAGAAGAGGTTCAAAGATATTCAGAAGCTATTTTTGATTACGCTGATGAGCGCACAGCCGCTGAAATTCGAGCTATGCCGGACGGTGAATATCATGGGGATTCTTGGCTGGATAGTGATGGGAAAGGAACAACAAATATCCATATCCACGCAAAAGTCACTATTAAAGGGGATATGGTATATGTTGATTTCTCGGGTTCATCAAAACAAGGTCCTGGCGCAAACAACAGCAGTATTGCTGTGATGGAAGCCGCCTCAGGNACNCCNGTTATGTCTATGATTGACCCAACNATTCCTCACAATTACGGATGTCTAAAGCACATTGTTTCTAGTGCACCAAAAGGAACTGTCTGTAATGCGACTCACCCAGCTTCAACAGCAACCGCAACTATTTGCCCGGGTGACACAATTGCCCATGCAGTCTGGAGAGCCTTAGCCGAGGCTATGCCCGAACGAGCTTTTGGTGGAATGCCTGCAATCCATTGTGTTCCTATGTTTTCTGGGACAGATTCACGTTCTGGTGAAGCTCGCGAATGGGGTGCTATGGTATTCAATGGGTCACCAGGTCTTGGAGCAGGAGTCGGTGCTGATGGCTGGCCTGTTGGTGTTGGTCCAGCAGCCCTTGGCGGACAGAAGCTTATCAGTGTTGAACTGAGCGAAAGGCTTTATCCAATGTTCATTGAACAGCATGAAATTGCTGTAGATTCAATGGGTGTTGGCGAAAATATAGGCGGCCCAGGCAGTTTGCTGAAAATCGTACCCACAAGTGGTCCGATAGAATGCAATAACCATGGTGATGGTCAACTTAATCCGCCATACGGAACAGCTGGAGGCACACCGGGAATAGGCGGTGGAAATTATAAAGAGAATAAAAAGACAGGAAATCGCATATTTTATTCGGCAAAGTCACGACTTTTTATAGGTGAAGATGAAATGTGGGTGGGTCTTTCTACTGGGGGTGGAGGACGAGGTGACCCCTTAAAACGTACTCCCGAAGATGTATTAGAGAGCGTATTTGACGGAATGGTGTCACTCAAAGTGGCTAAGGATGTGTATGGAGTAGTTATTAACAAAGCAAAAATGACAATTGATCAGACTAAAACAAAAGCTTTAAGAGCAAAAATTCGAAAGAAACGCGGACCTCTTCCAAATACTTTTCCAAATTATGCTGGGGCAGGGAAGTGGCATAAATCGCAAATGAAGGGCTCCGAGGAATATCTGACAGATACGGCATAATTTTAAATTAAAATCTTTTTCTTGTTTGAGGTCAGAATGGATATTGAGGAAAAAGTTGTTGTGGTTACGGGTGCTGCAAGTGGCATAGGATTTGCACTAGCAAGAAAGTTTGTACAATGCAACGCGTCAAAAGTCATATTAGCGGATGTGGATTCAGAAGCAGTTCATAATGCATCCAAACAAATTGCTAACACCACTTCGATGAATTGCGACGTAACAAATGAGAAGCAGGTTATTACTCTTATAGATGATGTAGAATCCAGTTTTGGTCCAATTGATATTTTCTGCTCCAACGCTGGAGTCGCAATAATGGGTGACGAGAACAGCGAAGATAGTGTCTGGCAAACAAACTGGGATTTACACGTGATGGCTCATGTCTATGCCTCTAGAATTTTAGCAAAGCGGATGACGGAGAGAGGTGGCGGATGTTTTGTTATTACAGCATCAGCTGCAGGTTTATTAAGCCATGTTCAGTCTGCAACATACTCTGTAAGTAAGCACGCAGCAGTGGCTTTTGGGGAGTGGCTGTCTATTTGCCATGGGGACAAGGGTCTTCAGGTTCAGGTCCTATGCCCTCAGGCAGTCAGAACGCCTATGCTTGCAGATAGAATTGGTGGAGTTGCAAGTGTTGATGGCATTTTGGAACCAGAGGATGTGGCTAATAGTGTAATTGATGGAATTAAAAAAAATCAGTTTTTAATACTTCCACATCCAAGTGTTAATGAATATCTAGAAGGTAAAACAAGAAACTATGAGCGTTGGCTCAAAGGAATGCGTAAACTTCGGGGTCTATACAAAACTAATACCTAAGCGAATGATGATTTCAATTAAGGATATTAATTAATGGGGGAACTTATTTCTCGAGAGAGAGCCCATGAAATGTTGATTGGACCAGGGCTTCCTTATGAGATTGAGCCGTTCCAAATCTCCGGAGTTACTCTAAGAACCTGGAAACATGCCCCGAAAAGCTTGCGTGAGGTTGTAGAAAAATCAGAAAAATTTGGTGACTCGGAGTTTATGATTCTGGGTAACAGAAGAATATCATATGTTGGACATTACAATTTAGTTTGTAAGTTGAGTCATTTTCTCAAATCTAAGATGGGTGTTTCAAAGGGTGNTCGCGTTGCTTTAGTAATGCGAAACCTTCCAGAATGGTCTGTGGCTTTTTGGGCTACCACAGCTATAGGAGCTATCATTGTCCCACTTAACGCATGGTTTACAGGTAAAGAATTACAACATTGTATTAACGATTGCGGAGCCAAGGTAGCAATTGTTGATTTTAAACGTGCTAAAATTCTGCGTTCTTTTTATGNCCAATTAATGGTAAAGAGAGTTATTGTTACTGAAGAGCAAGAATCTATTCTGGCAGGACCGGAGATTAGTTTTAATCATATAATCAAAAATTCTCCCGATAATAAAAAGTTACCTGATGTTCAAATTGNTCCTGATGATGATGCAACTATTTTTTATACTTCTGGAACAACAGGTAAACCTAAGGGAGCAGTTGGAAGTAACCGCAATATTTGTGTGAACATTCTTACTTCAAATTTTAGAGCATCAGTTAGACAATTATGCAGAGGAATGACACCGCGAGTGTTAGGAGGTAGTCCAAATCAGGCTAAAATTTTAGTTCCAGTGCCTTTTTTTCACGTCACTGGGTGTCATGCTATCTTGGCAGCAGGCNTGTATGCTGGGTCAAAATTTATTTTGATGAAAAGATGGGATGTTGAAGAAGCACTTAAGCTGATTTCTAAAGAAAAAATAACTCATGTAGTTGGAGTGCCGGGTATGATTCTTCAAATGCTAGAGTCAGAATTTTTTGATGAATGGGATACTTCCTCAATTACTAGTATATCTTATGGTGGGGCTCCTGCCATGAAAAAACTTGGTGATTTGATCAGCAAACATTTGAAAAACGTTGATGCTGAAAATGGGTATGGTTTGACCGAGGCTTCAGCATTAGTCGCCTATAATGCGGGTAAAATGTATGAAAAAAAATCTTGGAGTTGTGGTTTCCCGTCTCCAATATGTGATCTAGAAGTAAAGAACAAATTCAGTGAACCCGTAAATCAAGGTGATGTGGGTGAAATTTTCATAAGAGGGTCTAATGTGGTTAGAGGTTACTGGAACAATCAAAAAGAAACAGATCGTAAATTTAACAATGGCTGGTTTGCTACTGGTGATATTGGTCGAATAGATCNATATGGGCTTTTAGAAATACTTGATCGCCATGATGATATTCTTATTAGGGGTGGTGAAAATATATATACTGTAGAAGTTGAAAATATCCTTGTTGCATATCCAGGGGTGATAGAGGCTGCTGTTTTAGGGCGAGATCATCCTGTATTAGGTCAAGAAGTTGTTGCATTTGTTAGAACCAAACCTCAGCAGAATATAACAGAAGAGGAATTGATTTTACATTGTCGAAAAAATTTAGCTGAATTCAAAATTCCTGTGGTGTTGAATCTAACTTCAGATCCCTTGCCAACAAATGCTGCAGGAAAAATTTTGAAACGGAGTTTGCAAAAAATAATCACTCGTGCATAATTTAATTCTGCACCTAATNTTGCATGAGNGATANAAATAATGGAGTATAAATTATGAACTTAGAAAGCGCCCATAATCTTTCTTTGGATGAGATGGATAAACAAAGCTTTATGCATCCTTACACAGCTCTTAAAGCCCATCAAGAAACAGGATCAGTCATTATTGATTCTGGTAAAGGTGTCACATTAAAAGACATTAACGGTAAAGAATATATTGATGGCATGGCTGGTCTTTGGTGTGTCAATATTGGGTGGGGCCATTCAGAAGTTGTTGATGCTATCACTGAGCANGCTAAAAACCTTCCGTATTATCATAGCTTTTTTTCAATGGCTACNGAGTCNCCAATNCGTCTNGCAGANNNNATNTTAAGATTNGCNCCNNANAATATGAGNAAGNTNTTTTTTGGCAACTCTGGTTCAGATGCAAATGACACCAATGTCAAATTAGTATGGTATTACAATAATATTAGAGGTAAGCCAGAAAAACAAAAGATAATATCACGAGAAAGAGCTTATCATGGTGTTTCAGTTGCATCCGCAAGTTTAACAGGTCTCCCAAGCGTTCATGCATCATTTAATCTGCCTCTTCCAATGATTAGACATACCGTTACCCCACATTATTGGCGTAACGCAGAGCCTGGAATGACAGAGTTAGAATATTCTGATTGGTGTGCTCAGAAACTTGAAGAAATGATTCTGGAAGAGGGNCCTGATACTGTAGGAGCATTTATTGCCGAGCCAATAATGGGTGCTGGGGGTGTAATAGTTCCTCCAAAAGGNTATTTTCCTGCAATACAAAAGGTTTTACGTAAATACGATATTCTTATGATTGCTGATGAGGTCATTTGTGGTTTTGGTAGAACAGGGAACTGGTTTGGTTCTGAAACTTACAATATTGAGCCAGATATTATGACAATAGCTAAAGGTATGACCAGTGCATACATTCCTATGTCCGGGAGTATTATATCGGAGGAAATATGGAAAGTTCTTGAGGTTGGTGCTCCTGGTGTCCCATATTTCGCGCATGGATATACATATACTGCCCATCCAGTAGCGGCTGCTGCAGCAATGGCAAATATTGGGATTATGCAAAGGGATAATCTTCCACAAAGATGTGCAATTATAGGCGAATATTTTCAAAAAAGACTTCGAGATACTGTTGGTGAGCATCCACTTGTAGGCGAAGTAAGAGGCGAGTATTTGTTAGCTGCGGTTGAATTGACCTCTAACAAAGATACTAAGGAAGAGTTCGACATGGATCTTGCTATTGGTGCAAGGCTAGGAAAATATGCCATAGAAGAGGGNTTAATTATTAGACCCCTACCTTTAGCAACTGCTATTTCGTTTTCTCCTCCTCTTATAATTACAAAGGATGAAATTGATGAAGCCCTCAGTCGATTCAAGAAAGCGCTAGATAGAATAACAGATGAATTAGTTAGGGAAGGGACATGGAAGCCGTGATTTAGGCTAGACTTAATTTCCAAGATTTGAGTGTTATATGGAATCTGTAATTATCAATCGGCGTGACTTGGAATTCCAAATCTTTGAGGTTTTCAAAGCAACTGAGCTGTGTAGTAGAGAGCGTTTTGTTGATCATGATGAGGAGTCATTAAAGGCAGCTCTAGATGTCACAATAAAGATTGCAGAGGAGGTTCTTTGGCCAAATGCGCCTATAGGAGACACAGAAGAGCCTCATTTAAAAAATGGTCAGGTCTATGTGCCACAAGCTGTTCATAGCGGCGTTGCCGCTATAAGAGATGCCGGATTTATAGCAGCTGGTCTTGATTACGATCGTGGAGGTATGCAGTTGCCTGCAATTTTATTGCAGGCCTGTTTAGGTATTTTTAAAGCCGCTGATGCTGCAACACCTGGTTATCTAATGTTAACAAAGGCAGCTGCAAACCTACTTGATGTTCATGGGACCGAAGAACAAAAACGCCTTTATATGAAACCCATGTATGAGGGCCGTTTTCTCGGCACAATGTGTCTGTCTGAGCCGGATGTAGGATCTTCTCTTGCAGACATTAAATGTCGTGCGGAACCACAGCCTAATGGAAACTATTTATTGTCCGGTAATAAGATGTGGATATCAGGCGGAGATCAAGATATTTCTGATAACATTATACATCTTGTTCTTGCCAAACTTCCTGATGCACCACCTGGCGTGAAAGGTATTTCACTATTTCTTGTTCCAAAAATTTGTGTCAATCCAGATGGTTCACTTGGTAAAGCTAATGACGTTAGTGTCGCTGGACTGAATCACAAAATGGGGTATAGAGCAATATCAAATTGTCTGCTTAATTTTGGAGAGAAAAATTTTTGCGAAGGATATCTAATAGGAGAAAAGCACGGTGGTCTCGCCTGTATGTTTCATATGATGAATGAGGCTCGAATTGCCGTTGGTATATCTGGAGCAATGATTGGCTATACAGCATATATGCAAGCTTTAAATTATGCTAAAGACCGTAAACAGGGTAGACCTATTGATAATAGAAACCCTGAGCACTCACCTGTTCCTATTATTGACCATGCAGATGTTAGAAGGATGCTTTTAAAACAAAAATCCTTTGTAGAGGGTGCTCTTGCTTTGTGTCTTATGTGTGCAAAATACCTTGATGAGTCTGAAACAGCTACAGAAAAAAATACTAAGTATCGTGCAGGGCTTCTGCTGGAGATATTGACTCCTATCGCAAAAACATGGCCTGCAGAATTTTGCCAAGAGTCCATCAGTTTAGCTATACAAGTACATGGTGGATATGGGTATACAAAGGATTTTTCTGTGGAGAGGCTATACCGAGATAATCGGTTGAATGCAATTCATGAAGGGACATCAGGTATTCAAGCAATTGATCTATTAGGAAGAAAAGTACGAATTGAAGAGGGTCTGGGATTCAACTTTCTTATGGAAGATATAACTAGTGATATAGAATACGCATCTTCTTGGTCGGAATTAAAAACATTTACAACTACTTTGATGGAATACCTTTCAGATATAGTAAAAGCTACTAAGAATATCAATGATGCAAGGGACGATGGTCGTAAAGCGGACTCCCTTGCAAATGCATCACTTTACCTGCATGCACTTGGACACATAGTGGTCTCATGGTTGTGGTTAAAACAGTCAGTTGTAGCTTTTGAACAAATCACGAAGTCTCCTGACACCCAAGATGCGGATTTTTACAAAGGTAAAATTAGTGCCTGCAAGTATTTTTTCTTATATGAGCTTCCGCAGATTAAGCCATTAATCCATCTTCTCTCAAATATTGACACAACATGCCGTGAACACGAGCCTAAAATGTTTTAGTCACCAATTAACTGATAAAACGTGGGATAGAAGCCAGTCCATCCTCTTCATCTATAGGTGCTACAAATGCATTTCCGCCTTTCTGGCTTGAGGTATTGTCGTATTGTTTTAATTCAAGTCTTGCTATTTGGTTGCGGTGAACTTCATCTGGTCCATCAGCGAGTCTTAATAATCTTGCTTTCGCGTAGGCATTTGCAAGACCGTAATCTGCTGTTACGCCAGCACCACCAAAAGCTTGTATTGCCCAGTCAATGACTTTACAGGCCATATTTGGTGCAGCAACTTTTATCATTGCAATTTCTTTCTTTGCAATTTTGTTGCCAACCGTATCCATCATATAGGCAGCTTTTAATGTAAGCAGTCTTGACTGTTCTATCATAATACGAGCCTCTGCAATTCTTTCTTGGGTAACTCCATGGTGTGATATAGGTTTACCAAAAGCTACTCGATCTTTTGTCCTGCGGCACATTCGCTCTAAAGCTCTTTCTGCCAAGCCAATCAAACGCATGCAGTGATGAATGCGACCAGGCCCTAATCTACCTTGTGCTATTTCAAATCCTCGACCCTCACCAAGTAAAATATTAGTCTTGGGAACTCTCACGTTGTTAAAAACTATTTCTGCATGGCCATGTGGGGCATCGTCATAACCGAAAACAGGTAACATTCTTTTTATTGTTAAGCCTTCGGAAGGAAGTGGCACAAGAATTTGTGATTGCTGTCTATAGCGGTCGCTATTATCAGGATCTGATTTACCCATTAAAATTAAGATTTTGCATCTTGGGTCTAACGCACCTGACGTCCACCACTTTCTACCATTTATGATATATTCATCCCCATCTTGCTTAATACTCGTCTCTATGTTTGTTGCATCAGAAGAGGCTACTTCTAGTTCTGTCATTGCAAAAGCTGATCGGATCTCTCCATTGAGGAGTGGCTTTAACCACAATTTTTTTTGTTCTTCTGTGCCATATCTAACCAATACTTCCATATTTCCAGTATCTGGTGCCGAGCAGTTAAAAATTTCAGAAGCAAATGTAGATCGACCCATTTCTTCGCAGGATGGTGCATACTCTAGGTTGGTAAGACCCGCACCATATTCACTGCTTGGTAGAAATAGATTCCACAGTCCTTCCGAACGTGCTTTTGCTTTTAGCGATTCTACCATTTCGATCGGTTGCCAACGATCATCTTTATCTAACTGAGCTAGCATTTCCTGTTCATTAGGATAAACATGCTCCGCCATGAAAGAGGATACTGCCTCTCGTAATTTTTTTGCTTTATCACTATACTCAAAGTTCAATATCTTAACTCCTATTTAAGCGCTCATGTTTTACCATAGACCATGCTTTATCTGCTAATTGGCGAGCTAGGTCTCTTCGCAGCAAGGCCTTTTTTGTTGGAGCATTACCCTGGGTTCCTCGGAAATAAACTCCTTGTATAATAGCTGCAGCTCGGAACATGGACAGAACTAGATAAAATGTCCAGTCATTGATGGCTTCCCTGCCTGTTTGGTTACAGTACAATTTTAGATATTCTAATTCTGTTGGAACACCTTCAGCATTTTCTCCAAGAACTCGATGTGCATTAAAGGCTTGTTGGGGCCAATGATATGCAAGACAGTTATAGGCAAGGTCAGATAATGGATCTCCAAGTGTAGAGAGCTCCCAATCCAGAACTGCAACAACTTCAGGTTTATTCTCATGAATAATTAAATTGCCGAGACGAAAATCACCATGTGCAATTGTAGTTTGTTCATTTGATGGTATTGCTGTTGGTAGCCAAGCCATTAATTGCTCCATTGAATCGACTTTTTCAGTTTGTGAGGCTCGATATTGATCCGACCAACGCTTAACTTGTCGGGACAAATAACCACCAACCCTGCCATAACTTTCAAGTCCTACACATTTAAAATTCACTGAATGAAGCTTAGCGAGGGTTATCCCCATAGATTTGTATATTGCTGATCTCTCTTCTTTAGAAAGGCCCGGAAGTGAGACATCATCAAATACCCGTCCCATAATGTGTTCCATCACAAAAAACTCAGTCCCAATTACATCTTTGTCGGAGCAGAAAGCATACATTTTAGGTACCGGGACATCAGAATGCTTTAATGCATCCATTATTGCATGTTCTCTATCGACAGCATGGGCTGACGGAAGCAATTTTCCTGGTGGTTTCTTTCTTAGAACAAAATTTTTGTCTGACCGCCCAGAAATTAAGAAAGAAGGATTAGACATGCCATTTTCAAATTGACTTATTTCTATTGGCGGCGAGAACCCGGCAACATTTTCAGTCATCCATTTACACAATTTATTAGTATCAAACCTGTGTTGGCTTGCTATTTCAATTGTAAAATTGGTAGAATTACTTTTTTTTTCTGTTTTTGTCATTTTTTTACTTTCCCTAAGTAAAAAGATTCGTAAGGATAGACATTAAAAGTAATATTATGAAAGAAAAATTGGCTACTATTTGATTTGGGAGGAAAAAATGGGTCATATTTTGGGTGTTGATATAGGTGGAACGTTTACAGATTTTTCATTAATTGATGACAAAGGAAATATCGCACTTTGGAAGCAGGCTACAACTCCTAAAGATCCTGCTATAGCCGTAAAAAAGGGACTTGCTTCTCTAGCAGATGCCCAGGGAATCACAATCGAAGCGTTTCTTAAAGATCTTGATTTATTTGTTCACGGGCAGACAATTGCTACAAATACGGTTATTCAAAAAAATGGACCAAAAACAGCCCTCCTCTGTACTGAAGGTTTTCGAGATGTTTTATATTTCCGCGATGGTTTTAAGCCGGATAGGTATAATATTAATTTACCTCGCTCGAAAGATTTCATAAGACGAGACTCACGTCTTCCAGTTAAAGAAAGAATGGATTATCGAGGTAAGGCATTAGTCAAGCTAGATGAAGACTCTGTTCGTGCAGCAGCAAAAGTTTTAAAGAAACAAAAAGTTGAATCTGTTGCTGTAGCACTTTTATGGTCGATAATGAATCCTAAGCATGAAGTGAGAGTTAAGAAAATTTTAGCAGAGGAGCTACCAGGAGTTCCTGTAGTCCTTAGCTCAGACGTTTTGCCCATGATACGAGAGTGGGAAAGGACCTCAAGCACTGTATTAAGCGCCTATATATTACCAAAAATTTCCACATACATGTTGGAACTAGAAAAATACTTAGCTAAAAATGGTTTTGCACAAAATCTTTTAATTATGCAGCTAAATGGTGGTACAGCTACCGTTAAGCAACTTTTGGATCGCCCAATCTATGCTCTTGCATCAGGACCTGCAGCTGGACCAGCGGCTGGACTATATTGTGCTGAGAGAGTGGGTGTTAAAGACGTTATAACAATTGATATGGGTGGAACCAGTTTCGATGTTTGTATGGTAACTGATGGACAGCCAGATCTTACTAAAGATTTAAGAGTTCATGATAATCCCGTAGGTGTTGCGGCAGTTAATGTTCATTCAATCGGTGCCGGTGGTGGAAGTATAGCTTGGATAGATAAGGGCGGTGCTCTCCAAGTAGGACCAATGAGTGCAGGAGCAGAACCAGGACCAGCATGTTATGAGATGGGTGGAGAAAACCCCACAGTTACAGATGCAAATGTAGTGCTGGGATATATAAACCCAGATTATTTTCTAGGTGGTCGAAGAGAAATAAATCCGAAGGCATCATTTAGCGCTATTGAGAAAAAAATTGCCAAGCCTTTAGGTTTAACTGCGGAACAAGCAGCAGATGGAATTTACCAAATCGTTAATACTAATATGGTAGATGCAATTCGGGTAGTCTCAGTTGAAAAAGGCATTGATCCAAGAGGTTATAGTCTCGTAGTAGGTGGTGGAGCGGGAGCTATCCATGCAGGAGCCTTAGGACGAGAGTTAGGTATTAAGCAGGCAATTATCCCTCAATATACTGGTGTTTTTTGCTCCTATGGCATGATTGCAAGTGATGTTAGAACAGATTTAATTAAAGCTTTCGCAACAAATACCTCAGATTTTGAGGTTAAGCGTGTTAATGAAATATTTGCCGAGATGGAAGCAGAGGCAGTTGCAGAGCTTAGGTCGCAAGGATTTGCACGTTCAAAAATAGAAATTTCTCGTTTTGCAGATGCAAAATACTCTAACCAAATTCATGAGCTAACGGTTCCAATTCCATCCCGAGGAAAACTAAAAAAATCAGATTCCGCAGCAATTGCTGAAGAGTTTCATTCTTTGCATGAACGTTTATTTACCTATGCTGTGCGTGAGAGTGCTGTTGATCTTTTCCACTGGAGGGTTACAGCAAGAGGCAAATTAGCTGAACGTGAAGCGGTAGTACATAAACGTACTCGTAAACCTGTTAGTGATGCTAAAAAGGGAACTCGTATGGTCTACTTTAACGAGTATGGTAAGTATCGTCGTACTAATATTTATGACGGTGATTTAATACGTTATGGGATGACAGTCGAAGGTCCGGCTGTAGTAGAACAGGCTAATTCAACATTCGTAATACCTCCTAAACAAACCCTGAAGGCTAATAAGTATGGTGATTTTGTAATTGGAATCAGCTAGAGGTATTGGAAATGCCTTCAGCTAATAAAACGCATTCGGTATCACTAAGAGCTCAATCAGCTAATATAAAAGAAGAGCTCGATAAAAAAAATAAGCATACGATAGACCCGATAACTTTTTCGGTTATTCTTAATCGTTTTCGTACGATTGCAGATGAAATGACGTTGACGATGGAAAAGACGGCATGGTCATCTGTTATCGCTTTGGCGCGAGACTTTTCTTGCGCTATCTATGATGCCCAGACACGCCAAGTTTGTATGATGGATGCAATTCCTGTTCATACAAACTCCATGCATGTTGTTCTCCAAGAAATTGCTAGAATATTTGATGGTAACATTTATGACGGTGATGTCATCGTTTGTAATGATGCATACAGTGGTAATACTCACGTTGGTGACCTCGTTACGGCTTGTCCTATATTTCATAAAGGTAAGCATATGTTTTGGAGTATGACCAAAGGACATCAGCTGGATTGTGGTGCCTTTATTCCCACCAGCGTAGCAGCTGGAGCAAAGGATGTGTGGCAGGAAGGGTTACAACTACCCCCAATAAAATTTTATGAAAAAGGCGAGAAACGTGAAGATGTTATACGCATGTATCTAGCAAATATGCGTTATCAGGAATTACTTCATGGAGATCTCATGGCGCAATTAGGGTCAATTTGGAATGGGAAGCGTCGTCTTCTTGAACTAGTGGCACAATATGGTAATTCCAAAATGGAACAATATATGGAGGCAATCTTTGATTATGCAGACCGAAGAATGTCTGAAGAGATTCGTTCAATGCCAGACGGGCATTATGAAGGTGTTTCCTGGCTAGACACAGACGGTGTGGGGGGCACTCATATTGAGGTCAAAGCTCGGGTTTCGATTCAGGATGATCATGTTCATGTTGACTATTCAGGTTCGGCGCCACAAACGCCGGGTGGGAACAATTCATCTTTTGGTGTAATGCAGGCGTCAGCTGGTGTTCCTATTATGCTTGCTACTGACCCAGCTATTCCTCGAAATGATGGCTGTATTCGTCATATTTCTGCAGAGGCTCCTGAGGGTTCAGTCTGTAATGCTCAATACCCAGCTTCGACAGCTTTAGCAACTTGTGGGCCCGGTGATACACTTCAAGAAGCTGTTTGGAAGGCCTTAGCTTCTGCCGTGCCTGAACGTGTTATGGCTGGCAATGGAAAAGATAGTAATCTGCCAATGTTTTCAGGGAAAGATTCTCGTGGAAAGAAAAATATTGATTGGGGATGTATGTTTTTTAACGGTGGTCCTGCAGGTGGCGCCTCTCAAGGTGTAGATGGGTGGCCACTTATTATGACATCTGGCGGAATGGGCGGTCTAAAAATTGCAAGTGTTGAGTTAAGCGAAATTCTCTACCCATTCCGTGTTGATAGACAGGAGATTGGAACTGACTCGATGGGGCATGGGCAATATTTAGGAGGTCCAGGAGTTGAAATTCAAATTACTCCTACGAGTGGAGAGATGGAATGTAATCTCTTTGGGGAGGGTCAGAGCAATCCCCCACACGGTGTGTTAGGTGGAACCCCGGGTATAGGAGGTAGTAGTTACAAAGAAAACCTTCAAACGGGAAAACGCAGCTACTGTAGCTCAAAAGGTAGAATGATTATTGAGAAAGACGACATATGGGTTGGCTATTC
Source organism: Gammaproteobacteria bacterium (assembly GCA_002714015.1). Lineage (GTDB taxonomy): Bacteria > Pseudomonadota > Alphaproteobacteria > UBA828 > UBA828. The sequence continues at coordinate 40,627 of PAWF01000008.1, read as the reverse complement.
CAGTGGTGGAGGTGGCTATGGTGACCCTTTAAAGAGAGACCCCAAGGCTGTAATTGAAAGTATTTTAGCCGGACTGATTTCATTAAATTGTGCCAAAAACGTCTATGGGGTTGTAATTAATAAAGCAACAATGAGAATTGATATAGAAAAGACTAATTTTTTAAGAAAAGAAATGTCTGCTGTTCGTGGTCCTCTAGAGGTAACTCAACCTAATCGACCTGGTGCGTCAGACTGGGTTAAAAACCGTTTACGACCCGGGGATGAGTATCTTATTGATCCGCAGTAGGCTGCTGATTGAATAACTTACATGGGAGGATTGCAGAGTGGTTGACAAATCTGGTGTAAAAAAAAGACCTCGCAGATTAGGGGTGAAACAAATCGGATTAGCATGAAAAAAACTCGCCAACATTCGAGAATAAAGGACTCAGTTGACCCCATAACATTTTCGGTAGTTTTGAATCGTTTCCGGACTATAGCTGACGAAATGACGCTTACGATGGAAAAAACTGCGTGGACTTCAATTCTTGCTTTAGCTCGAGACTATTCTTGTGCAATTTATGATTCACAGGCTCGCCAGGTATGTATGATGGATGCTATCCCCGTACATTGTAATTCGATGCATGTCGTACTAAAGGAAATTGCACGCACTTTTGAAGGCGACATTCATGATGGTGACGTCATCGTGTGTAATGATCCGTATAGTGGAAATACCCACGTTGGTGATTTTGTGACAGCTTGTCCTGTATTTCATAAAGGTAAGCATATGTTTTGGAGTATGACAAAAGGTCATCAGCTTGACTGTGGAGCATTTATTCCTACTAGTACGCCTGCTGCTGCAAAGGATGTATGGCAGGAAGGACTGCAGCTACCACCTATTAAATTCTATGATAAGGGTAAGCGCTGTGATGATGTAGTTAGAATGTATCTAGCAAATGTTCGTTGGACTGAATGGCTATATGGGGATCTTATGGCTCAGTTGGGTTCTATATGGATAGGTCGACGTCGACTAACTGAACTTGCTGAGCATTATGGAAATAATAAAACAGAACAATATATCGAAGCAATACTTGGTTATGCAGATCAACGTATGTCGGATGAAATTCGTTCTATGCCAGATGGTGACTATGAAGGTATCTCATGGCTCGATACAGATGGTCAGGGTGGGACAGATATTCCCATAAAAGCCTTAGTTTCAATTCGGGATGATCAGGTTCGAGTGGACTTTAGCGGTTCAGCACCTCAAACACCAGGTGCAAATAATTCGTCTTTTGGAGTGATGCAAGCAGCAGCAGGTTTACCGGTTATGCTAGCTATAGATCCCTCAATACCTCATAATGATGGATGTTTACGCCATGTATCAGGGTATGCTCCAGTTGGCTCAGTTTGTAATGCGAAATATCCAGGTTCTACAGCTCTAGCTACTATAGGTCCTCATGACACGATGAAAGATGCTGCTTGGAAAGCTCTTGCTAAAGCTGTTCCCGAACGTGTCAGCGGTGGAAATGGACGCGTTCATTGTGTCCCCTTTTTTTCAGGTAATGATACACGGGAAAAAAGGAACAACGGTTGGGGCTGTATGTTTTTTAATGGAGGACCTGGTGGAGGAGCAACTGCCAGTATTGATGGTTGGCCATTGATAATGACTTCTGGTGCAATGGGCGGAACAAAAGTAATTAGTGTTGAGATGAGTGAGTTACTTCATCCTATGCGTATTGACAGGCAAGAGATAGGCACAAATTCGATGGGGCATGGAAAACACTTGGGTGGTCCAGGGGTTGAAATACAAATTACTTCTACAAGTGGTACTATGGAATGTAACCTTTTTGGCGATGGAGCTAGTAACCCACCTCACGGTGTTCTAGGGGGGACAAAAGCTATAGGTGGTGGAAACTATAAAGAAAACCTAAAAACAGGAAAGCGAACCTATTGTTCCTCTAAGGGTCGAATGATGATCGAAGATAATGATATTTGGGTCGGTTATTCAAGCGGTGGTGGTGGATATGGAGATCCATTGGAACGTGAACCGGAGGATGTCTTAGAAAGTATCTTTGATGGGATGATCTCACTTGACTGCGCTCAGAAAATTTATGGAGTTGCAATTAATAAATTAACTATGAAAATTGATTTTAAGAAAACAATAATTTTACGGAAAAAAATGTCTAAAAAACGTGACTCATTTGATATAACTGAGCCCAATCTTCCAGGTGCTTCAGACTGGGTGAAAAAAAGATTGAGAACTGGTGACACGTATCTGATTGATCCACAGTAAAATTAGTCTGAAAACTTGAGGGGACTTATGATGGTAAAACAAAAATCGTCTATAAAAAAGAAACAAGTGCGAAAATCAAACAAAAAAAGTGTTACAAAAAAAAGTTCTAAATCGATTGATCCCATCACATTTGCTGTCATCTTAAATCGTTTTAAAACCATTGCTGATGAAATGACTATTACGATGGAAAAGACGGCATGGACGTCAATCATCGCTCTTGCACGAGATTATTCCGTAGCAATCTATGACTACAAAGCTAGGCAGGTATGCATGCAAGATGCCTTGCCGATTCACACAAACTCGATGCACGTTGTTTTGAAAGAAATTTCTGAAACTTTTAAGGATAATATCTACGAGGGCGACGTTATCGTAACAAATGATCCGTATAGCGGTAATACCCATGTGGGTGACTTTGTCACAGCCACTCCTGTATTCCACAAAGGCAAACACATGTTTTGGAGCGTAGCTAAGGGTCATCAACTCGACGTGGGTGCATACGTCCCAAATAGCGTGGCTATACAAGCCTCTGATGTTTGGCAGGAAGGTTTACAGTTACCCCCTATCAAATTCTATGAGAAAGGTGAACGCTGTGAAGACGTGGTGCGAATGTATTTGGCTAACGTCAGATGGCAAGAATGGCTATATGGCGATCTTATGGCACAGCTTGGATCCATTTGGACAGGGGAAAGACGGCTGAAAGAGTTATCGAAGGAATATGGAAATGCAGAATTAGAAAAATATATGGAAGGCATACTTGATTATGCAGATCGTCGTATGTCTGAAGAAGTAAAATCATATCCTGATGGAGATTACCACGGAGTTTCATGGTTGGATTCTGATGGAAAGGGTAAGTCTAATATAAAAATAGGTGCCAAAGTCTCTGTCCGAGGAGACAAGATACATGTTGATTTTTCAAACTCTGACCCCCAAAACCCAAGCGGTAACAATGGCTCAAAAGGTGTCATGAAAGCAGCTGCAGGAATTCCAATTCTTTGCACAATAGATTCAACAATTCCTCACAACGATGGAGTTTTGCGTCATATTACTGCAGATGCTCCCGAGGGATCGGTCTGTAATGCTAAATATCCCGCATCAACATCAGCTGCAACGGTTGGTCCTGGTGATACAATGCAGGAGGCCGTTTGGAAAGCACTGGCACATGCAGTTCCAGATCGTGTNATGGGAGGTAATGGTAAAGATGGTAATATGCCAATGCTTCATGGTGTAGACCGGAGAGGNAAGAAAGATATTGATTTCGGTATGATGCTATTCAACGCNGCTGCTGCAGGAGGTGCAAGTGGCACTTGTGACGGCTGGCCATATTTTATGACTTCTGCAGGCATGGGTGGATTAAAGATCATGAGTGTTGAACTCATGGAGTTGTTCTATCCATTTCGAATTGATCGTCAGGAAATAGCTGCAGACTCAGTTGGACATGGAAAATATATCGGTGGTCCCGGAATAGATTTCTGTATGTCGCCAGTTGGTGGAGGTTTCCACTGCGAGCTCTTTGGTGAGGGGCAAAGCAATCCTCCTTTCAGTGTAATGGGAGGCATGCCCGGAATTGGTGGAGGCAGCTATAAAGAAAATTTAAGGACAAAAAAACGCAAATATTATTCCTCAAAGGGTCGCTTTGAATTAGCCGCTNANGAAATATGGGTTGGTGTATCAAGTGGTGGGGGAGGTTATGGTGATCCACTGGAGCGGGAACCAGACGCAGTCCTCGAGAGTATAATAGATGGAATGTTAACCGTTGAAAGTGCACGTAACATATATGGTGTGATTATTAGTAAAAATCCAATGACTGTAAATCTTAAGGAAACAAAAGCATTGAGAAAAAAGAAGAGGAAAACACGTAAGCCACTTGAGATTACATCACCTAATATACCCGGAGCAGCTACTTGGGTTAAGGAAAACTTAAGGGCTGGAGATGANTACCTACTAGATGCACACTAATGTCAGATTTATTAGAAGGTAAAAGAATAATAGTCACTGCTGGGGCTAGTGGAATAGGAGCTACTACTGCTCAGTTTATGAAATTAAATGGCGGCTTAGTATCAGTTTGTGATGTTGATGAGTTAGCATTAGCTAAATTCAGTAAGAAAAATCCTGACATTATCAGTTTGCAATGTGATGTTACAAATCCTTTAGCGATTAGCAGCTATATTGAAGACACTAGGAATGTCCTTGGTGGAATTGATGTTTTAGTTAATAACGCTGGAATTGCTGGTCCAACTGCTGCTGCAGAAGAAATCACAACTAAAGAGTGGGATGATACAATCAGCGTAAATTTATCTGCTCAATTTTATTTTGCCCGAGAGGTCATNCCCTATTTAAAAAGACAATATGGGGGCTGCATTATCAATATGTCGTCAGCAGCTGGTCGCCTAGGATTACCGATGCGAACGCCATACGCAGCAGCAAAGTGGGGAGTCATAGGTTTAACACAGACTCTTGCCATGGAACTAGGGGAATATAACATAAGAGTTAATGCCATATTACCTGGGGCTGTAGAGGGTGAACGCATGGATAAAATTTTTAGAGAAAAAGCAAAAATATTAAATGAAGATATTGCTAGTGTGAGGAATAATGAGACAAAGAATGTCTCAATGAAACGGATGATTGACCCTGAAGAAGTAGCTGAATTAATAGTTTTTTTATGTTCAAATAGTGGAAGGTCAATTAGTGGGCAATCTCTAGGAGTATGTGGAAATACTGAAACTCTACGTTAATTTCAAACTGGAGTATTTATAGATGGCAAAGACTGATTTCTCTTTTTTCTTTGGTTTTAGAGTTCGTTATTCAGAAGTAGATGGTCAGATGATTGTTTTTAATGCACATTATCTGACATATTTTGATACTGCTATCACAGAATACTTTAGGAATTTGCCTTACGACTACAGAGCACAAGTAGAACTTACTGGTGAAGATTACCATACTGTCAAAACTCTGGTTGAGTATCACGCGTTAATCAACTTTGATGATGAAATTGAAGTGGGTGTTAGAACTTCTCGTGTCGGAAGATCAAGCTTGACTTTCAAACTTGAGATTTATCATAAGAACAAGAATTTATTATTAGCCAGTGGGGAGGTCGTATGGGTAAATACTGATCAAAAGACCCATAAATCCTCAGCTTTACCTAGTGACTTGGTGGACAAAATTAATGCGCTAGATGGTGATAGTATAAACTCTTAGTCATAATTATATTGGTGTAATTGGAGAGTTATAAATGTGGCATGTTGGAATTGATGTTGGTGGAACATTTACCGATCTATACGCAGAAAATCCTGAGATAAAAGAAACAAGATCAGCAAAAGTTTTAACCACCACAAGAGACCGCTCATTAGGTGTAATTGACGCATTAGCCTCAGCATCTATTGATCCCTCTACTATACGTGTTTTAGTGCATGGAACTACAACTGCAACAAATGCATTGGTCGAACAAAAATACCCCCCAGTGGCTCTAATAACCACAGAGGGTTTTAGAGATGTAATTGAGATTGGAAGNCAAAGGCGGCAACATTTGTTTGCCCTTCGTCAAAAAAGACCTGATCCCATTGTTCCAAGAAGATTACGCTATACGCTTGATTGCCGTTTATCTGCAAAAGGTGAGGATATTCGAAAATTTGATGCCGAATCAGCAAAAAAAATTGCGTGCGAAATTAAGGATTTAGGTATCAACACAGTAGCAATATGTTTCATTAATTCATATGTCGATGATCGCCATGAACAATTGATGAAGGATGTCCTTCTTGCAGAACATCCTGATTGTTATGTGTCGTTATCTGCTGAAACTGTAAAAAAATTTAGAGAGCATGGTCGATTTTCAACAACAGTGGTTAGAGCTGCACTTTTGCCTGTGATGTCCCAATATTTCTCTAGATTATCCAAATCCCTTGAGGAGGGCGGATTTACAGGGTCCTTGTTGGCTCTAAAAAGCAATGGTGGGATGATGGGTGTTGATCTCGCTATCGAGCGGCCAGAAGAATTGGTTGAGTCAGGTCCGGCTGGTGGNGTTGCATATGCCAGATATCTTAGTCAAACAACAGAATTCCCTAATATTATTCATACTGATATGGGAGGGACAACNTTTGATGCTTCTATAGTAGATCAAGGCGAGGGATTAATTACACATGATTATGAATTAGAATGGGAGGTCCCAATTACAATTCCGATGCTTGATATTAGAAGTGTTGGTGCGGGCGGGGGATCAATAGCATGGGTTGATGCTGGTGGGTCATTGCGGGTTGGTCCACAAAGTGCTGGTTCAGAACCGGGTCCAGCTTGTTATGGTAGAGGTGGAAAAGAGGCAACTGTCACTGANGCTAACTTTATCCTTGGTAGGCTTAACCCTACTCTTGGAGATAAGCTTAAATTAGATTCAAAAGCTGCTTCATTGGCTATAGAGTCGGTTGCAAAAAGNCTTCAGCTAGATCCACTAGAAACGGCTGAAGCTATTATATCTATTACATGTGAAAATATGGCTCAGGCTATTAAGCTGGTATTAACTGACCGTGGACGGGATCCCCGAGATTTTGTACTTGCTAGCTTTGGGGGGGCAGGACCTATGCACGCTTGCCAAATTGCTAGAGCAATGAATATTCCTCGTATTATTGTTCCTACCCATGCTGGTGTCGCTTCTGCTTTCGGGGCTACAGCCATGGATATACGTCATGACCTTGAAGCATTTTATTATTCCCCCCTAGCCGAAACNAANTTTGATCATCTAAATGAGTTATTTATTCAGCTGGAGCAGCAAGCTAGAAAGCTGCTTGCACGTGACGGAGTTAATAANGGTGATATGGATTTAAGTAGACATGCGCAAATGCGGTACATTGGACAGTTTTGGGAGGTGGGAACACCTATTGGAAATAAATCACTTTCTAAAGAATCTATTGATGAGATTGCAAATTCATTTCATGCAGAACATGAGTCCGAGCATGGCGTTAAATCCCCGAGCTTTCCAGTGGAGTTTGTCAGCATAGGACTTACTGCAGCAGGTGGTTTTTATAAAATAACTTCGGANGAATCACCAGCTGATACATCACATAAAACTACAATAGGTGAGAGGAAGGCTTACTTTGAGGGTGGCTGGCTTGATGTATCAATCTTTGCTGGTGAACACATGTCGCCAGGAACTAATGTTGCAGGCCCAGCTATAATCGAATATCAGCATTCTGAGACGGTTTTGCCACCTCAAACCATTGGCGAGGTAGACCAAGCCGGTAATTTAATTATAACATTACTTAAATAAGATTGGTGCTAGTGAGATGACACAGGCAAGCGATAATATTAAGACAACAGAAATAAAGGGCNTAGACCCAGTTACTTTNGAGGTATTGCGCAGTCACTTTGATTTTTGTAGTGAGCGGATGAGTAAGGTTCTTCAAAAAACTGCGTTTTCTCCGATATTGAGCGATATGCTTGATTATTCTCATGCTGTGTATGATTCGGACATTCGACTTGTTTCTCAGTCTCCGGGTTGTCCAATACATATGGCTGCAATGCATTTTGCTGCACGGGCGTCGGTTGCCAAGTATGGAAAAGGTAATTTAAAGCCTGGGGATGTGGTCATACTAAACGACCCTTTTGAAGGTGGNACACATATTCCTGATACAACTTTTACAATGCCCATTTATTTAGAGGAAGAACTCCTAGGTTATGCAGTCAGTCGTGGACATTGGCAAGATCTTGGAGGAGGTGCTGCAGGGGGGCAATCTTTTGGTACCCATATTGCTGGTGAAGGACTTCGAATTCCGCCCTTAAAACTTTTTCAAAATTATAAATTAAATGATGACCTTTTANCCTTAATAAAAAATAACACACGCTGTCCTGAATATATAGAAGGCGATATTCAAGCGCATATGGGTGCACTAAAAGTAGCGGAGCAAGAGTTTATAAGAGGTGTTGAGCGATACGGTCTTGATACAGTCAGGACTGCTATGCGAGAGCTAATTGCTTATACTAATCGTATCAGTCGTAGCCGTATAGCTGCTATACCTGATGGTGAATATACAGTCTCTGACTTCGTAGATACTGATGGATTTAGCGATAAGCCTATCCGCTTAAATGTAAAGATATCTATTAGTGGAGAATCACTNACTGTCGATTTTTCAGGTTCAGACCCGCAATGTATTGGTGCTATAAATTCACCNTTAGCNAATACATATTCTGCTGTATATTTNGCNCTNCGTTTTTATCTTTGCCCTGAAGCCCCTGCAAANTCAGGNCTTTTTGANGCTGTNGATATTATTCTTCCTGANGACTGTTGGCTTAATGCTAAATGGCCTGCNCCTACNATAGGTTGNACAACNGTNACTGCAGCAAAAATAAATAGTTCNATTTGGCTTGCTATGAGNAAGGCNATNCCAGAGAACGCAATNGGNGGNACCATGTCAGATATTAACTGGTTNGTNTGCGCAGTTACNGANCCANATAGCAATAGCCAAGCTGTNTTNTCTGATNTNCCAGCNGGAGGTTNGGGNGGNATGAATGATATGGANGGTACNAGNGTNAGATTNGACCCAACAGGTAATTGCAGNAATTTNTCNGCTGAAGTGGCAGAGCTNTGNTACCCNATTGTTTATGAAGCNTTTGACTTNAGAAGAGANTCCGCTGGTCCAGGTANTCANCGTGGNGGNCTTGGNGCNAGATTACAGTTTCGGTTTTTAGGNGATGCTGANCTTAGTATTGAAACATCNAGNACTCTTANAGGTAGCCCTGGTGTAGAAGGNGGNGGAGANAGCGCNACACAAAGNTTNTANAAATTAAGTNNAGATGGNNAACCTGAGGTGATNGGNGGAGTTGATGANGATGGNNCTTGGCANAATCCNCTTCTNGCNGCCTANAGGTTTAGATCAGGNGAATCATTTCGTATAGAGACTGGNGGTGGNGGNGGCTGGGGAGAACCATTAGCAAGNCCAGTTGNNNAAGTTCTANATGATTTTCTTGATGGNTATATNTCNATTGATAGAGCNGAGTCTTCNTATGGGGTTAAAATTGANCCAGAAACAAAANCTGTGGATCATGAANTTACNCAAAAGACTNAGAAAACAAAATTTNCAGGTAGCNNANTAATNTTAGACTNCTGNAATNNATTAGGTNTAAGCAATCNTAAGNAAGGGTATNTAATGTCTAATGTAAGNCTTGANNANCAAGTTGAGCGNTTAACCGCTATTGAAGATATAAANCAAATGAAAGCTAGNTATTGNTCNTATGCNGATAATGGNTATGACCCTGATGGGATGGCNAGNTTATTTACAGAGGATGCTATCTGGGATGGTGGAGATTTTGGNCGATATGAAGGTGTGNAAGNCATAAAAAGTTTTTTTTCTNANCTTTCTAATGAAATTGTTTTTGCNATTCATCCNGTCATGAACCCCTTGATTACAATAGATGGTGATANNGCAAATGCAAAGTGGTGGTTAATTATGTGGTGNACAATGATGGTTNANGNNAAAAANGANGGNCGCTGGTTTGCNGCAGAGTATGATGACTATTTGNTNAAANAAAATGGNNGNTGGNTNTTTAANCATATTAAAGTTGAAGGTAAATTTTTAGCNTCNCATGAAGAAGGTTGGGCNNATCAGACAGGTTAAATAANTATTTTANTGAAAGGAANAATTNNTAGGANCTTAGNTATATGGCAAAGTTTNAANTTTTTGATTCTAATGTTTCCAGTGCTGATCTCAGTAAGGCTATAATTAGTGATGGTTGCGCTGTGGTTCAGGGGCTCTTGTCTTCAGAAAACCTCGGCATAATTAGGAGTGAACTATCTCCACATATACAAAGAGTTAATGCTTCTGACCCTGACTCTTTTATGGGTCATAAAACCAAGCGTTTTGGAGCATTACTCTCACGTTGCCCTAGTTCAAGGGATTTAGCAGTTTTACCACTCATACTAGAGGTGGCTGACCATATCTTAAGACCTTATTGTGCTCGATATCGTATTAATTACACGGGTGTTATGGATATTCAGCCTGGAGAGAATGAGCAGTCTATTCATCGTGATACTGGCTTTTACCCAATACAAAACCCAACACCACCACTTACTTTGTCAACGATGTGGGCTGTGACAGATTTTACTAAAGATAATGGTGCAACAAGGATAATACCAGGAAGTCACCAATGGCCAGATAGTCGTGCTCCAAAACCTGATGAAGTTGAAACAGCAGAGATGTCGGCAGGTTCTGTACTCTTGTATCTTGGCAATATGTTACATGGAGGTGGTGGAAATAATTCGCAAACTTCACGTTGTGGTTTAAATTTAGTATATGCACTCGGGTGGTTGCGTCAGGAGGAGAATCAATACCTTGCAGTTCCAGTTAATGAAGCAAGATCATTTTCACCAGAATTGCAACGTCTTATGGGTTACGACCTTGGTACAGTAAATCTTGGGTTTGTGGATCATAAACACCCTTTTGAAGTTTTAAACAATACTGCAGGGGATGGACCAGGAGTACTTGGTGACTCTGACCTAATGGCAGATGATAATGCAATCCAACGCTTGAAGTTTAATAGTGTGAGTCCTGCAAAGCGTGCTCGTTTTAAAGTATAAGTTTTTAATAGTTTTTCACTAGGAGTTCAGTCTTAATGTCCAGTATTTTTATTACGGGAACCGGCACAGAAGTTGGTAAGACATTTGTAGCAGCAGCAATTTGTTACCAATTAACCGTTGCTGGAAAAGTAGTGCAACCTTTGAAACCAGTTCTTAGTGGATTTGAAGATTCAAATATTGAAAGTAGCGATTCTGGAATTCTTCTTACTAGTGTTGGGTTGAAAGCTAATGAAGAAACACTCTCTAAAGTAACGCCATGGAGGTATAAAGCCCCACTCTCTCCAGATATGGCAGCAGCAAGAGAAAATCGTACAATTGACTTTGACAAATTGGTGAAGTTTTCTTTGGCCAAGAATTTTAGTGCTGATTATACGATAGTTGAAGGAGTCGGCGGAGCAATGGTTCCACTTGACTCAAGACATACAGTTATGGATTGGATGTCTAAGCTAGGTATGCCAGCAATTCTAGTTGCAGGCAGCTATCTTGGGACTATTAGCCATACACTAACTACTCTTGAGGCCATGAAAAATAATGGGGTTGCTGTTAAAGGTTTGGTCGTAAGCGAATCAGCCGAAAGCCCAGTTAGTCTTGATGAGTTAGTTAGTACTATTAAAAGATATGTAGGGGAACTTCCAATAGCTACAATCCCAAGGATTCCGAATGCTCCTAAAAATTGGCAGAAAGTTCCAAAGTTGCTAGATATTTTATGCCTTTAAGTTGTATGTATTTTTAATTTAATTGAGATAATAAAAAATCTATTTTCTGCATCTTTTTATCTGGGGAGTTGTAATGGATAAGACATCAAGCGCTCTGCCATCACAAGCCCAGGTAGTAATCATAGGAGGAGGAATTATTGGGTGTAGTTTAGCATATCACCTAACTAAGATTGGTTATAAAGATGTAATAATATTAGAACGTGGTCACCTAACATGTGGCACCTCCTGGCATGCTGCCGGGTTAATTGTTCAGCTTAGGTCTAATTATACTCAGACAGTTCTCTCACAATATACCGCTGATCTATACGGAGATCTTGAAAGAGAAACTGGATTAGCTACGGGGTTTCAGCGTAATGGTAGTATGCCTGTTGCTCGTACGACTGATAGATTAATTGAAATTAGAAGAATGGCAGCGCTTGGTAAATGTTTTGGAGTTGATGTCCATGAGGTATCCCCAAGTGAGGCAAAGCAAATCTGGCCTATGCTCGATTCTTCTAAAATAAAGGGTGCAGTATATATTCCAACAGATGGTCAGACCAATCCAGTGGATACAACTATGGCTCTTGCAAAAGGCGCTCGAACTGGTGGTGCACTTATCTATGAAAATACAGAGGTCACTAAAATTTTAAAAAATAATTCTTATGTTTCTGGTGTTGAGACAATAAGAGGAAATATTGCGTGTGAGATTATAGTTAATTGTGCTGGTATTTGGGCCGCAGAAATTGGCAAAATGGCAGATGTGCGTGTACCAATTTATGCTGCAGAGCATATGTACGTAGTAACTGAGGCAATCTCAAATTTAAAAGAAAATCTACCAATCATAAGAGATACAGATGGGTACATTTATATAAAAGAAGATGCTGGGAGATTGCTCGTTGGTTCATTCGAGCCTGTGGCTAAGCCTTTGCCACTTAATCGGTTGCCTGCTGATACAGAATTTATTGAGTTACAAGAAGATTGGGACCATTTTGAGTTACCTCTAACTAAAGCTATAGAGTTATTACCTTCTATTGAGCATGCGCCAATAAGAAAATTTTTAAATGGACCAGAAAGTTTTACGCCTGATAATAAATTTGTTATGGGGGAGGCTCCGGAGTTAAATAATTTTTTTGTAGTAGCTGGCTTTAACTCTTCAGGAATTTTAAGTGCAGCAGGCGCAGGAAAAGTTATGGCAGAATGGATTGTTGAGGGACAACCTACAGTTGATCTTGCGGAGTTAGATATAGCTCGTTTTAACAGTTTTCAAAGTAATAGTAGATATCTCTTTGATCGCACAATCGAAAGCTTAGGGTTGTTGTATAAAATGCACTGGCCCTATCGACAAGTAGAGTCTGCAAGACCTGCACGGTTAAGCCCGTTACACCAACGATTAGTAGATAGTAATGCTTGTTTTGGCGAGGTATCTGGATGGGAGCGTGCGAATTGGTTTGCTCCAAAAGGTGTGGACCCAATTTATGAGCATAATTATTCCAAACAGAATTGGTTTGAATACGTAAGAGAGGAGCATCATGCTGTAAGGAATACCTTAGGAATAATTGACATGAGCTCATTTGCAAAATTTTTAGTCCAGGGGCAAGACGCTGAAATAGAGTTACAAAGAATTGCTGCTAATAATGTGAGTGTTTTGCCGGGGAAAATAGTCTATACGCAGTTTCTAAATTCTAGGGGTGGAATAGAAGCAGATCTCACAATTACTAGATTGTCTAATACAGAATATTTTGTTGTTACTTCTGCTGCGTCACAAACACGCGTTCTTACTTGGATGAAAAGACAAGTATCAAAGAACTCTTCACTTACTATTACAGATATAACTTCAGGTTATGGTGTTATTGCGTTGATGGGACCAAAGGCTAGAGAAGTGATGTCTTCAGTATCTGATACTGACTTTTCTAATAATGCATTTCCTTTTGGTACATATCAGGAAATAGATATTGGATATGCAATTGCAAAGGCACTTAGAATTACTTACGTAGGGGAGTTAGGCTGGGAGTTGTATATTCCAACAGAATTTATGATACCAGTTTTTGATTTAATAAAGGAAAATTCTATGAATGTGGGTTCTCGCCTTTGTGGACTTCATGCTGTAGATTCTCTAAGAATGGAAAAGGGATACAGACATTGGGGTCATGATATTACTCAAGCTGAGACTCCTATTGAAGCAGGTCTTCATTCATCTATTTCTTTTAAAAAGGGGGGGGATTTTATAGGTCGGAAAGTATTAGAGAAACAAAAATCTGACGGGTTTAAAAAAAGATTAGTCCATATTATGTTAGAAAAACCAGAACCCCTTATATTCCATGACGAGACCATATATCTTGATAACAGGATTGTAGGTCGTGTCAGCTCTGGCGCATATAGCTATTACTATGAAAAGCCAATGGGTATGGGCTATATCGAAACAGAAAAGCCATCTTCTTGGGAAGATGTCCCAAAAGGTAATTATGAAGTTGATTTTGCTGGTCAAAGAGTGCCGATCAGAATATCACTATTACCATTTTTTGATCCAAAGGGTGTGAGAATTTACGCTTAAAACTTTTTTTGTTAAATAATATTTCATGAATTTTATAACTACATCATGTAGTGGATAGATTTTAATATAAAAAGTGATAAATCTTAGAAGAATAATTGCAAACTTACTAAAGCACATACCAATATAATATTGGTTAAAATAATGAATACAATTTTTAACCAGAAAAACCTGTCTTACGAAGATAGTAAGAATAATATTAGCTTATATTGAACTTAATATTATAAGGTTTCCAAAAATGTTTTGAAAAATTATAATCAAGATTTATAACAGGTGGTTGGTCGGAGTGAGTGGATTTGAACCACCGACCCCTGCCTCCCGAAGACAGTGCTCTGCCGGGCTGAGCTACACTCCGAACTAATATAAATGTTATAGCTTCGAAATAGTATCTTGGGCAATGTGCATTGTTATTTTAAATAATATCTTGTTAGGTCATCAGAGCATGATTGATATGTGAAAATAGAATCTATTCATTCTTTCCAAATATGGGTTCACGTTTCTCAAGAAATGCATTAACAGCCTCTTTATGATCGGCTCCTGTTGCAATCAGACCATATGTTGAGGATATATGATCAAGTGAAGAATAAAGATCTGAGTTTCTACCATGAAAAATAGCTCTTTTTATTGCTCGATTTGCAGATTGGGGGCCACTAGCAATTTTTTTTGCTATTTTAATTACCTCTGCCATCAATACTTTATCTGCAAATACATTATTTACGATTCCTAATTCTTGAGCTTCGTCCGCGGTAATAAAGTCGCTAGTCCATAGGAGTTCAAATGCTTTAGCTTCTCCTACAATTCTTGGTAACATCCATGCACCACCAGCACCGGGTATAAGGCCAACCCTAACGTAGGTTTCAGAAAATCTGGCAGAAGTCGCTGCGTACCTTAAGTCAGCATATAGAGCAAGATCTAAGCCAGCCCCAGTTGCCACTCCATTCATTGCCGCTATTACCGGTTTATCATTCTCAAGAAATACACGAACAAGTTTATGTACATGATCTTTCAACTCACTTTTTCTATCCTCTGGTCCCATTTTGAGCCTTGCACCCATTAATTCTGCTATATCTCCTCCAGCACAAAAAGCATCTCCTTTACCTGTAATTATTATCACTTTTACACTTTTATCTTCTGCGCATGTTTTAAGAGATTCACACCATTGATCTACCATTTTTAAATGAAAAGCATTACGTTTTTCGGGACGGTTAAGAGTTATGGTTGCAATACTATCTGAAATATTAACCAAAATGTTGTCGGACATTATTTTTATCCTTCTTCAATAGAACTCATGCGCAAGAAGCCATCAAGTGCTAGAGCTTTTTTTCCTGGACCGAATAGGCGTAGAGGGTTGATTTCAAATTCTTCTATGGTTTTACGATTAGAATCTGCAAATTGGGCTAGGTTTACAAGAATTTCTATTAATTCACTTATATTAATTTTTGATTTAGAGGAGTCCTGCAATAACGGTCGAAGACCTGATACACGATGTAAAAGTTTTTTAGCAGCTAATTTCCCAATTGGGACTGGAGAAAAACTTATATCACGAATAATTTCAACTTCAGTTCCTCCCATGCCAACCATGAGAAGCGGACCAAAATCGTTATCTCTTACAATTCCTAGAATAATATCAATTCCTAATGGTGCCATAGCTTGAACGAGGAAAGGAGAGTTTTTATTCTGAGTATTATCAGTAATATTTTTGAATGATCTTCTTAAGTTTCCTTCATTTTTTAATGCTAACTCTATAGCACCGCTGGCACTTTTATGAGCAATGTTGGGGTCTTGTAATTTAAGGGCTACAGGGTATCCAATTTGATTGGCTGCTGTTATTGCTTCTTCGGTAGTGAAGGCAATTTTTGCTAAGGGTGTCGAAATTTTCAGTTGTTTGTAAAGTCCTTCTAAATCAAACTCCGTATTGGTTGCTTTGAAATTTGCTAATGATGGGGGCAAGAAAACTGGAATTTTCTCATTGTCGCTAAGTTCTCTAAATTTATTATGGTGATAGATAGCCTTCAAGGCTTTTGCGCACCCTACAAAGCTTGAAAAAGTTGGAATGCCACAGTCACCTAAATCAGATAAATTTTCTTGATTCGGGATAGTATAGGAGCAAAAAACTATTGGCTTATTACTTTTTCTAGCTAAGTTTTTTAATCTTGGTTTTTCTTTCTTAAGCATTGCTGATTCTGATAGGGTAGCTACAACTGCAAGCATATCAACATCTTTGGCTTTTACAATTAGTTCTAATGCTCGAATATTTCCATCTGAATGAAGTGATTGGGCAGTTATATCAACTGGATTACTAGTTCCACCATAAGGAGGGACAAACTCTCTAAGAGCCTTTTGTAGTTTAGGTTTAAATTCTGGTAATATTAATTTAGCATCAGAACAGGCATCTGCTAGCCATATTGCACCACCTCCACTTATAGAAACTATACCTATTTTATTTCCTTTAGTGTGTGGGCAGCTTGTAAATACAGCTGCCAGGTCAAGCATTTCATCTTGGTCATAAGCTCGAAAAATCCCAAATGCGTTGAAGACCCCTTCATAAGCGCTGTCATTTCCAACCAGACTTGCTGTATGAGAAATAGCGGCTCGCTTGCTTGCATCAGAACGACCTGATTTTACTACTATTATTTGGATGCCTCGTTGCAAAGCCTTTTTGGCAATTCTACTAAGCCTATGGGGGTCACGGAATTGTTCTATATAGAGCGCAACACAACCAACCATATTATCATCGATTACTTGATCTAGAACATCTAGGGCGGTTATTCCTTCTTCATTACCAGTACTTACTACTAAGCCTACATTTATGCCCCGTTTAGCAGCGCGCTGATATATGGAGAATCCTAGACCTCCGCTTTGTGAAATTATAACTAACCTTCGCCCAATACCGTCGTTAACACGAGGAGGGTTCTCCACATTTATACCCGGACTAAAAGTTGCAGCAACACATTCAGCAACATTAAAAAATCCAACTGCATTTGGACCTAAAATTGTGATTTTATATTTTTCTATGGCAGCTCTTAATTTTTGATCGAGATTCTTGCTACCTTCGCCAACTTCTGCAAAACCTGCACTATAAATAACTGCTTTATGGCAGCCGATTTTAGCTAATTCACCTAAGATTACTGGAATTTTATCAGCTGTTACTGCTATTAAAGCAAGATCTGGTTTCGCGTCTAGGTCATCAAGACTTTTGTATGCTTTATATCCCAAAATTTCAGAATGGCTGGGGTTAATAGGGTATACTTTTCCCTTATACCCGCCATTCTTAAGGGCGGACATAACACGACCTCTTACTAATTTTTTAGTGTCTGGTGATGCACCAATAACGGCTATACTATCAGGTGAAAAAAAATTCTTTAAGTTTAGCATAAATCAATCAGTGCTTAGAAGTAATCATTGCCCAGAGATTATCAGACCCTGCCTTGATGGCAATTCTTCCTAAACGATCATGCCACCAAGATTCTGCACCAAATTCTTCTCGCCAAGATAATAATCTGCGGGTCAAGTGGTGCAATGAATACTCATGAGTAAATCCAATTGCTCCATGTATTCTATGTGCAAGTGAAGCGACTTCTCCACCAGCTTCACTAGCACAGCTCTTTGCGGTAGCTATAGTTCTTGTGGATTCTAAATGTATTGCGTTTGAAAGTGCTGCTTCTGCCATAGCTGTCAAGCTTGCCATTTTTGCTAGATAGTTTTGAATGGTTTGAAATTTACTAAGTGAGCGACCAAATTGTTTTCTCTCAGTAGCATAATTGGTAGATTTATCTAGTGCATGTTGTAAAGCACCACAAATTTGGGCGGAACGCATTAGCGCTCCTTTTTCCATTACCGTTTCTTGAGATACTTTGGGTCCAACTATAACTTCAGCTTCTTTCCAAAAGATATTGTCTCTTACTTCTCCAGCCATATTTAGTCCTTCATGTGAAATGAGGCTTGGGGCCAAAATAAGGTTACCATCAATTACAGTAACTATATTTTTCACATGTCGTGCAAATGGTACTCCGGTTGCTATCCCAATGAGTTTATCATTCTTTATAGAGCAATCCTTCAAGAGGAAAGGATTAGCAATTGTTAAGGGACCATCAGGACAAAATTTTAGATATCTGATTGCTAGATTGCGGGCTGCCATTGTTTCGACTAGGGGAATAGGTAGGGCATGCCAGCCAGATAACTGGGCTAAAGTAAGACCAATCTCCCTTGATTCTATATTGTTTTCGTCCCAGGCCTCTATATACCCAGCTTGTTTTACAGCTTGCCATAAATTTTCTGGCCAAAAACCTGCTTCAGCTTGATCAAGATCTTTTTTCTGTATAATTTCTTTAAAGAGTCTATGAGCACTCTCATTTACTATTCTTACAGTATCAGTCATCTAACACCAAGACCCCGAGCAATTATTCCTCTCATGATTTCTGGTGTTCCTCCTCTGAAAGAGAATGATGGAAGTTGCATGATTAGCTCAGCCATCATAGTTTCATATTTTTCAGTATTAAGACCGTTTTGCCTTGGCTCTATTGGTAGAACTTGTCTTGCTATATCAATAACTTTTTGCTCAAACTCATTTCCTGAATCTTTAACCACTGCTGCAGCAATATCAGGATTTTCTCCACGCTCTAACATCCCGGCAATAGATATTGACATTGTTCGAAGAGATATTAACTGTGCAGTTAATTTTCCAACTGCACGACAAATTTCAGAATTATTTTGTTCTCCTGTAGAATTGATTAATTCTAGTAAAATATTGTAAGTAGAAAGGAAGCGCTCGGGACCACTTCTTTCATAGGCTAATTCTGCAGTAACTTGATGCCACCCATTTCCTTCTTTACCAATTAGCCTATCAAGAGGGATTTCAGTTTCATTAAAAACAACTTCATTAAAGTCATGTTGTCCGAGCATATTTGGGATTGGATTTACTTTTATATTATCATTTTTAAGATCAATAAGAAATTGACTCATACCTGCATGCCGGTTTTCACTCACTGGTTGCGTCCGGGCTAAAAGAATCATCCAGTGGTTAATATGTGCATTGGAAGTCCATACCTTTGAGCCAGTAATTTTCCAGCTATGAGAAGTTTTTTCAGCTCGTGTTCTGATTGATGCTAAGTCAGAACCAGAGTCAGGTTCACTCATTCCTATAGAAAAAAAACATTTACCTTCAGCAATTTTTGGTAGAATTTCCATTCTTTGTTTTTCTGTCCCATAACGAATTAGTAACGGACCACTCTGTCTTTCTGCTACCCAGTGAGCAGCAACTGGTGCACCGGCAGATAGAAGCTCTTCTGTTACAACAAAACGTTCTAAGGCTGATCTTTCCTTGCCGCCATATTTCTTCGGCCAAGTTAACCCTAGCCAACCCTTTAACCCAATAGATTGGCTAAATTCTGCAGAAAAAGTCGACATAAAGTTTGACCTAGGTGTCCAGCCAAGTAAGGAGTGTGATTCCTTAAGAAATTCACGAACGTCAGATCGTAATCTGTCTGCTGTGGGTGGAAGTGTAGCAGGTGGAAAGCTCAGTGAAGACTCAAACATTAACTCTAATTCCCCTTAACGCATTAAGCCGTGAATATGAATAAATATAATAATCAAGATATAGATTTTAGCATATTAGATGAATAATTAATGAACTAGAATATTAATTTTTAATGTTATTTAATATTCGTGGTTTTCTAGCCAACTTGCATATTTCTTAACTCCATTTCGAAAGTCGACTGAAGGTTTGTAGTTGAGATCTAATTCAGCAGCAGAAATATCAAATTTACCATGAATTAAGTCTCCAGCAAATTCAGAATCTAGATTTCTTATGTTTGCATTTGGAATAATTTCACAGACAATATTTGCAATTTCATCAAAACTTAACTTATCTCCACCAGTAATATTGTATGCCTTTTTGGGTATTCTTTTAGAATTCCATGCTTCAAATACTGAATTCACAACATCATCAACGTGAACATATTGACGGCTGAACATTTTGCCAAAGTTAAATACACTGGGGTTGCCATTTTTTGCATTAAGTATCATTTCACGAAGTATACACCCTGTTTTGCGCTTTGGTCCGTAAACCCATGAAAAACGCAGTGCCACAGCATCTAATTCGAATTGATTTGCATATGCGTTCGTTAACACATCGCCGGCAGCTTTAGATGCACCATATACATCAACTGCATTTAAAGGATAATTTTCTTTTATTAAACTAGTATCTAATGGCGTGTTACCATAGGCAGATGTTGAGGAGCAATAGATTACACGTCTAAGTTTAAAGACTCTTGCTAACTCAAGTATATTTGCTGTTCCATTAACATTTATATCAAATAGTTTTCGCGGTCGATCTTTACAGAGCATAGGACCAGAAACCCCACCACAATGAATAATTCCTGAGACTCCCTTTTTTATTAGAGCGTTTAGACCCTCATAATCTCTAGAGTCTATTTGGTGGTATTGAAACCCAGATATCTTTTCAATAGGCAGAATATCTGTTCCTATAACTTCAATTCCTTTCTCACAAAATTTGTGAGCTATTGCTGAGCCGATTAGTCCTGCAGCACCGGTGATTATTGTTGGGTGCGTCATGGCTTGCCTTTCTAAATTATAATGATGCGCTTTTTATTGAGAGATTATTAAATTTATCTCATCTGCTAAACATGTCTATAATATTTGAAAAAACTTGCTAGTGCGCTCTATTAATACAGAAATTAACAACATCTTGAAGTGCATGCTTTTCTGGACCATCCTTAAAAAGTCCTAAGGCATCTTTGGCTACAGACCCATAGTGCCTAGCCCTATCGAATGAGTCATCTAAAGAATTATGTTTTGTTATTAGATTAAGTGCCAATGAGAAATCATTTTCATTTTGTTCACCATTTTCCATAGTTCGTTTCCAGAACTCTCTTTCTTGTAATGACCCTCTCCTGAATGCAAGTAAAACTGGTAATGTTATTTTACCATCACGAAAATCATCGCCTATTGATTTCCCCAAATCTTTTTCCGCAGCTGAATAATCGAGTGCATCATCAACCAATTGATAAGCAATACCAAGATTTAAACCAAAACTTGCTAATGCGTCTTGTTCTTGTGATGGTCTTTCAGCCACTAGACCACCCAACCGACATGCTGAAGCAAACAACGCTGCTGTTTTTGCGGTTATAACTTCTAAATATGCATCTTCACTTGTTTCAGTATCGTTTGATGTGACAAGTTGCATTACTTCACCTTCAGCAAGTGTTGCGGAAGTATTCGCAAGTATATCTAATACTTGCAGAGATCCGTCGGCCACAGATAATTGGAAGGCTCTAGAAAAAAGAAAGTCACCCACAAGTACACTCGGCTTATTTCCCCATACTGCGTTTGCTGTTGCATTCCCACGGCGAAGATCACTTTCGTCAACAACATCATCATGCAAAAGTGTGGCTGTATGTATGAATTCTACGCATGCAGCAAGATCAATATGTCTTCGACCAGTGTATCCACACATCTTTGCAGTTGATAATGTTAACATAGGGCGCAGTCTTTTTCCTCCAGAAGCAATAATATGCCCGGCTAATTGAGAAATAAGTGCTACTGGGCTTTCCATTCTCTCAAGAATTACACGATTGACAGCTTTTAAATCCTCATTAACTAGTCCATGTAGCGCATCTAGGTTTGAGACCTGCTCTTCATGGGCGCTTACCCCATCATTAATAGCTTTATCTCCAAGTATTACAACTTTGCCCACGGGGTTACCCTATTTGAAATAGTTGATTGAATAATTAGATAATATATCTTACCACGAGGTTAAGCAGTGCGATAGCATGATGATTTGTTTGAAAAAAACTTTTATTAATAATTAGGTCTAAAATAGGACATATGTTTGGTGAACGAGCTTAGTGATGATACACTTTTAAATGGAAAAGTACGTTTGTTGCAGCCATTAAATGGATTTCGGGCTACTTCGGATTCAGTTTTTCTAGCTTCAGCAATAAAAGTTAGTTCAGGAGATAGAATTCTTGATATTGGTTGTGGTACTGGAGCAGCTTCATTATGCTTAGTAACAAGGGTTAATGGGATTAAAGTTGTTGGTCTAGAAATTGATCGTGAACTTGCGCGCCTAGCCCAAGACAATGCTGTTTTAAATGGTTTTGAGAAAAGATTTGAAGCTATTGTTGGTGACTTAGTAAAGCCTCTTCCACGTCTAGCACCCCATAGTTTTAACCATGTTATGGCTAACCCGCCCTATTACGAAATTGGGAAAGTAACTCCACCTGACCGAGAGGCGAAAGTAATAGCTCGGACAGAGATTCTAGCAAACTTAGTAACCTGGGTAGATTTTGCTTCAAGAATGGTCAAGCCTGGTGGCACAATAACGTTCATACAACGTGCTAGTAGGTTGGAGGAAATTCTAGCCTCTATATCTAAACGTGCCGGTAAGATTATAGTTTATCCTTTGTGGTCACATGATCCGTTTATAGATGACAGTAAATCAGCTAAAAGAATAATAGTTCAGGCTCAGATTGGCTCAGGTGCTGGACTAAAACTACAAGGTGGGCTTATTTTGCATAACTCAGACGGTAGTTTTACTGAAAAAGCTGAAATGGTTTTACGTAAATGCTACGCTTTAGATTTAACGGGGAGCTGTTAGGAATGTTAGGGAGAATATTTTCTATTTTAAAATTTGGTCGCCCCGCGAGGGTGGTAGGTGTTGTCAGACTTGAGGGTATTATTGGAAATGCTGGTGCATTCCGCAACGGTCTTACTGACGATCGTTTAGGTCCAGTTATTGATCGAGCTTTCCGAATAAAAGGAATAAAAGCTATAGCTCTAGTTATTAACTCACCCGGTGGGTCCCCAGTACAATCAGCACTTTTGCATGATAGAATAAGGCGCCTATCAGCTGAAAAAAATATTCCAGTGATGGCTTTTGTAGAGGATATCGCTGCTTCTGGTGGTTATTGGTTGGCTATTGCTGCTGATGAAATTTTTGTAAATTGCAATTCAATAGTAGGTTCTATTGGGGTAATATATTCTGGTTTTGGGTTTGCAAATGCTATTGAGAAAATTGGTGTTGAGAGGAGGCTATATACTTCAGGGAGTAAGAAATCCATGCTTGATCCGTTCTCTCCGCAACGTACTGAAGATATTGAGAGATTAACAGCTGTTCAAAACGAAATGCACCAAAATTTCATAGATGCTGTCAAAGAACGTAGAGGAGTGAAATTAAATAGTGCATCAGAAAATTTAAGTAGTCTTGATGATTCAGAACTTTTTTCTGGTGAATTTTGGTTGGGGAAAAAAGCTTTGGAGCTTGGTTTAGTAGACTCGTTTGGTGAATTGGTAAGCATTCTTAAAGAACGTTTTGGTGATGATGTAAAAATTCGCCGTTTTTCTCTTCGCCGCGGTTGGTTCCGTCGGCGATTATCTGTTCTTGGGGCAGGTGACACACAAATCTCAGAAATTACTGAAAATCTTACGTTAAGTGCCATTTCAGCTGTGGAGTCTAAGGCCTTGTGGTCACGTTACGGTTTGTAAATAATTGACACTCATATTCAATTTTGTTTTCAAATGGGGTTGACCAAAAGGCTTGTTGGCACGAATATGCGCAAGTTTAGTGGTTTTTGCTGGGTCAATAAAAATTGTATTAGAGTATAAATAACTACACATGTCTTTTGAAGGCGTATTATGATATGTATACTACCGGCAGAATAAGTATTTAAATAGCCACCTATTCATTGTTTTGGGTGGCAAGGAGGCATCGATGTTTTCGCCAATGAAATTATTAGTGCTAATTGCAATAATTGCTGTGATTTGGTTTGGCTTTAAGGCAATTGGTAAACGTAACAAGATTCGTGAAGAAAAGGCAGAAGCTCTTGCACGCGAAGAAAGTAGTGCTGGTTCGCGTGATCAAGACAGCTAGTATATTTTTATATATTTAAAAAAACTTTCAAGTCCTGTAAACACTTCTATACCACAATGTTTTCTAATAGGCGCAATATACACTAACCGACCAAAGGTCTACTAGTAATTGAGGAAGATATGCAAGCGCTTCATTTAAACTTCTGTAAGCGACTTGGTAAAAATGGGCACTAAGTCCAAAGCTGATAACTCCTTTCAGGCTATTATACTCTCCCTTCAGACATTTTGGGCGGAGCAAGGGTGTGTTTTGTTACAGCCCTATGACCTGGAAGTTGGTGCAGGAACATTTCATCCAGCTACAACTCTTCGAAGCTTGGGCCCTCAACCTTGGCAAGCTGCTTATGTCCAACCATCACGCAGACCTGCTGATGGTCGATATGGAGAAAATCCAAATCGCCTTCAACACTACTATCAATTTCAAGTAGTAATCAAACCTTCCATTGAAAATATTCAGTCGCTTTATCTTTCATCATTGGATCGATTAGGTATTGACTCAAAGTCTCATGACATCCGTTTTGTTGAAGATGATTGGGAAAGCCCTACTCTCGGTGCATGGGGGCTAGGCTGGGAAGTTTGGTGTGACGGTATGGAAGTAACACAATTTACCTATTTTCAGCAGGTTGGAGGTATAGATTGTAATCCCATAACTGTTGAGATTACATATGGTCTAGAGCGCCTTGCAATGTATGTGCAAGGTGTAGAAAGCGTTTATGACTTGAAATGGAATCAGACTTCTGGTTCAGGTTTGATATTGTATAAAGATGTTTTTCATCGTGCAGAACGAGAATTTTCTGCTTTTAATTTTGAGTTTGCTAATACAGAAAAACTTATAAGGCATTTTGAGGATTCAGAAGCTGAGTGTAACGCTTTGCTTTCAGAGGGTATTAATCTTGCATTGCCAGCTTATGACTATTGTATGAAGGCTAGTCATATCTTTAATCTATTAGATGCTCGGGGCGTAATTAGTGTTACAGAACGAGCTAGCTACATTTCTAGGGTCAGATCACTGACAAAAGCATGCTGTGAATGCTGGCTATTAAATACACCTTCGTTGGAAGGGTAGGGCTATGGCAGAACTTCTNTTAGAGCTTTTTTCNGAAGAAATCCCAGCACGTATGCAGNCCATAGCCAGTGAAAACTTAGAAAGTTTATTTGTTTCTTACCTAGAAAAAGAAAGATTAAACTTTTCATCTACTAGATCTTTTGTCACCCCTCGTAGATTAACTTTGGTAGTAGTTGGGCTGCAGACTCAGCAGCCAAATATCTTATTAGAAAAGAAAGGGCCACGAGTAGATGCTCCAAAGGCTGCTATAGATGGCTTTTTAAAATCTGTTAGTACATCATTAAATAATTGTGAAATTCGTGAGACGACAAAGGGAAAAGTATTGTTCTACACTAAGACCCAGTCCGGGCGAGCTACAGAAAACGTTTTACTAGAACTTATACCCAATATATTGCGTGAATTACCCTGGCAGAAATCTATGCGTTGGGGCACAGGAACACAACGATGGGTTAGACCCCTTCACAGTATTTTATGTTTGTTTGACAGTGCTATAGTTCCATTTCAGTTCGCTGGTCTTACAGCAAGTAATGTTACTAAAGGGCACAGGTATATGAGTGGGGAGCCTTTTAAAGTTGACGGTTTTGATGATTATGAAAATAAACTTTTTGAATCAAAAGTAATTTTAGATCCTATAAAGAGAAAATCAATTATTCAGGATAAGTCTGAGAAATTAGTAAGTTTACACAATCTTTCTTTGGATTTGGATCAATCATTATTACTTGAAAATGTTGGTTTAAATGAGTGGCCTGTGCCTTTAATTGGTCGTTTTGACCCTCTGTTTCTCTCTATTCCAGAGGAAGTACTAGTATCGGCAATGCGGCGTCATCAAAAATACTTTGCTGTGCGTGATGCCGATGGAAATTTAGCATCTCGCTTTATTCTGATATCTAATTTAGTTACAGCAGATGGGGGTAAAGAAATAATTTCGGGTAACGAGCGTGTATTACGCGCAAGGTTATCTGATGCTAGGTTTTTTTGGGAGTTAGATCTTAAAACAAATTTAGAAGTATTTGCCAAAAAACTTGATAACCTAGTTTTTCATACAAAACTAGGTTCCGTAGGTGATAAAACTAATAGATTAGCTATATTATCTAAGGGGCTTTCCAATTTTGTTGCAGATTCAAATCCTAATAGTGTAGAGCGTGCAGCTAAACTTTGCAAAGCTGATTTAGTAACAGAAATGGTTAGTGAATTTCCTGATCTTCAGGGAGTTATGGGGGCTCATTATGCTCGAGCTCAGGAAGAGATAGAAGAAGTTTCTAGTGCGATTAGTGACCACTATAAACCACAGGGACCTAATGATATTTGTCCAACCTCCCCTACGAGTGTTGTTTTAGCTTTAGTGGATAAAATAGATACCTTAGTTGGTTTTTTCGGAATTGATGAAAAGCCGACAGGTTCAAAAGATCCTTTTGCATTAAGGAGAGCTGCATTGGGCGTCATTCGATTAATTTTAGAAAATCAACTGCGTATCCCACTAAGTAGAGTTATATCTGATGCTGTATCTGCTTATGGAGATAAGTTATTAAATCAGGTTTCCACAAAAAACCTTATTTCATCTTTATTAAGTTTTATTACAGAAAGGCTTAAGGTGTATTTGCGAGAACAGGGTAATAGACATGACTTGATTACTGCCGTTTTTGCTACAGGATTCGAGGATGACCTTGTTCGTCTTTTATCTCGAGTTGATGCGCTAGAATCCTTCTTAAATAGTGATGACGGAGCTAATCTTTTGATTGCTTATAGACGTGCAGCAAACATTTTACGTATTGAGGAAGCAAAAGACGGTAAAACATATACGACAGCAGCAAACAAAGAGGATTTTATCGAAGTTGCTGAGAAGCGTTTAATGGAGCAAATAGTTATTATGACCGGTGAAACAAAAAATGCACTCTCTAAGGAGGATTTTAGTGGTGCTATGATATCTATGGCTTCCTTAAGACATCCTGTAGACGACTTCTTTGATCAAGTTAAGGTAAATGATAGTAATCCCCTGCTTAGAGAGAATAGACTCAGGCTTTTATCCAATGTACGTATGGCAATGGATCAGTTTGCAGATTTTTCTCTAGTGAAGGGTTGAAGGGCAAGGATTTAGAAATGCACAAACTGGTGTATTCATTTGGGGCTGGAAAGGCGGAAGGAAGCTCTGCGCTTATAGATCTTCTTGGCGGAAAAGGTGCGAACCTTGCAGAAATGTGTAATCTAGGTTTACCTATACCTCCGGGTTTTACTATAACTACTGAGGTTTGTTCTGCATACTATAAAGAGGGTGAAAAGCTCTCTAAAAAGTTAAAATCTGATGTCATATCAGCTATTTTAGAAATAGAATCAGCTGTTGGTAAAAGTTTTGGTAATCCCAAAAATGCTTTATTAGTATCTGTCCGCTCTGGAGCTAGGGCATCTATGCCTGGTATGATGGATACAGTTCTAAACCTTGGGCTTAATGATGCTACAGTTGAAGGTATAATAGAACAAACTAGTGATGCACGCTTTGCGCTAGACAGTTATCGTCGATTTATTCAAATGTATGGTGATGTTGTATTAGGGATTAATGGTCAAGATTTTGAGAACCTTTTAGAGCGCTATAAAGAAGAAAATGGTTACTTTTTAGATACTGATATGACNGATAAGGATTGGTGTTNTTTAATCGATTCATANAAAGATTTNGTTTTACATTCTGCAGGNANCCCTTTTCCTCAAGACCCCCATGTTCAGTTATGGGGTGCCATTAACGCTGTGTTAGACTCATGGATGAATCCACGTGCTATAACCTATAGAAAACTCCATAATATTCCACAGGATTATGGTACAGCTGTTAATATCCAGTCCATGGTTTTTGGTAATATGGGGGAAGATTGCGCTACAGGTGTNGCCTTTACACGTAATCCTTCAACAGGTGAAAAGGCTATATATGGAGAATTTTTAGTTAATGCTCAGGGTGAGGATGTAGTTGCAGGTATCAGAACGCCTCGGTCTTTATCATACAATGACTGTACTTCAGATGCTCAAAAAGAAGAATCGATGGAGTCAGTTTTCCCAAAAGTATATTCAGAACTTTTTAATATAATGCAGCAGTTAGAAACTCATTACTGTGATATGCAGGATATTGAATTCACTGTCGANAAGGGCAAGTTATGGATTCTTCAGACTAGNGCTGGTAAGCGAACAGCTAAAGCAGCTTTAAAAATTGCAGTTGACTTGGTAAAAGAGGGATTAATTAATAAGCCAGATGCTATACTTCGTATAGATCCAATTTCACTCGATCAACTGCTCCATCCAGCCCTCGATCCTGAAGCGCCAAGGCTTGTAATTGCTCAAGGTCTTCCTGCATCACCTGGGGCCGCAGTTGGAAGAGTTGTATTTACTGCTGATCAAGCTGAGGATATGGCAGCTAAAGGTGAGTCAGTCATACTTGTAAGGGCAGAGACTAGTCCTGAAGATATTCATGGCATGCATGCTGCCAAGGGTATAGTTACTTCAAGAGGTGGGATGACTAGCCATGCGGCAGTTGTTGCTAGGGGTATGGGGCGACCATGTATTACGGGCGCATCTGCTCTTAAAATAGACTCCGTGAATCGTATTATTTCAATAGATGGTAAAACTATAACTGAACAAGACATTATAACTGTGGATGGTTCACGAGGAGAAATCCTTAAAGGAGAGATAGGGACTATCCCCCCTGATCTTACTGGAGATTTTGGCACTCTTATGAACTGGGCTGATTCATATAGGCAGCTTCGTATTAGAGCTAATGCTGAAACACCTAAAGATTCATTGGTTTCACTAGGCTTTGGGGCTGAAGGAATCGGTTTGTGTAGGACTGAGCATATGTTTTTTGAGTCTGATCGTATTATAGCTATGAGAGAGATGATACTGGCTCATACTTTAGAGGAAAGACGTACAGCAATTCAAAAACTATTACCAATGCAACGGGAAGACTTTTTAGAGTTATTTAGGATAATGGATGGGCGCCCAATCACTATTCGTTTATTGGATCCGCCACTTCACGAATTTTTACCTAGATCAGAATCTGAGATAAGCGAATTAGCTGAATCTACTGGTNNNACCCAAGAACTNTTAANGGCTAGGGCAGCAGATTTGCATGAATCAAATCCTATGCTTGGTCATAGAGGATGCCGGCTAGGTATTTCTTATCCCGAAATATATGAGATGCAAGCTAGGGCAGTTTTTCTNGCTGCTACAGATGCCATAGCAGATGGCTTAGTTGTAAAACCTGAAATAATGATCCCTTTAGNTATNACCAAAAGAGAAGTAGAAATAATTGGCNACTTAGTTCAAAAAGTAGCTAAAACANTAGAAATNGAAACTAANATTTTGGTATCTTATNATTTAGGCTCAATGATTGAGTTGCCGGCAGCAGCACTANGTGCCGACGAGATTGCAGAAAGNGCAGAGTTTTTTAGNTTTGGTACAAATGACTTAACCCAGACGACANTGGGNCTTAGCAGGGATGACTCAGCGAGTTTTGCAAGTTGCTATGAAGAAGAAGGTATATTTCCTCATGATCCATTTGCCCAGCTAGATCAAAAGATGATAGGTGAATTGATTAGAATAGCAGTTCAGCGTGGTCGTGAAAAACGAGAAAATATCAAGCTAGGGATATGCGGTGAACATGGCGGAGACCCTAAATCAATAAAGTTCTTTAATGATATAGGGCTTCAGTATGTATCGTGCTCCCCTTATCGCGTACCTATTGCGCGATTAGCAGCTGCACAAGCTGCATTGCAGACAAGGAAGTAAAAATTTTATAATATTTTTATAAGCTTACCGATGCTATTCAAGGTAAAAGCTAATAGGTGAGTTATTTGCTGTAAGTTTTAAACTTTTACTTTCACCTATGTATTCACGTCGAATTAAAGCCATTGCAAGTTGACCACTTCCACTTTTTATTTCTCCCACTTGTTTCTCTCCTGCATATATGGGTGTGCCATATGGAGGCATAGAAGAGCCAGAAACTCTAACTACTATTAATTTTTTTCTTGCAGTGCCCCTTTGTTTCATACGTGTTGTTACTTCTTGCCCAATATAACACCCTTTTGAAAAATCAATGCCATTTAGACGTTCAAAACCTGCTTCTGCAAGTGTTGACTTGCCCACTTCAATATCTCTACTCCCATCTGGAATACCTAGTTGAAGTCTTAGCTGTTCGTAGTAATCTTGTGCCGCTGGCAAATATCCAGCAACTTCAAGTAGTTTTTCCGCTTCAGTTATTGGTAAAATTATCCGCTGACCGAGAGCTTTTTCTCTTGGGTCATCAAAAACTATGGCATGAGGAACTGTCATAGGCTTGCTATCTACAAACTTAGTTTCTGCTAAAATTGGTTCATGTGTTAATGCATAAACCTCAATTTCGTCTCGCATATCACTAATCTGGACATCTGACCTAAGACGATAATTAATTAATACTCGCCCAAGATCATTTAACCTTTCAGTTTCACAATCAAGTAAAAACTCGCCATTAGATCCTTCTATGATTATAAACTCATGAAGAAATTTACCTTGAGGTGTAAGTAAGGCTCCAAATATAGCTTTATTTGTTGCTACCTTATTTATATCGTTAGTTATTAGGTTTTGAAGAAAATTTCGCGAATCAGATCCTTTAACACGGAGTAGACCCCGGTTTCCTAGTTTTGAATAAAAAATACCATTCATAGCGTTTCTCCTAGACGCCAAAATTTAAACTCGAAATTATATAATAGATTTCATATGCTGCTATAAAGAGGATATCAATAATAACTATGATCGAAACTTTGCAAGATAGCGCTTACACGTTTATAAACACTGTATAATGTTAATAACTTTAATAGATGATTCTATACCATATAATGGTATGACGCCAACTTACCAACCACTTGGGGGCGCTGAAAAGGCATTTGCTAGCTTGCCAGCGGCTTTAGCAAGGTGTGGTCATGTAGTAAGAGCAATTACTCGTGCTCCGCATGCCGTAAGTATTGAAAATGTAAGTTGGTTAAACTTTGAGAGTCGAATTCCACCTATTACTGAGGTATTAATAGCATTTAGAAAGCCTTCATTACTTGAAATGACAAGAGCAACTGGATCACGGATCTTATGGGTTCCTGGGTCAACGGGCTATTTAGACCAGCCAGAAGTCAAGCAGCTTCTTGAGAGGAATCAGGCAAAAATTGTTCTTCAAGGCACGACACATCTTGAGAGCTTCAATCTCGAGTCTGATTTAAAATATAGAGCAATTACCCCGGGTGTAAGAGATGAATATAGGGAGTGTGACCCGATACAATTTAGTGATACCCCTACTGCAATTTGCACTACCCATCCGAAGCAAGGTATGAGCTGGTTATTAGACCTTTGGTGCGATAAAATCCATCCAAAAGTTGAAGAAGCTGAGCTGCATATTTTTTCTGCTAGTTTGCATCGCATGGATGAGAGTGGCGAAATAGTAGATGACTTATTACCCATTTGGGAACAAGTATTGAAGGGAAAAGAAAAAGGCGTTCGAATTATTTCCCCTGCTGGAGACAATGATATGGTAAAGCAGTTTCGATATGCTAGTGTTCACCTTTATCCAGGCTCAGAGAAAGAAATGTATTGCTCAACACTCGCAGAGTCTCAAGCTGTTGGTGTGCCTGCAGTTGCGCGACCACTTGGCGCTGTAAAAGAACGCATTGTTGACCATCAAACAGGCTTTTTGGCATCAGATGAAGATGAATTTGCTAAGCAAGCTGTGATGATGCTATCTGAGCACGACCAACGCGATACAATAAGTAAATCTGCGCGTAGATATGGTTCTGCTAGAGGTTGGGACACTGTAGCAAGGGAGTTTGAAACCCTCTTTTGATGCGGCTTCTATTTATTACCTCAACCCGAATTGGAGATGCTGTTTTATCTTCTGGTTTATTGGCACATCTAATTCAAAATTCACCTGAATGTCGCGTTACTATTGCTTGTGGAGTGGATGCAGTACCAGTATTTGAGGCAGTGCCTGGGATTGAAAGAATTATCCCAATTAAAAAATACCCTATAGGAATGCATTGGCCTCAGTTATGGCTTAAGTTGGTTGCGAAGAGATGGAATATTGTAGTGGATCTTCGTTCGTCATTAATTTCATGGCTATTAATTGCCAATCAAAGATTAGTATTACATCGAAAAAAAGAAAATGTACATCGTGTAGTTGAAATAGGATCATTGGCTGATTCTGCAAAAATACCTGCACCTTGTTTATGGATACCTCAGGCAAGTAAGTTGTCAGCTAATGCAGTTCTACCAAAAAATAAATTCATAGTAATAGCACCCACAGCAAATTGGCGAGGGAAGCAATGGCCTGGTGATCGCTTTGCAGAGTTAGCTANAAGAATNGTANGTGAAAATGGAGTCCTGCCCGGAGCTAGCGTAGTTATTTTGGGAGCTNATGCTGAGAGAGTTGAGGCACAGTNTATGGTTGATTNTTTATCTNNGNTTCCCTTTGTTAANTTGGTAGGTGAACTTAAGCTTATGGCNTCAGCNGCAGTNATTCANAAATCAAGTTTGTTCATTGGTAATGACTCAGCTCTTATGCATATTGCCGCAGCTGCAGGTGTCCCAACACTTGGTCTTTTTGGACCTAGTAAGGAAACACACTATGCCCCTTGGGGAATTAATTGCGGCTTCCAGCGTACATTGCTTTCTTATGATAATCTNACTAGCAGTAAGGGNTACAACCATCTTACCACTGATACGTTNATGGGTAGTTTGACTGTGGATATGGCAGAGGNGGCTGTTAGAAGTTTATGGTCTAGGGTAAANATNAAATGACATTTCCTANACTATCAGCATTAGTAGTAGCCAAGAATGAGGGTCATCAGCTAAATGCTTGCCTTGAGACTTTAAGNTTTGCTGATGAAATAGTAGTAGTTTTGGATAGATGCACTGATGATTCAANAATTGTTNTAGCTAACTTTGAAGCAAAAATANTAGAGGGGTCTTGGCCCTTAGAAGGTGAAAGAAGACATGCTGGTATAGATGCCTGCACAGGTGATTGGATTCTAGAAGTTGATGCAGATGAACGTGCTAGTGTTGAGCTTGGTAAAGAGATAAGGGATGTAATTATAGATTCGCCTCCAGGTTATTTTCTTGTGCCAATTCATAATTATATTGGAAATAAGTTGGTTAGGCGCGGTTGGGGTGGCTCCTGGGGTGTTTTATCTACGCCGCGACTGTTTACTCCTGGAAGTAAAATTTGGGGTAATCAGAGAATTCATCCATCCCTTACTCTCACAGGACCAAAACGACGCCTAAAGAAGCCTTTATTGCATTTTATTGATAAAGACTTATCTGACATGATTTTACGTTTACAACGTTATACTGATGCTAAAGCCGCAGACATGAGAGATTCAGGAAAGTCTCAAACTTTTTTTGCAAATGTTATTCGAAGGTCTGTTTCACGTTTTTTTAAATGCTGGGTAATGCGTCAGGGTTGGCGAGAAGGTTACTGGGGATTTATAATTGCTCTTATGGCGGCACTATACCCCTTAATTTCGCATCTTAAATATAAATTAGATCAACATCCTGATAATAAGGAAGGTTAATCAGTTGTCTGATATTCCTATAAGACTGATGCAAGTTATAGCAGGTGGTAAAAATGGAGGAGCTGAGGAGTTTTTTGTTCGTTTAGCAATAGGTTTGGAACGGGCAGGAATTAATCAAAGAGTAGTTGTTCGTTCTGATCGCTCTTGGTCAGAGCGAATGATAGCTGCTGGAGTTGATACTAAGTTAATAAAGTTTGGAGGATATTTTGATCATTTTACTCGTAGGCAGCTTAATCAACAAATTGAAGACTTTAAGCCTACGCATCTTCTTACTTGGATGAATAGAGCAACCAGAGTTGTATCTAGATTGCATTCAAATCTAAATTATACACACATAGCCCGGCTCGGGGGATACTACGACACAAAATATTATAAAAACTGTGACCACCTTATTGGGAATACACCAAAAATTGTTTCTTATCTTAGAGATTTAGGGTGTCCGGCAGATAGGGTTCACTATTTACCAAACTTTGCAGACAGTTCTTCTGCCGATCCAATTCCTCGATCAACATTTGGAACTCCAGATAACGTATCAGTTATACTGGCACTGGGTAGGTGCCATGAAAATAAAGGATTTGATGTGCTTCTTGATGCTTTACCATCAATTCCAAGTGTTTGGTTATGGATTGCGGGTGATGGTCCTTGCAAAAAGAAGCTAGAGAAGCAGGCTGAGTGCTTAGATGTATCAAATAGGGTTTGTTTTTTAGGTTGGAGGAGAGATGTACCTGCTTTACTAGCCTCTGCTGATGTTTTTGTTTGTTCATCTCGTCATGAACCACTTGGAAATATTATACTTGAGGCTTGGGCCAGTTCTACCCCAGTCATTTCCACTAATGCAGATGGTCCTTGCCATTTAATTGAGCCTGGCAAGGAGGGTCTTTTAGTCCCTATTGAAGATCCAGAAGCTCTATCAAATTCTATCAATACTTTACTTGAAAACCATGCCTTATCAGAACGTCTTGCAAAAGATGGCTTTGAAAAATTTAATAGTGAATTCACTGAGAATGTAGTTGTGAAAAAATATATTTCACTACTGCAACAGACCATTTGAGGTTAACTATGTGTGGTATTGCTGGAGTAGCACTTCTACCAGGTAAGCAGCTTTCGCCAGAAATTGTTGAAAAACTTTTTAGATCTTTGGCACACCGTGGTCCTGATGGTTCAGGTAGAGAGATGCGTGGCGGGGTAGCTTTAATTCATACAAGATTAGCTATTATTGATTTAGAAAATGGCTCACAACCAATTAGTGATGGAAATTCTCTTTCCTTAGTTGCAAATGGTGAGATTTATAATAATAAAGAGCTTAGAATGGCATTTGCAGCTAAATTTACAACACAGTCTGACTGTGAGCCTCCCTTAATGTTATATAAAAAATTTGGTAATAAATTTGTTGACCATATGCGTGGCATGTGGGGGGTTGCTCTTCATGATTCAGATTGTAGTCAGCTTGTTCTCTCCCGTGACCCGTTTGGTATCAAGCCTCTTTATTACGCTGAAACTAGTATAGGAGTAATTTTTGCATCTGAGGCACAGGCAATCATGCAGACCGAATTTGTTAACTTAGAAATAAATAATCATGTAAGAGATGAACTTTTAAACCTTCAATTCACAACAGGCTCAGATACTATATACAAGGGTATTAGGCGTGTCTTACCTGGTGAGGTTTTATCTATAAGACAAGGTAAAATTTATAAAAGGTATAGAAAAGCTGCTTTGCCAAATAGACCAATAGAAGTATTAGATCAAGAAACGGCATTAAATAGGTTAGATAAGGTTTTATTGGAAAGTGTAGAGCTCCACCAGCGATCTGATGTTCCTTATGGGATTTTTCTCTCCGGTGGCATAGATTCCACATCGCTTTTAATTGCTATGTCTAGATTAAGTAATGACCCAGTTTCTGCTTATACACTAGGCTTTGATACTTCAAGTGTAGCAAATGAGACAGAACATGCGGCAAAAATGGCTAAGTTAGTTGGTGCAAAACATCAAGCCGTTTTGATGGGTGAGAATGATTTTTGGTCTATGCTGCAGAAAGTTGTAGCAGTTCTTGATGACCCTGTGATCGATTACGCTACTTTACCTACATATAAACTAGCAGAGCTAGCTGGTAGAGAATTAAAGGTAGTTTTATCTGGGGAGGGCGGAGATGAGCTTTTTGGTGGATATGGGCGTTATCGTANATCAATTCGCCCTTGGTGGCAGGGTGGNCGGCNNCCCATGAGAAGCTANTCCNCTTTATCACGANTAGATATTTTGAGAAACAAANCCCAAGGNTGGCGTGATGGAATTGTTAAAGCAGAAAAAGAAGCGTCTATTTCTGGACGGAGTGCATTACAAGTGGTCCAAGCAGTAGATTGTATCGATTGGTTGCCTAATGACTTATTGCTTAAATTAGATCGTTGTTTAATGGCTCATGGTGTCGAAGGAAGAACCCCATTCTTAGACCCCTCAGTTGCCTCTCTAGCATTTTGTTTGCCNGATCACNTTAAAGTANGAGGTAGATTAGGAAAGTGGTTACTTAGAAAGTGGTTAGATCGAGAGCTTCCTGAGAGTGCAGCCTTTGAGCGCAAAAAAGGNTTTACTGTGCCTATTGGTGAATGGATTAATAGCCGAGCTAAAACAATAGCNCCNCTTGTTGAGAGGCAACAGGGTATTCAGGAACTTTGCNTGCCAGGAAAAATNCCTGAGCTATTTGAGTGTAANTCCNCTTTNGCNAGAAATGCTTCATGGATANTATTNTTCTATTCTCTTTGGCATAACTATCATGTTCTAGGTCGAGATATTGGTGAAAACATTGGTGATGCTTTAGCTTTAAATTAATTAGAAAAGCATTAAAGGTTTATTTCTAAACCTTCNTATGCAATTANGTCATTTGANTTTTCAGAAAAANAATTCTGGATAGTNTCNAAAATTCNGTCATTTNTTGTCGGTTGGTG
Source organism: Gammaproteobacteria bacterium (assembly GCA_002714015.1). Classification (GTDB taxonomy): domain Bacteria; phylum Pseudomonadota; class Alphaproteobacteria; order UBA828; family UBA828. The sequence goes on along the minus strand of PAWF01000008.1, from coordinate 4,110 downwards.
CCCACAATNTATANTGAGNTCNGCATTATATNTTTTAGCAGAANCNANAAAATCAAGCTNNTCTGNAATTAATATATTNTTGCTACTAGANAAAATTAGCAAATTTGAATTTACGGTAAATTTATTGANTGCTTCTATTGTTTGCTCATTAAAGTCATTTAATTTAACAATATAAGTNATTACCTTTTCATTGAAACAAANTTTATACCCAATTGCNTGATTTTTTAGTTCAGAGTCAAAATTAGAAATTTTTATATTTTTAATAGTAATTTGACCCTGAAAATCTGAAATACTCATAAAGGAATTTAAACCATACATCACATCAATTGGAACTGGAAAGTGTGGGTGTGAAAGCAATTTAGAAACTTGTTCGCGGGGTTTCTTTCTCATGTGAGGGCTTGCAGTAATAACATTAAACTTATTTTTGCAGTCATATATAGGAGAAAAAAAAGGTAACCCACATATGCGTTCAAAATCGATCTTCGTAAATAAAATATGACTAGTCGTAGGCATCGAATCTTGAATGCTATTACCAAGTAGACGAATACCAGTTCCAGCCTCAAGTATAATTAAATGATTACCGCAGTTTATTTCTATACAAGTTGTATTCCCGCCGAACTGATATGTGTCAGGTCTTGTGATGGGAATGCCAGAACGAACACCCCAAAATTTAACCCTAAATCTTTGTTGATAATCTTCTGGATACATATCGTAAGGCCATTTTAGTTTATTAATTTGTTAGTAGTTCTAATCTTCATTCTTGCTATAATAGTTTGTCATTCTATTAACCCACTCTCCAATTGAGCCATCTCTTGGAAAGATAACGCGAGGGCAAGTAAGTAGGGCAAACTTAACAGATCCAAATAGTATATAATCGGCATAGCTAGGGGAGTTGCCAGCAATAAATGCTTGGTCCCTTAATATAGCTGATAATGGTTTAAGTGCGTTTTGAAGATGTTTAATATCTTCCTGGGATCTTGAACTAAATTTTTCCAATGACATACCAAAGCGTTTTTCTCGGCTTTTCCTAAAATAATTTTTATCTTGATCAGCAACACCGTATTCAAATACATCTGTCATTATTGCTTTAGCTAGTAAGGGATGTATTATTATATCAACCCAATAATTAAACTGTTTGGTGAGACTGCGCGCTTTTTGGTCGCCAAATAGTGTTGGGTAGTCTTTGTAATTATCGTCTAGATAACAGGCTATAGACCAAGAGTCACAGATAATTTGTGATGCGTCGCATAGAATAGGTACTAATGTTTGATTGCTGAATTCAATCTTTTCTTTTTGTGAAAAAAGTACGGGCTCAAAGACTGCATCTAATCCTTTGTGTAATAAAGCCATACGACTTCGCCAACAATAAGGACTAAACCTTAGGTCATTTTTTCCTTGTAATTCATAAAGTATTATACTCAAATTTTAAACTCCGTTTTATTTGTATTTTTTAAATCTGTTACTTTCTTTTTAAGCGAGTATAGGTTCTGCCTTTCCATTTACTTTGTGCCCCTATCCAATAACTTATTGCGGAGCTCCAAGTCATTGCTAAATATAAAGTTCCAATTACCGGCATTAATAAAGCAAAAAAAGGACTGCGTTTATAAAAATTTAGCGTAGGAATGTATGCTATAAGCATGAGAGCTAACGCACCTATTCCAATGAATTTAGGAGTTGCCCCTACTGAAGCAATTATACTTATTACAGGGACCCAAAAAGCAAGAATCATTAAGACTGTACAGATAAGTATAAGTAATAATGATGAGCGTAACTGAGTAAACGCGTTACGTTTAACCATTTTCCAGATAGAGCTTAAGGTAGTATATGCTCTGAAAGAGTGAGCATCTTTAGTCAAGCCTATCCAAGTAGTTTCACCCGAGTTTTTAACTAGTTTTGCTAGCGCACAATCATCAATTAATGCGTCTTTTATAGCGCTAAAACCGCCTATTTGATGTAGAAGAGAAGAGTCAGTTAGAATACATCCTCCAGCTGCAGCAGCAACATAACGATTGGAGCTATTTGATAGTTTAAATGGATACAAAATTTTAAAAAAGAATACAAATGCTGGCATTAGTAACTTTTCCCAAAAGCTTTCCATTCTAAGTTCTACCATTACAGAGACCAGTCTAGCTCCAGATTCGTAGCGTTTTTCTACTAGTGTTTTTAGCATTTCTGGGTGAAGTCGAATGTCAGCGTCTATTATAAGTATGAGTTCAGTCTTAACTTTGTTAAGGGCTTGTTCGAGAGCCCACATTTTACCTGCCCATCCAGGTGGTAAACTTTTTCCTGAAACTAATTCAATCTTTAAATTTTTCAACTTAATATTATTGACAACTAACTTTGTATTATCTGTTGATTGATCATCTACTACTATTACATCAAGTAGCTGCCCTTGTTTATTAAGAGCTTCCAATGTACTTTCTATTATCTCTTCTTCATTTCTAGCTGGGATAATAACAGTTATTGGTACCTGTTTCTGATAGTTTGTGATTGAACGTTTATTAGCTTCTAAATATTCCCGAATGCGCCAAGGTTGCCATGGTTGTATGAGCAAAAGTAACCATAAAAAAATACTGGTAGAAGAGAGAATAGTAAAAATTTTTTCTAAAAAAAACATATGATTCTTTTCCAGATTAAAATCGATCTGGTTTAAGGGGAGAAATATCTATTTCTGCTTCTTTGCCGTTGACAATATCAGCAATAATTCGGCCTGATCCACAAGCCCAAGTCCAACCTGTGCTGCCATGACCTGTGTTAAGGAATAGACCTTTGATTCTAGACTGACCTATTATTGGAAGACAATCAGGTGTCATAGGACGAAGACCAGCCCATCTTTGAACGTTTTTTGGGTCTCCGATATTTCCAAATAACCTAATTGTGTCAGCAAGGATTGGATCAGTCCGTTTTAATCTAATAGTATTATCAAATCCTGTTAATTCAGCAGTTCCAGCGCAACGAATACGGTCCCCAAGTTTACTTAATACTATACGTCTAGGAATTTCATGAATCCCATGAGTCGGAGCAGAATCTTTATCGTCAATAGGTAGGGTTATAGAGTAGCCTTTTAGGGGGAAAATAGGAACTTTTATACCAATTTGTCTTAGTAATTCAGTGCTATAGCTACCTAAACTAACAACTACTGCATCTGCCTGGAGTGTTGTTTTATAAGTTGTAACCCCTGATACGCAGCCATTATCAATATTTATATTTTTTACTGTATCTCCAAAGCTAAATTTTACACCAAGATTATTTACTCTATTTGCTAGACTAGTAGTAAATTTATATGCATCTCCTGTTTCTTCACCTTGATATAAAAGTGTTCCTGCATAACTATCTATTTGCCCTTTAAGTGCCGGTTCCACTTTAATGGTTTGATTCATGTTAAGAACCTTTGGGTGATCCTCTGAATTAGGAAGTTTTTGTGAAAAGCTAGCTGCTTGATCAAGAGATTCTTGTGTTTTATAGAGTTCTATAATTCCTTGCGATTGATTGTCGTATTCCAAACCTTCTAAAAGACTAATTTTCTTCAAATATGTGAAACTATAATCAGCAAGCCTTAAAGACATATGTCTACCTTGGTTATAGGACTTCTGATTACAGTGACTTAGAAAACGAGCAGCCCAAATCCATTGAGCTACATCTGGTCGGAATCTAAAAAGGTATGGGGCGTCCTCACGGAACAAGTTTCTTAAGAGTGATTTAGGAACACTAGGATGAGCCCAAGGTTTGGCCGTGAGCTTACTTATAAAACCACCATTTGCAAAACTAGTTTCTTTTCCTGGACTATTCTGTCTTTCGATAACTGTGACATTGTGACCATCCTTGGCAAGAAAGTAAGCTGTGGTTGTCCCCACTACACCTGCACCTAAAATAATTATCCTCATATTATTTTAACTCATTTAGTTTTTTGTAATGACCACGTTATATAAACTATATAAAATGTAGCAAATCTAGTTATTGCTCAAATCTTTAAGTTTTCAAGTTAGTTTAACTATAGTTCTAGGAGAGGCACCATGAAATTGCTATCTGGACCAACTTCCCCATTTGCACGTAAATGCAGGATAGTAGCAATTGAAAAGTCTATCGTATTAGAAGAAATTGATACAAATC
>PAWF01000007.1 GCA_002714015.1 Gammaproteobacteria bacterium | reverse complement strand
TTAGCTATTCACCCTGCAAGCACAACACACTCGCAATTAAAAGTGGATGAACTAGAAGCATCAGGAGCTTCGGAGGGCTATGTAAGGCTTTCTGTTGGTTTGGAACATATTGATGATATCCTTGCAGATCTAGAGCAAGCTCTTAGAGAAGTTTAGGTATATCAACAAGCAATAATTTATTTGCAAGCTAAAAGCGAAACAATAAGATGGGAAACAAATCAATTTTTCTGGGTTCATATCCAACAACTAGGCTACGCAGAAACAGGCAAAATATATGGGGGAGAAACTTAGTAGCAGAAACCACTCTACTAGCATCTGACCTTATATGGACTACTTTTGTTAGGGAGGGTAATAATATAACCGAATCTGTTACTTCAATGCCTGGTGTTGACTGTATGTCAGTTGATATTTTAGTAGAGCGAGCAATAGAAGCCTACAGAAATGGTATTCCGGCTATAGCAGTGTTTCCAAAAACACCAACACAGCTCAAAACCCCTAATGCTATAGAGGCACTAAACCCCAATAATTTAGTTTGTACAGCAGTTCGCGCACTTAAAAAGTCTATCCCAAATTTGGGGGTTATATGTGACGTTGCTCTAGATCCATATAGTTCTCATGGACAAGATGGATTAGTTCAGAATGGTTATGTAGTTAACGATGAGACAATAGAAATTTTGTCAAAGCAGGCGCTTGTACAGGCAGAGGCTGGTTGCGATATCATTGCTCCCTCCGATATGATGGATGGCAGAATTGGTGAAATTCGACAAGAATTAGATGCAAATGGCTATAAAAACGTTCAGCTCATGGCATATTCTGCAAAGTTTGCAAGTGCTTATTATGGTCCATTTAGAGAAGCTATAGGATCAGCTACAAACTTAGGTGAAGCAGACAAAAAAACATACCAGATGGACCCACGTAATTCCAATGAAGCTCTTCGAGAAGTAGCACTGGACCTAGAAGAAGGAGCTGACATGGTAATGGTAAAACCTGGCATGCCATATCTAGATATCGTTTATAGAATTAAAAATACATTTGCAGTACCCACTTATGTCTATCAAGTATCTGGTGAATACGCGATGATCAAGGCAGCAGGTGAAAAAGGCTGGATTAACTCAGATGAAGCTTTAATGGAGAGCTTATTATCATTTAAGCGTGCTGGAGCTGATGGCATTTTAACTTACTGGGCAGTTGAAGCTGCAAAAAAAATTACTAACAATTAAAGCTTGCCATTATTATTCAGAGGATAGCAAAATTCAGTGCGTTACAAGTTTAAATTGCACAATTTATAATTGTGCCTCTCACTATATTTTAGCTGTATACATTACTATATAAATGTTTTTTGCATAAGAATAGAGGCATCATGGCATCAGTCTCTCCATATATCCTGATGTGGATTACTTTAAGTATTGGTGTATTAGCTATTTTAAGCTATGCAAATCGTCGTATATCCCTAGAGCTAACATCTGTATCAATACTGGCCACATTACTTCTTCTCTTTGCAATTGCACCGTTACAAAATGATGTTGGGGAAAATTTACTTAACGCAACTGATTTACTTAGTGGTTTTGCAAATCCAGCACTAATTGCTGTAGCAGGCTTGTTAGTAATTGGTCAGGGAATGGTTCGCACAGGTACACTTGATGTAGTAAGCGATATCATTCTTAGAATTTCTAGGGGAAGCCCTGGACTTGCATTCGCCTTTACTTTGTGTCTTGCACTAGTTGTCAGTGGTGCACTTAATAATACTCCTGTAGTTGTAATGTTTATTCCATTACTTGCCGCACTTGCAGAAAGGCTTGGTCGGGGTGTAGGGCGAATAATGATGCCCCTATCATTTGCAGCCATCTTAGGAGGCATGACAACCTTAATTGGTTCAAGCACTAACCTTTTAGTTTCAGGAACAATAGTTGAACTTGGTCTACCTGAAATTGGTTTTTTTGATTTCACTATCCCGGGTCTTGTACTCGCCGGTATTGGGATTTTATATGTTCAATTTATTGCTCCAAAGCTTTTACCAGAACGTTCACCAGAACCTCAAGAATTACATTCTGCATCAGGAAAACAATTTGTAGCACAGTTTACAATAGAAAATGGTTCTGAATTAGTTGGTCAAAAGGCTATTTGAGGATTTTTTCCAGCTTTTCAAGATATGACTGTGTTGAGACTTGAGCGAAGTGGTACAGTGGTTCTACCTCCATATGAAGATATTATTCTTAAAGCATCTGATGTGATTGTTGTAGCCTCTACACGCANTGCGTTATCAAATATTGTCGCGCGAGCCCGATGGTTTCAAATTTCAATCTCAGGAGCTGAAGAATCTCAAGAAGAGCTTGAAAAAAAACCTGGAAACCTACTGGCCGAAGCTATGGTCTCTCCGGGTTCTAGAATGATTGGTCTGCCATTAGAGCAAATAGCATTCNCTGCAGCAGAAAATNTTACAGTTTTAGGAATTCAAAGACGATCTAGAATGACAAGAGGACAAATACATCAAGTGCGTGTAGAGGCAGGTGATGTGTTGCTTTTGCAAGGAAGGCAAGGAGGTTTACAAAGATTACGTGCTAATAAAGATGTTTTATTGATGGAGTGGTCCGCACTNGAGCTTAGAGCATATCAGCATGCCAGAAGAGCATTCTTAATATTCATTGCAGTAGTAGGGGTTTCAGCAGCTGGCATTATACCAATATCTGTTGCAGCAGTGGCTGGNGCCACACTTATGGTTATATCAGGAGCTCTAAATATTCGCCAAGCAGCAAGAGCCATTGATAGACAAATAATTTTAGTAGGAGCAGCCGCACTTGCTCTTACTGCTGCACTAACAAAAACTGGCGGAGCAAACTATATAGCAGAAGGTATTCTTTCTGTTATGGACGGTGCTAGCCCGGCNTGGATTCTATCAATATTTTTTCTATTAGTTGCAATTTTCACAAANCTTNTAAGTAATCAAGCTTGTGCAGTGCTTTTCACTCCTATTGCTATTGGAGTTGCAATAAATCTGAACNTAGATCCAATGATATTTATTATCGCTGTAATACTTGCATCAAATTGCTCATTCGCTTCACCAATTAGTTACGTAACAAATATGTTAGTAATGACACCAGGTAGATATCAGTTCATTGACTTTGTTAGAGCGGGTGTTCCATTAATAATTTTACTTTGGGTAGGTTTTTCTCTATTTGCATCGTGGTACTATGGACTATGGTAAATTATTGGCTAAATATTAACAGAATATAATTCTTCAATAATACCCTCAAAAATTTACTACCTACTTTTTTTGTGACCAAGAAGATACAACCCTATATATTGAACTTGTAAGTGTTGAAAGGTCCTGCTCAGAAATAGTGAAGGCAGGAGTTAGGTAAACAATATTTCGAAAAGGTCGTATCCAGACTAGTTCCTGAAGAAACTTTTCCCTTAACCAGTCAATCCTAATTTCTCCTTCTAACTCTACTACCCCCACAGCACCTTTAACACGNACATCGACTACACCAGGAATAGTTNAACAACAATCTAGTTCCTCAGACATCTGTAAAGATATCTTATAGACCTGTTCTAACCGTGGTTCTATTTCNAATAGATCCAAAGAAGCATTTGCAGCAGCGCANGATAAAGGATTTGCCATGTAAGTTGGACCATGCATTAGTGCAAATTCTGCATTTTCGCTTAAAAAAGCATCGTATATGTTCTTAGATGCNACAGTAGCAGCTAAAGGTATTGTACCACCTGTTAAAGCTTTAGAAAGTGTTACAATGTCTGGTGTTATCTCCGCAGATTCAAAAGCATAAAAATTACCAGTNCGACAAAAACCAGTGAATATTTCNTCAAGAATTAGTAATATATCATATTTTGAACAAAGGTTTCTTAAACGAATTAACACCTCATCATCATACATAACCATACCACCAGCACCTTGGATTAATGGCTCNACAATCATAGCGGCACATTTACTTGCATTGTTAGATAAAAAAAACTCTATCTCCTCTATATCTTTATTTGTCTGTGGGAGTTTCATAATATACTGATCCGGTATNGAGCCACGAAACAGCTTATGCATTCCTTCTTCTGGATCACAAACCGACATGGCGCCAAATGTGTCACCATGATAACCACCTAAAAAACCTATAATTTTATTTTTTTTAGGATAACCATTGTTGACCCAATATTGAATTGACATCTTAAGAGCAACTTCTACAGATACAGATCCTGACTCAGAAAAAAATACTCTATTTAATGAACTTGGCATCTTGCTAGTTAGCCTTTTGGCTAATTTAAGTGCAGGTTGGTGNACTAACCCTCCAAACATTACGTGTGGCATTTTCTTCAATTGTGATTCAATACAACTTCTTATATGTCTGTTGTTGTAGCCATGACACGCAGTCCACCATGAAGCAATTCCGTCTATAAGAATTCGTCCATCTTCCAAAAAAATACGAACTCCATCTGTATGAGATACTGGTGCAGGAGGTGGAGCAGTTTTCATTTGTGTATATGGTAACCAGATATGCTCCAAACCTTCATTAAACCAAGCTGGGCAATTCGTCTGATTTGAATTAAGGTATTTATTCAAAGTTCCATACCTTGAATACCTAGTTTTTTGAACAATATTGAGTCCTTATCAACCTCAGGATTTGAAGTTGTAAGTAATCTATCACCAACAAATATTGAATTAGCTCCCGCAAAATAGCATAGGGCTTGCAATTCATCCGTCATATCTTCTCGCCCCGCTGAAAGCCTGACCATCGAGCTAGGCATTAAAATCCTTGCTACNGCAATAGTTTTAACAAATTCAATTGGATCNAGCTCATCATTTCCTTTTAATGGGGTCCCCTCTACCTGAACAAGCATGTTAATAGGAACACTTTCTGGGTGTTCAGGCAAATTAGCCAANACTAAAAGCATTCCCGCNCGATCCNTGGTATCTTCTCCCATGCCAACAATGCCTCCACTACATACNTTTATTCCAGCATCACGAACATTNGCTAACGTATCCAAACGATTTTCAAAAGTTCGTGTTGAAATAATNTCACCATANNATTCAGGTGAAGTGTCAATATTGTGATTGTAATAGTCTAGACCTGCAGAAGCTAGACGATCCGCTTGGGGAGCAGTAAGCATGCCTAAGGTGACGCACGTTTCCATTCCAAGAGATTTTACNCCTGTGATCATATCACATACTGTTTCGAGGTCTTGCTCTTTGGGTGACCTCCAAGCTGCACCCATACAATAACGAGTAGCTCCTGCCTCTTTAGCTCGGCGAGCTTCTACAAGAACTTTCTCTACTTCCATCAANTTCTCTGCCTTTAGCCCTGTTTTATGATGAGCACTCTGTGGGCAATAGGCACAATCTTCTGGACAGCCACCTGTTTTAATACTTAACAACATCGACATTTGAACTTGATTAGGGTTAAAACTCAGTCGATGAATAGCGTGTGCTTTATAAAGTAGATCATTAAAGGGTAAATCGAAAAGCGCTTTTACTTCTTTGATATCCCAATCATTTCTATTAACTAAACACGAAGAAGATTCATCATTCATAGTATTAGAAGAGCTTAAGCTCTGAATACCCATATTTTTTTCCTCATTAACGTCAATATCAAATAACTAAATGCCTAATTAAAAGCTCTCTTNAACTTTTATACACCAGTTTAAGGNGNGTAAGCTCCTCGTCAAGTTCNAGTNATAAAGATTGATGGTATGTAANCAAAAAGCTACAAATAAAAAACAAGTTTCNAAAAATGGCAGGCTTAACAACTCATATANCATATAAAAATTGAGACCTGGAATATTTTCATCATGNAATCACTAAACAAATTTGCACAATTAAAGCTATCATCGCTTAAAAGTAGAAATTTAATCAGAAAACTAACAAGAACAAATAGATATACCTCTGCTATTACTGTTCGTAATAATAAGAAGTTAATATCTTTTTCATGCAACGACTATTTGGGTCTTTCTCACCACCCCACNATNATAAAGGCGATTGAACTTGCATCTCAAAAATACGGTGCTGGGGCTGGAGCTTCACGCTTAGTAACCGGCAACCATGAGTTATACTATGAGTTAGAAGAACAATTAGCTGAATTAAAAGGAACAGAAAAAGCCTGTGTATTTGGATCTGGCTACTTGGCAAACCTTGGTATTATCCCAAGCATAGTAAATACCCAAGATCTAATTGTTGCCGATGAATTCAGTCACGCCTGTCTTTTTTCTGGAAGCTCTCTAGCAAAAAGTAAACTCCTAACTTTTTCACATAATGATACTGATCACCTTGAAACTATCTTAAAAAGAGAAAGGAGTTCTTATCCCCATGTCATGGTAATTACTGATGGTGTTTTTAGTATGGATGGAGACTTAGCTCCGATTCCAGAAATTTCAAAGCTTTGCATAAATTATGACGCATGGCTTATGACCGATGATGCGCATGGAATAGGAGTATTAGGGAATGGACGTGGCTCAAAATTTTCATTCAATTCTGTTAGTGAAATCCCGCTTCAAATGGGCACACTTTCGAAAGCCATTGGNTCTTATGGGGGTTANCTGTGTGCCTCAGAGGCAGTTATTGACTTGATACGCACAAGAGCGCGAACTTTGATTTACTCAACGGCTTTACCTCCNGCTAGTGTTGCNGCTAGTAAAGCAGCCTTAGAAATTATTAAAAATAACCCTGAATTAACAAAGATACCGCTGCAAAATGCCAAAATCTTTACATCTATACTAGGACTCGATGAGGCTAAAAGTCCAATAGTTCCTTTAATTTTAGGTGATTCAGAGAGTGCCATAAATGCTTCTAAAACATTAGAAAACTCAGGATACTTAGTAACTGCTATTCGACCTCCTACTGTTCCGCATGGAACAGCAAGACTTCGCTTTGCTTTTTCTGCTAATCATAAAGTTAGCGATATAGAAAAAATTGCAGAAATTACAAAAGAAAAAATATTAAAAGAATAGGGGTTTAAAGGATATTCTCCTCAACATTTCAACCAATGTGATATAATCATAAACTAAAAATATAATACCTAAGTTGAAATTTATAGAAAGGCTTTTACACTTAGATCAATTAAATTTATTTGACCTTGGAAAACCTTTAGGAGCCAAACGACCAGACTGACCACGCTTTCCATCCCAGTTATTTAGATTGCTTTCATTACGACGCCCTTTACCTTTGCGCCAAGTCANACCTTCACTACTGTTAAAAACCTGAATATCATTTAATTGACCATTACGGTAACGCTGCAGGATTACGCCTCTACCGCGAGATAGATTTGGCATTTCATCTAAAGAGAAAATTAACATTCGTCGATTAGTTCCAATTANCGCAACTTTATCTCCTATGGCGGGNATACAGATTNCAGCCTCTATNCCAGGTATTAAGTTNAGGACCTGTTTTCCTCCTTTTGTCTGCGCAACGACAGATTCTTCATTTACAAGGAAGCCTCGTCCGTCTGAGGATGCAATTAGTAATCTTCTACCTGGGTCGTGTACAAAAAGTGAAATTACGTCATGCTCATTTCCTAAATCTACCATTAAACGAATAGGTTCGCCAAAGCCTCTGCCAGTTGGNAGTTTTCCTACATTTATCGTATAAAAACGACCATTGTTAGAAAACATTATGAGTTTATCTGTAGTTTCAGCAAAAAACCTAAAACGTTCGGTATCACCATCTTTATATCGAATATCTGAGTCTGACTGTAAGTGACCCTTAACAGCGCGTATCCAACCTTTACTTGAGCAAATAATCGTTACAGGCTCCTTCTCAACCAATGCCTCAACTGGCAATATATATTCCTTTGGTGGACCAACTATATCTGTTCTTCGGGAACCATCCGGGGTGTTACTTCCAAAGCGCTCTTTAGCATGCAAAACTTCTTTGCGAATCATAGTTTTTTGCCTTGCCTTGCTACTCTGGAGCTTAAGTAAATGAGTTTGTTCAGATTTTAATTGATCATATTCCCTTCTAAGCTCAACTTCTTCTAGCTTCCTTAAAGAACGTAGCCGCATATTTAAAATTGCTTCAGCCTGCACATCGGAGAGTGCAAATTGTTTTTTTAATTTTTCCTTTGGGGAATCCTCCTCACGAATAATTCTTATTACCTCATCGAGGTTTAAAAATACGATTAGATAACCGTCTAAAACTAATAAACGTGCAACAATTTTATCAAGACGGTATTTAGTACGCCTCCTCAAGACTTCATATCTATGGTCAATAAAGGAAAGAAGCATTTCACGAAATCCCATTATTCTTGGAACACCGTTGGCATCTAACACATTCATATTTAAAGACACTTTTACTTCAAGATCAGTCTGTTTAAATAGCATTTCCATCATAAGTAATGGATCAACACTTCTATTTTTTGGCTCTAAAACTAGCCTTATATCTTCAGTCGACTCATCTCTAACATCTCCTAAAAGTACTAGCTTTTTATTCTCAAGAAGCTCTGCGATTCTCTCTATCAAGCGGGATTTCTGGACATGATATGGAATCTCGGTAATTACTATTTGCCACTGACCTCTACTTTTTTCTTCGATTGCCCAACGAGCCCTTAGTCTCAAAGAACCACGTCCAGTTTCATATGCCTCACGAATATTGATATCGCTTTCAGCTAGAACACCACCTGTAGGAAAATCTGGTCCGGGGGAACTTTTAAGTAAATCAATTACTGAGGTTCGTTGATTATTAATCAATAAAACTATTGCATCACATAATTCTTCAAGGTTGTGAGGAGGTATACTGGTTGCTAACCCTACAGCTATTCCAGTAGCTCCATTTGCTAATAAATTTGGTACAGTTGCGGGAAGAACAATGGGCTCTGTTTCCTCACCATCATAAGTTGAGCGGAAATCTACAGCATTCTCATCAAGACCCTCAAGAAGGGCTAGGGCAAATTCAGTCAATCTAGCCTCTGTATAACGCATTGCTGCTGCATTATCACCGTCAATATTTCCAAAATTTCCGTGGCCTTCTATAAGAGGCCAGCGGACAGCAAATGATTGAGCTAGCCTTACCAAAGCATCATAAACAGCTGAGTCACCATGAGGATGAAATTTACCTATCACATCTCCGACAACACGCGCACATTTTTTATGTCCTGATTTTGGATTTAACTTCAACTCCAACATCGCAAATAATAGGCGTCGTTGAACAGGTTTTAATCCATCACGAACATCTGGAAGAGATCTAGAAGTTATGGTTGACAGGGCATACGCAAGATAGCGTTCACCCAAGGCATCTGCAAAAGAAACAGAATGAATACCTGAATAAGACTTAATTTCGCTCATAAATCATTTATAACACAAAATATTGGGCTATTGCGAGAGAGGTAACACAATATTTTGTTTTTATGGCAAGACTTCCCAGCGCTTGGCTAAGCGACCGCGCGCCGCAGGCATTTTTATTTTTCTTTCTGACAGCAAATGTCTTGAAATAAACCATCCAGTTAGTTTCAAGCCTGCAGCTATGTCATTGCGAGATAAAACACTATTTTGGAAAGCCGAATCAACGGCAAATTTAGGCAATACTAGCAATTTATCTCTATAAGGACTACCTGCTGAAGAAGTAACTGCTCGACCAGTGCGTGGTGAAACATAGGCTAAATTATTTTTTTCTCCTGTTAGTGCACAAGACGATAAATCTANACCNAACCCNAACTCAGCNAGTAACTNNAGCTCCCACAATATTAATGCTGAGAGCCAACAACCATTAGCATCAAACTCACGTAATAAATCAACCGTATTAGAATATAATTCTGGATATGGATGACGTTCTGGCAAAGCCGCCTCTAAAAGAGAACATACTGATGCAAGGGCTTCTAACCTTTTCTGGTCTTCAATTAAACGAGCAGCACGTGCATCAGTAAGCTCACAAGTTAATGTACCTAAATGCTCTCCTAAACGCCCTCGCCAGCTTGCACTTACCTCATTACCTAGTTGATAAAGACCCCAATTACGTTTATTGCTAATACCCCTCGCAAGGCCTGAATGTCTACCATGCTCGTGTGTGAAGAGACAGACAACTGCAGAAGACTCACCGTGCCGTCTAGTTGAAACTACGACCCCTTCATCTCGCCATTCCATAGGCTAACCTATAATCGATATTTTTATCACCAAGTCACTCCGGCTTTAGATCATACTCAAGACCTATGTTATTGTAATACTCGGGATCATCTATCCAATGTTCTCGAACTTTTACGAACAAAAATAAATGTACTTTTCTACCTAGCAAATTCATTATTTCTTCCCGGGCGGCTGTACCAATTGATTTTATTCGCCTACCATTTTTGCCCAACACCATAATTTTGTGATTTTCCCTTTGAACAAAAACTACCTGCTCAACACGGCAACTACCATCTGAGAGTTCTTGCCATTGTTCTGTCTCCACTGCAATGGAATAAGGTAATTCCTGATGAAGCTGGGTAAATATTTTTTCTCTTGTGATTTCAGCAGCCAATACACGTTCAGATATATCTGAGAGTTGATCCTCTGGATATAACCATGGTCCTTCGGGTAGATTAGTGCACAAATAATCAATAAGGTCATTCATGCCATCTCCATTTAAGGCTGAAATCATAAATACCCGCTCAAAAATACTTAGTTTTTGTATTTTTGATACTAAAGGCAATAGCGCATCGCGCTTTATTGAGTCTATCTTGTTAATAGCTATTAACGGGCGTCTTTTCTGACTACGGAATTTATTGAATATTGACTCTGTATCACTACAAATACCGCGTTTTGGATCTATAAGAAAAAGAGTAATATCAGCCTCGTTTTCACCTTTCCATGCAGCGTGAACCATAGAACGCTCGAGGCGTTTTTTCGCATCAATAAAAATGCCTGGTGTGTCAATTAGAACTAATTGGGTATTCCCAGTTGTCAGAATTCCCCTAATTTGTGTTCGTGTAGTCTGTACTTTAGGACTAACAATTGTAACTTTATCTCCAACAATTCGATTAACTAATGTTGATTTTCCAGCGTTTGGTGGCCCAATAATAGCAACGAAGCCTGCACGACGAATAGATTTTTTATTGTTACCCGGTGGAGGTGCGCCAGCATTTAGAGTATTTCCCATTAATTAAGATACTCATGGTTATCAAGCATATTTAGTGCCGCAGTTTGCTCAGCNTTTTGCTTAGATGAACCAATACCGCGCGCAGATTCAAATCCTAAAACCCTCACCTCAACCTCAAAAATTGGAGCATGAGGTGGACCAGACGTTGAAATAACATTGTATTCAGGTAACCTTCCATTTTTTTTCTGCGACCATTCTTGTAGTCTAGTCTTAGCATCACTGGGTGGNTTAATATGCTCNGCTGATAAAGCTAACCAATGTTTTCTTATAAAGTTATATGCAACTGTAGGACCGCCATCAATGTATAAAGCAGCAATTATAGCTTCTAATGCATCTGCAAGATTACTTGGGTTGGATTGACCACCATTTTCTATCTCGCCAGCACTCATTTCTATAACTGATCCAATTTGGAGATTCTCCGCTACACGAGACAAAGTATCTCGTTTAACAAGAGATGCAAAACGCTTAGCAAGATCTCCTTCGGGTTCCTGTTTAAATGAATAAAATAGGAATTCTGAAACATAAAGCCCCAGAACTCTATCTCCCAAAAATTCTAGGCGTTGATTGCTAACATTATACTTAGTTAATACACTTGGATGCCGCAGTGCTTCTTTTATCAGGGTGCGATCCTTAAACTGATATTCTAGCCTCAACTCAAGTGATGAAATTATATTTTCTTTTTCAGACAAAATCTCTCCATGATTCCAACTATCATTTTATTGATTTAAAGACCCTTTCAAAACGCGTAGCATCTCCCCATTTCCATATTTCCCATATGTCAGCTGCGCCATTTGTGGAATAAAAAATAAACTCTGCTCTCCCNACTAGATTTTCTTCAGGGATATATCCAACAGCAGAAATNACACGACTATCTAATGAGTTATCTCGATTATCACCCATAGCAAAATAATGTTTCATTGGGACTGTATATAAAGGTGTATCATCTAAGGCTCCAAAAGGAGTTGCATCTAGAACGTTATATTGAACTCCACTCGGTAAAGTTTCTTGATATTGCTCTAAGCGTCTTGTATGACCATTTGAGTCTAGATAAACAAAATCTTTGAGTTTATGTTGTTTTATAGGCTGATTATTTACAAAAACTACTCCATTTTTTACCTGTATAGTATCACCTGGCAGACCTATAATTCTTTTAATATAGTCAGTATCATTATCTCTTGGTAATTTAAATACAGCTACATCGCCACGTTCAGGCAGACCACCAAGAATACGTCCAGACCATAGAGGTAAACTCCATGGAAGCGAAAACTTACTGTATCCATAAGAATATTTTGAAACAAATAGATAATCCCCAACCATTAAACTAGGTATCATAGAACCCGATGGAATATTAAAGGGTTCTAGGGCTATAGTACGAAGTATTACTGCTGCCAATATTGCATACAAAACCATCCTTAAGGTTGCAAAAATACCCCCCTTTTTAGGTTTTTTACCTCCTTTGTTATTCTTTTCGTCGATTTTTTTATTTGCCTCTACCATCTAAATACCATTTATTAAAACCCCTTATATAAAACCATAATAATCACTAATAAATCTAACTCTCACTTCTATTAGGTTGTTTCAATAATGCGCTTATAATAACTATAGCCTGAGCCATAGGCGGTTCATCAGTTAAGGAAAGATGAACCATTGCTGTCATTCCCAAGGGTGTAATTTTTTCTAATCGCTGTCTTGCCCCACCTTCAAGTATCATAGTTGGCTGTCCTGATGGTAAATTAGAAACTTCTAAATCACGCCAAAAAACCCCTTTTCGAAAGCCAGTTCCTAAAGCTTTCGCACACGCTTCCTTAGCAGCAAAACGTCGAGCATAACTTTCTATTCTATTGACACGACTTTCAGACTTTTGTCGCTCAACAGAAGTATATATTCTATGCGTAAACCTTTCGCCATATCGATTTAAAACTTTAGAAATCCTATCAATATCAATTACATCTATGCCTGTACCTATTATCACAGTCCCACCCTATATTGAAAAAATATACTGAACCCTAATAATTAACTTTTTGAAGATACTATGCCACGTGCGGAATCCATAAGTTTACGCATACGCTTAATAGCAATTTCTAACCCCGAGAAAATAGCCTCTCCAATCAAGAAGTGTCCTATATTTAATTCAGTTATACCCTCTATTGCAGCTATCGGCTCTACAGTATCAAAAGAGAGACCGTGGCCTGCTCTTACCTCTAATCCTAGATCGATAGCATGTCTCGTTGCTGCAACTATTTGCTGCAGATTCTCGTCTCTCTCGTGCTTAGTTGTCGCATCACAGTAGTTCCCCGTATGCAACTCAATAGCAGGTGCGCCAGAAGAATAACTTGCATCAATTTGCCTTAGATTAGGGTCAACAAACAGGCTAACAAAACAATTGGCTTGCGAGAGGGTATGAACAAATTTTGAGATCTCATCAACCTTAGATATAACATCAAGTCCACCCTCCGTGGTAAGCTCTTGTCGTTTCTCGGGGACAAGACATACTCCTGGGGGCTTATGCCTAAGAGCAATATTTAGCATTTCATTTGTAGTCGCCATTTCTAAATTTAATGGTAAGTCTATTTCCTTGATCAACCTATTTAGGTCTTTATCTGAAATATGACGTCTATCCTCTCTTAAGTGGCATACAATACCATCAGCACCAGCTTTTTCGGCTTTTAGTGCTGCTTCTAAAGGGTCCGGATGAATGCCTCCCCTAGCATTTCTAATTGTCGCTACATGGTCAATGTTAACCCCTAGTCGCAATAGATTATTCATCAATATGCATCCTGCTACCAACTGTATCTATTATATTTTTTTTACTACTAGATTCATTAAAAGCACTTTCATTAACTGTTTTTTTTAAGCCACCTTGAGCTTGAGATGCTAAAACTTCGCGCCTCATTAAGCGAGACTGCTTCCTATGCTTCTGGTAATTCGCAATAAAACGCTTAATAGGAAAGAAAAATATTATCCAAACTATTAGTGCCACTGGTATCCCACCAATTAGCATAGGAATAAAAATTGCTGTTGGCTGTTCAAATATTACACTAATTGTAAGTTCTGCAGGTAACTCCTGACCTCGTTCATAACCTAAGATTTTAGTACCAAGCCAATAAATTCCTCCCCATATAAAAGGAAATGTCCATGGATTACCAACAGCAGTACCAATAGCTGATGAAATTAGACTTGCACGCATTAACCAAGCTATTACCGCTCCAAGAATAAAGTGGAGACCTACAAAAGGGGTAAACGAAATAGCGGCTCCACAAGCAAAGCCAGCAGCAATACTATAGGGGGTTCCCGGGAGCCTTTTTATTCTTATTAAGAAATAAAGACCCATACGCTTCCACCCCATACTGGGCCAGAGTACTTCTCGGATACGTGCTAAAACAGTTATTTTCTGCCTGCGCTTAAATAGCCCCATCAGATTTTAACCACAACATGCAAGTCCACATAAATCAAATTCGCCTCCTAATTATTCCTTTAAGGGACGCAAAGTCTACTTAACATCCTGTGAGGTAACTTTTCAAATTATCGTTCACTAACTCTATTTATTAAAAAATACTAAACACCCGTGAAATAAAATTAAGCATGGATTATACCTACCTTCAATTTAACTCTTAATTTATGTTTATCAATGTCTATTTCTTTTCACGCGACTTACGCATTGCACTAAACGTAAATTCGCAATTATTTCTGACAAATGTCTAATATCTTGCACCTCAACATCAACAATGAGCTCAAAGAAATCTTGCTCGCGACTTGAAATTTTTAGGTTAGTAATATTACCCTGGCTACGAGCTATTGCAGCAGTTACATCACTTAAAGCACCAGTTTCATTCACCACCACCATATCAATGCGTCCAATATGGACCTTATTAATTCCACTTGTATTATCCCAAGATAGGTCCAGCCAACGCTCGGGAGTTTCTCCAAATTCAGCTAATGATTCACAATCTATGGTATGTACAGTTACTCCTCGTCCAGTTGTAACAATACCAACAATACGCTCACCAGGTAACGCATTACAACATTCNGCAATATGTAAAGCCATNCCTTGTNTAAGACCTCGGATTGGAACNCCTTGGTCACCAGCCTTTACTTCCCCGGAACGTTTTCGAACAAATGAGAGTGCTCTATTTCTTATGGACTCGAGCCCACGAGTTGGAAAAAGTATTTCAGCAAGTTTATGGCTAGTTAATTCNCCACTACCAAGTTTAGCAAATACATCCTTAAGGTCTAACCCCTTTAGTGATGATGCATGATTTGCAATAATAGATTCATCAAAATCCGCATCATGTTCACGAAAGGTTTTTCTTGCGATTGCCTCCCCAAGAGAAATAAACTCTTCCCTTTCCTTAAATCTTACAAAGCGTCTTATGCTTGCCCTTGCTTTACCAGTAATAACAAATCTTTCCCATGTAGGTGAAGGGGCTCTTATACGNGATTTAATTATTTCTACTTGATCTCCGTTTTGCAATTGTGTTTTTAACGGCGCCATACGTCCATTTATTTTTGACCCAACACAGCTATCACCGATATCTGAATGGACAGCATAAGCAAAATCAACTGGCGTAGCTCCCTGCGGTAGCTCAATGAGATCTCCTTTTGGTGAAAAACAAAAAACCTGGTCTTGAAACATTTCAAGTTTAGTATGTTCTAAAAATTCCTCGGGACCAGCAGCCTTATCTAAAATATCTAATAAATCTCGCATCCAACGATATTTTTTACTGCCGTCTCCTAAGCCTTTCACTTGCTTAAACGCCCAGTGAGCAGCAACACCGTACTCAGCCTCCTCATGCATTGTTTTAGTACGGATTTGTATTTCTATTCTCTGTCGCTCAGGTCCAATAACGGCTGTGTGTAAGGACCTATAACCGTTAGGCTTTGGGGTACTAGTGTAATCCTTAAATCGCCCAGGAACCATTGGGTATTCTTTATGCATTATACCGAGTGTATGGTAGCATTCTTCCAAATTTTCTACGACTATTCTAAAAGCTATAATATCAGATAGCTGTTCAAAAGTTATATTTTTTCGCTGCATCTTTACCCATATTGAATAGGGGCTTTTTTCTCTTCCTGTTATTTGACAGTTTATACCAGCCACTTTTAGCGTTTGATTTAATCCAGCTAAAACACGAGGTACTAAACTTCCTTCTTCTGCTCTTAAAAATTCTAACCTCTTTAAAACAGAAGTACGGGCACTNGAATTTAATTCTCCGAATGCAAGATCCTCNAGTTCATCTTTTATACTATGAAGNCCAATCCTACCTGCTAATGGAGCATAAATATCCATCGTCTCCATNGCNATTTTTGATCGCTTAGAATCTTTAGAAATATAATTGAGGGTTCTCATATTGTGTANACGATCGGCTAACTTAACTATAAGNACACGAATATCTTCACTCATAGCTAACAAAAATTTTCTAAAATTTTCCGCCTGCCTAGATTTATCTGATTGCAATTCAAACTGGGATAACTTTGTTACCCCATCAACTAAACGAGAAATTTCTGAACCAAACCCCTCTTCAATTTCCCCCAATGTAGCTAATGTATCTTCAACCGTGTCATGTAATAACCCTGTNACTACTGAGGCAGAATCTAATTTTAAGCTTGTTAAAATACCTGCNACTTCAAGTGGATGAGAGAAAAAAGGGTCTCCGCTAGCACGCGTCTGAGAGCCATGAGCCTTCATAGAGAAGACATAAGCACGATTGAGAAGTTTCTCATCGGCACCAGGTTCATAGGACTTAACCCGCTCTACAAGTTCGTATTGGCGAATCACTTTTGCCCCCATTGCAATATATATTTAGCGAGCTGGAAACACCTGCCTATGGCTGCCCAATAATAAAAGGGTATTTCAAAAATATTTTATAAATCAGTCTGAGACAGGACTAATTAACTTATTCCGCTTCGGAAGAAGGAGTTTTATCTTCCGCTATCCCAACTTCAACAGGTTCAATTTTCGAATCTTTTGTATCTACAATAGTGTTTTCCGAGGATGTAGCTGCTTCTGCCTCTTGAGCCGAAGTTACACCTGCCCATGCTTGTTCTGCAGCGATCATCGTAGGGTTTTCTTCTTCCAAATCATCATCATCATCATCAATTAAGAATTGTCTGCCATGCCCTAGCTCTTGTCTCAACTGGTCGAGTTCTATTTTCTCTTCGGCAATCTCTCGAAGGGCAACTACAGCATCTTTATCGTTATCTCTATCTACGGTAAGATCAGAGCCTGAGTGAATATCACGAGCTCTTTGTGCTGCAAGCAGAACCAATTCAAAACGATTTCTTACTTTTGTAACGCAATCTTCGACTGTAACTCGCGCCATTTAGAGCACCCCGCAATAATTCAAAAAGTTTATTATTAAAGCCAACGCGAATATATATATGTGCTAAATAGAACGCGCAAGCAATTTGGTGATAAAATTATTTTGTAATAATTTATAATAGCTAGATATTGCATTTAATTAACCCAATACAACTATATTTTGTGAAGGATCTAAATTTTCTATTAAGTTTTGAATACTTAATCCTGAGATTGGATGACTCCAATTTGGAGCCAATTCCAACAATGGAAGCATAACAAAGGCACGACTATCCATTCGTGGGTGAGGGAGCACTAAATCTAATTCAAAAATTTCTGAACTTTCTCTCATAACTAACCCTTCATAATCTAATAAATCGATATCTATTATGCGTGGGGCATTTATAAGTGACCTTTTACGTCCAAATTTTATCTCAGTATCTAAAAGCATTCGCATTAAAGAGCATGGTGTAAGGCTTGTTTGGACACTAATGACAGTATTAAAAAACCACGGGTCATCAGATATGGGCACAGGTGCACTTTTATAAATACGTGCCTTTGACAAAACCTTTATCCCGCTATTATTTAAATAACCTATAATTCCAAGCAGAGTTTTTTCAGGTTCTCCAAATTTGTTACTAGGTAAATTTGCACCTAGACCAATTAAAATCATGTATAATCTCCAAAACTCTAACTGTTATAAACCTACTCTAATAAATTCAAATACTACCTCTATTAGTAAAAAAACAATAATAAACCATCGACAAGATATATATGTGGAGACATGGAATGCCCAAATTAGAAAAAAATAAATTTGCGTTTTTTATAGATGGCTCCAATTTACATTCATCAGCAAAGGCTTTAGGGGTCGTTATTGATTTTAAAAAGCTGCTAAAATTATTTAATAATGATGGAGAACTTTTAAGAGCATATTATTATACTGCTATTTCTGAAAACCAAGATCACTCTTCGATCAGATCTTTAGTAGACTGGCTTGCTTACAATGGTTACACCCTTAAAACTAAACCTACTAAGGAATTTATTGATTCTGATGGACGCAAAAAATTAAAGGGAGATATGGATATAGAATTAGCTATAGACGCCCTAGAAATTGCCCCCCACATAGATCATGCAATAATATTTTCAGGAGATGGAGATTTCCGATATTTAGTAGAGGTCATTCAAAGAAAAGGAGTAAGGGTAACGGTAGTAAGTACATTAAAATCTGTTCCTGCAATGATAGCCGATGAATTAAGGCGACAAGCTGATGACTTTGTCGAACTAGAGGATATATTAGATAATATTAGCCTTAATGTTGAAAATACTAATACTCAAAATTTCTCTGATGAAATCATTAATAACAACATAACTAATTCAACTTCTCCTCCTTCTAAAGCAAGCTTTTCTAAAAAATCACAACAGCCTGATAATGCAGAGGATGCAAAGTGAGTCCAAATATTAATTATTGGCATAAACCTGATAAGAAATGCTCAATCTGTCCGCGATTAACTCTATTTCGGAGAGATAACGATTTACGTTATGCAGATTGGCATAATGGTCCGGTTGAAAGCTTCGGATCACTAGATGCACGTCTCCTAGTTATCGGTCTTGCACCGGGACTGAAAGGAGCCAATCGAACTGGTCGACCATTTACCGGTGATTACGCTGGAGAATTACTTTACCCAACAATGATAAAGTTTGGATTTGCTAACGGAAATTATGCTGCAGCCGCCGATGACTCCTTGAAATTAAACGACGCTAGAATAACTAATGCTGTCAGATGCGTTCCACCAAATAATAAACCTATTGCTCAGGAAATATCCTCTTGTGCTAAGTTTCTTAAGCTTGAAATCAACAAGATGCAGAAATTATTCATTTTCTTGTGCCTAGGTCATATTTCTCATAAAGCCACTTTAAGCGCTTTGGGTCTTAAAATATCAAAATACAAATTTAATCATGGAGCAATTCACCATCTAGAAGATGGTCGTATTCTTGTTAATAGCTATCACTGTTCTAGGCTCAACACTAATACTGGGAGATTGTCGACAAAAATGTTTGAATCAATATTTATTGATATTCAAAATTTGCTCAAAAAAAATTAAAAATCATACATCTTTACGAATTAATCGCTCTTTTTGCCTTTGCCACGAGCGGGCCTTCTCGGTTTGCCTTTTGTCATATTTTCGCTTTCCTGAAGCAACTGCAAGCTCCACTTTAGCTATCCCACGAGGGTTAAAGTAAAGAGATAGGGGAACTAGCGTTATGCCCCCACGTCTTAATGTACCAATTAACTTAGCAATTTCCCTGCTCCTCAAAAGCAACTTTCGCGGTCTATTTGGCTCATGATTTTCAATATTACCTGCAAAATATTCACTTATATGTGCATTTTGTAAAAAAATTTCTCCACCCTTCTCAGCTGCGTAAGAATCACCAATATTGGTTCTTCCAAGTCGTAATGACTTTACCTCAGTTCCGGTGAGTACTATTCCAGCCTCCAGCGTATCCTCAATTTTATAATCTCGCCGAGCTTTCCTGTTAACGGCTATTATTTTTTTGCTAACTGATGAGTTACTAGCCATCCTTCAAGTTATCCAAATTGTATAAACAAATTATTTGCCCTACAAAAGTTGTAATTTATACATTGTTGATTCTATCAGGTCAGAATTTTCCTTGCTAGGTTCACAAAGAGGTAGTCTGTACTCACCAATACATCGTTTCATTAAAGATAAAGCAAATTTAACTGGAATTGGGTTGCTTTCTAAAAACATCACATCATGTAGTGGCATCAAGGCCATATGACGTTCAAATGCCTTTAAAACATCATTAGCTTTCCATGACTTAAAAAATTCAGAGCATAGGCGGGGTACTATATTTGCAGTAACAGAAATTACTCCGTGCCCACCCTGAGCTAAGAAGCCAAGTGCTGTTCCATCCTCTCCTGAAAATTGTATAAATTCTTCACCGCAAGCTGCTTTCACCAATGTCGGCATACAAAGATCAGCAGTAGCATCTTTTACACCTACAATATTCTCATGCCGTGATAAATTAGTCATCGTTTCCAGTGACATATTAACTACGCAGCGCCCTGGGATATTATATATTATTTGTGGGATATCTACAGTATCAGCTATTGTCATATAGTGGCGATACATTCCTTCTTGTGTTGGTTTGTTGTAATAAGGCATTACTAACAAAGCCCCGCTTGCTCCTGCATCTCTGGCATGTTGGGTAAGCTCACATGCCTCCTTTGTTGCATTAGAGCCAGCTCCAGCAATTATGGGAACCCTTCCAGCAGCAACCTCTACACAGAGTTCCACAACGCGCATATGCTCCGAATGCGTTAGTGTGGGAGACTCGCCTGTTGTACCACATGGAACAAGACCTTTTGCTCCCTCTATTATTTGCCACTCTACCAAGTCCCGGAATGCTGGTTCATCAACCTCTCCGTTAGAGAAAGGTGTTACTAATGCAGTAAAATAACCTTCAAATTTGGTCATTCTAAGAAACCTCAATTTTTGCTTTTGTCAGAATATAACAATAGTAGGGGGATCGAGTAATCACAAGAGTNGGNAAGAAAACCTANCTGAAATAATAATCTTTAACTACCTTACCANCCTTAAAGCTGTTATTAAAATAGNAGGAAATTTTCATTAGGAATTCACTTTGCNTCTATTAATTAATATCCTTTATGCNTTTTGTTTAATTATAGGGGTAACTGNTACAAATAATGTAACAGCAGAAAATTTTANAATTCCCCNNCCCCCCCCTTTTTCTGGTAANGATTCTANAAANTTTNATAAGGCTCTGATTGCTTTGGATAGGGGAAAATATTCAAAAGCTTTAGCCATAAGTAAAATAATTAATGACCAATCTGCTCGAGAAATAATAAANTGGATNACTTATACNGATCCTTATAGCTTCCCTTCTTTNTTCAACATTTCTAACTTTATAAATTCCCATCGCGATTGGCCGAGNCAAAGTANTTTATTATCAACAGCTGATCGAGCACTAGCAGCAAAAANNAATGATACACCTGTTNTAGANTGGTATCGTTGGCAAGATCCAGTAAGTAANCAAGGTCGTCTNAGGCTAGCTGAAGCTCTCTTAAGAGAGGGAAACAANGACCNAGCCAANATTTTCATANGTAAATCTTGGNTGCTNGANCATTATAGCCGCAAGGATTTANTAATCACTGAAAAAAAATATCGAGAATTTTTAACTAAAGAGAATCACCTAGCTAGACTCGATCAGCTTCTTTGGAATAACAAAGAGGTGGCAGCAAAACAAATGTTTCGCTTTGTAGATAGCAAATATAAAGACCTTGCNATTGCACGCTTAGCACTAAGAAACTTTTATAGAGGAGTTGACNCAGCAATTGCTAAATTGCCNGAACAACTTAAAAANGATCCTGGTCTAAAATATGAAAGAGTTCGTTGGAGAAGNAAAAAAGGCAAGAATGAATCATCAAGGGAAATTTTGTTTAATTCTCCTGATAAGCTTGGTAAAACCAAGGCTATGGTGGCATGAAAGAAAAATCCAAGTCAGGAACCTTATAAAGTCTGAAAAATATGACCAGGCATATCTTTTAGCCGCCGAACACGGGCAAATGCACGCTACGACTTTTTCTGAGGCTGAGTGGCTATCAGGATGGATATCTCTTCGCTTACTTAATGAACCACTAATGGCTTTGAATCATTTTTCTAGTATTTATGACGCTGTTGTCATGCCAATTAGCCGAGCACGATCCTCTTATTGGGCAGGAAGAGCATCTGATGTAGCAGGTAATAAACTCACAGCTGAAAAATGGTTTAAAGTTGCAGCCCGTTACTGCACTACATTCTACGGTCAACTTGCTATTGAATTAATTAGAAAAAGTGAAGCTTCTAAACCAGAATGTGTGGAACAAAATACNANTATTGCTATTAGTAGTTCTCTTAAAAATCANGCNTTATTCTCAGCCGCTCGCAGATTAGCCTTTGTTGGGCGAGATCAGNTGGTACGTTCTATACTTCTTAAACTGGGTGAACTAGCTAAAACATCGAATGATTTTGTACATATCTCATCTTTAGCTAAAGAACTACAAAGACCAGATTTAGCGATAGCTGCTGCAAAGCGTGCATCAAGAGATGGCTATCATAACGAAAAGTATTTATTTCCAGTGCCGTTAGTACCTTTTGCATTAGCTGATAATGATCTTGAGCATGCATTAGTNTTAGCCGTCATTCGTCAAGAAAGTCAGTTTTACNATGATGCAATAAGTAGGGCTGGTGCTCGTGGACTTATGCAATTAATGCCAAGAACGGCGAAATCAGTNGCTAAAANCCNTCNGTTAGNNTTTTCAAAATCTCAACTTACCCGCGATCCTTCATACAATATAAAATTAGGAAGTGAATACCTTTATAGCCTTATTGAAAATTATGGTGGCTCTTATACTTTAGCCTTAGCGGCATACAACGCAGGACCTGGAAACCTCTCACGATGGCTCAATACATATGGTGACCCTAGAAAAAATAACAATATCGATATAATTGATTGGATTGAAAAAATTCCACTTCAGGAAACCCGTAATTATATTCAGAGAGTGATTGAAGGATTACAGGTATACAGACGCCTAATGAGAAATAATAAACATGGATTTAATATTGAGTCAGATTTAAGGAGAGGTATTATCAAGTAAAATATAATTTTAGGATTTAAAGAAAGTTTTAGANCATATAAAACAATCTTTAGTTNTATTAGTAATTAGCTGCNTGATCCTTTAGGGACCTTATTAGTCTATTGAACTATAATATGGAGTTATCCATGGAGGAATCACCAAAAACTTTACCCAATATTTTTGATATTAAGCAAGCCGCAAAACGAATATCTAAGCATTCTATATTAACACCTCTGATTGAATCATCATTACTTAATAAAATAGCTGGTGGAAGAATCTTAGTTAAAGCTGAAACATTGCAGAAAACTGGAGCTTTTAANTTNCGTGGTGCNTTAAATGCACTTTCATTGCTTAATCCAAAACAAAAAGAAATGGGNGTTCTTGCATATTCTTCAGGTAACCATGCCCATGCTATAGCATGTGCCGCTCAACTTTTAGCATTAAAAGCTCATGTTGTAATACCCTCAGACGCACCAAAAATTAAGCTGGAGGGGGCAAGTAGTTATGGCGCCCATATTCATCAATATAATAGAGCCGAAGAAAATCGAGAAAAATTAGGGCAAATGTTNGCTGAAGAACATAAACTAACTATAATTAAGCCATACGATGAACCCACAGTTATTGCAGGTCAGGGGACAACTGGGCTGGAAATTGTNGAGCAATGTATTAGATTNAACGTTTTACCAGATTTGNTAGTTGTTCCTACTGGTGGTGGTGGATTAATAGCTGGGGTTGGCTTAGCAATAAGTGACNCATGGCCAAATACAAAGATTTATGCTGCTGAACCATTTGGCTGGGATGATCATCGACTATCTATTGAAAGCGGATATAGAAAGAGTGTCACTGATACTAATTTTTATNCAATTTGNGATGCTTTATTAGCCCCAATACCAGGAAAAATCACTTATGAAATAAATAAANATATGCTTGAAAAAAGCCTTGTTGTCTCTGATAAAGAAGTAATTAGGGCAATGGCATTAGCCTTTAAATATTTAAAGTTAGTTATTGAGCCTGGNGGTGCTNTAGCACTTGCCGCAGCTCTAACAAATCAAATCGATATTTACGGTAAAACAATAGTAGTGGTAGCCTCAGGCGGTAATATTGATATGGATAAATATTTCCATTTATTATCAAAAGGATGAGTTTATGACCAAAGGCAATATAACAATTTGCATAATTAGTTTTCTTTGGTCTATCTGCTTTTTTTTGCTGATGGTGTTAAGTGCAGATAATGCGAATTCTCAATCACAAATTCAATTACCAGAAAAGCTAAGTTTGGCTTTATCTATAGCAGCTAATCGCGATCAAGAGATTATAGCAAGTCATGGTAGTATAATTGATGAACCTCGTCGNGGGGGCTTTCATCATTTGGAAACAACTATAATAGGCATTGTAGCGCAAAACCCAATATTNTTAGANCCCGCAATGGAAAAAGCTATTCAGCTAGCTCCAAANCAGCGAGAAGCTATAATCAAAAGGGTAAGTATCAGTTTTCCTCAATTTTTCAAATCCCAAGGGCGGATANTTTTGCCTNCACAAAAACATNNCCAGGCTCAGTTANTAAGAAATAAAANNCATGCCACCAAGGCTANNCTTGATAAAGTNATTAATCCTNCTAGACAAAACAATGAAGCATTAAAGTTTTGGCCNCAGCTTCCTTCCAACGGNGGTNCTGATGGNTATGCAAATATAGACCCCCTTGAAGGNCTTAATAGAGTTTTCTTTTATGGTAATGGAGCGCTTGACTTTTTAATTTTTGAACCATTNGCAAAAACCTATCGTTTNTTTGTGCCGGATATTGCTANNCCTTACATATTAAGAGCATTTAATAATTTAGGGGAGCCACTTGTTTTTGTTAATGACTTAGTTCAATTAGAGTTTCAAGATGCTGCTGTTTCATTTAGCCGCTTTGTAATTAATTCTACNGCGGGATTAGCGGGACTAGTTGACGTAGCNGAAAACCTAGGCTTACCCTCACACAAATCAGATTTTGGCAAAACACTCTATAATTTAGGAGTCGGAGAAGGAATTTATTTGGTACTCCCATTTTTTGGACCAACCTCTGCGAGAGATTCTCTGGGCCTAGGTGCAAATATGCTTCTAGACCCAAGATCTTGGATTCTAGCCTCAAATACACGTATTAGTCTGAGTATTTTAGAGGGTATTGCAATCAGAGAGCGTTTAATTGATCCTATAGACTACCTAGTTGAAAATTCTGAAGATTCTTATGAATCGGTACGTGCTTGGACGTGGCAAAAACGCCAGAACGAAATACAAAATTAGTGATTAAAGTTATTTAAAATTTTTAATTTAACTTTAATAGCATAATATTAGCTATTAAGCTGACACATCATACACTCACAGAAAGTGATTTCATTAATACTTTGATCTGAAGATCCAAATCTNAANCTATCAGCATCAACAAAATTTTGTGCTTGGCCACTTTCACAACCTACAATAGTAACTAAAGTAGGCTCACTTCCTTGCATTTTAGAAACACTTGGAGATGGAGTTCTAATAGAAAACGATGCAAATTGAATACCATTAGGTGTACATATTTTGCTTGNCCAAACAGAGTAGGCGCCAGCACCAATACCGTAGAGATTCCATCGGGGACATAAACCACCAAAACGAGGTGGATAAAATTTATTAGAGCTACAACGATATAAAAGTGTGCCTGCCGCATCGACCTGCATTAGAAATATTGGTACGCCCCTTGCCCCAGGTTTTTGCAAAGAGGCAGCGCGAAAACAAACATGCTCTATCGGAACGTTAAACCTTCGTGACAACAAAACAAAATTATAGCGAAGATCGTCAACAGCTTCTTTAAAGGTCATATATGGCATCAATAAAGACCTTGCTAGATAATCAGTTAATTGATCTTTTAAAAAACGTTTAGTCGGCATATCTCTTAATTTAGCCTTATCTATAATATCCGTTATGATATCAAGACACTCCATACTTACCAGTTGAAGTGCCATTTGAAATACTCGCCCTTCTAATCCTAAAGCTTCTGAAATTAAAACTCTTCTACCGTGTCGGTCATAACGACTCAGTGTTTCACCCATCACATCAACCGGTAATACCCTTGAACGAACACTATGTCGTGACTCTAAAATACCTGCTAGGGAACTTATGAGGTCAACTCCCTTGGAGTTTAATAATGGGATTAGTTCACTTGTAGCAGACTCTAATTCAGGAAAGTAATTTTGTTCAGACTGAAGATAGTCTAGCACTGCTTCACGCGGGCTAGAGTTATTATCAGGTATGAATTCAGAGGACGAAAGTGGTCCATTCTCCATTTCTGTTTTAGGTATTCCAACTACTACGCGTTCTGACAAGTTTCGGTATGCTTTATAAAGTAAGTATACCGCTTCCCCACCAATTGGACTTGCAGCAGCTATATCTTCTATATCTTGTGCTGAAATATTTGATTGTTTGAATATAGAGTCAGCAAAAACTTCACGTAATTGAGCTGCTATTCGAGCCTCATCATTTCCTGCAAACTCAACTAAATCTATATCAAAGACCTGTCCTAATCTTAGCAAAAATTGAACCGTTGCTGGTCTTTGATTTCTTTCTATAAGGTTTAAATAACTAGTTGATATGCCCAATTCAGACGCCATCTGCGCTTGAGTATTGCCCTGGCTTTGTCTTAAACGGCGTACACGTTGACCAACCATCACCTTTCTATCATCCATACACTTACCCGCTGAATAGTTTATAATGACAAATATTTACAATAATTACAAAATGATATAATGTATATTTTCTTTATAATACATAAATACATTATTATTATCAATAGTTTATAGACTTTTTCAAAAGGTATCTACATTATCCGCAAGCCTTAAATAATTAACTATTTGGATCAGGAGTCGTAAATGTCTACAAATTCTTTTAACTATCTTGTTAACACAGATGATAATAATCGATTTGATGGCATCGAGCGTAATTATCTTCCTGAACAAGTAGAAAAACTACGCGGCTCTCTCCCAATTCGTTATAGCCTNGCAGAACATGCTGCAAACAAACTTTGGTCGCTAATAAATAATGAAATGTANATAAATACNCTTGGTGCTATGACTGGCGGTCAAGCAGTCCAAATGGTTCGCGCAGGATTAAAAGCAATTTATCTATCGGGGTGGCAAGTTGCAGCTGACGCAAACGGGGCTGGTCAGACTTACCCTGATCAGAGTCTATACCCCGCAGATGGAGGTCCAGCACTTGCTAAGAGNATAAATAACGCNCTAACTAGGGCAGATCAAATTCAGCACTTAGAAATTCATGACGGAGAACAACAAGAAAATATAGATTGGTTTGCCCCTATCGTAGCAGATGCTGAAGCAGGTTTTGGTGGCTCACTTAATGCTTTTGAAATAGCTAAAGCATACATAGAAGCAGGAGTTGGAGGTATTCATTTTGAAGATCAACTTGCTGCTGAAAAGAAATGTGGGCATCTTGGAGGGAAGGTTCTAATCCCAGTCTCCCAACATATTCGAAANCTTAATGCCGCTAGNTTGGCTGCAGACGTAATGGGNNCTTCNACAGTTATTATTTGTCGCACGGACGCAGACAGTGCTCAACTTTTAACAAGTGANATAGATGATAGGGANCATCCGTTTATATCCGGTGAAAGAACAGCAGAGGGGTACTATCGACTAAGAGAGAATGAAGGTATGGAGAGATGTATTGCAAGAGGGCTGGCCTGTGCGCCTTTCTGTGATCTTATTTGGATGGAGACATCAAGACCAAATATTGAACAGGCTCGAACATTTGCAGAAGCAATACATAAAGTTTTCCCGAATAAGGCATTGGCCTACAACTGCTCTCCATCATTTAATTGGCGTGCCAATTTAGAAACAGAATCAATTGAAAAATTCCAGTCAGAACTTGGCGCAATGGGTTATAGATTNCAATTTGTTACACTAGCNGGCTTTCATAGCTTAAATCATGGAATGTTTGACCTTGCCCGTGGATATTCTAAAAGAGGAATGGCAGCATATTCAGAACTACAGGATGCTGAGTTTTCAGATGAAGTAAACGGATACACAGCAACACGACATCAAAGGGAAGCAGGAACAGGGTACTTTGATGCTATCAATATAGCAGTCAGCGGAGGTGAAACTTCTACAACTGCTATGGATGCCTCCACTGAGACCGAACAATTTACTGATGAAAACAGCACAACAGAGGAAGCTACTGGGGCTGCAGCGGAGTAAACAAACCAATGCAGGTTGCTATCCCGGACAGTGTNTTTAACACTGAGCAACCAGCACTGGGGGGCGGGCTTGATTAAATTCAAGCCCGCCCAACTTTATTCCAATCAATAGATAGAAATAATAAAAGTAATAATATATAAAAAGACTTTAGTTATAAACCATAAAAGTTATAAACCATAAAAATATTTATCACTTTTCATTAGCATTAGACCAACCTTTAGGATCATCCAGAAATGAATTTATTTCATTTAACTGAGCTGAATCAGCACTACCATTGCTTAGTGCTATATTAAGCAACCTTTCTAAATCACATAACCAGNAAAGCTTTAATTCAGAGTCTATTATTTTAGGNAAAGCATCNCTTGTAAGACGGGCAAACATCACAATTACATTTTCTACTATAGCTCCTGAANCTCTAAGNATTTCAGCAAAATGCATTATACTNTTCCCAGTAGTTACTAAATCTTCAATTAAAACTACCTGTTTACCAGAAACATTACCTCCTTCAATTTGAGCACCAGTTCCATGTGCTTTAGGCTCTGAACGAACATATACAAGCGGTAAATCAAGGCGGTCTGCGACCATGGTTGCATATGGCACACCAGCAGTTACGCCTCCCGCAACTATTTTAGTATTTGTGGCTTCTACCGCATTAGCCAAACCGTTAGCAATAATACTTCTAGCTTTAGGATGGCTTAATATCTGCCTACAGTTGATATAAAAAGGTGCGAGAAGCCCAGATGTTAATCTAAATGGTTGTTCCGGTCTTATTAAAAAGGATTTCGACTCCAAAATAGCCTGCGCAGTTGCATCTGCAACAGAACCACAAACAATAGGAGAATTTATTTTAGCTTTATCAGGCATAATAATTCCAAATAATTTAAACTATATATACTTCCAATTATAGTTATCTACATCAGCCCGTTCCCCTTTGCGCCAACTATATGTTAACAATATAATATACAAACTTTGATGAAATCTCATAAAAAAACTGCACTAATGAAAACTTTATAAAAATGGAAAAAACTGCTTCTTTATATTGCGCCCTTGATAGTAAGGATCTTAAAACAGTCGAAGCCTTGGCAAATAAACTTTCAGAATCAGTCGATGGCTTTAAACTAGGTCTAGAGTTCTTTTGCTCAAATGGGCAGGAAGGAATAGAACGAATTAAGACCTTAGGTCTACCTTTATTCCTTGATTTAAAACTCCACGACATTCCAAATACAGTCGCAGGTGCTGTTCGCAGCATAGCCCCTTTCACACCAAATTATCTAACTGTGCATGCAAGTGGAGGATCTGAGATGCTTAAGGCAGCTGTTTCAGCTTCACACGAGGAAGCTGAAAGGCTAAACCTGCCTAGAATAAAACTTTTAGCCGTTACAATATTAACTAGCTTAAGTCATTCAAACCTAGAATCCATAGGCATGANAGGAAACACTGAAGATGCTGTAGTTCGCCTTGCAACGCTATCAGCAGAGTCAGGCATAGATGGTCTAGTTTGCAGCCCCAAAGAAATAGATATAGTACGTCAAAAGGTCAGGGAAGACATAGAAATATTTGTACCTGGCATTCGTCCACTCGGAACGATGAAAAATGATCAAAAGCGAGCATCAACACCCAAAGAAGCTATACTTAGCGGGGCAACAGCATTAGTTGTTGGAAGACCCATAACACAAGCTGATAATCCTTCTCAAAAAGCTAAGGATATTCAAGCTGAAATTAGAAGCGCAAAATAAATTTTGCTTCTTATGCATTTTTTGAGTTAAGACCTATAAGGACATCCTCAATAACTAAGGCTCCTTGAAAAATAAAACTAGTATACAACTGGACTAATTGTGCCCCNCTTGAAAACCTAATATTTGCTTCCTCNGCNCCATCAATACCTCCAACTGAGATTATTCCAAGATTATCAGGTGCTACCTTTTTAACACTCTTCAGGGCTTGGCGTGAGAGTTCCCTAATAGGACGCCCACTCAGTCCTCCCTTTTGATTACTAAACCTGGAAACTAAGTTGACTTGCCTACTTGTCGAAGTATTTGATACTACTAAACCCTTTATACCACTCTCATTACATGCTTGAACGAGGTTAAATAACCCCTCTTGATCTAAATCAGGAGAAACCTTTAAAAGTAGNGGAGGCACAAATGCATTGTTTGCTCGAACTGTACAAAGTGCATCTAAAAGTTTATTTAAATTTATCCCCTCCTGCAAATCTCTAAGACCAGGTGTATTCGGAGAGGAAATATTGATTGTAATATAATCTGCAAGTCCTAATAATCTAGTAACACCTGAAACATAATCTTCAATCTTATCTGATGTATCCCTGTTAGCCCCAACATTTACACCTAATACTTCACCTTCATGAGCATCCCGATTACGCCATTGTTCTAATTTAGTGCACACATAGTCAAGACCACGAGAGTTAAACCCCATACGATTTATTAAAGCACGATCTGAACTGAGCCTAAAAACCCTTGGTCGAGGATTGCCCTGCTGGGGTTTGGGTGTAACTGTTCCAACTTCAATAAAAGAAAAACCAAGCTGAAATAAACCCTTCAANGCACGCGCATCTTTATCAAANCCTGCAGCTAAACCCACAGGATGCTTGAAGGTAATCCCAAAAACCTCTGTGGATAANTTTTCTAATATTCGTGGATTAATTCTAAATTCTGGAATAAAGCCCTGCGCTAAAAGCCAAAGAGTAAAATTGTGGGCAGATTCAGGGGGCAGCAAACTTATTGCTTTAGTTCCATAACGATGTATTAAATTATTTATCACTATAAGTTTCAGAAGGCTTCTAAGATATAAGACATATTATCTTTTTCACTTGCTTCTCCAAAAATCGATACTTGATAGATAGAGAGTATAGGAAATGGGATATTAAAAATCTGTTTAGTTACTAANTATGAATATTATTTCTAGTCATGCTGTTCATGTTGAAGAGTTTCAAATTTCTCTGCATCAACACCATTTGAATGACAGACTACACCGCCAACTCCTTCACCAATCCAATCACCAATTGTTTTAACGCTACAAGCCCAAACCCTATTGGAATAAACCACAGTAAATATGTGTTCGTGGTTAGTTTTACTCGCGAACAAAATTTTCCCATTTTTGAGTATCTGCTCTGCTTTACCCTCATCATGTGATAAAGCCGGTAAGGTAAAAAATATTACAGCTCCTAAAAATACTGCTGCGGTAGCAATGTTTTTCTTTTGCATGTGTTCTCCTTACCNTTAGAAATTAATTTTAGACTCAATTCGCCCATCGTTGGATATGCTGAAAGTGTAACAGAAAAACACTTGGTTCTCTCAACTTAAAAATATATGCAAACTAATAAATTAAAAAATGCTGTTGAAAAAAGTAATGAAAAGAATCTTAATTTTTTTAATAAACCTTACTCTCAAAGTAGTTTTTTTGTAAATAAAATAAGATTTATACAACATGTTGCATTAATATTACANTATTCTTTACGTAGTAAAATTTAAAGTAAAATATCCAATAAGTTATTATTTTTATTGAGATTTATTATCTTCTTAAAAAACTAGTTTATACGACTTTCAAATATATTGACTAGAGATATCTCCAATTAAACAGCATAANCTTGAAATATTTGTATATTGCGATTGCGAATAANTCGCATTTGCAATATTAAGTATAAATATTGATTAACNATAATTAATTAAAGAGAAATTTTTAATAAATATTTAATAAAAAAGCAAAGTTTATGAAACCTCCAAAGTGTTNGTGACAGATCATAAATATANTTTTGTGACTAAAAGAAAATTTACAATCAAAGGAATATAAAATGTCAAAAATCCGTCGACTTGGGGTTGCAGCTGTTGCCCTACCATTTGCTGTTGGCGCAATTGTAGTAACTAATAATAGTACTAAAGCAGCAGATATTAACGACTATGTTGCAATAGATTACAGCTCTGAATTTGTTCTTGGAGCCTACGATGATGACAGCACAGCAGATGCAGATGAAAACAGTCCTGAAATGCGAGCTTTTGG